>JBEIPK010000011.1:0-60420 GCA_040377095.1 Novosphingobium sp.
CCGGCATCCCGGGCAAGTTCGTCCAGATCGAAGACACGGTGAAGTCGTTCAAGGCTGTTGTCGACGGTGAGTACGATCCCCTTCACTAAGCCGCGTTCTACATGGTCGGCGGCATCGACGAAGCGATCGAAAAGGCCAAGAAGCTGGCCGAGGACGCGTAAGGTCATGGCATTGCACTTCGAGCTCGTCACGCCGGCCAGGCTGGTCCGGTCCGAAAGCGTCCACATGGTCGTCGTCCCCGGCAGCGAGGGCGAGTTCGGCGTGCTCGAGGGCCACGCCCCGCTGATGAGCACCATCCGCGATGGTGCGCTGCGCATCTACCGCACGGAAAATGCGGCGCCCGAGGATATCATGATCCAGGGCGGTTTCGCGGAAGTCAGCGCCAGCGGCCTCACCGTGCTGGCCGAGCACGTCGAGGGCTGATCCGGCCCGTCCGGGTGAGCTAATGGCTCAAGCAAGGGGCGCCGCCGGGCGCCCTTTTTTTGTCTTCAAGCATTGCTGAAATTTCCGGGCCTGCGCGCCGGTTTAGGGATTTTTCAACCTTATTGATCAATGACGTTAGCCACGGTCAAAGTCTTCCGGACGAGTGGCCGCCTGCGAGGCTGGTTAACATGAGTGCATTCGGTCGCCGGAACGGTGTTGGCGGAATGGGACAGGGCGCACGCCCGGCCTTTGGCGTGGCGCGTCCGCTCAAGGGGGGCGAGAACAATCCGGGCGGTTCGGCGCCGGTGCCCTCGCCGTTCCAGACCAGCGACCAATTCCCCGGACTTCCCGGCGAAGACCCGTTCGACCGGCCGGTCGACAGTGCGTCGCTCAAATCAGATGCGATGACCCGGCTCGCTGACCGGGTCAACCACGTCCATGAGACCAATGACCAGGGCGGCTTCGAGGCCTCGATCCACAAAATCAAGGAACAGGTGCTGCCGCGCCTGCTCGAGCGCGTCGATCCGGAGGCGGCTGCAACGCTGACGAAGGACGAACTGTCCGAGGAATTCCGCCCGATCATCATGGAAGTGCTGGCCGAGCTGAAGATCACCTTCAACCGGCGCGAGCAGTTCGCGCTTGAAAAGGTGCTGATCGACGAACTGCTCGGCTTCGGTCCGCTGGAAGAACTGCTCAACGATCCCGACATCTCGGACATCATGGTCAACGGCCCGGACCAGACCTACATCGAAAAGAAGGGCAAGCTTCAGGTCGCATCGATTAAGTTCCGCGACGAACAGCACCTTCTTGGAATCGCGCAGCGCATCGTCAACCAGGTCGGCCGCCGCGTCGACCAGACAACGCCGCTCGCCGACGCCCGCCTCAAGGACGGCAGCCGCGTCAACGTCATCATTCCGCCGCTGTCCTTGCGCGGCACCGCTATCTCGATTCGCAAGTTCTCCGAAAAACCGATCACCTTGGACATGCTCAAGGAATTCGGCTCGATGAGCGAAAAGATGTGCACCGCGCTCAAGATCGCGGGCGCATGCCGGATGAACGTCGTCATCTCGGGCGGCACTGGCTCGGGTAAAACCACGATGCTCAACGCCCTTTCCAAGATGATCGATCCCGGCGAGCGCGTGCTGACCATCGAGGACGCGGCCGAACTCCGCCTTCAGCAGCCGCACTGGCTGCCGCTCGAAACCCGTCCCCCCAACCTTGAGGGACAGGGCGCGATTACAATCGGCGACCTTGTGAAAAACGCGCTGCGTATGCGTCCTGACCGGATCATCCTCGGCGAAATTCGCGGCGCGGAGTGCTTTGACCTCCTCGCCGCGATGAACACCGGCCACGACGGCTCGATGTGTACGCTTCACGCCAACAGCCCGCGCGAATGCCTCGGCCGTATGGAAAACATGATCCTGATGGGTGATATCAAGATCCCTAAAGAAGCGATCAGCCGCCAAATCGCCGAATCGGTCGATCTCATCGTTCAGGTCAAGCGATTGCGCGACGGTTCGCGCCGCACCACCAACGTCACCGAAGTGATCGGCATGGAAGGTGACGTGATCGTCACACAGGAATTGTTCAAGTTCGAGTATCTCGACGAGAGCGAGGATGGCAAGATCATCGGTGAATTCCGGGCCTCGGGACTCAGGCCCTATACGCTTGAAAAGGCACGTCAGTTCGGCTTCGATCAGGCCTATCTGGAAGCTTGCCTCTGATCTTGCTGGCCACGGAGTGTCCGGGCGGGATCAGTTCCAGTCGCCCGCCTCTGTAACAGCGCGCCTCGGTCCGCCAAGCTGATCGATCGCCTGCGCAATGCGAACGGCAACCAGATCCAGGCCAAGCCCGTCCGCGCGGCCGAGGGCCTGATCGAGCAGCCTGGCGAGTTCGGCGTCCGGAACGCTAGCCGTCGCAGAGCTGGAAGAGACTGTGGACATCGGCCGCGATCCTGGAACAAAAGCCTGTCATATATGGATTTGCCCGTATGGCAAAATCTCGGATCGTTTCGCATCATTGCGGCGTGCCCATGACATTCCTTGCGGGGTCCGGGCACGGGCAACTGGCGAGTGCCTGATTCTTTGCCGCTCCGGAATGGCCCGATCGCGGGGTGCTTTCAGTCCGGGACGTTTTTCAGGCCTACCTGGCGCCGGCAGGGAGTGCTGAGTGACTGGACCATCGATGTCGAACGAATCCAGTGCTTGCGGGAAGGCCGGCTGACCATGCTCGGCGAAAGCGACCGGCGGGCGCTCGACGAACTCGCCAGTAAAATCGCCGATCTCCTGCACCGGCTCGAAAACGTTGCTTCAGCCGAAAAGAACTGCTCCTGCGGCCCGTTCGGGGCCGTGCCGGACGCACCTTCCGCATTCAACTTCGGCCCCGGACAGCCGCGCCCGGCGAGCAGTGCGCAGTCCGGCATGGTGCGAGCCCCGCAACTTCCTCTTCCCGATCCGCGTCTCCTGCGCCGCGTTATCAGCCAGCGGCAGCTCCGCGCGCAGGTCTTCCCGAACGACCTGTTCAGCGATCCCGCCTGGGATATCCTGCTCGATCTCACTGCTGCCCATGCCGAGCACAAGCGCGTCTCGGTCACGTCGCTGTGCATTGCTTCCGGCGTACCTTCCACGACGGCCTTGCGCTGGATCAGGATCCTGACCGAAGCGGGCCTGCTTGTCCGGCTTGAGGACACGGCTGACAGGCGGCGGGCGTTCATTGCGCTCAGCGACCGGGGCGCGCGGCTCATGGCGCGCTATTTCGCGCTGGCCGGACCAGAGATTGTCTGCCCTCTCTGAGGCCTGGTGCCAAATCTCTACCCAACCATTGCCACTGCGCGCGGCGCGTCTAAAGCAACGCCGTGGCCCCCGATCGACCCCGCCTGGCAATCGCCCTTCGCTTGTTGAGCGTGGCGCAGCTTGCGATGATCATGGCGCTGGTCAAATACAGTGCGGAACGCGGACTGTCTCTCCCCGAGATCATTTTCTGGCGGCAGTTTGTCTCGATCCCGCTGCTGCTCGGCTTTGTGGTGGCGACCGGCAATATCGCCGCTCTCCGGACAACGCGCCTGAAGGGACACGCCTGGCGCGCTGGGCTGGGCATGCTTGCCATGTCGGCGAATTTCCTGATGATCTCGATGCTGCCCCTGCCCGTCTCGACGACGCTGAGTTTCTCGACGCCGCTTTTCGCCGTGTTACTATCAGCGATCGTCTTCAGGGAAATCGTCGGTCCATGGCGCTGGGCGGCCGTGTTCATCGGATTCGCCGGCGTTGCTATCATTGCACAGCCGGGCGGTGCCGGCGCGCAGCACGTCAGTATGGCGGGTCTCGGCATCGGCCTGCTCGCGGCCCTCCTCATCGCTTTGGCGACGCTTCAGATTCGCAGTCTGACCCGCACGGAAAGCAGCCTATCGACCGTCTTCTATTTCGCGCTGATCGGAACGCCGACCGCAGCGCTGTTCCTGCCGTTCTACGCCACCGATCACGATGCGCAGGACTGGTTCCTGCTGCTGGCAATCGGTACGGTGGGGACATGCGCCCAGTTCTGCGCCACGGCCTCGCTGCGATTTGCCCCTGTATCAACCGTCATGGCGATGGACTACACAGCGATTCTCTGGTCCACCCTAATCGCCTGGATCGTCTGGGAAACCTTGCCGGGTCCCGCCCTGTTCCTGGGCGCCCCCCTCATCGTTGCCGCGGGCCTCATCATCAGTTGGCGCGAAACCCTGCACAAGCGTCCGGCCCCGCCGTCTCCCACCGAGTTCGATTGAGACGCCCCTCCAGAATCTCGACCCGGAACATGCGCGCGGACCATGCGTTTCGGGTGATGCAGGCTGCTGCACATCTGGCAGTCTTCAAACGAAGGGACCTGCCATGTTGAAGAAAGTTGTATTTGCACTTGTCGCCGGCAGCATCGCGCTTGGCGCATCGGCCTGCAATACCGTCCGCGGCGCCGGCGACGATCTCGAATCCGCTGCGGACGCCGTCGACAAGAAGACCTGACTTGATTGATGCGCCCGCGCCGGCTCTCAGTCCGGCGCGGCAACGTCCCGCCATGTCAGAACCGGCTTTCGTGCCGCCTGCGTCTCGTCAAGTCGGCGACGCGGTGAGAAATGCGGCGCTGACCTAAGCCGCTCATCTCCATTCCGTGCCCTCATCGCGAGACTGCGCAAAGAAGCGATGAAGCGGTCGAGTCCGGCCTTGCTCTCGGTTTCGGTTGGCTCGACCAACATGGCACCATGCACCACCAGGGGGAAATAGACCGTCATCGGGTGAAAGCCTTCGTCGATAAGGCCCTTGGCGATGTCAATCGTGGAGAAACCTTCAGCCAGCCCGTCATCACTGAACAAGGCTTCGTGCATGCAGGGGCCTGAGGCACCAAACGGCGCTGCCAGAACGCCGTCGAGGCTTCGTAGGACATAATTGGCGTTCAGCACGGCATCTTCGGCCACCCGGCGCAGTCCGTCGGCGCCGTGGCTCAGGATATAGGTCAGCGCGCGCGTGAACATGCCCATCTGGCCATGGAAGGCGCTCATCCGGCCAAAGCTTTGCGAACCATCGCGCGCCGCCTCGACCTCCTCGATCAGGCGGATCGATCCATCAGCCTGCCGCGCGACATACGGCAGCGGCGCGAAGGGGCACAAAGCCTCCGAAAGGACCACTGGCCCCGCCCCCGGCCCGCCCCCGCCGTGCGGCGTCGAGAAGGTCTTGTGCAGATTGATATGCATCGCATCGACGCCAAGATCGCCAGGGCGCACCCTGCCGACGATGGCGTTGAAGTTGGCCCCGTCGCAATAGACATAGCCCCCCGCTGCGTGAACCGCGTCGCTGATCGCCTTCATGTCGCGCTCGAACAGGCCGCAAGTGTTGGGGTTGGTGATCATGACGCCCGCGACGTCGGGACCAAGCCGCGCGGTGAGCACGGCCAGATCGACACGGCCGTCCGCGCCCGCTGGGATACTTTCCACCCGGTAGCCAGCGAAGGCCGCTGTCGCCGGATTGGTGCCGTGGGCGCTTTCAGGCACCAGCACGACATCGCGCGGATCGCCCTTGGCCTCGTGCGCGGCGCGGATGCAGAGCAGGCCGCACAGTTCGCCGTGCGCGCCGGCCTTTGGCGTCATGGCGATGCCGGGCATGCCGGTCAGGGTGCAGAGCCAGTGCGCGAGCTCTTCAATCACCACAAGCGCGCCCTCGACCGTTTCCTGCGGCTGGAGCGGATGGACGTCGGCAAAGCCCGGCAGGCGCGCCACCTTTTCGTTGAGGCGCGGGTTGTGCTTCATTGTGCACGAACCGAGCGGAAACGGCCCGAGATCAATGCCGTAGTTCTGGCGGCTGAGCCGGGTGTAGTGCCGAACGGTCTCCGGCTCGGTCAGTCCGGGCAGCGCCGGAGCGGCCTTGCGCAGAAACCGGGCGAGAGCGGGCTGCACCTCGTGGGAGGGAGCGTCGATATCGACGCCGCACTTGCCCGGCGCGCCAAGCTCGAAAATCAGCGGCTCCTCAGGCATCAGGCCGCGGTCGCCGCTTTGAGTCTGATAGAGGTGCCATTCCTGATCGGGATGCTGGGCAGGCCCCATCTCGGGACGCCAACCGGCGGCATTGGGCGCACTCATGCTGCTGCTCCCTGCAAAAGGGAGACCGGCGCGAGAACATGCTCCAGCGCCACGCCAAATGCCTCGATATCCTCGGGCAAGGCCGTTTCCGTGGCCGTGACCAGCAGCGCGTTGGCCAGTTCGCCAGCCTGGGGATAGAGCCGGCCCAGCGACACCCCGCCAAGCACACCGGCGACGGCAAGCTCGTGAACCACCTCGCGCGCATCGCGGGGCAGGATCACGGTGAACTCGTTGAACCACGCAGCGTTGAGCACGGAGACGCCCGGCACGGCCGACAGCCGCTCAGCCAATGCCTGCGCCCTTGCGTGGTTGAGCAGGGCGAGCTTTTCCAGCCCTTTGCCGCCCAGCAGCGTCATGTGGATCGAGAAGGCCAGCGCGCAAAGTCCTGAATTCGTGCAGATATTGCTGGTCGCCTTTTCGCGCCGGATATGCTGCTCGCGCGCCGAAAGCGTCAGCACGAAACCGCGCCGTCCTTCCGCGTCCACTGTCTGTCCGCACAGCCGCCCGGGCATCTGCCGAACGAATTTCTCCCGGCAGCCGAACAGGCCGAGGTACGGCCCGCCGAACTGAAGCCCGACGCCAAGCGACTGGCCCTCGCCCACCACGATGTCCGCGCCGAGATGGCCCGGTGCCTCAAGCAGGCCAAGCGCGACCGGCTCGGTCACCACGGCGATCAACAACGCGCCCTTCGCGTGCGCCGCCGCGGCCAGCGCGGCGAGATCGGGAATGCGGCCGAGGACGTCGGGATACTGCACGACGACGCACGACGTCGCCTCGTCGATGGCGCTGATCAGGGCGGCATCGTCGGGCTCGGCATCAAGCTCGGGCAGTGACGAAAGGATCTCGTCGCCAGTGAAGCGCGCCATGGTCGCGGCGGTCGAGACGTAGTGCGGGTGAAGCCCCGCCGAAAGAAGCGCCCTGCCCCGCTTGGTCACGCGGCCCGCCATGGCGATGGCCTCCCAGCACGCGGTCGAGCCATCGTACATCGAGGCATTGGCGACATCCGTGCCGAACAGGCGCGCGACCTGGGTCTGGAACTCGAACAGGACTTGCAGCGTGCCTTGCGCGATTTCCGGCTGGTACGGCGTGTAAGCCGTCAGGAACTCGCCGCGCTGGATCAGGTGATCGACGGATGCCGGAACATGGTGGCGATAGGCGCCTGCCCCCAGGAAAAACGGCACCGATCCCGCCGAGACGTTCCTTGCCGCCAGCGCCGACATATGTCGTTCGACTGCCATTTCGCTCGCATGGAGCGGCAGGCCCGCGATGGGTCCGGCAAGACGCGCAGCCTCTGGCACATCGACGAACAGGTCGTCGATCGCCCCGGCACCGATCGTGCCCAGCATGGCGGCGCGGTCCGCCTCGGTCAGGGGGAGGTAGCGCATCGCGCCTTACAGCCCCGCCACGTAGGCATCGTAGGCAGCACGGTCCATCAGACCGGCCAGCTCGCCTTCATCGGACAGGCGAATGCGGAATAGCCATCCTGCCTTTTCTGCGTCGGAATTGACCAGCTCGGGCTCGTCCTCAAGCGCGGCGTTGTTTCCCGTCACGTCACCGCCAACCGGGCTGTAGACGTCCGACGCAGCCTTGACCGAATCGACGACGCAGGCCGTATCACCTTTGGAGATTGACTGGCCCGTCGCGGGAAGTTCGACATACGTAATGTCGCCAAGCTGGCCCTGCGCGTAATCAGTGATGCCAACGGTGCCGCTGTCGCCATCGACGTCGATCCACTCA
Organism: Novosphingobium sp.; assembly: GCA_040377095.1. Classification (GTDB taxonomy): domain Bacteria; phylum Pseudomonadota; class Alphaproteobacteria; order Sphingomonadales; family Sphingomonadaceae; genus Novosphingobium. Next base: position 7,763 of record JBEIPK010000011.1, read on the forward strand.
TGATCTTTGGTGAAATAGACGGGCATCGGGACTTCTCCTCAGCGAAAATAGCGGTGGGGGACGAACGGCATGGGCACGACGCGCGCGGTCAGGCGCTTGCCCCGGTTCTCGATTGAAAGCTCGGTGCCGGGGGCGGCGCTCGCCGCTTCGACAAAGGCCATGGCGACGGGATGTTCCAGGCTGGGCGAGAAACCGCCCGAAGTAACGCGGCCAACCTCCCTGCCTTCCGCCAGCACGGTCGCGCCTTCGCGCGCTGCCATGCGGCCATCGACGCTGAGCCCGACGCGGCGCAGCGGCGCGCCTGATGCCAGCAGGCCAAGTACGCGCTCAGCTCCCGGAAACCCGCCCTCGGCGCGGCGGCGTTTGGAAAGGGCGAAGGCAAGACCGGCGCTGACCGGGTCAGTCTCTTCGTTCAGGTCATGCCCGTAGAGCGGTAATCCGGCCTCGAGTCGCAGCGAATCGCGCGCGCCCAGCCCGGCGGGGCGCACCTCCGGCTGCGCGCAGAGCGCCTCGGCGAATGCTTCGGCATGGCTGGTCGGCAGCGAGACCTCGAAACCGTCCTCGCCGGTATAGCCCGAACGGCCGATCGAAAGCCGGGCGCCCTGCCACTCCGCTTCGGCCGACTGCATGAACCTGAGCCCGCTCGCGGCGCCCGGCAGCACGCGCTCAAGAGCCTCGGCCGCTTTCGGACCTTGCAGCGCAAGCAAGGCGTGGTCGGCGAGGTGGTTGAGGGTGATCTCATCGGGCAAAAAGTCGCGCAAGTGGGCGATGTCGTCCCACTTGGTGGCACCATTGACGACGAGATAGAACGCCTCGCCCTCGCTCTCGCACTCACCCAGCCGCGTTACCATCAGGTCGTCGAGAATGCCGCCACCGTCGTTCAGCAGCAACGAGTAGCGGATATGGCCGGATTTCAACGCCGCCAGATCAGCGGGAAGCAAAGCCTCAAGCCCCTTGCCCGCGCCGGGTCCGCTGACGACAAGTTGCCCCATGTGGCTCACGTCAAACAAGCTCGCACTCTCCCGGGTCCAGAGGTGCTCGGCAATGATGCCCTGATACTGGACGGGCATCCAGTAGCCCGCGAACTCAACCATCCGGCCGCCGCGCGCGCGGTGCCAGGCATCGAGCGGCAGCAGGCCGATAGCATCAGCCTCGCCTTCGGAATCATCGTCAATCTTGATTTCATCGCTCATGGGCACACGTCCGCGCAGTTTGGCACACCGGTCAGGTGCCCCCTCTGTCACGGAAGCCTGAGAGCTTTCCCCCGCAGTGGCCAACGACCATCCGCGAAGTTACCCCTTCGGCGGCCCCGCCTCCCGAAGGAAACAGGACACTTTCCAGAGCGACGCTATCGACCTTGCGCGGTCCTTTGTGCCTGAGAGATTCCGGGGCGGTTGCTCCTTCGGCGTCCCCCGATCTGCCAGCGGAAATTCCGCAGGCGAATCGGGAAGAGCTCTCCCGCGCGGTCAGCGTCGGGGCTGGAATGACGGCAAAGGCGCCCTTGAGTCAACTGTGCGCGGAACGCCCGCGCGAAATATCCCCACCCCTGCGGATGGCATAGTGAATCCCTTCGTGCTCGTGGATGAAGTGCCCGGCGGCTTTCTCGCGGGCAAGACAGAGCGCCGCGCGTGCAAGGTCCGCCGCCCCGATCGAACGGTACTTGCGGCGCGCGCCATGCAGCAGCCGGTCGGTCAGCGGGCTCGCCAGCATGGCAAGGCGCTCAAGCGGCCGGCTTTCTCCGCGCTCGCCGCGTATTAATCCGGGCCGCAGGATGTCGAGCCGGCGAAAGCGCACTCGCTCCACTGCCTGCTCGGCCTCGCCCTTGGTGCGCAGGTAGCGGTTCTTGCTGGCCGGATCGGCGCCGACCGAGGAGACCAGTACCATGGCCTCTATCCTGGCGGCCTTGGCCGCCTTGGCAACTGCGAGCACCAGATCGTGATCGACCGCGCGGAACGCCGCCTCGTCTTTTCCGGCCTTGGCCCATGTCGTGCCGAGCGCGCAGATCAGCGCGGAGGCTCCGCTGGCGGCAATGGCATCGCCCCAGTCCTCGACCGGCGCAACCAGCATTTCCATGCGCGCACCGGGTGGCAACGGCACTTCGCTGCGGGCGACCCCGATCAAGCGCAGCCCAGCCTGCGACCGCGCCTCGGCCATGACATGCGAGCCGACCAGACCGCTCGCGCCAACGAGGCAGACGCGCTTAAGCCGCGGCATGGCGGTGCAGATCAGACATTGCCCAGCCCCTCGGGGGTGCGGCCATAGATTTCGCGGTGGCGCGAAATCGCGAAGCGATCGGTCATGCCCGCGATGTAGTCGGCAATGTGACGGCTGCGCTGCGGCTCAAAGCGCGGCAGTCGGGCGATCCATTCCTCGTCCATCAGGACGGGTTCCTGCGAATAGGCAGCGAAAAGTTCGGCAATCACCGAATGCGCACCCCTCGCCGTGGCAAGCTGGGCCGGGTGGAAATAGAGCCGCTCGTACATGAAGCGCTTGAACGCCCGTTCGCGCTCGGCCAGTTCGGGCGAGAAGTCGGCGCTCGCCTGTCCGGCGGCGCGCACGTCGCCCACGCTCGTCATGCCCTCGGTCAGCAAGCGGGTCTGCGCGAGGACATCGTTGACCATCAGCCCGATCTGTCCGCGCACCAGCTCACGCAGCTTGCGGTCCTGCGGCGCGCCGGGATAGCGCCGCTCAACCTCGCGCCAGGAATCGGCAACGAGGTCCTGCGCCAGCAGCTCTTCGAGGTCGAGAAAGCCAGCACGCAGGCCGTCGTCGATATCGTGGTTGTCGTAAGCGATATCGTCCGAGATCGCGGCGACTTGCGCCTCGAGCGACGGCCATGTGCCAAGATCGAGCGCCCATGCGGCGTCGAGTTCCGCAAGTGCCCACGGCGGATCGCTCACCGGGCCATTGTGCTTGGCGAGGCCTTCCAGCGTCTCCCACGTCAGGTTGAGGCCGTCATGCTCACAATAGGGCGATTCGAGCCGCATCAGCGCGCGCAGGCTGTGCGCATTGTGATCGAACCCGCCATGCGCGTGGAGCGCTGCGTCGAGCGCGTCTTCCCCTGCATGGCCAAACGGTGCGTGGCCGATATCGTGCGCCAGCGCCAGCGCCTCGGTCAGATCCTCGTCAATGCCTAGCGCCCGTGCGATCACTCGCGCGATCTGGGCAACTTCAAGGCTGTGAGTCAGGCGGACGCGGTAGTGATCGCCATCGGGAGCCACGAAGACCTGCGTCTTGTAGCGCAACCGGCGGAAGGCGATCGAGTGGATGATGCGGTCACGGTCGCGCTGGTACTCGCTGCGGGGACCTCGCGAGAGCGTGTTTTCAAGGCCGAACTCGCGGCCGCGCGAACGGTCCGGATCGGAAGCAAAGGGCGCGCGGGGCAAGTCCGGTCAGCCCAGAATCCATTCGGACGCGGCATCGGCGTGGATTCGCGTGCAATCGAAGATCGGCAGGACATTGGCATTGACGTCAACGATCATCTCCAGCTCGGTGCAGCCAAGCACGATGGCCTGCGCCCCGTCCTGCGCCAGGTTGGTAATGATGGTCTTGAGCGCCCGTTCGGACTGGCGGCTGACCTTGCCCGCGATCAGCTCTTCGTAGATGATCCGGTTGAGCGTCTCGACGAACTCCATCTCGGGCGGCAGCAGTTCGATGTCGTTGGCGACCAGTTTCTGGCGGTAGAAGCTTTCGACCATGACGTTGCGCGTGCCGATAAGAGCGGCGCGCTTGACACCTTTTTCGGCCATCTGGCGGCCGACGCATTCCGCGATGTGGATGATCGGTATGGTGACGGCAGCCGCCACGGGATCGTAAACCTTGTGCATCGAATTGGCGCCGATGATCAGCGCCGTCGCTCCCGCCTGCTCGAGCCGCTGCGCCGAATCGGCAAGGACATCCGCTGCCTTTCTCCAGTCCTCGGCGCTCGACAAGCCGACGAGGTCCGAGAAATCGAGGCTCTCGATCAAGAGAGGCGCGCTGGCCTGCGTGCCCTTGCTTACCTGAATTCGCCGGTTGATGTGTTCGTAATAAGTGCGGGTCGAATACCAGCTCATGCCGCCGATCAGGCCGAGTTTACGCAACGTTTCATCCTTTCGGCCAGTTCTGGGTTTCGTCCGCCAAGACGAACGAACATACGTACCCCCCTGCCCGCACAGGTTCCTAGCGCAAGCCCGGTTGCGGCGTCCAGACTATCGGGCAAGCCCGGTTGTGCACAAGGCAGCGGAACTGGCCGTCACACCCAGCACTTCGGCGTCATTGACGCGGCGCACGGCCACCAAATAATCTGCCAGCGAGCGCTTTTCGCCGCGCAGGGCCTCAAGCTTACGGAGCTGCGCAATGGTCAGCTTGTCGGTCATCCGGTCGGCCATGCAGCCGGCGTTGGACTCGGAAAGACCGGCATCGACCAGCGCGCTCTTGACGCGGCCATACGCCAGCTTGGACACGCAGCCTGGCCCGAGCGCGAGCGCGGCGACAACCAGCAGCAGTCCGTGCCTCATTGACGGAGCGTCTTGACGATGTCCTCGACCATCTTCTTGGCATCGGCCAGCAGCATCATCGTCTGGTCCATGTAGAACACGTCGTTGTCGACCCCGGCATAGCCCACGCCGCCCATCGAGCGCTTGATGAACATGATGGTGCGCGCCTTTTCGACGTCGAACACCGGCATGCCATAGATCGGCGAGCCCTTGTCGGTCTTGGCGGCGGGATTGACCACGTCATTCGCGCCAATGACGAAAGCCACGTCCGCCTGCGCGAAATCGGCGTTGATGTCGTCGATCTCGAACACTTCATCGTAAGGCACGTTGGCCTCGGCCAGCAGCACGTTCATGTGCCCCGGCATACGTCCCGCGACCGGATGGATGGCGTATTTGACCGTGACGCCGCGTTCTTTGAGAAGGTCGCCCATCTCGCGCAGCACGTGCTGTGCCTGGGCGACGGCCATGCCGTAACCGGGGATGATGATGACGAGGCTGGCCTCTTCCAGCAGGAACGCCGCGTCCTCTGCCGAGCCGCGCTTCCACGGACGCTCGACCCGCTCTCCGGCGACAGTCGCCTCGGCCCCGAAGCCGCCGGCGATCACCGAAATGAAGCTGCGGTTCATGGCGCGGCACATGATGTAGCTGAGGATCGCGCCCGACGCGCCGACGAGCGCGCCCGTGACGATCATAGCCGTATTCTGGAGCGTGAAGCCCATCGCAGCCGCGGCCCAGCCCGAATAGCTGTTGAGCATCGAGACGACGACCGGCATGTCCGCGCCGCCGATCGGGATGATCAGCATGAAGCCGATGAAGAATGCCAGCACCGTGATCGTGGCAATGATCCATAGCGACTGATCCTGCGTGAACCAGCCGACCAGACCAAGGATGGCGAGCAACGTGCCCATATTGATGACGTGGCGCCCCGGCAGCAGGATCGCCGCGCCGCTCATCTTGCCGGCAAGCTTGAGAAAAGCGATCACGCTGCCCGAAAAGGTGATCGCGCCGATAGCGATGCCAAGCGAAAGCTCAAGCCGCGAAACGTCGTGGATATGGCCGTCCGCACCCACAATCCCGAAGGCGCCAGGATTGAGATACGCCGCCCAGCCAACCAGAACCGCCGCAAGACCGACAAGGCTGTGAAACGCCGCGACCAACTGCGGCATGTCGGTCATCGCGATGCGCCGCGCGACGACAATGCCAATGCCGGCGCCCAGCGCAATCGCCGCGCCGACCTTGCCCAACGTCAACCAGTCGGTCGAGCCATCCGCGAGGACGGGCATGTGAGCCAAAAGCGTCGTCACGACCGCGATGGTCATGCCCGCCATGCCGAAACGGTTGCCCGTCCGGCTCGTCGCGGGAGAACTCAGCCCCCGCAACGCCAGGATAAACAGCACCGCAGCTGCAAGATAAGCCAGAAGCGCCCACTGCGCCGGCATGTCGTGTCCCATCAGCGCTCCTTGCGCCGGTACATCGCGAGCATGCGTGCAGTCACCGCGAAACCACCGAAAATGTTGATACTGGCCAGCGTGACAGCCGCAAGGCCGAGCCAGCTTGAAAGGCCGAACGAGCCAGCCGCAATCAGCGCGCCAACGACGATGACCGAGGAGATCGCGTTGGTCACTGCCATGAGCGGCGTATGCAGTGCCGCCGTGACCGACCACACCACATAGTAACCCACGAAGCAGGCGAGCACGAAGATCGACAGGACGGAGACGAAATCCATCGTCAGAACCTTGTCGTTGATAAAGGCCCCGCCGGGCCGTCGATCAAGCCGGACGCCAAAGCCATCAGACGATGAGCAGCATAACGACCGCGACCGTAATCGCGATCAGCACCGATCCCCACTTCAGCCCGGTGATGAAGCCACCATAGGATTCGTTCGCTGATTTCATGTCATTGCCCGATGCCATGATCGTCCTTTCGATGCGTCGTCAGTCAATTGCCACGTCGTGGCCCGCGCCGTCTCTAGCTGCGCCTGCCCGCACACTCAAGAGGGGTGAACTTAAGCGCCTCTTTACCTAGTGCGTTTATCGAGATGCCGGACCCAACACGGGACGGGATAGCGCAAACCTGCCATGGCCAACCTCGAGCAACGCCTGCTCATGCTGATCGACGATGAGCCTGCACAGTGCAGGCTGATCTCGGCACTGGCTGCCCGCGAGGGCTGGCGGACGCTGATTGCGCGCGATTCGGAAACGGCCATAGCCATGCTGGGCACACGCCAGGGCATGCAACTCAATGCCATCATCCTCGACCAATGGGTGCCAGGTGACGACGCCTGCACCCTTATTGGCGAGCTTCATGCCCGCCGTCCCGCGCTCCCCATCCTGATGCTGACGACCAGTGCTTCGCCGCTGCTGGCAGTCGAGGCGATGCGCGCCGGTGCGACTGATTACCTGATCAAGCCGGTCGCACCCGACCGCCTTATGCAGGCCCTGCGCGCCGCGACCACGCGTGAGACACCGCGTGACGAGCTTGCCCCGCTCACCGAAAAGCTCTCGTCCAATCCCGAATTCGAATCGATGATCGGCGCCGCGCCGACCTTCCGCACTGCGCTTGCCGTTGCCGCCAAGGCCGCGCGCAGCCACGGGCCGGTCCTGATCGAGGGCGAAAGCGGTTCGGGCAAGGAAATGCTCATCCGCGCGATGCATGCGGCCAGTCCGCGCGCCCGCGCGCCGCTTCGCATCCTCAACATTGGCGGCACGCCCGCCAGCAGCGTCGAATCGGCGCTGTTCGGGCATGAGAAAGGCGCCTTCCCCGGTGCGTTCGACCGCCAGATCGGGGCGCTCCAGCATTGCGACGGCGGCACGCTCGCCATTGACGAGATCGACCGCCTGCCGCTTGGCGTGCAGGAGCGGCTGGTCGAGGCGCTGACGAAAGGCGGCGTGCAGCCGATCGGCGCGCGCCATTCCTTCCGCGTCGATGTTCGCCTGCTTGCCGCGAGCAACCTGCCACTGCGCGACATGGTCGATGCAGGACTCTTCCTGCCCGAACTGCATCAGGCGATTGCCCCGGTGACAGTCCGTCTGCCGCCCTTGCGCGAACGTGCGGGAGATATCCCCGCTCTCGCGCGCTATTTCCTGGCGCGCATCGGTGAGCAGCCGGGCCTCAGGGCACTGGGCATAACCGACGGCGCACTGTCGCTGCTCGCTGCGTTCGACTGGCCAGGCAACGTTCGGCAGCTTCAGGCCGTGCTGTTCCGCGCCGCCGTATTCTGTGACGGCGACGCGCTGACGGCAGACGATTTCCCTCAGCTCTCCAGCCTGTTCGGCAACGAACAGCATGGCAGCACAGGAAACGGCCATCAGGAAAGCATCGGCGTCATGCTCTATGCTTCCGACGGGAACCTGCGCCCCCTCGAAGAGATCGAGGCCGACGTCATCCGGCTCGCTATCGGGCACTACCGGGGCCGCATGACCGAAGTGGCGCGCCGGCTCGGGATCGGGCGCTCCACACTCTACCGGAAATTGAGCGAGCTTGGCATCGACAACGCCGCGTAGAGCGCTAGATTTGCACCCTTGTTTCCATATCGGGGGGTGAAAGTGAGCAGGTACAGGCTTCTTCTGGCGTACGGTGTTGGGGCCGCAATGGCACTGCCCGGCCCTGCCGCGGCACAGCAAGTCGGCGACTGGGTGCTCTCGCAGTGGGAAGGCAGCCGCGAATACTATCCGGGCGTGGTGGTCGAGCGAAAGGGTGACCAGGTCACCGTTAAGTTCGACGATGGGGACGTCGGTGTCGGCCCGGTGACCGAACTCCACCCCTTCGACTGGGACGTCGACACATCGGTCCAGTGCCGCTGGAGCGACGGCAAGTGGTATCCTGCCACGATCCGCTGGATCAGCAACAACGGATCGACGATGCAGATCCGTTACGATGAGGACGGAACGGTCGAGCGCACGAATACCGGGCGCTGCCGCTCGCTGTAGAGCGCGTCAGGCCGGGATTTGGGCGAAATCGGTCAGCGCCGAATCGCGCAGGCCGCGCCACACCCGCACGGCCTGAACCGTCTCGGGCACGTCATGGACGCGCAGCAGCTGGACACCTGCTTCCATCGCCTTCATCGCCAGCGCGATCGAGCCGCCGAGCTTCTGGTGAGCCGGCGCCTCGTTCGAAAGCGCGCCGATCATCCGCTTGCGGCTCAGCCCGACGAGGAGCGGTTGACCCAGCGCGTGGAACATCGGCAGCGCGTTGACGAGCGCGAGGTTCTCCGCGACGCTCTTGCCGAAGCCGATGCCCGGATCGAGAACGATGTGTTCGCACGCGATTCCCGCTGAAATGGCCGCATCGCGGCGCTCCGCCAACCAGTCGAACACGTCGAGCACGACATCGCCGTAACTCGCCTGCGCATGGAGATCATTGCCGCTCCCCGGCGCATGCATGAGCACGACCGGCACGCCCCGGCCCGATGCGAATTCAAGACTGCGAGGATCGTGGCGCAGCGCAGAGACATCGTTGATGATATGTGCGCCCTTGGCGAGCGCGGCTTCCATCACGGCGGGCCGCCGCGTGTCGATGCTGATCGCGGCACCGAGCGCGGCAAGGCGCTCCACGGCGGGGATCACGCGCCCCAGTTCATCGCCTTCCCACACGGCCGCGCCGCCGGGCCGCGTCGATTCGCCGCCGACGTCGATGATCGCCGCACCTGCTTCCAGCATGGCGCAGGCGTGGGCATGGGCAACGTCCGGATCGTCGAGAAACTGGCCCCCGTCGGAAAAACTGTCGGGCGTCATGTTGAGGATGCCCATCACTTGCGGCTGGTCGAGCCGGACGGTTCGTTCCCCGCACTGGATCGGGGCGTGGGACTTTTGCAGGCCCTCCCATTGCTCGCGCAGGGCAGCGGGCCAATCGGAGAGGCGTTCGCGAACCTGCACCACCGAAAGCCGGTCGCGCGAGACGACGCGGCCGTCCTCGCGCCGGATGACCGCGAAGCGGCTCGCATAGGCCAGCCCGCCCGCGAGGCGGATTGCTTCGCCTTCCTCGCTCTGCGGGCTGTCGGCAAGCGCGATGGGGCGGATGTAGTGGGCGGTGCTCAAGGCTCCGTCGCCAGCAGATAGGTCTGCCGTAGCGCGTCGAGCGGTTTGACTTCGCCCTGATGAACGATGTGCCAGAACGTCCAGCCGTTGCACGAGGGCGCGCCCTGCAATTTAGCGCCGAGGCCGTGGATCGAGCCGGTATCGCTCCCCGAAACGAGCGTGCCGTCCGAGCGGACAGTCGCCTTCAGTTTGCCCTTGCGATCAGTCACTTCGCTGCCCGGCGCGATGAGGCCGGTTTCTACCAGCGTGCCGAACGCCACGCGGGGCGCGGCTCTCGGGCTCTGCATCGTGGCGATGGCGCTTTCGTCGAGCGGGAGAGCCAGCTCGATCCGGTCGCGCGCAACTTCGCGGTAGGCCACCTCGCGCTCGCAGCCAATCCATTCGCGGCGCAGCCGGCGCGCCACCGCGCCTGTCGTGCCGGTGCCGAAAAAGGGATCGAGCACGACGTCGCCCGGTTTCGTCGTCGCGAGCATGACGCGGTAGAGCAGTGCCTCGGGCTTTTGCGTTGGGTGCGCCTTGGCGCCGTCCTTGCGGATGCGCTCGGGACCGCTGCAGATCGGCAGGACCCAATCGGAGCGCATCTGGAGTTCGTCGTTGAGCGTCTTCATCGTGCGGTAGTTGAACGTGTATTTCGCTTTCTCGCCCATTGCCGCCCAGATCAGCGTTTCGTGCGCATTGGTGAAGCGCGTGCCCTTGAAGTTGGGCATCGGGTTGGCCTTGCGCCAGACAATGTCATTGAGGATCCAGAAGCCCATGTCCTGAAGGATCGCGCCGACGCGGAAGATGTTGTGATAGCTGCCGATCACCCAGAGCGATCCGTCCGGCTTGAGAACGCGGCGCGCCTCGGTCAGCCAATCGCGCGTGAACTTGTCATAGGCGGCGAAGCTGTCAAATTGATCCCAGTGATCGGTTACGGCATCGACATGGCTGCCGTCCGGACGCGCCAGATCGCCGCCAAGCTGGAGATTGTAGGGCGGATCGGCAAACACCATGTCGACCGAGGCCGACGGAAGCGAGCGCATTGCATCGACGCAGTCTCCGTCCAGGATCTGACCCAGCGGCAGCGCGGCCGGGCTGACCCGTGCGGTTCGTTCCTTGAGCAATGCCTGCGCCATGTCGTGTCCCAATTCCCCTCGTCGCTGACCCAAAGGTGGAGTTATCCACACCCTGCGTCAAGGCACGACTCGCCGGGAATCCTGACGATTCATGGTTAACATCCCGTCAACGCGGGCGGAACGAAACGAGTCCCACACATCATGTTGAGTCCGTGGATTTGTGGGGACTCGATATGTGGTGTGCCGCCTCGCTGCCATTTCGGGCGCGAAAATTGCGGGTCCGGTCTCTCAGGCAAACAGATCGAGCTGCGCGACGGGCGCAAAGCCGCGCCGATGGTGCGGCGTGGGGCCATGCCGACGCAGTGCCGCCAGATGCTCGGGCGTGCCGTAACCGGCATTGCGCTCCCAGCCATAGTACGGATGATCGAGCGCCAGCGCGTGCATCAGCCGATCGCGGTGTTCCTTTGCGATGATCGATGCGGCAGAGATGCAGGGCTCGACTGCATCGCCGCCGACGATGGCGCGGGCATTCCAACGCCACCCTTCGCAGCGGCCATGCGGCGTCAGGTTGCCGTCGATCAGGACTTCCCCCGGCTCGGCTGCCAGTTGCTCGCAAAGGGCCGCGACGGCCAGCGTCATCGCCCGCATCGTCGCGCCGAAGATGTTGAGCCGCTCGATGTCTTCCACATCGACCACGCCCACCGCCCACGTGCAGCGGCGCTTGATAACTGCCTCGAGCGCGGCGCGCCGGGCCCGGCTCAGTTTCTTGGAATCGTCGAGGCCCGAAGGGCGCGGCTTGCACAGCACCACCGCCGCCGCGACAACCGGCCCCGCGAGCGGCCCGCGCCCCGCCTCGTCGACGCCGATGACAAGGCGGCGCGGTGGGTCCCGCCCGTCTTGTCCGGCCAAAATTTCTACCCCGTTTTCCACGCCGCCGCTATCGTTTGCCTGAACGCTTCACGCAACCGCCCTTTGGCAGGTCAGGCGGCTTGGGGCATCAAGGCCTGCATTGCCTTGAGGTCGCCGACGAGGATCGGGCTGACCGCGCCGCTCACGGGATCGTGAAGCTCGAAAAGAAGCTCGCTCTCGCCCCGCACGCTGTAAAGCAGGACAGCGCCATCCGGGCCGCCGCCCTCATCGTGCGGATCGCCGCCGAAACCGGCGGTATAGGTCCCCACCGGGCGGCTCTCCCGCACCGAGCCATCGGGCTCGTAAATGACGTGGTCGCCCTCGATCACCAGAATGTGGGTCTTTGCGATATGATGGTGGATGACCGATTTCGAGTTCGGCGTGAACCGGGCGAGGAAATCGGCGCTGTTCGTCGCCTCGTCCACGTGCAGGATCGAAACGGACATCGATTCGAGACCGGGGAAGGGCAGCCAGTGAACGTTGCGGTCATCGAACCTGAAGGAAGTCTGCTCATTCATGCCAGTCTCTCCAGTTCGCAGCTTGAGCGGCCGCACTGGGCTCCGGTCTAGCGTGAGGCGCCAGCCATGGCAACGCGTCGCCCTGCGCCGGACAAACGTGGCACAGCTGCGCGTTTCGTGCATTACTGCCCCCATGAAAGCACTGTCCGGCCTCCGCCTGTTCCTTCCTCTTGCGCTCGGCCTCGCCAGCTGCGGCAATACGGCTTCGGCGGATAAAGGCGCTCCCGCTGCCTCCATATTGGCCCGCGATGGCTTTGCCATGGCCGAAGTCGCCCGCTTCGATGAGCCCTGGGCCATGGCTTTCCTGTCTCCAGGCACCGCGCTGGTCACAGAGCGGCGCGGCAGCCTGAAGTTGGTGGACCTTGCCAAGCGCAGCACCATCGCGGTGAGCGGCGTGCCGGCGGTCGACTACGGCGGACAGGGCGGGCTCGGCGATGTCGTTCTTTCGCCCGAATATGCCCAGAACCGCCTCGTCTACCTCTCATGGGCCGAGGCTGGCCCCGGCGACACGCGGGGGGCGGCGGTTGGCCGGGCCCGGCTTGTGCGGGAGGGCGGCAAGGCGCGCCTGGAAAGGCTCGAAGTGATATGGCGGCAGGACAAGACCACGGGGCGGGGACACTATTCGCACCGGCTCGCGTTTTCACCTGACGGCAACTGGCTTTATATCGCGTCGGGCGACCGCCAGAAGATGACCCCGGCGCAAGACCCGAAAAGCAACCTCGGCAAAATCGTTCGATTGAGCGTTCCCGATCCGGCGCGCGTCGAGCACGTCAGCCTGGGGCACCGCAATATCCTTGGCCTTGCCTTCGATGGGCACGGCTCTCTCTGGGAGGTCGAGCACGGGCCGCGCGGCGGCGACGAACTCAACCGGGTCGAGGCGGGGCGCAACTATGGCTGGCCGGTGGTTTCACAGGGCAAGCACTATGATGGCCGGCTCATCCCGCCCCATTCCAGCCGCCCGGACATGGCCGCGCCCGCCCTGAGCTGGACGCCTGTCATCGGCCCCGGCGGCATGATCATCTATCGCGGCAGCATGTTCCCCGACTGGACCGGTCAGGCGATCATTGCCGGCCTGGTTAGCCAGGGCTTGGTCCGGGTGGCATTCGATGGCGAGAGTGGCTGCGAAGTCGCGCGGATCGCCATGGGCGCGCGCATCCGCGCCATCTCGGAACATCCGGACGGCTCGATCTGGGTGATCGAGGACGGAAGCGATGGCCGACTGCTGCGCCTGTCGCGAGCGCCCGCCGCGGCACCAAGGTAAACAGAATCGACATTGCAGCCATGTCGCCCTATCGGCGCGGCCGATGACCGCACCTGCCATCATTCCGCTCGACTCCGTCGATCCCGCGCTCGTGGAAGCCCTGCTCGACCGTGCCTTCGAGCCCGAGCGCCGCCGGCGAACCGCATACAAGGTCCGCGGCGAGAGCGGCTGGCTCCCCGCGCTCAGCTTCGCCATGCTCGACGAGGACGAGATGCTGGCAGGCACGATCCAGTGCTGGCCGGTCGCGTTGACCGATCCGGAAGGCCGCGCGCACCCAATGATCATGGTCGGCCCGGTTGCTGTCCTGCCAGAGCATCAGGGACGCGGTTTCGGCAAGGCGCTGATGGCGGCAAGCCTCGCCTCGCTCGATCCAAGGGCCGCCCTGCCCCTGGTGATGATCGGCGATCCGGATTACTACGGTCGCTTCTGGGGTTTCTCGGCAGAGCACACTGGCGGATGGAGCCTACCCGGACCCTACGATCCCGCCCGCCTGCTGGCGAGGTGCGAAAACCCGGCGATCCTTCCGCGCGAAGGGATGCTGGGGCCTTGGCGATCCTGACCTGATCTGGCATCGCGTGGGCCATGCCTTATGAACCGCCGCCCGAACTCGCCGGACTGTCGCTGGAGCAGGTCGCGGGCCTGATCGCGGAGCGCAAGCTGCCGCCGCTGGAGCGGTGGTCCCCGGCCGAGACCGGCGACAGCGCGATGCGGATCGCGGCGGACGGCACCTGGTACCACGAAGGCGGACGGATCACGCGGCCCGCGATGGTCCGTGCCTTTGCCTCGCTGCTGCTGCGTGAGAATGATGGACAGCACTATCTCGTCACACCGGCGCAGAAGCTGTCGATCGAGGTCGAGGACGCGGCTTTTGTCGCTGTCGACGTGCGGCAGGACGGCGGCGCTCTCGCATTCCGGCTCAATACCGACGAACTCGTCATTGCGGGCGCAGAGCACCCCATCATGGCGCGCGGCGATCCGGAAACGCCTGCCCTCTATCTTGGCGTGCGGCATGGCACACAGGCGAGACTGAACCGTAGCACCTACCAGCAACTCATTGAAATTGCACTCACCGGCTCCGACCTATCGGTCGAAAGCCAAGGCGCGCGGTTTCCTCTGGTGCCGCAGTGACGCCCTTGTCGCAGCGCCTCGAGCGCCTGTTCCGCGAGGGACATTCCGCCCCGCATCCCGATCTCCACAAGGATCCGCGGACTGACGAGATTGACGCGTTCAAGGCTGCTGCCGTGTTGATTGCCATGACCGAGCGCAAGGAAGCACCAGGCTTCCTGCTTCTGCACCGTCCCTCCAACATGCGCGCCCATCCCGGCCAGGTCGCCCTCCCGGGTGGCCGCATCGACCCCGGTGAGAGCGCCGTCGAAGCCGCGCTACGCGAGGCCTGGGAGGAGCTCGGCATCCCGCCGGACGCGGTGCGCGTCATTGGCCAGACCGACACCTACCGCACGGGGACGGGTTACGAGATCGCGCCGGTGCTTGGCGTCATTCCACCCGACCTCGACATCCACCCCAACCCCTCCGAGGTGGCGCAATGGTTCGAGGCACCCGTCGATTTCGTGCTCCATCCCGCCAATCATGTCTGCAAACAGATCGAATTTCATAATTCGCTACGCGATTACTTCGAGATCATGTGGAGAGAGCATCGCATCTGGGGCGTAACAGCCGGCATCCTTGTCAATCTGAGCCGGCGGCTCTCCTGGCATGGCTGAGAGGCTCCCTGTTGCGGAATGGACCCGCCGCGCCGACCTCTCCGCAATGGTTGCCGCGCTTGGCAAGGGGCAGGCGCGCTATGTCGGCGGCGCAGTCCGCGACACGCTGCTGGGGCTTGACGTGAAGGACGTCGATATCGCCACGCCGCTCGTGCCCGAGCATGTCATCGGGCGGCTGAAAGCGGCCGGGATTCGCACCGTGCCCACCGGGATCGAGCACGGCACGGTCACCGCCTTGCTGCCCGAAGGCCCGGTCGAGATCACCACGTTGCGCCGCGACGTCAGTACGGACGGGCGCCGCGCCACCGTAGCCTTTGCCAGCGACTGGCGCGAGGACGCGCAGCGGCGCGATTTCACCATCAACGCGCTCTACGCAGATCCGCTGACGGGGGAGCTGTTCGACTGGTTCGGAGGGCTTGCAGACCTTGCCGCGCGCCGCATCCGCTTCATCGGCGATGCCCGCCAGCGCATCCACGAGGACCATTTGCGCATCCTGCGTTATTTCCGGTTTCAGGCGAGGTTCGGCTCTCAACCTGCAGACGAAGAATCAGAAAAAGCCTGCGCTGAACTTGCCCCAATGCTCAAGGGCCTGTCGCGCGAGCGGATCGGGATGGAGACGCTGAACCTCCTCTCCCTGCCCGATCCCGGTGCAGTTGTATCGCGCATGGGAGAGCTTGGCGTGCTGGCACAGTTCCTGCCCGAAGCCCGGCCCGAGATGCTTGCCGCCATGATCCAGTGCGAGGCGAGCCAGGCTATCGCGCCAGACCCGCTGCGCCGCCTCGCCGCTCTCCTTCCGGCCGATCCCTCGATTGCCGAGCAGGTTGCGGCGCGCTTCCGGCTGTCGGGCGCGCAGAAGAAGCGGCTTGTGCTGGCCGCGCGGCGCGAGACCGAACCGGGCGATGCGCGTGCACTTGCCTACCGTCTCGGCGTGGACGCGGCGCTCGACCGCCTGCTCATGTGCGGCGCTGATGCCTCTGCTCTCTCCGGTTGGGACTTGCCCGTCTTCCCCATCAAGGGCGGCGACGTCGTCTCGAGCGGAGTGAAGGCAGGGCCGAAAGTCGCCCAGATCCTTCGCTCAGTCGAGGACCGATGGGTAGCCGAAGGCTTTCCGGGCGAGGCGCGCGCCCGCATCCTGCTGGCAGAGGCGCTGCAGGGCTGAACTCTTCATCGACGCGAAAGCTTGCCTCTGGCAAAAGGAAGTATCGTGGACGCCGCCGGACTTCTTACATTCCTCACTCAGCAGCCGCTGCTGGCGCTTGCCGTCGCGGCGATTCTCGTCGCCACGCTCGGCGGGATGTTGGGCCGCGCCCTGCCCCGGACCGGCGGCGTGATCCGCGCGGCGGGTAACTTCGGACTGGTTGCCGCGCTGCTGCTCACTATCGTCCAGCTGACGCGCTTCACCACCGGCAATGATCTCGCGCTGCCGCAGATCGGCATGCCGGCACAGACCGTCTCGGGCGGCGAAACCCGCATCGCGATGAGCCGCGACGGCCATTTCTGGTTGACCGGCACGCTCAACGGAAAGCCGCGCCGCTTCCTTGTCGATACCGGGGCGACCGTTACCGCAATTTCAGAGGATACGGCGGTAAGCGCCGAGGTTCCTTCGAAGAAGTTTCCCCAGATGGTCCGCATGAGAACCGCCAACGGCGAGGTCCAGGCCGAGCTGGTCACGCTCGGCGAAGTCCGCTTCGGCAACATCGTCGCGCGCGATCTCGACGCCGTGGTGGCGCCGGGGCTTGGCGAAACAAACGTCATCGGCATGAACTTCCTGTCGCGGCTGTCGAGCTGGCGCGTCGAACAACGCACGCTGGTGCTGGTGCCGAACGATCCGCAACCGGTCGAGGCGTCCTAGAACCGGTTATCCCTCGGGAATCCGTTCGGCGGCAGCCTGCCCGCCGCGCCCCGCGCCACTTTCCACAGTCGCATGTCGCTTTCGGTCCGGGTCCGGCCGCTGTCGCCGCCCATTTTCCAGCTGAGACCGTCCTCCAGTCGCAGCGTCACCACGTCGGCCAGCCCGCCGTCGCGGTAACGCTGGAGCGTCACGCCCTGCCCTTTGGAAAGCACCGGCAGTTCAGACAGTGCGAACAGCACCAGCTTGCGGTTGTCGCCGACCACGGCGACGTGATCATGCTCGGGCGGGATCTCGCGCACCACGGCGAGGCGCACCCCGTCCTTGGTGGTCATCACTGCGCGGCCCTTGCGCGTTTCGGCGAGCAGTTCGTCGGCTTCCGCCGCAAAGCCGCGCCCGGCGCTCGACGCCAGAAGCAACTGCGCCTTGGGCCTGAAGGGCAGCACGGCCATGATCTGCGCAGCCGCGTCAATGTCGAGCATGGTGCGGATCGGCTCGCCAAAGCCGCGCGCCGAAGGCAGCCTGTCGCAGCCCAGCGTATAGAATCGGCCGTTGTCGAGCGCGATGAGCAGCTTGTCGGTGGTTTGCGCGTGGAGCACAAAGGCGGGGCCGTCACCCTCCTTGAACTTGAAGTCCTTGTCGAGAGCCTCGTGCCCGCTCGCGCCTCGAACCCACCCCTTGGCGGAGAGGATGACGGTGACCGGCGCCTTCTCGATCATCGCATCCATATTGAATTCACGCGTCGGAGCGGCCTCGGCCAAAATTGAGCGGCGGCGTCCGAGCTGAGTATCTTCGGCATAATCCTTGCGCAAAGCATTGAGATCGCGCTTCAAACGCGTGCGCTGCCGGGCAGGACTATCGAGCAGCTTCTGCAATTCCTCCTGCTCAGCCAGAAGCCCCTCGCGCTCGCGCCGCAGTTCCATTTCCTCCAGCTTGCGCAATGATCGCAGCCGCATGTTGAGAATGGCTTCGGCCTGCCGTTCGGTCAGGCCGAACTCCGCGATCATGACCGGTCTGGGTTCATCTTCGGTGCGGATGATGGCAATGATCCGGTCGAGATTGAGGTAGGCGACGATGTAGCCTTCGACGAGTTCCAGCCTCGCCGCGATCTTTTCGAGCCGGTGGCGCGAGCGGCGGATCAGGATATCAATCTGCGCGATGATCCACTGCTGGAGCAGCAGCCCAAGCCCCAGCACGCCTGGCGTGCGGTGCGCGTCGAGCACATTGAGGTTGAGCCCGAAGCGCGATTCCAGATCGCTCAGCCGGTAGAGGCTTTCCTTGAGAAGATCGGGATCGACATTGCGGGATTTCGGCACGAGGACGAGGCGAATCTGTTCGTCGCTCTCGTCGCGCACGTCCTCCAGGATCGGCAGCTTCTTGTCGGCGATCAGCTGGGCGATCTGCTCGATCAGCTTGCCCTTGGGCACCATGTAGGGAATCTCGGAGACGACGAGCTGCCATGTGCCATTGCCGAGCCGCTCTATCCCCGCCTCACGGTCCTCCGCCGCGGCGGCTTCGGCGGCGTGGAAACGCGCCCGAACCCGGAACGAGCCGCGGCCGCTTTCATAAGCGGCGGAAATCGCTTCGGGACTATCGACGATGACGCCGCCGGTGGCAAAGTCTGGCCCCTTGAACACGCTCATCAACTCTGCATGGGCGGCGTGGGGGTTATCGATCAGCATCAGCGTCGCGTCGATCACCTCGGCAACATTATGGCTGGGGATCGAGGTTGCCATGCCCACCGCGATGCCGGTGGCGCCGTTGGCGAGCAGGTTGGGGAATAGCCCCGGGAAGATTTCCGGCTCTTCCTCCTCGCCGTTGTAGGTCGCATGAAAATCGACCGTGCCTTCGTCCAACCCCGCCATGAGCTGGATCGCCGTTTTCGTCAGACGCGCTTCGGTATAGCGATAGGCGGCGGCATTATCGCCGTCGATGTTGCCGAAATTGCCCTGGCCTTCCACCAGCGGATAGCGCAGCGAGAAATCCTGAGCGAGGCGGACCATGGCATCATAGACCGAGGCGTCGCCGTGCGGGTGGTATTTGCCGATAACATCGCCGACGACGCGGGCGGATTTCTTGAACGCCTGCCCGGGATCGAGCTTCAGTTGCCGCATCGCCCACAGGAGCCGGCGGTGGACCGGCTTCAACCCGTCGCGCAGATCGGGAAGAGAGCGCGCGGTGATCGTTGAAAGCGCGTAGACGAGGTAACGCTCGGACAGCGCACTATCAAAGGGCGCATCGACGATCGCGTCGAATGGATCAGGCTCGGTGGTCGCGGTCGGCATCGTGCCTGCGCCCTAGCAAGGCGGCACTGTTACTGAAACCGGAGGCGCGCTTTTTTCCGCCGATCTTTGCTGCCTAGTCGAGCCGCATGTCATGCGAGACGTTAGGAATGTGGACTTCAAGCCCGTCCATTTCGTCGCTCAGCACGATCTGGCACGAGAGCCGGCTTGTGCGCGCGATCCCTGCTGCGAGGTCGAGCATGTCCTCTTCGTCGGCTGTCGCGGGCTGTAGCCGGGCGAACCACTCTGCCCCCACGATGACGTGACACGTCGAGCAGGCCATCTGACCCTCGCATGTGCCTTCGAGTGGCTGATCGGCCCCTTGCGCAACCGCGAGAAGCACCGCGCCCTCCTCCGCCTCAGCGTCGCGGCGCGAACCATCGGATGAAATGAAACTGACCCGGACCACGTCTTACACTCCCTGCGCCGCTGCTGCTGCGTCAAGCCGTTCGCAGGCATCCTCCAAGTCCCCAACCTGCGTATAGCGTCCAAATCCCAGACGGACAGAGGATTTCGCCTGAGCGTCCGACAGGCCGATCGCGCGCAGGACGTGGCTTGGCCGTCCGGAGCCGCTGGCGCAGGCAGAACCCGCTGAAAAGGCAATATCGCGCAGGTCCGACATCAGGCGGGCCACATCGAGACCATTGAGCCGTGCATTGAAGTTGCCCCGCCAGCGCCGCTGCTCGCAGCCGTTGACCGTCCAGCGCGAGAGGCGTTCGCGTGCGATTTTCCAGAGCTGCTCAACATGAATTGCATCCTCGCCCATCCTCGCCGCCGCGAGCCGGGCCGCCGCGCCAAACCCCGCGCAGAGCGCCGGGCTGAGCGTGCCGGAGCGCAGCCCCTTTTCCTGCCCGCCGCCGTGGATCAGCGGCGCGAGGTCAATTCCGCCGCGCACCCACAGCGCGCCGATCCCCTTCGGGCCGTAAAGCTTGTGCGCGGAAAGCGCGATTATGTCCGCTTCTACGGGAGCAGCAAGCTTGCCCGCGCCCTGCACTGCATCGCACAGGAACAGCGCGCCCGCTTCGTGCGCGCGGCGCGCCAACGCTTCGACAGGCTGGATGGTGCCGATCTCGTTGTTGACCTGCATCACTGCGACGAGGTCGACCCCGGAGGGCAAGGCGACCTCGCCCGAAACGACCCCGTCCGCTTCTGCCTCAAGCAGGTCGAGGCGATCCGCAACGGCACGGGCGGTATCAAGAACGGCGGCATGTTCAACAGCAGAAACAGCAAGGTGGCGCCGTCTGCTCCCCTGGATTGCGAGGTTCAGAGCCTCTGTTGCGCTGCCAGTGAAAATGACCTGGCCGCCCGGCGGCAACAGGGCCGCGACGGCATCGCGCGCCGCTTCGACCGCCGCCGCCGCTGCCCGGCCGGGCGCGTGGGGACTATGCGGGTTGGCAAAGCCGCGCGCCTCCGGCCCCGCCAGCCACGGCAGCATCGCCTCGCGCGCTTCGGGGGCGAGCGGCGTGGTTGCCTGGTAATCGAGATAGATCATGCCGCGATCTCCCGCCACGCCGCGATGAAGCGGTCGATGTCCGACTCGCGCGTTTCGCGGCCAATGGAAACACGGATGACCTCCGACGCGTCTGCCTCGCCCATCGCCTCGAGCACATGGCTGGTCTTGAGCGAGCCCGAAGAACAGGCGCTACCGGCCGAAACGGCGATGCCCATCGCGTCGAACCGGATCAACTGCGCCGCCGCCGAGCGGCCCGGCATGGCGTAAGCGCCGATGGTCGCGATGCGGGACGCATCGGCGGCGATCACCCGGCCACCGGCCTTCACGATGCTTGCATCAAGCCGCTCCCGCAGAAGCGCCGCCTGCGCCATCCATCCCGCCCCTTGTTCCAGCGCGGCGGCCATTGCCAATGCGCCGGGCATGTTCTCGGTCCCCGCGCGGTATCCCTGTTCCTGCCCGCCGCTCGGCCGCAGCACGGCCCAGTCGCGGAGCAGCAGGGCGCCGATGCCAACCGGGCCGCCGAACTTGTGCGCCGAGACCGCAATCAGGTCTGCATCGGGCAGCGCGATCTTGCCCGCCGTCTGCGCGCAGTCAGCAAGGAGCAAACCGCCCGCCCCGCGCACGGCCGCGGAGATCTCGCTTATCGGCTGGACCACGCCGGTTTCGTTGTTGGCATGCTGGACGGCGACAAGCACTGCGCCGTGGCTCGCCGCGTCGGCGGAAGAAACCAATCCGCCGCGCACCGGCAACTGCGCCGCCTCGCCCGAAAGGCGAAGCACGGCTTCATGCTCCACGGACGAAACCGCGCGCAATGGTTTGATGCAGCGCGTGATCGCCAGCGCAATTGCCTCGCTCGCGCCGCTGGTAAACACGACCTCGCCGCCCCACCCCAGCGCCGCTTTCACCCGGGCGCGCGCATCCTCCAGCGCCGCGCGGGCGGCACGCCCGGCACGGTGCGGACTTGAGGGATTGGCCCAGTTCGCAAAGCCCTGCGCCATAGCCTTCGAGGCTGAGGCAAGCAGCGGCGTGCTCGCCGCATGATCAAGATAGAGCGGATCGGAGGTCATCGGCGGCAAAAAGTTGCTTTCGGAAGGCGGATTTCTATATAGCGCACACTTCCGTTCACCCTTCCGCTGATCTTGGCAAGCCATCGCTGCCGGGTCGCAACAGGTTCGTCAGGTAAACAGCCCATGCCCGCAGTCATCTTTCCCGGTCCCGAAGGCCGTCTGGAAGGCCGTTTCCAGCCCAGCGCCCGGCCCCGCGCGCCGGTTGCGATGATCCTCCACCCTCACCCCCAGGCGGGTGGCACGATGAACGATCGCATCACCCAGGCAATGTACAAGACCTTCGTCAATCGGGGGTTCGCCACGCTGCGCTTCAACTTTCGCGGGGTCGGGCGCAGCCAGGGCAGCTTCGATAATGGCATGGGCGAGCTTTCGGACGCCGCTGCCGCGCTTGACTGGGTTCAGTCGATCCACCCCGAGGCTTCGACCACTTGGATCGCGGGCTATAGCTTCGGCGCGCTGATCGGCATGCAGCTTTTGATGCGGCGCCCCGAGATCAGGGGCTTCATCTCGGTCTCGCCGCCGGCCAACATGTATGATTTCAGCTTCCTCGCGCCCTGCCCGGCCTCGGGCATCATCGTGCAGGGCGCATCGGACACGGTCGTCACGCCTCTCGCGGTCCAGAAGCTGGTGGACAAGCTGCGCACTCAGCGCCACATCACGATCCATCACGACGAGATCCCGCGCGCCAATCATTTCTTCGAGAACGAATTGCCCGACATGATGAAGTCAGTCGATAACTATCTCGACATGCGCCTTGCTCCGGATTGCCCGATCAAGTGATTCAGGTCGGCGCCGCATCTTTCGAGAGCGGCGCCTTTCCTGCGGGATTTGGCCACGTCAGGATCGCGATGTTGACCGCGATGATCACGGCGAGCACCAGCATCAGCACGACCTTCTGACGTTGCCCGCCGCGCCGGTGCAGCGCATAGGCGCCGCCCAGCATCGCGATCGCCGTCAACATCATGAGGGATAGCGCAATGTCGGTCATGGGTGGTCGGTCATGGCTGGGTCGGCCTTGTCTCGCGCGCCGCGCTGCCTGCTTCAGTCCTTGGCGAACAAGCCCTTGGCCATGCCGAGAATATCGTTGACCGGATTGCCGTCGCCATCGCTGTCCAGCTTGCCCAACAGGCCCGCCGCCTCGGGATGATCCTTGAGCATCTGGGCGAACCGGCCCAGCGAGCCTTCGCCGCCGATCTGCTCGACGATCTGGTTCAGGATGCCGCTGTCGAGTCCCGTGGCGGCAGATGCGCCGGCGACGGTGTCGCCCGGCTGCGCGTGCGACGCGCCGAGCGCGGCAATCGCCTTTTCAGCCATGGCCGGATCGATACCCAGCTTCGCCGCCAGGTTGCCGACGTCGGCGTGTTCGCTCACTTGCCCGAGAAGACCGTCAAGCAGACCCATGATTTTCCTCCGTTGCGACCCGGATGATCGCCATCATGCGCGAATTCCGCCGCGGCACAAGCGCAATCGAACCTGTCTGATGGAGGTTGTCATCGTCAGGCAGGGACGGCCGCGACGGGGGCCGCCTGGCGCACACCCTCGTCAACGTGATCGGCAAACTGCTCGAAATTGGCGACAAACTGGCTCACCAGCGCCTGCGCAGTGCGGTCATACTCATCCTGATCGGCCCATGCCGAACGCGCGTCGAGCAGTTTGCTGTCCACGCCCGGAACGGCGACCGGCACGCCGAAGCCGAAATTGGGGTCCTTGCGGAACTCGGCATCGTTGAGGCTGCCGTCGAGCGCGGCATTGAGCAGCGCGCGCGTTGCCTTGATCGGCATGCGGCTGATGCCGGGCATCGTTGCCTTGCCGCCGGTCCAGCCGGTGTTCACCAGCCAGCACTTGACGGCGCCCTTGGCGATCCTCTCCTTGAGGAGGTTGCCGTAGACCGAAGGATGGCGCGGCATGAACGGCGCACCAAAGCAGGTCGAGAACGTGGCTTCCGGCTCAGTCACGCCAATTTCTGTGCCCGCGACGCGCGCAGTGTAGCCCGAGAGGAAGTGGTACATTGCCTGATCCGGCGTCAGCCGCGCGATTGGGGGCAGCACGCCGTAGGCATCGGCGGTCAGCATGATGATGTTGCGCGGCACCGGCCCGAGGTTGTCGGCCGAGGCATTGGGAATGAAGTCGATGGGATAGGAACCGCGGCTATTCTCGGCGAGCGAATTGTCGTCGAGGTCAAGTTCACGCGTGACGGGATCGATCACCACGTTTTCCAGCACCGTTCCGAACCGCTTGGTAGTGGCAAAAATCTCGGGTTCGGCTTCGGCCGAAAGGCGGATCATCTTGGCATAGCAGCCGCCCTCGAAATTGAAGACTGCCGTATCCGACCAGCCATGCTCGTCATCGCCGATCAGTGTGCGGCTGGCATCGGCGGACAGCGTGGTCTTGCCGGTGCCCGAAAGCCCGAAGAACACCGCCGTATCGCCTTCGGGGCCGATGTTGGCAGAACAATGCATCGGCATCACGCCGCGCGTGGGCAGCAGGTAGTTGAGGATGCCGAACACGCTCTTTTTCATCTCGCCGGCATAGGCCGTGCCGCCGATGAGGATGAGCTTCTCGGAGAAGTTGACCGCAATCACCGTTTCGCTGCGACAGCCGTGACGCTCGGGATCGGCGCGGAAGCTGGGCAGGTCGATGATGGTGTATTCAGGCTCGAAGCCGGCGAGTTCGGCCTCGGTCGGGCGGACCAGCAGGGTACGGATGAACAGGTTGTGCCACGCAAGCTCGTTGATCACGCGGACATTGACGCGGTTCTCCGCCTGCGAGCCGCCGAACAGGTCGGCCACATAGAGTTGGTCCTTGCCGGCCAGCGCGGTCAGGAAATCGGCCTTGAGCGCGGCGAAGTGCTCGGGCGTCATGGCGACGTTGGTCTTGCCCCACCACACGCTGTTTTCGGTCTCGTCGTCGCGGACGATGAACTTGTCCCTGGCCGAGCGCCCGGTGTGCTTGCCGGTTTCGACCACGAACGGCCCGTCCTTTGCCAGCATGCCCTCGCCATTGCGCAGCGCATGCTCGACAAGCGGCGCCGTTCCAAGATTGGCGAAAAGCATTGCCTGGGTCGAGATGCCCTGTTTTTCAAGCGGGACGTTGAGTGCGGCAGCGGTCAAGAACGGTCTCCCAGCGATCCGCAATCCAGAACCGGGACTCGGCAAGGAAAGCGTTGTGCATGTACAAGAATCGGGGCGGCCGATAGTCGAGTGGCCGCCATTCGTCAAATTACGCAGGCCCACGCCAACCCAGACACGCGGCCAGTGATGACGGGGCAGCGTTGCCAGCATGACGCGAAGTCGCTACCCAGCACGTCCCGCAATCAGCAGATTTTGCTTCCGCTTCCGCGCAGGGCAGACATGGCAGAGCCAGATAACAGCCAGGACACCGCAGAAGCCGCCCTGCAAGCGCCAACAGCGCAGCAATGTATCGCACTCGTCGATGACGACCGCAATATCCTGACCACCGTTTCCATCGCACTTCAGGCCGAAGGTTTCGCGACGCGGGTCTATGCCGATGGCGAGGCGGCGCTGAAGGCCCTGCTGGAAAATCCGCCGGACCTTGCCATCTTCGACATCAAGATGCCGCGCATGGACGGGCTGGAACTGCTCCAGAAGCTGCGCGAGCGGAGCCAGATCCCGGTCATTTTCCTGACCTCGAAGGACGAAGAGCCGGACGAGGCGCTTGGCCTTGCACTGGGGGCCGACGACTACATCACCAAGCCGTTCAGCCAGCGCCTGCTCATCGCGCGCATCCGGGCGATCCTGCGGCGCAGCGAGCTTGTGAGGCAGGACAGCGCCAAGCCGGAACCCGCAGAGCCTTCCGAGGCGATCCACCGCGGCAAGCTGGCGATGGACCCGGCGCGCCACCGCGTGACCTGGCAGGGCGAGTCTGTCTCGCTCACGGTCACCGAATTCCTGATCCTCGAGGCCCTCGCGACGCGGCCGGGCGTGGTCAAGAGCCGCAACCAGCTGATGGACGCGGCCTACAGCGAGGACGTCCACGTCGACGACCGTACCATCGACAGCCACATCAAACGCCTGCGCCGCAAGTTCCGCGCCGTGGACTTCGAATTCTCGGCCATCGATACGCTCTACGGCGCGGGATATTCCTTCACCGATGGCTGAACCCGCCGCCGGCGATGGCAGCCGCCTGTTCTTGAGGGCGTGGTCGTCGCTCTCGACGCGGATCATGGCAGTCAACGTTATCGCGCTGGGCCTGCTCGCCGGCAGCCTGTTCTATATCGACAGCTATCGCAACCAGCTGATGGGGCAGCGTTTCATTCTCGCCAGCCACGAGGTGCAGATCACCGCGCAGGCCCTGGCCCCTGCCTCTCGCTCTCGGCGGCGCAAGCTGATGGCGGCGATCGGCAACGAACAGGAACTTCGCCTGCGGCTGTTTGATCCCAGGGGCAAGCTGATTGCGGACAGCTTCAAACTGACCGACCCAGCTTTCACCTTGGCCGTGCCCGAGGGCGAGCCGTGGGTCCACAGGGCCGGACGCTCGATCGACCAGGCCATGGACACGCTGATTGGCGCGCCCGAGATCGAAAACTATACGGAGCCCGGGGATACTGGCGCGGCGGTATGGCCCGAGCTCCTCGAAGCGAAGGAACGAGGCGCGGTCGTGGTGCGCCAGCGGCTCGCGCCTGATCGCACGCCAGTCATCAACGCCGCCGTTCCGGTCGGCGTGAAAGGCGAGATGCTGCTGGCCACGCGCAATGCGCGCGACATCACGCAGACCATCCGCGACGCGCGCCAGACGCTGGCGATCATTGTCGGCACCGCGCTCATCATCTCGATCTTGCTTTCGCTGTTCCTTGCCCGCACAATCATCCAGCCGCTGCGCCAGCTGGTCCGCGCCGCCGTTCGCGTCAGGCTGGGGCGGGACCGCGAGGTGGTTGTGCCGCGCCTGCCCGAGCGGCGCGACGAGATCGGCTATCTCGCCCGAGCCGTGTCGGACATGACCACCGCGTTGAGGGCGCGCATCGACGAGGTCGAGAGCTTTGCCGCCGACGTGGCGCACGAGATCAAGAATCCACTCGCCAGTTTGCGCAGCGCCATCGAATCACTCGACCGGGTGGACGATCCCGAACTGCGCCGGCAACTGACCGTCATCGCGGCACATGACGTGCAACGCATTGACCGCCTCGTCACCGAGATTTCCGACGCCAGCCGGATCGACGCGCAGCTCAGTCGCACCACGTTCGAACCCGTCGACATGGAGCGGCTCGTGACAGCCCTCGGTGCCGAGCGCGAACAGCGCGGCGTCAACCGCAACTGCCGGATCGTGGTGCGTCGCGATGGAGCCCGCGACTGCGTCGTGCCCGGCGACGCTTCGCGGCTTGAGCGCGTTCTCCAGAACCTGCTCGACAATGCAGTGTCATTCTCGCAGGCCGACGGGGAAATCGACGTCACGCTCGGCGCCAACGAGGACTGGATGACATTGACCGTTGCCGACCACGGCCCCGGCATTCCGGCAGAGGCGCGCCAGAAGGTGTTCAGCCGGTTCCACTCGCTGCGCCCGCAAGACGAGGACTTCGGCAATCACAGCGGGCTTGGCCTCGCCATTGCGCGCACCATCGTCGAGGCGCACGATGGTGCGCTCACCGCGCGAGACCGCCCGGACGGCTCAGCGGGCGCCTGCCTCGTGCTCAGGCTGCCCGCGTGGGGCCACAAGGCGGGCGCATGATGGATGAGCGCTCCCGGCAATCAACATGCGTCGCGATTGGCGACCGAGGCGTGCTCATCGAAGGCCCGCCGGGAACGGGCAAGTCGTCGCTGGCGCTGGCGCTGATCGATCGCGGCGCGGTGCTGGTCGGCGACGACGGCGTGATGGTGCGAGCCGCGAGCGGCCGGCTTTTCGCCCGGCCGCATCCGAACACGCGCGGCCTGATCGAAGTGCGCAACCTCGGCCTGCTCGCCTTTCCGGTTCTCGAAGAGGTTGCGATAGCCCTTTGCCTTCGCCTCGACGAGTTCGCCCCGCGTTTCATCGAGACCGCCGGTGTCGTTGACATCGCCGGGCTGACCATTCCCGCGATAGATCTGAAGCCAGGCGACTGGACCCTGCCGTTGAAGGCCGAACTGGCCCTGGAGCGGTACGGACTGGATTCATGAAGTCTCCCCGCGGGACAGGTCATTACGCGGGCTTTCCTTTGCGGCCGGGCAAGCGCAAAAGTGCTGGCGATGACCAGCTCGTCCACACCCGTTGAAACGCCTCCGCAAAGGCAGCGCATTCTCCTCGTCACCGGCCTGCTTGGCGCCGGCAAGACGACCGCGATGCGCGCGCTGGAGGACATGGGCTGGGAAATCGTCGACAACTTCCCGATCCGCCTGCTCGAACGCTTCATCGACAGCCCCGGAGAGCTCGCGGGAGAGATGCGCTCGCCGATTGCCATCGGTTTTGATTCTCGCACGCGCGGCTTCAATCCGCAGGCGATCATCGAACGTGTGAAGACGCTTGCCAGCCGGCCGGACCTTGAACTGACGACGCTGTTCCTCGACTGCGGCAGCGTCGAGCTCGAGCGCCGCTACAACGAGACCCGGCGCCGCCATCCGCAGGCAGCGGACATGCCGGTCGCCTCGGGCATCAGGGCCGAACGCGAACTGCTCGAACCGCTGCGGCGCTGGGCTGACATGCTCATCGATACCACGAGCTATTCGTCGAACGAGCTTCAACAGGTCATCCGGGAGCGATTCGCGGGTTCGGCCGACAATGGACCCACCGTCACGATCTCCAGCTTCGGCTTCGCGCGCGGCATGCCGCCGGTGGCCGATCTCGTTTTCGACATGCGGTTTCTCGACAATCCGCACTGGATCGACGAGCTGCGCTTGCTCACCGGACAGGACGAGGCCGTGGGCCGCCACATCCGCAGCGATCCGGCATTCGACGAAGCGTTCGAACGGATCCGCGACCTGCTGCTGCTGCTGCTGCCGCGCTACGAAGCGCAGGGCAAACCCTACGTCCACATTGCCTTTGGCTGCACCGGCGGGCGCCACCGCTCCGTCTTCATGGCCGAACAGATCAGCGCGGCCTTGCGGAATGCGGGATTTTCCCCCACATTGCTGCACCGCAACCTGGGTTCGCGCGCGGCTGATCTCCTTGAGGGGGACACGCCGCGATGACGGAACGAGCAATTGCCCGGGGGCTGACGCAGGACTTTCGGAGCCCAATTTCCGCATGATCGGGATGATTCTAGTAACGCACGGCAATCTCGCCGCGGAATTCGTGCATGCCATGGAGCATGTCGTCGGCCGGCAGGAGGACGTGGCCACGGTCTGCATCGGCCCAAACGACGACATGGAGCAGCGCCGGCGCGAGATCGCCAATGCCATCGCCCGCGTCGACAGCGGCAGCGGCGCGATCATTCTGACCGACCTGTTCGGCGGCACGCCCTCGAACCTCGCCATTTCACTGATGCAGACGGGCCGGGTCGAAGTGATCGCGGGCATCAACCTGCCGATGCTGATCCGGCTGGCCAAGGCGCGCTGCTGCATGTCGCTGATCGACGCGACAACGGCCGCGCGCGATGCTGGCCGCAATTACATCACCATCGCGTCCGAATACCTGGGGCAGTCTGCATGAGTGCGCTGCGCGAGACCGTCACTATCATCAACCAGCGCGGGCTGCACGCGCGTGCCAGCGCCAAGTTCGTCAACATGGTCACGCTCCTGCCCGAGAGCCTGGACGTCAAGGTGGTCAAGGACGGCACGGAAGCGGCAGGTGGCTCGATCCTCGGGCTGATGATGCTCGGTGCGGCCAAGGGCGACACGATCGAGATCAGCGTTGCCGGCGACGGTGCGGACGAAGCACTGGAACAGCTCGCCGGCCTCGTGCGCGACGGGTTCGGCGAGACATGATCGCGCGAGCCGCGCGCTGACGCCGGACGTTCGCCCCATGCGCCGCCACATCACCGGCTTTTCCAATCCGCTCGTCAAGTCGATCCGCTCGCTGCGCGACAAGAAGCACCGTAAGCGCGAGCGCCGCTTCCTTGCCGAGGGTTTGCGCCTGCTGACCGACGCACGGGCGTGCGGCCACTTGCCTGAGGTGCTGGTGATGGCCGCTGGACGCGACGAGCATCCCTTGCTTGCCGCGCTCGAAGCCGATGTCCTTGCGGCTGGCGGAGACGTGGTCGAGATGGACGAGGCGGTCCTCGCAAAGGTCACGGGCAAGGACAATCCGCAAACGGTCGCCGGGGTCTTTGCCGAATTCGATACGCAGCTGGAATCGATCGATCGCAGCGCGGCAAAGATCTGGCTGGTAGCCCAGGCGCTGCGCGATCCCGGCAATCTGGGCACCATGCTGCGCACAGGCGACGCGGTCGGCGCGGGCGGGTTGATCCTGATCGACGACTGCGCCGATCCATTCTCGGTCGAGGCCGTGCGCGCAAGCATGGGCGCGGTGTTCACGCAGAAGATCGCGCAGGCGCGCTGGGATGAGTTCGAGAGCTGGCTGCGGCACGGCCCGGGCGCACAGGAGGGGGGCCAGCTCGTCGCCGCCTCGCTGCGCGATGCGGTCGATTATCGCCGCGCAGACTACCGGGCGCCGTGCTTCCTGATGGTCGGCAACGAATCGCGCGGACTTCCTGAGGACTATGAAAAGGCCTGTGATCTGCGCGTCACCATGCCGATGCGCGGCCATGCCGACAGCCTCAACGCGGCCGTGGCGGCGGCGGTGCTCGCCTACGAGGCGCTGGCGCATCTGGAGGCTTGAGCTGACCTTCCAGGGCTGCGCCTCACCGCCTTTGCCTTAATCTCGCGCCCTCAATCGCCGGCCACAAACAGGTCGATGCGCCATTCGCCCGCGCTGCGATTTGCCATCAAGCGGTAATCGATGGGACTTCTGAGGTGCCTCTCTTCGACGAGGCCGGAGAGGGACGACCCGATGACCAGGACCCGGCGAAAGCCACGCGGCGCGGCGGACGATGCCTGCGGCATGACAAGCTGCCAGTTCAGCCATGCCGCGCGCCGTCCCCGCGCCTTCTCGCCCCGGTAAAGCGGGACGCGCGGGCCGGCGGCGAGCATGACGTCGAAAGGATCGACATCGCCGAGCTCCTGCGCGAAGAACCAGGGCAGCGTCAGTTCGCCCTGCCCGTTCGCCGCGCAGCCCAGCTTGAGGATGGCATCCAGCTCATCCCAAAGCGCAGCACTCTCGGTTCCGGAGAGCCGCTTGCGCAGCTCGGCCCGGCCTGCCCCGCCGCCGAAATCCAGCCTGATATCCTTGTTGGCGAGCGCAAGGAGGGCCGCCGTGTCGCGCCGCGCGGCCGCAGAGCGCACTGCTGCAAGGAATTCCACCGCGCCCGGGAGACTGGAACACTCGTCGCGCGGGGCAAAGGCGCCGGGCCGATTGGGCGGGACGGTGAAGCCGGCGATTGCCGGGACCGATCCGAAAACCAGCGCTGCAAGGCCGGCGAGGCCCGTGAACGGCCGCAACAAGCGGCCGCGTCCTCGTCGTTCGATGGTTCGGGTGCTGGAAGTCCGACGGTCGGCGCCTCGGCATAGCGGGGCGCGGTTTCAACCAGGGGAATGTCCTCGACCTCGCGCTTGCCGATCTCGATGCCCTTGTCACGCAGCTTGCGCGCGGCCGAAGTGACATTGCGTTCATAGCTGCCGACGAATTTGTTGTAGTTGTTGACCGCTGTCTCGAGCCCTGCCCCGACGCGCTTGAGGTGATCGCCGGCCACTGCAATCCGGTCATAGATGTCGCCCGCCATCCTGCCGATTTCGCGCGCTTCCTGCGCCAGCGCATCCTGCCGCCAGACTTGCGCTACGGTACGGGCAATCGCGACGAGATTGGTCGGCGTGGCAAGAAGCACCTTGTTGTGGAAGGCGAAGTCCCACAGTTCCGGATCATGTTCGAGCGCGGCGGCAACGAAATGCTCGCCCGGCACGAACATCACGACATA
The DNA here is from genome assembly GCA_040377095.1 of Novosphingobium sp. Taxonomy (GTDB): domain Bacteria; phylum Pseudomonadota; class Alphaproteobacteria; order Sphingomonadales; family Sphingomonadaceae; genus Novosphingobium. The sequence goes on from JBEIPK010000011.1 coordinate 39,287, forward strand.
GTCTGGCGCATCCTCGAATTGGCTCTGGTAACTCTTGGCGCCCAGCGTCTGGACATGATTGCGCATCGAGCGCGCGTGGAGATCGAGATGGCGCTTGCGCTCGGCCTCGTCGTTCGATTCGAACGCCGCCTGATAGGCGTTGAGCGAGACTTTCGCATCGATGACCAGCTGCTTGTTGCCCGGTATGCGCACGATGGCATCGGGCCGCAGCCGCCCTCCATCGACAGTGATCGAATGCTCGGTCACGAAATCGGTGTGTTCGGCAAGACCGCACTGTTCGAGCACGTTCTGGAGCGCACGTTCGCCCCAGCGGCCCCGCGCTTTGGGCGCATTGGTGAGTGAATTGCCGAGCCGTGCCGCTTCGGCGCGAACCTGCTCCTGTCCGGCGCGAATTGCCTCGATCTGACCGTACAGCTGTCCAAATGCATCAACGCGCTGCTTTTCAAGCGCCGTGACTTGTTCCTCATAAGTCTTCAGCCGCTCGCCAACCGGCGCGAGCAATGTACGCAGCCGCTCTGCACTGGCCTTTTCGCTTTCCTCGAGCCGTGCCCCGGCCCTGTTCAGGAAGGTTTCCTGCGCCCGTTCGAGCACTTTCGCGCCGGCGTTCTCGAACTCCTTTTTCAGGCCCTCCTGCGCTTCGATCAGAAGCCGCTTCTGCTCCTCGAAATTCGCTGTCTTTTCGCGCAGCGTGGCCAGTTCAGCGACCACACCCGCCTGTTCGGCCCGGGCGCGTTCAAGTGCCAAAGCAAGGTTATCGGCCTGATCCGCGCGGGCACTCGTCGAAGCAAGATCGCGGATCGCAGCCTTGAATTTCTCGTCCAGCTCGCGCGCCTCGCCGTCGCGGACCAGCCAGCGCTGGCGCAGTTCCGCCGCCGGACGCCCGCCGACGAACCAGCCCAGCGCGAGACCGGCGCAAAGCGCCAGGATCAAAGCAACGACAAAGAAGAGGGAACTCGCCATCGGCCCAGACTAGCCGGAACGTAGCGGGAACGCCAGCACTCCTTTCCGGAGTTATCCCCGGATCGGAGCGATCACGCCGCCTTGCGCAGCTTGTCGAGCTTCTTGAGTGCCATCTGACGCTTCAGGCGGCTGAGGTGGTCGATGAACAGGATGCCTTCGAGGTGGTCCATCTCGTGCTGCAGGCATGTTGCCATCAGGCCGTCCATGTCTTCCTCGTGCACCGTGCCGTCCAGATCCTGCCAACGCGCGCGGATGCGGCTCGGTCGTTCCACCTCAGCGTAGATCTCGGGCACCGAAAGGCAGCCCTCCGAATAGATCGACCACTCATCGGACGGATCGAGCACTTCGGGGTTGATGAACACGTGCGGCTCGCGCTTGTGGGGGCGGTGGTAATGCTCATGCCCGCCGTGCGCGGAGCAGACTTCCGGCTCTGCGTCCATGTTCTCGGGCTGGAGATCAATCACCAGCACGCGCAGCGGCACGCCGACCTGGATGGCGGCAAGGCCGATGCCGGGGGCATCGTACATCGTCTCGAACATATCAGCGACGAGCGTTTTCAGTTCGTCGTCGAAGCTTTCGACGCGGGCGGAGACCTGCTTGAGGCGCGGGTCGGGGACTTCAAGGATTTCAAGAATGGCCATGAGGGGCCAGATAGTGCGCTCGCCGACGAATCTCAACCCACTGGACGACGAGCCCTCAAGGCCTGCGCCAGCGTGCCTTCGTCAAGGTAATCGAGCTCGCCGCCAACCGGCAGGCCGTGCGCCAGCCCGGTCAGCCGCACAGGGAAGCCTTCGAGCCGCTCGGCAATATAATGCGCGGTGGTCTGCCCCTCCAGCGTGGCGTTCATGGCCAGCACGACCTCGTCGATGCCGCCCGCATCCACACGCCCGATCAGACCGGCGATGCGCAGATCCTCGGGCCTCACGCCGTCGAGCGCGGAAAGCCGACCGCCCAGCACGTGATAGCGGCCCGCAAACAGCCGCGAGCGATCGAGCGCCCAGAGATCGGCGACATCCTCCACCACGCAGAGGCTGCGCGAATCGCGACGCGGATCGGCGCAGATGCCACAAGGGTCGGCCGTATCGACATTGCCGCAAGTCTGGCACTCAACCAGCCGCTCGCGCACCGTCACGAGCGCATCGAGCAGTTCGGCCAGCGACGTCTCGCGCCGCTTGACCAGCCACAGCACCGCCCGCCGCGCCGAGCGCGGACCCAGCCCCGGCAGCCGCGAGAGCGCGCGGGTCAGGTTGTCGATCTCTTGCGATGCCATGGTCCGCAAGATAGGGGCACGAGGCCGCTCACGAAAGGCCGCGACGCCGCTTATGCGCATCATCTTCATGGGAACCCCGGACTTCGCCGTCCCCGCGCTTGAAGCGTTGATCCAGGCGGGTCACGATATCTGCGCGGTCTATACCCAGCCGCCGCGCCCCGGCGGTCGGCGCGGACGCGAGTTGACGCCATCTCCGGTGCAGCGCGCCGCGGAGGCGCATGGAATCGCGGTTCGCTGCCCGGTTTCGCTCAGGGACGCGGACGAACAGGCGGACTTTGCCACGCTGGGGGCCGACGTGGCAGTGGTCGCGGCCTATGGCCTGATCCTGCCGCAGGCGGTGCTCGACGCGCCGGCCCGCGGCTGCCTCAACATCCATGCCTCGCTGCTGCCGCGCTGGCGCGGGGCAGCGCCGATCCAGCGCGCGATCCTCGCGGGCGACGAGCAGACGGGTGTGTGCATCATGCAGATGGAGGCCGGGCTCGATACCGGGCCGGTGCTGCTGCGAGAGGCGACGCCGGTCGACGGCAAAACGGCCGGTGAGCTGACGGTCGAACTCGCGGGCATGGGCGCGCGGCTGACCGTGCGGGTCTTGGCGGATCTGCCGGCATTTGTGCCGGTTGTGCAGTCCAATGCCGGCGTCACCTACGCAAGGAAGGTCGACAAGGCCGAGGCGCGACTGGACTTTTCCGTCGGCGCCGAAACAGTCGAGCGACATGTGCGCGCCTTCGCGCCGACGCCGGGCGCGTGGTTCGAGCATGCAGGCGAGCGATGCAAGGTTCTGGCGGCAGAACTGGCGGACGGAAGCGGCGCAGCCGGAAGCGTTCTCGACAGTGCGCTGGCCATTGCCTGCGGCTCCGGTGCGATCCGGCCGACCCGCGTGCAGCGCGCGGGCAAGCCAGCGATGGACACGGATGACCTGATGCGCGGATGGCCGATCCCGGCTGGAACGCGGCTCGCTTGACCCGCTTCGCGCTCACTCTCGAATTCGACGGCAGCCCGTTCATGGGCCTGCAACGCCAGGCGCACGGGCCAAGCGTGCAGCAGGCGGTGGAGGACGCCGCCTTTGCCGTGACCGGCGAGACGGTGACCATGCACGCCGCCGGGCGCACCGATGCCGGTGTCCATGCGCTTGCGATGCGGGCGCATATCGACATGGCGAAGGACATCGCGCCGTTTCGCCTGATGGAAGCGCTCAACGCCCGGATGCGGCCACAGCCCGTTGCGGTGACCGCCTGCGAGATCGTGCCGGATGACTGGCACGCGCGGTTTTCCTGTATCGGCCGGTCCTATCTCTACCGCATCGTCAACCGCCGCGCGCCGCTGACGCTGGAGCGGGGCCGCGCATGGCAACTTGCCCGCCCGCTCGATGCCGAAGCCATGCACCGCGCCGCTCAGGCACTGGTCGGCACCCATGATTTCACGACGTTCCGCTCGGTCCATTGCCAGGCGCAGAGCCCGCTCAAGACGCTTGATCGCCTGGATGTGCGCCGGGAAGGCGAACTGCTGCTGATCGAGGCCGAGGCGCGCAGTTTCCTGCACCATCAGGTGCGCTCAATGGTCGGTTGTCTGGCGCTGGTCGGCACCGGGCAGTGGGCAGAGGAGCAGGTCGCCGAGGCGCTCGCCACAAGGGACCGCGCCGCTCTGGGCCTCAATGCGCCGCCGGACGGGCTTTATTTTGTGCGGGCGCGTTACCCCGACGAGGCTTGATCAGGCCTTCGCCACCACGCTTTCGGGCAGTTCGGTGCCAAACACGCGCTGATAGTATTCAGCCACCAGCATCCGCTCGGTCTCGTCGCACTTGTTGAGGAACGAGAGACGGAAGGCAAAGCCCGGGTCCTTGAAGATCGCGGTGTTCTGCGCCCAGGTGATGACCGTGCGCGGGCTCATCACGGTGGAGATGTCGCCATTGATGAAGCCCTGCCGGGTCAGGTCGGCGACGCGGACCATGTCGGCCACAGCCTTGTCGTCGATGCCGGTTGCCTTGGCCGAAACGATCTGCGCCTCGACATCGGCGGGGAGGTAATTGAGGCCCACGACAATGTTCCAGCGGTCCATCTGGCCTTGGTTGATTGCCTGCGTGCCGTGATAGAGGCCCGAGGTATCGCCGAGGCCGACCGTGTTGGCGGTAGCGAACAGGCGGAACCACGGATTGGGCCGAATCACCCGGTTCTGGTCAAGCAGTGTCAGCTTGCCCTCGGTTTCCAGCACACGCTGGATCACGAACATGACATCGGGGCGGCCTGCGTCGTATTCGTCAAACACCAGTGCCACCGGATGCTGGAGCGCCCAGGGCAGAAGGCCTTCGCGGAATTCGGTCACCTGAAGGCCATCTCGCAGAACGATGGCGTCGCGGCCGATCAGGTCGATGCGGCTGATGTGCGCATCGAGGTTGATGCGGATGCACGGCCATTTGAGGCGCGCCGCAACCTGCTCGATATGCGTCGATTTGCCGGTGCCGTGATAACCCTGCACCATGACGCGGCGATTGAACGCAAAGCCAGCAAGGATCGCCAGCGTCGTGTCTGCATCGAAGACATAGGCCGGATCGAGATCGGGCACCCGCTCATCCGCTTCCGAAAAAGCCGGAACCTTCATGTCGATGTCGATGCCGAAGGTCTCGCGCACATCGACTTCGGTGTCGGGCGCTGAGAGGACGGTCTTGTCGCGGATATCGCTCTGGATATTGGGAAGATCTGTCATGGCCGCCATCGCCTATACGCGCCTGCCAAGCACTGCAACCGGCTTTGCACGGAAAATGCGCGGGCTCAGCCGTGTTTTTCGGGCAGGCTGAACAGGGCGCTGAAGCGCTGGGCGGCTTCGGCATCGCCCTCCACGACCAGCCCTGCTCCAGCGAGGTCATCGGCCGGAACCTTGCCATAGATCAGCGCCGCGAGCGGCTCGGCTCCGGGCGCGGACAGCGTGAAATCGGGCGCGTCGAGGCTTCCGCGTTCAGCGCGAAGCCCCTTCTTGCCTACTTTCGCATAGAACCTGTCAGTACCGACGGCGATGTTTCCGCTGATCTGCCGCAGCGAGCTGGATGGCGCCCGGTACATCGTGCGCAGCGACATCATGAGGGAGGCGGCGGAGAGCGGCAGAGTCGGATCGTGGAAAGGAGATTGCGCCGCCCAGTGGCCCAGCGCCTTGATCGGTTCCTGCAGCAGGTATCCCCACGCCGTCAGGTCGTAGACCTGGATCGAGGGGTGGGAGGCGAGCTGTGTCCGCTGCACGATCCTGGCTCCCTCCATCCCTTCCAGCCGCTCGGTCAGCACCCTGGCGCTGATCCCGGGCAGTCCGGCGCGAAGATCGGAAAAACGACGCGGCCCGAACATGAGTTCGCGAACGATCAGGAGGGTCCAGCGTTCTCCAAGCAGCTCCATCGCGAAAGCCGTCCCGCAGGCATCGTCGTACCATCGCCGGTGTTGGGTTACTTTTTGTAACATCATAGTTGTGATTTATAACCAGCACTGCGACGCTACGCCAGCCGAATCGGAAGACGGTTTGCGAGAGTCTGCCAAAGGAGAAAGGTAATGTCCTATATCGACGGTTTCGTGATTGCCGTACCGCGCTCGAACCAGAAGGAATTCATCGATCACGCTGGCCGCGCCGATCCCTGCTTCCTTGAAATGGGTGCGCTGCGGGTCATCGAATGCTGGGGAGACGATGTGCCTGCCGGGCAACAGACCGATTTTCGCCGGGCCGTTCAGGCCACCGACGAGGAAGAGGTGGTCTTCAGCTGGATCGAGTGGCCGGATAAGGCCACCCGCGATGCCGCGATGGCGCGAATCATGTCGCCCGACAACACCGACCCGCGCATGGATCCGGCGAAAAACCCAATGCCCTTCGATGGCAAACGCATGATTTTCGGCGGCTTCGTGCCAGTCGTCGACCTCTCGGGAGTTTGACCCATGCCCGCTCCAGCAGGCGGCTTCATCTGGTACGAACTGATGACACCCCACCCCGATGGCGCAGCCGAATTTTACGGCGCGGTCGTCGGCTGGACGATCGGCGCGCATTCCGATCCAGCAGCCGGCGGGATCGACTACCGCATGATCGGGCGCAGCGACGGCGGCAATGCCGGCGGCGTCCTCGCCCTGTCGCAAGAGATGACCGAGGGCGGCGCTGTGCCGTGCTGGCTCGGCTACATAAGCGTCGAAAACGTTGACGAAGCGGCACAGGCGATCATCGCCGATGGCGGACGCGCGGTCATGCCGCCATTCGATATCGCGGGGGGACGGATCGCCCTGCTGGCTGATCCGCAGGGCGCGCTGCCACGCCGGATCCCGATGCCGCGGTCGCTTTCTACACCAGACACTTCGGCTGGACGCAGGAAGGCGCGATGGACATAGGACCGCTTGGTTCCTACCGCTTCATCCAGAAGAACGGTACCGGCATTGGCGCAATCATGCGAAAGCCGGACGAAATGCCCGTCCCGGCCTGGACGTTCTACATCGGCGTCGACGACATCGACCGCGCGGCGGAAGCTGTGAGGGTACAGGGCGGCAAGGTCATCGCGGGTCCGCACCAGATACCGGGCGGCGAATATTCGCTTGTCGGCACCGACCGGCAAGGCGCACATTTCGGCCTTGTCGGACCCGCCGGGCCGGCACGGAACAGGACCGCAGCATGAACGACTATCGATTCTACACCCATCCCATGTCTCGCGGCCAGATCGCGCGCTGGGCGCTGCACGAAGCGGCCGCGGACTATGAGCAGGTCATCGTTACCCTGTCAGAACCGCACCCCGGTCTCGATGCAATCAACCCGATGGGAAAGGTGCCGACACTCATCCACCACGGCCCCGAAGGCGACCGCACCGTCACCGAAACCGCGGCAATCTGCGCCTATCTCGCCGAGATGCATCCCGAGGCGGGCCTTCTTCCGGGCGATCCGGAAATGGCCGACTACTATCGCTGGCTGTTCTTTGCCGCAGGGCCGCTGGAACAGGTCGTGACCGCACGCGCGATGGGGTGGGACGTCCCGCCCGAGCGGCAGGGCATGGCGGGCTTCGGCAGCTACCAGCGCACGATTGCCGCGTTGTCCGGCTTTCTGGATGGCCGCACGTGGGTTTGCGGGACACGGTTCAGCATGGTCGATGTCTACCTCGGCAGCCAGGTCGACTGGGGCCTCAATTTCGGCAGCATTCCGCCGGAACCGGCATTTGTCGCCTATGCCGAGCGCTGCCAGGCCCGGCCCGCCTACAAGGCGGCCAAGGCCATCGACAACGCGCTGATTTCGGAGTTGAAGAAATGACTGCCAAAATCACTGTCTGCCTGTGGTACGACAAGAATGCAGAGGCCGCCGCGCGTTTCTATGCGGAGACCTTCCCCGAAAGTCACGTCGGCGCGGTCCATTACGCGCCGGGCGATTTTCCCGACGGCCACAAGGGCGATCCTCTCGTCGTCGACTTCACGGTAATGGGCATTCCCTGCATCGGCCTCAACGGCGGTGCGACTTTCCGGCACTCGGAGGCGTTCTCTTTCCAGGTCATGACCGAGGACCAGGCCGAGACTGACCGCTACTGGAACGCCATTGTCGGCAATGGCGGCACGGAGAGCGAATGCGGCTGGTGTAAGGACAAGTGGGGCGTATCATGGCAGATCACACCGCGCGTGCTGACCGAGGCGATGGCCAAGGGCGGTGACATCGCGGCCCGTGCCTTCTCGGCAATGATGACCATGCGAAAGATCGACGTGGAGGCAATCAAAGCCGCGATCGTAAGCTGAGAAGATGCTGGCGCTCTATGGCCATCCGTTCTCGTCCTATACGTGGAAGGCACTCATTCCGCTTTACGCAAACGAGACGCCGTTCACGTTCCGAAGTCTCGAATCGGAAAATCCGGATCACGCAAAGTTTGTTTCGGCCGCAAGTCCGCAAGGCCAGTTTCCCGTGCTTGTCGACGATGGAACCGTGATTTTCGAGACCACTGCAATCATCGAATATCTCGATGCGATACACCCGGGACATCACAAGTTCATCCCCGCCGATCCGCTGGCGGCGGTCCGCGTGCGAATGATGGACCGCGTATTCGACAATCACGTCATGAACGTGATGCAAGTCGTTGTGAATGAATACATCGCCAATCCTCAGCGGCCGGACCTGCCGCTGATCGACACAACCAAGGCGCGGCTGCGCCGCAGCTACGACTGGATCGAGCTTTGGCTTGAAACCTACCGCCCCGCCGATGGCGTCAGTCTTGTCGAGTGCGCCGCCGCGCCCGCGCTTTTCTATGCCGACTGGATCGAGCAGATCCTGCCGCGGTATTGGCCGCGCCTGGCCGATTGGCGCGCGCATCTGCTCACTCTCCCCCCTGTGGCCCGGTGCGTCGAGGATGCGCGGCCCTGGCGCCATTATTTTCCGCCGGGAGCGCCCGACAGGGATTAGCCAAACGATCATGATTGAAAGAACGAAACGATGCCTTCAGATCCTCGCGAACTTTCCGTCACCCGCTTCATCGACGCGCCGCCGGCAAGAGTCTGGGATGTGCTCGTCAACCGGCAGGACGAATGGTGGTGCCCGGTCCCGTGGCGCGCCGAAGTCGTCCGGCAGGACCGCCGCCCCGGAGGCGCCTGCGACATGATTTTCTATGGTCCCGGCGGAGAGCAGATGCCCCAGAAAGGCATCTACCTCGCCTTTGACGAGGGCCGCCTCTTCGCGACCACAGACGCCGTGACGGGCGATCTGCAGCCTTCCGGCCCGTTCATGATCGGCATCTGGGAGATCGAACCCGAAACAAGCGGTACGCGCTATACCGCCCGCGCCCGTCACTGGACCGACGAGGCCACGGAGCAGCACCGCGAGATGGGCTTCGAGGACGGCTGGGGTGCCTGCGCCGATCAGCTCAAGGCGCTGTGCGAGAGTTGATCGCGCACCTTTCGGCTCAGGCGAACGCTGCCGCGCGTCGCAGCAACTGATAGGCCTCAACCACTTCGCGCAGCCGGTGTTCGAGGCTCCGATCTCCGCCGTTGCGATCGGGGTGATAACGCCGCACCAGTTCTGAATAGCGCATGCGCAGCGCCTTGCGGTCGGCATCGAGCGGGAGGCGCAGCACGTCGAGCGCGCGGCGCTCGTCGGGGGTGACGGGACGGCCATCGGCTCGGTCCGCCTGAACACCGCCCTTATTCCGCCGGTCGCGCACGCGGGCGCTGATCGCATCGAGCGGATCGGCAAAATCTGCCCAGCGGGGCGGCGAGTCGATCCCGGCGGTTGGGCTGAAAGCGCGGCTCTCCTGCTCCCAGCCTGCGATGGGGGACTGCGCGCGCAGGATTTCCTGCGTGGTCATTCCGTGGAAGAAATCGTAACCGGCATTGAACTGGCGGACGTGGTCGAGGCAGAACCAGCGGTAGTCGCCGGGGCCGTCGAAGCCGGACTGCCGGATGCCCGGCGCGCGGAATTCGCCGGCCTCGTCGCAGTTCGCCCAATCGCAGCGCCGGCCGGCGGTCTGGTGGCGTCCGTGGAACCTGTCGTGTCTCACCGGCTTGCACATGGCAACGGATCGCACGGAAGAAAAGAGGAAGGATTGATCATGACCGGACCGCTTGCCCATGAAATGGCACGGCTGCTCGAAGCGGCGTTTTCCCCTGCCCGTCTTGAAGTCATCAACGACAGTGCGCGCCACCATGGCCACATGGGGGACGACGGCAGCGGCGAATCGCACTTCACGGTTGAGATCGAGAGCGCGGCCTTCTCGGGCATCTCGCGGCTGGAGCGACAGCGCATGGTCAACCGGGCGCTTGGGGACATTCCGGGCCAGCGGGTCCATGCACTTGCCATCAAGGCCATTGCGCCGGGCGAACATGGCGGAAGCTGAGCCCGGGCACAAACCGGGCGCACCCGGCGCGCCGCTGCTGCGCAATCATCAGGGCGGCCCTGCGCCAGTCAGTTTCCTCGAACTATTTCTCGATCTGGTTTACGTCTTCGCAGTTACGCAAGTCTCGCATTTCATTCTCGAGCATCCGGGAGCCGGCGGACTGATCGAGGGCGGCGTGATCTTCGCGGCGATCTGGTGGGCCTGGGTCTACACCACATGGGCGGCGAACTGGGCCGATCCCGAACGTCTGCCGGTGCGCCTGATGCTGCTGGCGGTCATGTTCGCGAGCCTGCTGATGTCGGTGGCGATCGTCCATGCGTTCGATGCCGGCGCGGGAGATCAGGCGCTGCTCTTCGCGGGAGCCTATGTCGCGATCCAGATCGGGCGCACGCTGTTCATGGCCTGGGCCATGCGCGGGGATAACGAGTTCAGCACCCGCAACATGATCCGCATCGCGCTGTGGTTCTGCCTTTCGGCCGTCCTTTGGATCACTGGCGCGCTGCAAGCCGATTTGCAGCAGCGCGTTCTGTGGTGGCTCGGCGCGATCCTCCTCGAATATGCGGGGCCGATTGCGGGTTATTACGTCCCCGGCCTTGGCCGATCGAGCACGCGAGAGTGGAACATTTCGGGCAGCCACATGGCTGAGCGGTGCGCGCTGTTCATCATCATCGCGCTGGGCGAAGGCATTGTCGTCACCGGCGCGACGTATAGCGAAACGCCGATGCAGGGCTTGCAGACGCAAGCCTTCCTGCTGGCCTTCCTGAGCTCGGTCCTGATGTGGTGGCTCTATTTCGACGTGGGCGCGCGGCGCGGCGCACAACACATCGAGCACCACGGCGAGCCGGGGCGCATCGCGCGCAATGCCTACACCTATCTGCACATGCCGATCGTGTTCGGCATCGTGCTGACGGCGGTCTCGGACGAAATGCTCCTTGCCCATCCAGAACGCAGTGCAGAGCCGCGTCTGGTGCTGTTCCTGTGCGGAGGCCTTGCGGTCTATCTGGTCGGCACCGGCCTGTTCAAGCGGTTCTCGAACCCGTTCCGCAACTTCCCTTGGTCGCACTCGGGCGGCCTTGTCCTGCTGGCGGGCGCTGCGGCGTGGGGCCTGATCGAACGGCCGGGCGCGCTGGCGCTCGGCAGCGTTTGCGTTGGCATCCTCGCGCTGATCGCGGCGTGGGAATGGGGCTCGTTCCACGGCGGCTGGCGCGAACGGCTGATCCGCTCGGGCGCGGTTCATACCTGAAACAGGGGGACCAGCCCCCGGTTGCTCTTTGGTCCCTCCCGCCGTAAGGCGCCGCCATGCCCGAGACACCGCCCAAGCCGCTGACCTTTGCCATTCCGAAGGGCCGCATCCTCGACGAGGCGCTGCCACTCATGGAGGGTGCCGGAATCGTGCCCGAGGCCGATTTCCACGACAAGAAATCGCGCGCGCTGTCTTTCGCCTGTGAAGGCTCCGACATGCGCGTCATCCGCGTGCGCGCATTTGATGTCGCCACGTTTGTCGCGCACGGCGCCGCGCAGGCCGGCATCGTCGGCTCCGACGTGGTGGAGGAATTCGCCTATTCGGAGCTTTACGCTCCTGTCGATCTCGACATCGGGCACTGTCGGCTGTCCGTCGCGGAGCCGGTCGGCAACGATCCCGCCGCTGCCGTCAGCCACATGCGGGTGGCCAGCAAGTATCCCAGGCTCACCAGCCGCCACTTCGAAAAGCTTGGCATCCAGGCCGAAGTGGTCAAGTTGAACGGCGCGATGGAGCTTGCCCCCGGCCTTGGCCTTGCCAGTCGGATCGTCGATCTCGTGTCCACCGGCCGCACGCTCAAGGACAACGGCCTCGTCGAAACGAGCCGCATTCTCGAGGTTTCGGCCCGGCTGATCGTCAACCGCGCCGCGCTCAAGACCGACGAGCGTGTCATGGCGCTTGTCGAGCGCTTCCGCGCACTTGCGGCAAACCGGACCAAAAGCGGGGGCGCCGCCTGATGCTCCGCCTCAACACGCGCGACGCCGATTTCGAAAAGTCCTTCGCCCGCCTTGTGCGCGACCGGCGCGAGGCCGATGACGATGTGTCGCGCGATGTGTCCTTGATCCTCGACGATGTGCGGAACCGGGGCGATACCGCTCTGGTCGAGTTGACCGAGCGGTTTGACGATCACGTCCTCGGCTGTGAGGAAAGCTGGCGTATTGAGCCCGACCAATGCCGCGAGGCATTCGACGCCCTCGATCCCGAACTACGCGCCGCGCTTGAACTCGCGGCACAGCGCATCCGTGTCTGGCACGAAGCGCAGAAACCGCAAGACCGCGACCAGACTGACGATGCTGGCGTGCGGCTCGGCGCGATCTGGCGTGCCGTTGATGCCGCAGGGCTATATATTCCCGGTGGGCGTGCCGCGTATCCCTCCAGCCTGCTGATGAACGCCATCCCCGCGAAAGTGGCCGGGGTTGAGCGCATCGTCGCGGTGACGCCGACGCCGAAGGGCAAGGTCAATCCGCTGGTGCTGGCCGCCGCCCACCTTGCCGGGGTAGACGAAATCTGGCGCATCGGCGGAGCGCAAGCCGTCGCCGCGCTGGCCTATGGTACGCAGCGCATCCGCCCGGTCGATGTCGTTACCGGCCCGGGCAACGCCTGGGTGGCCGAGGCCAAGCGCCGGCTTTACGGCGTCGTCGGCATCGACATGGTCGCGGGGCCGAGCGAAATCCTTATCATTGCCGATGGCCGCAACGATCCCGAATGGACCGCCGCCGACCTGCTCAGCCAGGCCGAGCACGATCCGATGGCGCAATCGATCCTCATCACTGACGATCCGCTGTTTGCCGATAGTGTGGCCGACCGCGTAGGCGTCGAACTGGCGATGCTGAACACCGCGCGCACCGCCAGCGAGAGCTGGAACCGGCACGGCGTCATCATTGAAGTCGCGAGCCTCGACGAGGCCCCCGCCCTCGCCAATGCGCTCGCCGCCGAGCACGTCCAGCTCGCCGTCGACAAGCCCGAACCGCTGCTTCGCGCCATCCGCCATGCGGGGTCGGTGTTTCTTGGCCGCATGACGCCCGAGGCTGTGGGCGATTATGTCGCGGGGCCGAACCACGTGCTGCCGACGGGTCGCCGCGCGCGATTTGCCTCTGGCCTCTCCGTGCTCGATTTCATGAAGCGGACCAGCTTCATCGAACTGGGCGAGGCGGCGCTTCGCGAGATTGGTCCAGCCGCCATCGCTCTTGCCAATGCTGAAGGGCTTCCCGCCCACGCCCGCTCGATCGAAGTGAGGCTGGGGCTGTGAAGGGCGGCCGCTCCCGCTCCGCCGCGCGGCTTGCCGCCGTGCAGGCGCTCTACCAGTTCGAGATGGAAGCGACCCCGATCGCCATCCTGCTCGACGAGTTCCACATGCACCGGCTCGGCGGCGAAGTGGACCCCGACCTCGACGACGCGCAATACCTTGAGGCCGAGACGGCGTTCTTCGATGATGTCGTGCGCGGCGTCATCGCCCGCCGCGACGAGATCGACAGGGTGTTGTCCGAGAAGCTGGCGCATGGCTGGCGGATCGAGCGGCTCGACCGCACCATGCTCCAGATCCTGCGCGCCGGCGCGTGGGAACTGATGGCCCGCGCCGACGTGCCCACCGGCAGCGCGATCAGCGAATATGTCGATGTCGCACACGCCTTTTTCGACCCGCGCGAGGCGAAGTTCGTCAACGGCGTGCTCGACGCCGTTGCCAAGGCGGTCCGTTAGCCTGACGACGGAACACGCCTTCATCGAGGGCTTGCGCGCCCTGGCGACAGATCCCGCCGCGCGCGGCCTTGATGACGATTGCGCAGTGATCAGGCTCGGTGGTGAGACTCTGGTGCTGACCCACGACATGATGGTCGAAGGCGTGCACTTCTTGCCCGGCGCTGACCCGGCTGACGTCGCCTGGAAACTGGTGGCAACCAACATGTCGGACCTTGCTGCCAAAGGCGCGGAGCCGGTTGGCGTGCTGCTGGGCTACATGCTCGGACATGATGACACGCGCTTCATCGAAGGACTGCGGGAGGCGCTGGCGCACTACGGCGCGCCGCTGCTGGGAGGGGATACGGTGTCGGCAGCCGGAGCAGCGCAGGCCTTGGGTCTGACGGCGCTGGGCCGCGCGACGATGCTCCCCGTGCCTTCGCGTTCAGGTTCACGGCCGGGCGATGGCCTCTGGATCACGGGGCCTGTCGGCGGCGCGATGTTGGGGCTCGAAGCGCTCAAGGCCGGCGCGGACCCGTCCGGCGTTGACAGCCTGGCCTATCGCCGTCCGCAGGCACGCCTTGCCGAAGGGCAGGCGCTCGCCACGCTGGTCACGGCGATGATGGACGTCTCGGACGGGTTGCTGCTCGATGCCATGCGCCTTGCCCGCGCCAGCGGCGTGACATTGGCAATCGATCCTGCCTCGGTCCCCCTTGCCACGCCCGGACATCGCAGGGACGAGGCGCTGCGCTGGGGCGATGACTACGAACTGCTGTTCACTGCGCCCGCCTCCGCCAGACTTCCGGTCAAAGCCTACCGCATCGGCAACGTCCTCTCCCCCGGCCCCTCGCCGATCGTGCTGGGCGGTGTCCCGATCCGCGACATGTCGGGCCTCGGATACGAGCACGGGCGCTCCTGACCGGCAAAAACCGGGCTTTGGGCTTGCAGTGCCCTCGACTTGCCTTTAGCCCCTGCCGATATTGCAACTGGTTTTACCGGGATAGCATGGGTTTGGGATAACATGGAGAGGGGGCGTTTTCCGTGAATTTAGTCGCGATCGCAATTGGTTTGGGCCTAGTCGCCCTATTGTACGGCGCATTCACCAGCCGCCAGGTGCTTGGCGCATCGGCAGGCAACGCCAGGATGCAGGAAATTGCCGCCGCAATCCAGGAAGGCGCGCAAGCCTATCTTAAGCGGCAGTATTCGACGATTGCCGTCGTCGGCATCGTCGTTGCCGTCATCATCGGCTTCACGCTCGGCGCCATATCGGCGACCGGCTTCGTCATCGGCGCGGTACTCTCGGGCGTTGCGGGCTTTGTGGGCATGAACATCTCGGTACGCTCCAACGTGCGCACGGCCGCTGCGGCGCAGACCGGGCTTCAGGCCGGCCTGACGCTCGCGTTTCGCGCAGGCGCCATCACCGGCATGCTTGTGGCGGGCCTCGCGCTCCTCGCGATTGCGGTGTTCTATTGGTACCTCACCGGTCCGGGCGGCTATGCCCCGGCGGGCGAGGACCGCACCGTGGTCGAGGCGCTGACCGCGCTGGCCTTCGGCGCATCGCTCATCTCCATTTTCGCGCGCCTCGGCGGCGGTATCTTCACAAAGGCCGCTGACGTGGGCGCCGACCTCGTTGGCAAGGTCGAGGCCGGCATTCCCGAAGACGATCCACGCAACCCGGCCGTCATCGCAGATAACGTGGGCGACAACGTGGGCGACTGCGCCGGCATGGCCGCCGACCTGTTCGAAACGTATGTCGTCACCGTGGGTGCCACCATGGTGCTCACTGCGCTGCTGCTCAAGGGCGCGGGCGACCTGCTTCCCAACCTGATGGCGCTTCCCCTGCTGATTGGCGGCGTCTGCATCGTCACGTCGATCATCGGAACTTACTTCGTCCGCCTCGGCGGCGGCACCAACATCATGGGCGCCATGTACAAGGGCTTCCTCGTCACGGCGGTCCTCTCGATCCCCGCGATCTGGTGGGCCATCGGCTATGCGCTGGGCGGCATGGAAACGCCGATTTCGGTGGGCGACACGGTCTTCAACGGCCGCATCCTGTTCTATTGCTCGCTTCTCGGCCTGGTCATCACCGGCCTGATCATCTGGATTACCGAGTACTACACCGGCACAAACTATCGTCCGGTCAAGTCAATCGCCAAGGCTTCGGAAACGGGCCACGGCACCAACGTCATCCAGGGTCTGGCCATCAGCCTTGAATCGACCGCGCTGCCCACGCTCGTCATCGTCGCGGGTATCATCATCGCCCACCAGCTGGCGGGCCTGATGGGCATTGCCTATGCGGCAACCGCGATGTTGGCCCTTGCCGGCATGGTCGTCGCGCTCGACGCCTATGGGCCCGTCACCGACAATGCCGGCGGCATTGCCGAAATGGCCGGCCTCGACGATGCGGTCCGCGAAAAGACCGACGCGCTCGACGCCGTGGGCAACACCACCAAGGCCGTGACCAAGGGCTATGCCATCGGATCGGCTGGTCTTGCCGCGCTGGTGCTGTTCGCTGCCTATACGACCGACCTTCGCGAGTTCTTCCCGTTGATCGAAGTCGATTTCAGCCTCGAGAACCCCTACGTCATTGTCGGGCTTCTGCTCGGCGCGCTCCTGCCCTACCTGTTCGGGGCCATGGGCATGACCGCCGTGGGCCGCGCGGCGGGCGATGTCGTCCTCGACGTTCGCAACCAGTTCCGCGACAATCCCGGCATCATGGCGGGCACTTCGAAGCCCGACTATGCCCGCACGGTCGATCTCGTGACCAAGGCGGCGATCAAGGAAATGATCGTTCCGTCGCTGCTGCCGGTGCTGGCGCCGATCGTGGTCTATTACGTGATCACTGCGGTTGCCGGCCAGGCCAACGGCTTTGCCGCACTGGGCGCGCTTCTGCTTGGCGTCATTGTCGGCGGGCTGTTCGTCGCCATCTCGATGACATCGGGGGGCGGTGCGTGGGATAACGCCAAGAAGTACATCGAGGATGGCCATCACGGCGGCAAGGGCTCCGACGCCCACAAGGCGGCCGTGACGGGGGATACCGTCGGCGATCCCTACAAGGACACCGCCGGCCCGGCCGTCAACCCGATGATCAAGATCACCAACATCGTCGCGCTTCTGCTGATTTCGGCACTGGCGAGCGGCGCGCTGGGCTGATCAACTGACACCGAGGGTCTCCATCGGGAGACCTGACTGGCCCCGCCCGCTTCGGCTGGCGGGGCTTTTTTTTTGTGCCTGGGAGGACCGCCCCGTTAGCAATTCCTTGGCGTTCGTAGGTTAACGCTGGCCCCGGCGGACCGTCCCGCCGGCGACGCGAGAGGCACGTGGCAGACCTGGCCGATCCCTACCCCGCTGCCGCGCTGCACCGGTCGGCGAGCGTCCATGCACCGGACGTGGCGGTCACGCCGGGTATCCGGACGCTCGACTGGCGCAGGATCGAATCGGGCGAGCAGCGCGAGGCCTGGGATGCACTGGCTGCCGCAGCGTCCGAGCCGAATCCGTTTTACGAGCGTTGGTACCTATTGCCTTCACTGCAAGCGCTGGAACATCTGGGTCGAGTCGAGCTGCTCGGCTTCGAGACCAATGGCCTCTTGCGGGGCCTTCTGCCGATCACGCGTGCAAGTCGCTATTATCGCTGGCCCGTCCCGCACATCCGCGGCTGGGTCCACGCTAATTGCTTTATCGGCAGTCCGCTCGTGGCGGCGGGCCAGGAGCACGCATTCTGGCGCGCCTTGCTTGGTTGGGCCGACCGGAACGCAGGGCGGGCACTGTTCCTGCATCTGGGCCATATCCCGCTGGCAGGCCCGCTTTACGATGCGCTGCACGCAGTGCTTGCCGAGCAAGACCGCGCCCATGCACTGGTTCACCGCGAGGAGCGGGCGTTGCTATCCTCCGATCTGTCACCGGCAGCCTATCTGGAAGGTTCACTATCGGGCCGCAAGCGCAAGGAACTGCGTCGCCAGCACGCCCGGCTGTCTGAGCTGGGAACGCTGGCCGTGGAGCGCCAGAGCGACGCAGCAGGGCTGGACGCATGGATCGAGGCCTTCCTCGCGCTCGAGGCGGCGGGGTGGAAGGGCGCTGCGAGCTCAGCCCTCGCCTCGGCCCCGGAAACGACCAGGCTGTTCCGTGATGCGTTACGGCAGGCGGCCGAGCGAGGCCGGCTGCAGCGCCTCGCTCTGACGCTGGACGGCGCGCCGCTCGCGATGCTGGCGAGCTTTCTGTCCTCGCCGGGGGCGTTCTCGTTCAAAACGGCATTCGACGAGCGCTACGCCCGTTTCTCGCCGGGAGTGCTGCTCCAGCTGGAAAATCTCTCCCTCCTCGAACACCCCGACATCCGCTGGACAGACAGCTGCGCCGCCGCTGATCATCCAATGATCGATCACATTTGGCGCGAACGCCGAGCGATCGGCCGCATCTCGATCGCGATTGGCGGGCCTGTGCGGCGCTGGCTGTTTAACCGGCTTGTCCGGGCAGAGCTTGGACGCAACCCGACCGGACTGGACCAATGACCTGCTTTTCCCCAGAAGCGCGCGCCGCGTTTGCCGCCAACTACCCAGAAGTGCCGCACAAGGTGCGCCATGCCCTCGGCCAACATCCGCTGCTGGAGCTGGAAGCCTTGGCTCAACTCTCCGAATCGCTTCCCGAAGCATCCATCGAATACAATAGCGGTGATCAGCCCATCGGCATCGACGGCAAGCCCGGCGCAACCGGCATCCCCATCGGTACGACCATCCGCAACATCCGGCAGAGCGGCAGCTGGGCTGCGCTCAAGAACATCGAACAGAATTCGGGCTATGCCGCCCTTCTGGCCGCGTTGTTGGCCGAGATCAGGCCCGAGATCGAGGCGAAAACCGGCGCCATGATGAAGACACAGGGTTTCGTCTTCATCAGCTCGCCCGGGGCGGTCACGCCGTATCACTTCGATCCCGAGCACAATATCCTGCTTCAGATCATGGGCAGCAAGGTAATGCGCCAGTTCCCTGCGGGCGATCCGGTCTATGCACCTGACGAGACGCACGAAACCTATCACACCGGCGGCGGGCGCGAACTGGTCTGGCACGAAGGGCTTGAATCAGGCGGCCGCGACTTCGCATTGGCACCCGGCGAGGCGCTCTACGTGCCGGTGATGGCGCCGCACCATGTCCGCAACGGGCGGGAACCGTCGATCTCGCTGTCGATCACCTGGCGGTCAGAGTGGAGCTTTGCCGAAGCAGATGCACGCGCCTTCAACCGCGCGCTGCGCCGCATTGGCTTCCATCCGCGCCGCCCGGGCCGGTGGCCCGTGACGAACCGGGGCAAGGCGTTTGCGTGGCGAGTGATGCGAAAACTGGGCCTCAGCTAGCTCAGGCCGGTTGTACCTCTCCCGGCAGCGCCGTCATGAGAGCATCGGGCTCGACAACTTCCAACGGGACAACGGTATTTTCCGCCAGCACGCTGCGCCAAGCCTCGGGCAGATCGGGATCGGCGAGCACAATCCTGTCAAACCGGTCGAGGGGAATGCCCCACCGCTGAAGCCGCGTCGAGCTCGCGACAGCGACGAGGCGTTCGGCCGAGCGATGGCGTAGCACGGCGCGCAAGCCTGCCCAAGGATGCGCCTCGGCGATGGCCAGCGCGCACTCGCCCAGCATTGCCTTATTGTGGCTGGCGATGCCATTGCCCGGCTGCAAGGCTTGACCCGACAGCGCCGTGATCGCCTCCTCCACCCGATCTTCGCGCGTGACGAAAAGTGTCGTCGGGATGCGGCCAAGCCCCTTGCCCAGGAAGGCGCGGGCGCTGTCGAGGTTACTGTAGCCCCACGCGACCATGGCGCTGAGGCTTGGCGTGAGGTTGCCTTCAAGGAAAACGCCGCCTCCCTCGTGCCAGTCCTTGCCGAGGTCAGTCGTGACGTAGTCCATGCCGAGCGCGCCGATGTTCAGGGTTTCGGCCACGCTTTCAAGAGCCGCGCGGATGCCGGGATTGAGGCGGTCAAGCGAATAGGCATCGACCGTGCCGCCGGTCGACACGTTCGAATTCATCCGCAGTGTCACCACGCTGCCCGCTTCGGGCACCGACTCGAGCGTCAGTCCCTGCCGCGCCAGATGGACCATCAGATGACGGTCCAGCGGCACGGCGCTGAGGAAATTGGCATTGGACGAAATGTCGAGCGTTCGCTCAGTGTTCAGCGCGTCCACCAGCTGGCGGATCGTCGAGACACCGTCGCCGGTGACACGCGGCGGCCGGCGGCAAGCCACTGTGACGAGCTTGTAATCGATGAACATCAGGCGGTGCTCGTCGCCCGGCACATATCGTTCGAGCATGATCGGCGCCGAGGAAAGGCCCCGCGCGTCTTCATAGGCATCGCGGACCTGCTGCTCGTTCTCCAGAACGGCGCTGACCCCGCTGCCGCTGCCGCGGTCGATGGGCTTGACGATCACCGGAAAGCCGACTTTGGCAATGGCTGCGGGAATATCATCGGGCGTCCGCAGCAAGGCGTCGGGCGCCACGGGCAGGCCCAGCGTGACAAACAGCTGCTTCGACGCTCGCTTGTCGGCGATGGCGAGACCGCCGAGATAGCCATCCTTGTGCGAGGATGACTGGAACATCACCCGGCTGCGAACGCCCCAGCCATACTGCCAGAGGTTGTCGCGGCCCCATGCCGGCATCCAGGGCAAGTCGTCGGCCCGGCACGCAGCCATCAGCAGCCCGGCCTGATAGTCCGGGCAAACGCGCATTCGCCAGGCATCGAGCGCAACCAGCACGTCGCGCAGCTTGTCTGCGGGCACGGGTCTTGTCGCCAGTTCGCCAATGAGCCCCGAAAACGCGGTCAGCGCCTGCACGGCCAGATCCGCCTCGAAAAAACCGAGCCACAACCGGTGGGTTCGCGGGGAGACTTCGCGGGTGCTGGCAATGCGAAGGCTTTGCTCGGCATCGCTGGTTATGGCCATTGCCGCGCGCAGGATGAATTCGGCAATGCGTTCGATGCCTTGCGTGGCATGCAAGATGCCCCGTGCGGCTCTTCCCGCCCCGCTTGCCTCGATCGCGGCGCGTGCCGAGGCGACAAGTTCCGCCTCGCGCGAAACCACGGCCGGATCAAAGATGAGATCGGCGACCAGCATTGGATCGGCCGCAAACGTATTGGGTCCGTGATACGTCGCCAGACGTCTAAGTTGCAGCACTGCGTATAACTCCAAGCGCGATTTCAGCCGTTCGGGTGGTAGAAGTCGTAGATCGTCCGCGCAACTGCTGCCGAGACGCCCGGTGCACGTTGCAGGTCGTCAAGAGAGGCAGCGCGAACCTTGCCGGCTGTGCCGAAGTGCAGCAGCAAGGCTCGTTTGCGTGCCGGGCCGATGCCGGGAATCTCGTCGAGCGGGCTGGCGGTGATCGCGCGGCTGCGCTTGTCGCGGTGTGCGCCGATGGCAAAGCGGTGA
>JBEIPK010000010.1:0-61280 GCA_040377095.1 Novosphingobium sp.
AAAGGGTCCGAGGTCGCTTTCCAGGGCGTTCCCGTGGGCCAGATCAAGAAAATCGAACTGTGGCGCAAGGACCCGAGCTTCGTTCGGGTGCGCATTTCAGTGGACGACGCGGTGCCGGTCGTCGTCGGAACGACGGCGACGATCCAAGGCAGCTTTACCGGCGTGTCCGACATCCAGCTCGAAGGTGCGGTGCGCGGCGCACCGCCGATCACCGAGCTTGGGCCGGAGGGGGTGCCTGTCATCCCCACCAAGCGCGGGGGGCTTGGCGAAATCCTCAACAGCGCGCCGCTGCTGCTCGAACGGCTGGCGACGCTCACTGACCGGATGACTGAGCTCGTGTCTGACAAGAACCAGAAGTCGATCGAAGGCATCCTGCGCAATACCGACAAGATGACTGCCGACATTGCCGAAGCGACGCCCGAGCTCAAAGGCACGCTGCGCGAGTTGCAGAACACGCTGCGCGAGGCCAGCGCCGCGCTTGCCAACTTCCAGCAGGTCGCCGCCAAGACCGACACGTTGCTGGGCGACCAGAACAGCGGCCTTGCCAAGGACCTCAGCGAGACGATGAAGTCGGCTCGCGCGGCCGCGGCGCAGCTTGAAGGCGCGCTCGACGATGCGCGGCCCTCGATACGCCGCATCTCGACCTCGACCCTGCCCGAGGCCGAAGCCGCGATCCGTGACTTGCGCGAAACCAGCCGGGCCTTGCGCAACGTGACCGAAAAGCTCGACGAGCAAGGCGCGGGCGCGCTCATCGGTGGCGGCAAGCTGCCGGATTACAAACCATGAATTTGAAGGCCATGACGAGAGGATTCCCGCTTATGTCCGCGTCCCGGATCGGTTGCGCCCGAAACTCTGGCCGCATCGCGCTCATCGCCGCCGCACCGCTGCTGCTGGCTGGCTGCATCAGCCTGGGCGGCAAGGTGCCTGACAAGCTGATCAGCCTGACCGCCCTGACGCAGGTGCCCGCCGGCGGCTCGATCGGCGGGCGGGCGGACGATGCCCTGCTCGTGCTCGATCCCGAAACTGACCGCCGGCTCGATGTGCAACGCGTGCCGGTGCGGATCGACGATGCCAGCATCGCCTATCTCAAGGACGCGATGTGGGTGGAAAAGCCGGCGCGCCAGTTCCGCCAGCTCCTTGCCGAGACGATCCGCGCCAAGACCGGCCGCCTCGTTCTTGAGGGTGGGGAAACCGAGGCAATTGCCCGCCACACTCTCTCTGGCCGGTTGATCGAGATGGGATACGATGCACGCAGCGGCTCGGTGACCGTGACCTATGACGCCGTCCGCACCGCAAAGGGCGGCGGCGTCGAGGCAAGACGCTTTACCGGCAGCATCCCGACAGTCGAGGCCGAGGCAGGTTCGGTCGGCCGCGCGCTCAACGAAGCGGCAAACGATGTTGCGATCCAGGTGGCCGACTGGATTGGTTAGCAGCTGCGAACCAGTGCCGCAAAGCGCAGGGCCGCATTGAACGCCGCCAGCCGCAACGCGCGCCGGGCCAATGCTTCCGCATCCTTGCCCCAGAGTTCCGCCTGCCAGTCTTCCTCAAGATTGGCCGCGTCCCACAGCGCTTCCGCCTCGGCCTCTGGCTCCAGCGCGGCAAGGCCCAGCACGAGCGACGAGGCAAGGCTGGTCAGCGTATGCAAGGCGGCCAGCGTGAAGGCATCCTGAGCGGCGAGAACCGTCTTGAGCCGTGCCAGCGTCGCTTCGGGCTGAGCACGGTGGATGATCCCGCCGATCCGCTCGAAGTGGATGTCATAGCGACGCTCCGCCTCGGTTAGCAGCGGCTCCCATGCCGCATCCTGACGGCGGCGCAGCGCCTCGCCTTCGTCGGCGCGGTAGCACAGCGTATCGGTCTCGGCGTAGGGCAGGATCGCGGCAATCGTGCCGTCGCGGTCCTGCGACACGACATCAATGGCATAGTCCGCCAGATCGCGCAGCACGAAGCCGGCAGGATCGAGTTCGTCTCCTTGCGCCGCCCATTCGGCGGCAAGCGCTTCGGCGAGCGAATTGCTCGGCACCAATTGCGCGCGTCCGCCCGCCGTCTTGATGCCCCGCCCGTCAAGCGTGACGCGCCAGCTGCCACCTGCAGCCTCTGTCGCTGGTGTCTTGTAAAAACGTTTCATGTCCCGTCCGTCAGATCGGCGTGCGCCACTTGCGGGCCAGGATGGGCGGAACGACCAATGCATCGATCACCCCGGCGACGACGAGCGCATAGCCCGCCATCTCCGGCCATTCGATCTTGCCGGCGATCACGGCTACGCCCAGCACCGTCAGCGCAACGCCCGTGAAGCGCACGATCTGTATCACAAGATAGCGACCCTTCGCCGGATCGTTAGCAGCTCCGTTCGGAGTCATGAGAGGAGAAGCCTTTCCAGTTCGGCGGGGGTTTCGGTCACCACTGTCGCACCCGCCTCCAGCAGTTCGCCGGGCACATGATAGCCCCAGGCAACGCCGATGGCGGGCACGCCGGCGGCCAGCGCCATCTGCATGTCGAACACGGTGTCGCCGACCATCACGGCGTCGGCAGGGTCGGTCGCGGTTTCGAAAAGGGCGGCTTCCAGCATCGCGGGATGCGGCTTTGACGGGTGGCGGTCCGCGGTCTGGAGCGAGGCGAAGCGGCCTGCGATGCCGTGAACATCCAACATGTGTGCCAGCCCCCGGTCGCTCATTCCCGTGGCAATGGCCAGCTGCCGGCCGCGTGAGTGCAGCGTCTCTATCAAGGGGGCGATGCCTTCGAAAAGCGGCTGATTGACGCGGCCTGCCTCGCGCGCAGCGCGAAACGCCGCCTTGTAGGCGTCGGCGATGGCATGGTGGGTGGATCGGTCGGCTCCGGGCAGCAACCGGCGGGCGGCTTGCGGCAAGCTCAGCCCCACGGCGCGGCGGATTTCGGTGCGGGACGGGGTAGGTAGGCGGCAGGTGGCGAAGGCCGATTCCATCGCCTCGCAGATGCTGGCCTGTCCATCGACCAGTGTTCCGTCGCAATCGAACACCACCAGCTTCATGACGCTGCCGCTGCCTTCACCGCGGGCCTTGCGGGCGCTTGCCGCCAGGGCGCGGGGCAGCGGGCTTGCGCCCCGGCGCGGTGCGCGCCGCAGCGGGCCTGGGCGCGGCGGATTTGGCAGGCGGAGAACCCTTGCCCTTGGTCGGACCCTTGCTGCTGGCAGGCTTGCCCGCGCGGCCGGGGCTGTCGCCGCTCCGCCCACGCCGCTCTCCGCGACGGTCCTTGCGCACCTGCTTGGCATGGGCCTTGGCGGCAATCTTCTGCGCGGTCTTTTCCGGCAGGCGGACGGGGTCGGCCAGATCGGCGCCCAGTTCCTCGTCAAAGCCGAGCTGCTCCATGCTTGCCGCGAAGTGATGGGGCAGCGGGGCTGTCACGTCGAGCGGGGCGCCGTCGGGATGGTCGATGATCAGGCGGCGCGCATGGAGGTGCATCTTGCGGCTGATCGACCCGGTGAGAAAGGCGTCCGGTCCGCCATACTTGCCGTCGCCGACGATAGGGTGGCCAAGCGCCGCCATGTGGACGCGCAGCTGATGCGTGCGGCCAGTCAGTGGCTGAAGCTCCAGCCAGGCGGCGCTGTTACCGGCCCGGTCAAGCACGCGGTAGCGGGTGCGCGCGGTCTGCCCGTGTTCGGAATGGTCGACCATCATCTTCTCGCCGCCGGTGCCAGGCTGCTTGGCAATCGGCAGCTCGATCAGGCCTTCGTCGCGGTCAGGCACGCCGACAACGAGCGCCCAATAGATCTTGCGCGCGGTGCGCCCGGAGAACCGCTTTGAGAAATAGGCGGCACTGCCAGGCGTCCGGGCAATCAGCAGGACGCCCGACGTATCCTTGTCGAGCCGGTGGACAAGGCGCGGGCGCGGACCTTCCGCCGTAAAGGCATCGAGCAGCCCGTCGACATGTTCCCAGGTGCCGCTGCCGCCCTGCGTGGCAAGGCCGGGCGGCTTGTTGAGCACGATGGCGGCGCGGTCCTGCGTCAGCACCATGGCCTCGGCCTTGGCGATGTCATCTTGGCTCAGCTCGC
The DNA here is from genome assembly GCA_040377095.1 of Novosphingobium sp. Classification (GTDB taxonomy): domain Bacteria; phylum Pseudomonadota; class Alphaproteobacteria; order Sphingomonadales; family Sphingomonadaceae; genus Novosphingobium. Next base: position 4,025 of record JBEIPK010000010.1, read on the forward strand.
GTTTCGGGCGCCCGCCCGATGAGGTTGCGGGCGCCGCTCCTCCCGGAGGCACGCGTAGCACTTGCCCCGTGCTCAGGCGGTCGGCCGGATCCGCGCGCTTGCCATCGACGCGCAGCTGCCCGGTGCGCGCCCAGCGCGAGACCATGGCAAAGCTGACCTGCGGCAGGTGCCGCTTGAACCAGCGGTCGAGCCGGACGCCGTCGTCGTCGGCCGCAACCTTGAACTGGCGCACCTGATCATCATTGGCCTGACCGTGGCTCGAGGCCCGCGCGCTCACAGCACACCTCGCATCATGGCGAGGCCAAGGACAAGCCCGCCGATACCCCCGATCAGCGAGAGCGCGACATAGCCCGATGCCAGCACCATCTGGCCGCGTTCTGCCATCAGCACGAATTCCAGGCCGAACGCCGAAAAGGTCGTGAACCCGCCGAGCAGGCCCACGCCAAGCAGCAGCTGCAAGCCGCGTGCGGCCTCGCCGTGCCGCGCCAGCCATCCCGCGAGCAGGCCCATTGCAAGGCAGCCAAGGACGTTGCAGGCGAGCGTCGACCATGGAAAGGCCGTGGCGCGCAGCGGGCCCAGCAGGTGAACTGCCGCCTTTCCGGTCAGGAAACGCAGCCAGGCGCCCAGTCCGCCGCCAAGCGCGACATAGAGCGAGGATGAAAAGAACGAGGGATTTGCGAACGAAGTCTGGGCTTGCATCCTCGTCCCTTAGCCGCGGATCGGGGCAGGGGGAAGGGCCGCGGGCGCGGCGCCGTTCCGGCATGGCCACGCCCCGCCATCACGGATAGGGGATAGGCATGATTTTGGCCCCGCTTTCGCTTGCCTTCGAATGCGCAGTTTGCTAGCGGCGCGCCAGTTCAGGCCGACCCTTCGGGGTTTCGGCTCGCTTTCCATTCTACGCATTCTGATTGAGGTGTGGCTTTTTATGCAGATTCTCGTTCGCGACAATAATGTCGACCAGGCCCTTCGAGCTCTCAAGAAAAAGCTCCAGCGCGAAGGCGTCTACCGCGAGATGAAGCTGCGCCGTCACTACGAAAAGCCCTCGGAAAAGCGCGCCCGTGAAAAGGCTGCCGCGATCCGCCGCGCCCGCAAGCTGGAGCGCAAGCGGATGGAACGCGACGGCGCCAAGTAGGCTCCCGGGTCGGGGCGCCCTGCGCGCCGCGGCTTGTACGCTTGCCAGCTTGAAGGCCTGCCTTCTTGAACGTTGGCCTCCGATAAGCCATGAGGGCGCGGGAATCAGACCGCGCCCTTTTGCGTGTTCAAACCCCATTCGCTTGTCCAATCAGGGTATATTTGCATGACCGAGATCACGCGCGTTCCTCTCCAGCCGATCGCAAAGGGCTCTGTCGGCAAGCTATGGCTCGGGATTGCCGCGCTGGCGCTGGCGGCGGGCGGAGTGGCGTGGGCCTCGATGCCCTCTTACGTCAAGGTCGAGACGCTGAGCGCGGGCAATGGTGCCTCCCCATCGGCCGATGACGTGGTAGTCATCAACTATGTCGGCAAACTGGGGGACGGCAAGGTTTTCGATCAGGGCAAGCAAGTGCCGATGCCGCTCTCTCAGGTCTTCCCCGGCTTCCGCGAAGGCGTGACGCAGATGAAGATCGGCGGCAAGTACCGGCTCAGCGTTCCGGCGGCCAAGGCCTATGGCGCCGCTGTCCAGCGCAACCAAATGACCGGCGAAGTGGTCATTCCTGCCAACAGTGATCTTGTGTTCGACATCGACCTGCTTGAGACGATGAACCAGCAACAGTTCCAGCAGATGATGCAGATGCAGCAGATGATGCAGATGCAGCGCGGACGTGGCGGTCCGGGCGGCCCCGGTGGTCCTGGTGGTCCGGAAGGCATGCCCGAGGGCGCGCCTGCCGCGCCGCAGCCCTGAGTTCGGCACGCCGGGCGCGGTATCTGGCCGCGCCGGTTCGTTGATGGCGCGGGCCTGCGATGCGGGCCTGCAACTTTCCCGGAAGGTTCTGACATGTCGGTCGATACCGCAACTGTCGCCAGGATTGCCTCGCTCGCCCGCCTGAAGGTGAGCGAAAGCGAAGTCTCGGCGATGGTCCCCGAACTCAACGCCATTCTCGGCTGGGTCGAGCAGCTTGGCGAGGTTGACGTCACCGGGGTCGAGCCGATGACCGCCGTGATCGAGAACCATCTGCGCCTGCGCGACGATGTCATCGATGCCGATCCACTGACCGGCGGCGGCATCCAGGGCAAGGTGCTGGCGAATGCGCCGGCGGCCGAACACGGCTTTTTCGGCGTTCCCAAGGTGATCGAATAATGTCGAACCTCTCTGATCTTTCCGTCGCCGCGATCCGTGACGGCGTGGCTGGCGGCGCGTTTACCGCCGTCGAAGTCGCCGAGGCGTTCAACGCGAATGTCGCGGCTGCGCAAGGCGCGCTCAATGCCTTCATCGTCGCCACGCCCGAAAAGGCGCTCGAAGCCGCGAAGGCGACCGATGCCCGCCGCGCGGCCGGCCAGCCGCTGGGCGCGCTGGGCGGCGTCCCCATCGGCATGAAAGACCTCTTCGCGACGCAGGGCGTGCAGACCACCGCCGCCAGCCATATCCTCGAAGGTTTTGTGCCGCAGTACGAAAGCACCGTCTCGCAGAAGCTGTGGGATGCGGGCGCGGGCATGCTGGGCAAACTCAATCTCGATCAGTTCGCAATGGGCTCCTCGAACGAGACCAGCCATTTCGGCAACGTCATCTCGCCGTGGCGCCGGAGTGGCGGCGACAACGCGCCCCTCGCGCCGGGCGGCTCCTCGGGCGGGTCCTCTGCGGCGGTTGCGGCTCGTCTCTGCCCGGCGGCGACCGGCACCGACACCGGCGGCTCGATCCGCCAGCCAGCCGCTTTCGCCGGCATCTCCGGCATCAAGCCGACCTATGGCCGCTGCTCGCGCTGGGGCATCGTCGCCTTTGCCTCCTCACTCGACCAGGCAGGCCCGATGGCGCGCGATGTGCGCGACTGCGCGATCATGCTGGGCGCGATGGCGGGCTTCGACGCCAAGGACGCGACCAGCCTCGACCTGCCGGTGCCGGACTGGGAAGCGGTGCTCTCGGCCGACCTGCGCGGCAAGAAAGTGGGCATTCCGCGCGAATACCGACTCGACGGTATGGACGGCGAAGTGGCCGCAAGCTGGGATCAGGGCATTGCCTGGCTCAAGGATGCAGGGGCGGACGTCGTCGACATCAGCCTGCCGCACACCAAATATGCGCTGCCGACATACTACATCATCGCACCTGCCGAAGCCTCGTCGAACCTCGCGCGCTATGACGGCGTGCGTTATGGCCTGCGCGACCTGCCGGACGGCGCGGGGCTTCAGGACATGTACGCCGCAACGCGCGCGGCGGGCTTCGGTGCCGAAGTCAAACGCCGCATCTTGATCGGCACCTATGTGCTCTCGGCCGGCTTCTACGATGCCTACTACACGCAGGCGCAGAAAGTGCGGACCCTGATTTCGCGCGACTTCGCGAAGGCCTTTGCGGAAGTTGACGTGATCCTCGCACCGACCACGCCGAGCGCGGCCTTTGCGCTGGGCGAGAAGAGCGGCGATCCGCTGGAAATGTACCTCAACGACGTGTTCTCGGTGCCCGCGTCGCTGGCCGGGCTGCCCGCGATGAGTGTGCCGGCCGGGCTGAACGCGCAGGGCCTGCCGCTCGGCCTCCAGATCATCGGCAGACCGTTCGACGAACAGGGCGTGCTCAACGCGGGGCTGGCGATAGAGAGCCGCGCCCGGTTTTCCGCGCGGCCCGAGAGGTGGTGGTGAGTCTTAAAAAGCAATTTTGGACCGAGTCCCACCTCGCGATCAGCGTGGTTCATGGGGGTGCTCTAGGTGCATATATCGGTCTTGAGATGGCTTCGAATAAATTTATTGGAAATGACTTTGTAAAGCTTGCGGCAATTCTGCCGGTTCTTTCTATGTTCGTAATAAATGTGGACCGCGTTGGACACCGTATGGCAGATAATAAAATTCCCAGTGCAATATTGTATTCTGTAATGTCATTTGTTTTTATTGGAATTACTTATATATTGGCCAGAGATATTGGCGCAAACGCGTTTGCTCTCTCCGCAATCTGCGCATCTTGGGCTTATATAGTTTTTTTTATAAGCTTGGTAGATATAAAACGCGGAAAAATGAGCAGTAAGAAGGACGGAGCGGAATGACCAACTACCGCATCCAAGGCGCCACGGGCGAGTGGGAAGTCGTCATCGGGCTTGAAGTCCACGCGCAGGTCACATCGCATTCAAAGCTGTTTTCCGGCGCCGCGACCGCGTTTGGCGCTGAGCCGAACAGTCAGGTCAGCCTCGTCGACGCCGCGATGCCCGGCATGCTGCCGGTGCCCAACCGCGAGTGCATCCGCCAAGCGGTGCGCACCGGCATGGCAGTGGGCGCGCAGATCAACAAGTGGAGCCGGTTCGACCGCAAGAACTACTTCTACGCCGATCTGCCGCAGGGCTACCAGATCAGCCAGCTTTACCACCCGCTGGTGGGCGAGGGCGCGATCGAGATCAGTCCCGACGACAAGAATCCTGAAGATACCAAGACCATCGGCATCGAACGCATTCATGTCGAGCAGGACGCGGGCAAGCTGATGCATGATCAGCACCCGACGATGTCCTATGTCGATCTCAACCGGTCGGGTGTGGCGCTGATGGAAATCGTCAGCCGGCCCGACATGCGTTCGCCTGCCGAAGCAGGAGCTTACCTTCGCAAGTTGCGTTCGATCCTGCGTTATGTCGGCTCGTGCGACGGCAACATGGAAGAAGGCTCGATGCGCGCCGACGTCAACGTCAGTGTGCGGCGGCCGGGCGACGAGTATGGCACCCGGACCGAGACAAAGAACGTCAACTCGGTCCGCTTCGTCATGGCCGTGGTGGAACAGGAAGCGAGCCGCCAGGTCGACGTGCTCGAAAGCGGCGGCAAGATCGTCCAGGAAACGCGCCTCTACGATCCCGACCGCAACGAGACGCGCTCGATGCGGTCAAAGGAAGATGCCCACGATTACCGGTACTTCCCCGATCCTGATCTGCTTCCGCTTGAACTCGATGAGGCGTTTCTTGCGGATTGCCTGGCCAGTCTGCCCGAACTGCCTGACGCCAAGCGCCACCGCTATGAAAATGCGCTGGGCCTCTCGCCCTATAACGCGGGCGTTCTGACCGCCGAGGTCGAGACCGCGCGCTGGTTCGAGAGCCTTCTGGCGGCGACAGCGGCGGCACAGGGCAAGGACGAGGGCAGCGTTGCCAAGCAGGCGGCCAACTGGCTGATGTCGGAGTTGTTCGGTGCGCTCAACCGGCTTGGCAAAACGCTTGAAACGTCGCCGGTAAGCCCTTCACAGGCAGCCGAATTGCTGGCGCTCGTCGCCGATGGCACGATCTCCGGCTCGATTGCCAAGCAGGTCTTCGAGAAGATGCTGGAAACCGGAGCCAGCGCCGCTGAGATCGTCGAGCGCGAAGGGCTGAAGCAGGAAAGCGACACCGGCGCGATCGAGGCTGCGGTCGACAAGGTGCTGGCCGACAATGCCGACAAGGTCGAGCAGTACAAGGGCGGCAAGGAGGCCCTGTTCGGCTTCTTCGTGGGTCAGACAATGAAGGCCATGGCCGGCAAGGGGAACCCGCAACTCGTCAATCAGGTGCTGAAGGACAAGCTGGCGGGGTGAACCTGCGCGGCGGGGCGGCGGACTTTCAGGCCTTCCGCGTCCCCGTCATGTCCATCGAGCCGAACGCACCGGCTTTGACGCTGCCGCTCAGCGCGTCGCCCGATACTGTCGCCTCGCATTCAAGCGTCATCGGCATCGGTACTTTCATGTCCATGGTCCAGGTCAGGCGGTCGCCGTCGACCTTTCCGTTTGACACGTCCATCGACCCCATCGCGCCATTAACGCTCCCGGTGAAGGTGTCGCCGTCGACATTGACCGTGAATACGCCGGTCTGGTCGCCCATCGGGGTCTTGGTGACGACATCGTAAGTGCCTGCGACGGTCATCGTCTCGTCTCCTCTTGCGCTACTGTCAGTGATTATTGGGCGGCCGGACCGGCCATGATCTCGACCGGCAGGGCGAGCTTCTTCAGTTGCGGTTCGACGACCTTTCGGTCTCCCACGACAATCCACACCAGCCTGGCCGGATCGATGCTGCTGCGCGCCGCCTTGTCGAGGCCAGAGACCGTCATGCCTTGATAGCGGGCTGCCAGCGTTTCGTAGAAATTGTCCGGACGTCCGTAGATGACGTTGCGGGCAATGCCGCCCAGCACGTCCTCGTTGGTCTCGAATGAACCGGGCAGTTCGCGCGCGCTGCCGATGGTGGTCCAGGCAAGTTCCTCGGCGGTGAGGCCTTTCTTGCCGAGAAATGCGGTGATGTTGCCGCGCAGCGCCGCGATGGAATCGCCCGTCCGGTCAGCTTGCACGGGCGCGACGACGATCATCGACGCGCTTTCCAGCAGATCGCGCACAACCGAGCGGACGCCGTAACTCCAGCCCTTGGTCTCGCGCAGGTCCATGTTGAGCCGCGACAGGAAGTTGTTGCCGAGAACGTCGTTGGCGGACTTCAGGTCGAGCAGGTCGTCGGTTCCCTTGGACGCGAGAACCTGCCCGGCCATGATCAGCGATTGCGGCGATCCGGGCCGGTCCACCAGCACGATGCGCGGCGCGGGAGCGGGGCTGGCAGCGGTGAAATCCTTGGCAGCCGCGGGGCCGGCAGGCGCCTGCCAGTCGGCAAAGCTGCGCTCCAGCATCGGCAGTATCTGCGCCATGGCGGTATCGCCGACGACGAAGATTGTCGCCTTGTCGGGCCGCACCCAGGCATCGTGGAAGGCGGCAAGATCGGCGCGGGTCAACCGCGAGACCACTGCCGGGTCGCCGCGTCCTGACCCCGGAATGCCATAGGGATGCGCCGCGCCGTAGAGGATCGGCGGCAGCAGCCGTCCGGCGAGCGCCGAGGGGTCCTTCATCTCGGCGCTGATCGCGGCGAGTTGCTGCGCGCGCACGCGGTCAAGCTCCGCGGCATCGAGCGCGGGCTTGCGAATGTATTCCGCCAGCAGATCGAGCGAGGGGGCCAAATTTGGTACAAGGGCATCGAGCTGGAAATAGGTGGTGTCGAGGGTCGCTGCGCCCGACAGGTCGGCGCCCAGCCGCTCCTTGGTGCGGGCGAGCGCTGTCGAATCGAGTGAGTCCGTCCCTTCGTCCATCACTTCGAGCATCATTGCCCCGGTGCCGAGCGCGCCGCGCGGATCGGCGGCATAGCCGGCATCGAAGCTGACCCGGACGGACACAAGCGGAACCGCGCTGCGCCGTGCCAGCACCACCGGGATGCCGTTGGAGAGGCGGGCGCGCTCCACCTCCGGGAAATCGAGCGGGGCGAGATCGCCGATCGGCGGCAGCTTGGAACGGTTGGGCGCGGCGACGGCGACAGGGGCTGCACCACCGACAGCTGCGGGATCGCGCCAGAACGCGGGGCTTGCCGTGCTTCCCTTCGCGCTCACGACAAACCCGCCGCGACCTTCGCCGCCTTCGGTCCGCGTGCCCGGCTCGACCGTCAGGCGGAAGGCAGGGCGCGAAAGCCAGCGCGCGGTCACGTCGCGAACTTCTGACGGGGTGAGCGCCGTCGCGCGGGCGAGCGATTTGCGGTAAAACTCGGGATCGCCCGAATAGAGCAGGCCCTCGGCCAGCGTCGGTGCCTTGCCCTCGAACCCGCCAACCTTTTCGAGGCCCCGGATCTGGCCGGCAGCATGGACCGTGGAGGCCCGCGCCAGTTCGTTCGCGTCAGGACCAGAGGCGACGAACTGTGCAATCGCGGCATCGAGCGCGGCGGCTACTTTCGCTGGCTCCACGCCCGGTTTGACGTCGGCATAGACCACGAACTGCCCCGCCTGCGCGAAGATGTCGGCGCTCGCCGCAACCGATACGGCCAGCTGCTGCTTGCGGACAAGCTCGTCATCGAGCCGCGAGCTGGCCAGCCCGCCCAGCACGAGGCCGGCGGTGGTCAGTGGCAGGTGGTCCGGGTTGTCGAGCCCGGGGATCGCCCACATGCGGTAGATCCGCGTTGTGGCGACCTGGTCCTTTATCGTCTTGTCGCGCACCGCATCCAGCGTCGGCACAGGCGCACTGACCGGCTTGATCGCAGGTCCCGAGGGTATCGCGCCGAACCAGCGGGTCACCTTGTCCCTGGCAGTGGAGGTGTCGATGTCGCCTGCCAGCACGAGGATCGCGTTGTTTGGCCCGTAGTGGTCCTTGAACCAGCCGCGCACGTCCGCGAGCGAGGCTGAACTGAGGTCCGCCATCGAGCCGATGGTGGAGTGGTGATAGGGATGGCCCGAAGGATAGAGGTTTTCGAGCTGCTCGTACTCGACGAGGCCGAAAGGCTGGTTGTCGCCCTGCCGCTTCTCGTTCTGGACGACGCCGATCTGGTTGGTCAGCTTCTCCTGCGTCACCGCGCCAAGGAGGTAGCCCATGCGGTCGCTCTCCAGCATCAGCGTGCGGTCAAGCGCACCCGTTGGCACCGTCTGAAAATAGTTGGTCCGGTCGAACCAGGTCGTGCCGTTGAAATCGGTCGCGCCGATTTCCTGCAGCGGCTGGAAAAAGTCGCCCGGCGCGTTTTCCGATCCGTTGAACATCAGATGCTCGAACAGGTGGGCAAAGCCGGTCTTGCCCTTCGGCTCGTGCTTCGATCCGACGGCGTACCACATCGACACCGCGACGACCGGCGCCTTGCGGTCGGTATGGACCAGCACGCGCAGGCCGTTGGGGAGCGTGAACGCCTCGTAGGGAATATCGACCGCGCGGACCAGATCGGGCAGCGGCGCGGCGCGCTCGGCGAGCGAAGGCGGCGCGGGAGGCGGAGCCAGGTTTGCGGCGGGGCGGGACGGACTGGCGCAGCCTGACAGCGCCACGGCGGGCAGGGCAAGCGCGGCAAGCGCGACACGGAAAGTGGTCTTCATGGGCCTCCGAAACCTGACATTCGTGCCATCGCTGACGGGACACGGTGATGGCACATTAGGACGGGGGCGTGCAACTTTCAACGATGTAAGTTAGGGGCGGGAAGATTGCGCTTGGCGGTGGCCAGCGCCGTTCGCAGCAAGGGCATCGATATGGGCTGGCAGATTGGCCGGCCGGATGATCCACACGAACACGATTGCTCGCACCGGCGCCTCTCGCTAGTCAGAAGTGCGGACGCGAACGAGGTGTGTTGGGATGATCGGTTCAAGGAACTGACGAAGGTGGAGCCAAAGCCGGAGAAGCTTGTGTGAAGCGGCCAACTATCATCGGAACAATTTGCCTTGCGGTGATGATTGGCATTTACCTAATCGAGCCTGAGGCAAAGCGGCCAGAAATGCTGGTCATCATCGTGTTGATGGTGATCGGGATTGTCGTGGAAAGGCTGTTCTACCCCCGCGCGGGATAGCGTGTTTGCAATCTATACAATCGCCCAAAAATTTGATCCATGTCCTTGTGTTGCAGATCGGCAACACTACCTCTGTGGGCGAGGAGGCACGATCACTCATGAATCTCGAAAAATTTACCGACCGCGCCAAGGGTTTCCTGCAGAGCGCGCAGACCGTGGCGATCCGCATGAACCATCAGCGGATCACCCCCGAACACCTGCTCAAGGCCCTGCTTGAGGACAAGGAGGGCATGGCCGCCGGGCTGATCCAGCGCGCGGGCGGCAATCCCGGCTTTGCGGTGCAGGAAGTCGACCATGCGCTCTCGAAGCTGCCGGCAGTGTCTGGCGGCGGGGCGCAGCAGCCTCCGGGGCTCGATAACGATGCGGTGCGCGTGCTCGACCAGGCCGAGCAGCTCGCGGCCAAGTCGGGTGATGCCTATGTCACGGTCGAGCGGCTGCTGCTCGCCCTTGCGCTTGCCTCGACCACGCCGGCCGGAAAGGCGCTCGCCGCCGCCAACGTGACGCCCACTGCGCTCGAATCCACCATTACCGAGCTGCGCGGCGGCCGCACGGCGGACAGCGCCTCTGCCGAGGAAAGCTTCGAAGCCATGAAGAAGTACGCGCGCGACCTCACCCAGGCTGCGCGCGACGGCAAGCTCGATCCCGTCATCGGCCGGGACGAGGAGATCCGCCGCACCATCCAGATCCTTGCCCGTCGCACCAAGAACAACCCCGCCCTGATCGGCGAGCCTGGCGTCGGCAAGACCGCGATCGCCGAGGGCCTTGCGCTGCGCATCGCCAATGGCGACGTGCCCGACTCTCTAAAGGACCGGCGCCTGATGGCGCTCGACATGGGCAGCCTGATCGCGGGCGCGAAGTATCGCGGCGAGTTCGAGGAACGATTGAAGGCCGTGCTCGACGAAGTGAAGGGCGCCGAAGGCGAGATCATCCTTTTCATCGACGAGATGCACACCCTCATTGGGGCGGGTAAATCAGAAGGCGCGATGGATGCCGGTAACTTGCTCAAGCCCGCTCTGGCGCGCGGCGAGCTGCACTGCATCGGCGCGACGACGCTGGATGAATACCAGAAGTACGTCGAGAAGGACCCCGCCCTGCAGCGGCGCTTCCAGCCGGTCTTCGTGGGCGAGCCGACCGTTGAGGACACCATTTCGATCCTGCGCGGGCTCAAGGAGAAGTACGAGCTGCACCACGGCGTGCGCATCACCGATGCGGCCATTGTCGCCTCCGCGACGCTGTCCAACCGCTACATTGCCGACCGCTTCCTGCCCGACAAGGCCATCGACCTGATGGACGAGGCAGCGAGCCGCATCCGCATGGAAGTGGAGAGCAAGCCCGAGGAGATCGAGAACCTCGACCGGCGGATCGTCCAGTTGAAGATCGAGGAAATGGCGCTTGGCCGCGAGACCGACACCGCCAGCAAGGACCGGCTCGCCGCGCTGCGCGACGAGCTTGCCAATCTTGAGCAGCAATCGGCCGAGCTGACCACCCGGTGGCAGAACGAGCGCGACAAGATCGCGGGCGAAAGCCGGATCAAGGAACAGCTCGACGCCGCGCGCAGCGAGCTTGAGCAGGCGCAGCGCCAGGGGGATTACGCGAAGGCGGGCGAGCTTTCGTATGGCCGCATTCCCGAGCTGGAACAGCAGCTTGCCTCGGCGCAGGGCAATGCCGAAAACGCCCTGCTGCGCGAGGAAGTGACCGCCGACGACATCGCCGCCGTGGTCAGCCGCTGGACCGGCGTTCCGGTCGAGCGGATGCTGGAAGGCGAGCGCGACAAGCTGCTCAAGATGGAGCAGGTGATCGGCGAGAGGGTGATCGGCCAGAAGGACGCAGTCGCGGCCGTATCAAAGGCGGTGCGCCGCGCGCGGGCGGGCCTTCAGGACCCGAACCGGCCGCTGGGGAGCTTCCTGTTCCTCGGCCCCACGGGCGTCGGCAAGACCGAGCTGACCAAGGCGCTGGCCGGTTTCCTGTTCGACGACGACAGCGCGATGGTCCGCATCGACATGTCCGAGTTCATGGAAAAGCACGCGGTCTCGCGGCTGATCGGCGCGCCTCCGGGCTATGTCGGTTACGAGGAAGGCGGCGTGCTGACGGAAGCGGTGCGGCGGCGGCCCTATCAGGTCGTGCTGTTCGACGAGGTGGAAAAGGCGCATTCCGACGTGTTCAACGTGCTGCTTCAGGTGCTCGACGACGGGCGGCTGACGGACGGGCATGGCCGGGTGGTTGATTTCACCAACACGCTCATCATCCTGACCAGTAACCTCGGCAGCCAATACCTTGCCAACCTTGGCGAGGGGCAGGACGTGGAAAGCGTCGAGCCGCAAGTCATGGACGTGGTGCGCGGGCACTTCCGGCCCGAGTTCCTCAACCGGCTTGACGAAATCATCCTGTTCCACCGGCTGGGCACCGAGCACATGGCACCGATCGTCGAACTTCAGGTCGGCCGGGTGCAGGCGCTGCTGAGGGACCGCAAGATCACGCTCGACCTGACCGATGCAGCCAAGCGCTGGCTGGGGCGGGTCGGCTACGATCCGGTCTATGGTGCGCGGCCTTTGAAGCGCGCGGTCCAGCGCCATGTGCAGGATCCGCTGGCGGAGAAGCTGCTGGCGGGCGAGATCCCGGACGGTTCGACCGTGCGGATCGACGAAGGCGAGGGCGCGCTGGTGATCGGCGTGGAGTAAAAAAAGGGGGCGTTCCGATGATCGGAGCGCCCCCATTTTGCGCCTGGAAGGCTTGGCTCAGAAGCCGATGGCGTCGGTCCGGATGCGGGCGCCAGCGTAGAAGTACCGGCCCATGAAGCCGACCGGCGTGTTCTGCGAACCGCGTCCGGGCTGCTCGTTCGTGAAGTTGTTGGCGCCCGCGAAGAATCGGAACTTTTCGTCGGCCACCAGCCATTCGAACCGGATGTCGTGCGTCACGCCCGCCCGGTGATAGAGGTAGCGCGGATCGACGATATCGGGATCCCCATCAGTTTCGTTGTATTCGAACCGGCGCTGCTTGCCGACATAGTTGAGCCCATAGTTGACGAGGAACTTGCCGAGATCCCAGGTCACGTCGGCTGTGCCCACCCACTTGGGCGCGCCAACTTCGCCGCGATCGACATCGACGATGCCGCCGTTGGCGGGCAGGAAGTTGAGCTTGTCGAGATAACCGACGCGGCCCGACAGGCTGAGGTTGCCCTTGCCGACGGGCGCAATGTAGTTGACTTCAACATCGGCGCCGGCCGTCTCGAAGAACGCGACGTTCTCGGGCCGCAGGATATAGTCGGCCACGTAGCCGGTTTCGTTGCTGCGCGTGATGTTGTCGCAGAAGACGTTGTCGAGCGTCGGCGAATCGACGCAGAACTGGGCCGTTTCCTCAAGCGTCGCGGTGTTGACCGCGTTCTTGAGGCGGATGTCGTACCAGTCGACCGAGATGCTCAGGCGCGGGATGAAACTGGGGCGGAAGACCGCGCCCGCCGTCCAGGTCCGGGCCGTTTCCTCGCGCAGGCCCCGGTTTCCGGTGACACGACCGGGCAGGCTTGTGGCGGCCTCCGGCGCATTTTCGAAGTCGAAATCGTCGAAATTGACCCCAAGGCCCGAAATCAAGGCCTCGCAATTTGCCGCCCTGAATGAAGTGCCGTTGTCGATGTTGAGCGGGCTGCACGGGTCGGAAAGGAAGCTGAACGCCCCCGTTGCCGGCGCGAACTGTTCGGTGATATTGGGCGCGCGGACGGCTTCAGACCATGACCCGCGCAGCGTGATGTCACGCACCGGGGACCACAGGCCGTCCACCTTCCATGTCGTCGTGCGGCCGATGGTCGAATAATCCGACACGCGGAGCGCCGCGCCGACTTCAAGCCGGTGGGCAAAGGGCGCGTCGGCCAGGATCGGAGCGCGAAGCTCCGCGAAGGCTTCCCAGACGTGGAAGCCGCCGCTTTCGGGAGCCAGCAGCGCGAGGTCCGCCAGGACGCTCCTCTGATCGTCGAAATCGGTCGCCGTCATGATGATCGGATCGGGACGGAAGGTGCTCCGCTCCTTGCGGTATTCGCCGCCGATCGCGAAGCCGACAGGGCCGCCCGGCAGCGTGAACAGGCCGCCGAAATCACCGCTGACATAGCCGTTGACGACGTTCTGGGTCAGCCTGAAGCGGTTTTCCAGATCGACGTTGACGAAATCAAGCGCGGCCTGGCTTCGCACGTTCTCCCCAAAGAGGTTGAGCGGGGCGCAGCCGCTGTTCGCGCCGGGCGTGAAGGTCTGGCCATTATTGCCATAGTTGAAGATGTCAATCGGATTGCCGGTCAGGTCGGCGCGGCAGCGGATATTTCCGTTGGGCGTGCCGGTGAGGAACTGGCCCTCGTCGACCGCGTCGAGCGCGGCGAAGAAGCGGTCCTCCAGACGGTAATTCTCGCTTGAGAAGCGGGTCTTGTTGCGGCCGTATGTGTAGCTCACCTCGTAGCGGGCATGATCGCTAATCTCCCCGCGAAGACCAAGGACGCCGCGAAACAGATCGCGGTTCAGCCGCTCGTTGCGCGTGCTCATGTCGAAGTTGTCGCGCAGCATCAGCAGGCCGTCGGGCAGCCCGAACGGTCCGAAGTTGCCCGGCGCGATGGCATCGCGAATCGACTGGGGAATGAACGGGTTGTCCGCCTGGATGAAATTCCCGGTGAGGAACGTGGGTTGCGAGACCGAGAATGACTTGGATTTGACGTACTTGGCTTCGAGGAACAGATCGAAGGCGGGCGAAAACTCGAAGTTGGCCATCAGGTTGACGTTATGAGACTGCGACTGCGCCTGGAGATCGCCCTGATAGGCATTGGTCGACGTGCTCGATCCGCCTTCGGTGAGGAAGCCCGATTCGGGAAGGAACCGTCCTCCATCGTAAGGCTGGCCGCCACCGCGGAAATCCGGAGGCGAGGTCGGATCGAAAAACGGCGCGAGCGAGACATAGACTGCGCCGTCGGGAGAGGAATTGGCGTAACGAATATTCCGCAGGAAGACATTGTCGGGAATGTTCGGATCGTCGGGAATGTCGTCCGGGTTGCGGACGAGCCGCTCCGCTCCGGGCCGTCCGCTCTTGCGCTTGGCGGCAGCCAGCCGTCCTTCGCGGCGATATTCGTACGACACCACGAAGTTGCCGCGATCGTCGGCGAAATTCTGGCCCGCCGTCGCGCTCAGATAGGTGGACGGTGCATCGCCATAAGTGGAGACGCCGCGCTGGGCGCGAAGGTCGAGTCCTTCGAAATTCTTCTTTAGGACGAAATTGACCACGCCCGAAACGCCGTCCGCGCCGTAGATCGCCGAGACGCCGCCGGTCAGCACGTCGACCCGGTCGATCAGCGCGAGGGGGATGGTGTTGATGTCGACTGCCGCTTCGCCCGAAATGCCCGCAATGTGGCGCCGGCCGTTGACCAGCACCAGCGTCCGGTTGGTTCCCAGGTTACGCAGGTTCAGCAGGTTGACGCCGGTGGCGCCGAACGCGGCGTTGGAACCTGCCGCGTCGTAGCTGCCGACGGAATTGAACAATGCCGGCGACTGTGACAGCAGTTCGGTCAGGTTGGTGACGCCGGAATTGGAGATGTTTTCCGAGGAAACCGACGCGATGGGATTGGTCGTAGCGGTCCGCGGTCCTGCGATGCGCGAACCGGTGACGATGATAATTTCGTCCGCTGGAGCAGAGGCGGGAGCGGCGGAATCCGGTCCGTCCTGCGCCAGTGTCGGCGAAGCGCCTAGCATCGTAGCGATCAGGATTGCGGGCGCCGCGCCGGTGCGCAACGCTTTTCGCCTATCGGTTCTGGCCATGTTTTGCGATTCCCCTGTTCCGAAACGTGCGCCCCGGGAATGAACAGGCGGATCGACCCCGCGTCATGCCCCGGGCACGCTTCAAGACACTGCACCCGTACAATGCCTGTTCGCTTGCCACCATAAGGTCAGGAAGTGCTAATTTGGTTACCCGGTGATGTCATTTTCCCCTGATTTTTACTTGGTCTGTGACAATTTTGCCGAAATTCCGTTATTCGGTGCGCAGTTGCCGCTTTGCGGGGGAAGCCGTATCGACCGGTGGTCTGGAAGGAGAAGGCAGGCGTGACATCAGGCGGCTGGCATATCGGCATCATCGGCGGATCGGGCCTGTCCGATGGCCTTGCGCTCGACGACGCGCAGGACATCTCGGTGGCAAGTGCCTTCGGCGACGCGTCCGGCCCGGTCACGACCGGATGGCTGGGCGGCGTTCGGGTCACGTTTCTGGCGCGGCACGGCAGGGGCCATGTCCTGCCGCCGTCGGCGATCAATTACAGGGCCAACATCGACGTGCTCAAGCGATGCGGGGTGACCGACATCGTCGCCCTTTCCGCCATCGGGTCGCTGCGAGAGGAGATCGCGCCGGGAGACGTCGTCGCGGCGAGCCAGTTCATTGACCGGACCGTTCGCAGCGAACGCAGCTTTTTCGGCCCGGGCCTTGTCGCGCACGTCAACATGGCCGATCCGGTCTGTCCGCGCCTGTCGGAGCTTCTCGCGCGGGGCGCCGAAGCGGCCGGTGCGACTGTGCATCGCGCCGCCTGTTACGTCGCCATCGAAGGTCCGCAATATTCGACCCGAGCCGAAAGCCGCATGCTGCGCTCTTGGGGCGGCGACGTGATCGGCATGACCGCCATGCCCGAGGCACGGCTCGCCCGCGAGGCGGAACTGCCCTATGCGCTGCTCGGCATGGTGACGGACAGGGACTGCTGGGAAGAAGGCGAGCCCGGCACCGATGGCGCACGCGTCCAGTCCGCGATGGCCGAAAACGTCAGGCTGGCACGGGCCGCGATCGAGCACTTCGTGCAGGGGCTTGCCGGTCCGAGAGAGCCGAGCCCGATCGACCGCGCGCTCGATCAGGCGATCGTCACGCAGCCCGGTGCCCGCGATGCCGCGCTCTGTGCCCGGCTTGGCGCGGTTGCGGGCAGAGTGCTCGGCCTGTCCTGAACGCCTTTCCGGGCGCCGGATGCGAAACGGCCCCCCGCGCCTTGGCGCGGGAGGCCGGTCTCCCCCTCGACTTAAACCCGGATCAGCTCGACCTGCCCTCGCCGGGCGCGTCGCCAGCGAAGGCATCAGCGATGGAACAGGCCGCCGGGCCAAGGATGACGATGAACAGCACCGGCAGGATGAACAGGATCAGCGGCACGGTCATGATGGCGGGAAGGCGCGCGGCCTTTTCCTCGGCGCGCATCATGCGTTCGTTGCGGAATTCCGCAGAAAGCACGCGCAGCGCCGATGCCAGCGGCGTGCCGTAACGTTCGGTCTGGATCATGGTGGTCACCACGCCGCGCACGGCATCGAGGTCAACGCGCCAGGCAAGGTTCTCGAAGGCCATGCGGCGTTCGGTCAGGAACGAAAGCTCGATTGCGGTCAGCGCGAACTCGTCGCCCAATTCGGGATAGGCGCGGCCCAGTTCCTTGGCGACGCGTCCGAAAGCGGCGTCGACCGTCAGGCCTGCCTCGGCGCAGATGACAAGCAGGTCAAGCGCGTCCGGCAGGCCCTTGCGAAGCGCGTCGGTACGCTTGGAAATCATGTTCTGGACGAAGATGTCGGGTCCCTTGTAGCCGAGGCCGATGGCGCCCGCGAAGACCATGAACTTCTTCATGCTGCCCCAGTCCGGATACATCTTGAGCACGAAGACGAGCAGAATGACAATCAGGCCGAACACGATGGGCAGCACCATGCGCGCGAAGATGACCGCGACGGCCCATTCCTTCTTGCGGATGCCCGCCTGCGCCAGCTTCTGGGTGGCGGCGGCCAGCTGGCTTTCCTGCAGCACCTTGAGCGCGGACAGCGTCTCGCGCATCTTGTCGGTCGTATCGTTGCGGCGAACAAGGCTGGCGCGCTTGCGGGCGGTGACCGTGATTCCGGCCTTGAGCTGCTCGCGCCGGTCATTGAGCGCCTTGACGCGCTTTGACATGGGGTCGCGGACAGTAACGGCTGCATAGATAGCCATCATCGCGGCGGTTGCGGCTACGAACGCCAACAGCGTGCCGATGAAGATGACATCGAAGCCGAGAAGCGTGGGTCCGGTCGGGTTGCTCAACATGTCTGCCAGATCCTCAAATCTCGAAGCTGACCATCTTGGCCATGATGAAGGCGCCGATCGACATCCAGACCATGCCGCCCATGCCCGTCACGATCAGGCGGTCGTCGGAAAAGAAGCCGTCGAGATAGCCAGGGTTGATCCACCAGATCATCGCGAAGACGATGAAAGGCAGCGATCCGACGATGTAGGCAGAGGCCTTTGATTCCGAGCTCATCGCCTTGATCTTGAGTTTCATCTGGCTGCGCTTGCGCAGAACGTCGGCAAGGTTGGCGAGCGTTTCCGCAAGGTTGCCGCCGGTCTCGCGCTGGATCGCCAGGGTGATGCAGAAGAAGCTGAATTCCGCCATGTTGAGCCGGTCGGCGGTTTCCTGAAGGGCATCCTCCATGGTCTTGCCGATCTTGATTCGCTCGGTGATCATCTTGAACTCGTCGCCGACGGGGCCCGGCACTTCGCTGCTGACCACGCCCAGCGTTTCCGTCACGGGAAGGCCCGAGCGAAGTCCGCGCACGAGCAGTTCGATCGCGTCGGGAAACTTGCTGGTGAACCTGTCGACGCGGCGCTTGATGAAGAAGCCGACAACGAAGTGGGGCAGGCCGAGGCCGACCAGCAGGCCAACACCAAGCGAGAGCAGCGCCGCGCCGCTCTTGAGGTAGACCAGCAACGTGATGGCGACGGCAAGGCCGAGTGAGCCATAGAGGTACTGCGTGAGCGACCAGCCCATGCCGGTGCGGTGCAGGCGCATGATCAGTGCGTCGACACGCGAACTGGAACCGGCAATCTGGTGAAGCTTCGGCTTGCGCGCGGCAACGGCCTTGCGCAGCTGCGCCTCGACCTTGTCCTTGGTGTTTTCCGAATGGCGGAACCGCACGGCCTGAAGACGCCGGGCAGCTTCCTTGGTTGGCGACACGCCCATGAAGGCGGACCAGCCGAGCACCATCACGGCCATCAGGCCCACGGCAATGAGCAGTAGTTGTGTCAGGCTCATCGGCGGTCGCGCCTTCCCTAATCAAGACCGGCACGGCGAACGTTTCGCCGGCACCGGAATGTCCTTATGCGTCAGCTTCGGCCGCTGCGGACGGGCTTGCCGCCTTGGCCTTCGACTTCCTGGGCATCATGCCCTTGAGGTCGAACTTGCCGAGCAGCGATGTCTTGCCGCGCGGGGCGGTGGCGGTGTCGCCTTCGCCGTCGCTGGCGCCCATCACGGCGCGTGCCACTTCGCGCAGCGTCGAGCCGCCCTTCGTGCCGCGGTTGGCTTCCGCGAAGGTCTGGCCAAGTTTGGCGGCATTCGCGGCGGCCTTGATATCGAACGGCACCGAGAAGTTGATCTTGCGCTCGATCGACGCCTCGAAATCCGCCTTGCTGATCTCGCCCGTACTGGGCTGGACCTTGTTGGCGACGACGATGACCTGCGCGTGCGGGGCATTGGCCTTCATCCACGAGAGCAGGCGGATCGCGTCGCGGGCCGATGCCAGCGTCAGTTCCGTGACCAGCACCACGACGTTCACATCGTTGAGCAGCTGCGGGAAATTGATCACCATGTTGCGCGGCAGATCGATCACGGTCATGTCGAAAGCCTGGCGGAATTCCTCCTCCAGCTGCATGAACGCCGACCCGTCCGTCATCAGCGGAGCGCTGATCGGCGCCTCGGCCGAGAGGATCGCCAGGTTGTCGTTGGCCCGGATCATGGCCCGTTCGATGAACAGCCCGTCGATGCGGCTGGGGTTCTCGATCGCATCGGTCAGGCCGCGGCCCGGCTCAAGGTCGAGAGTCAGCGCCCCGGTGCCGAAATGGATGTCGAGATCGAGCAGCGATGTCGGCAGCTTGTTTTCCGCGCTGAACAGCCATGCCAGCGAGGTCGCGACTGTCGACGCGCCGGTTCCGCCGCGCGTACCGATCACGGCCATCGAGATGTGCTTCTTCGTACCGCCGGTATCGTGATGCTTGGGTGCCGCGAACACCGTCTGCGCCTGCGCCAGCGAATCGCGAAGCTGGGTCGGGGACAGCGGCTTGAGCAGGTAATCGTGGATGCCGCTGGCGATAAGATCGCGGTAGAGGCGCACGTCGTTGACCTGACCGATAGCGACCACGATTGTGCCCGGCTCGCAGACCTCCGCCAAAGAGTTGATATCGTTGAGCGGATCGCCGCTCTCCGACAGGTCGATGAGCAGGACGTTGGGACTCGCCGTGATGGACAGCGACTGGACCGCGTTGCGCAGGCCACCCTTGTTGCACTTCTCCGGCTGCCAGCCCATTTCGATGACGATCGGGCGCAGCACGTCGAGCGAGGCTTCATCGCAGATGAAGGCGGCAAAGGGATCACGCGTGCCTTGTGATCCCGGCTTCCAGGGTGCGTTCATGGCTCAGTTCCCTGTGCTGTTGGTCTTGAGACCCTTTTCGCCCGTCGGGGCTTGGGTGCGGTAGCTGTCGATGGCCTTGTTTGAACTCATAATCGTGGTCTCGCCGGTCCCTTCGGCCCCCTTGATGAGGTGTTCCGGGTTGGCGACCATGGCCGCAAGGTTCGAGTTCGTCGCACAACCGTAGTTCGAGCTGGTCGCATTGTTCGGATTGAAGTCCGACTTGCTGCGCCAGTTCGGGCAGCTCGGCACGGAGGCCTTCGAGCGGGTCACCACGACCCGGACGTTGCCGGCGTTGACGTATCCCGCCGTGACCGGCGCGGTGTCGCTCAGCATCATGCCATGACGGCCGGCAATGTCCTCGATCGAAGCGCGGGTCTGGCTGCTGTCAAGCGGGTCTTCGACGGCGATCCGGTCTCCATAGCGAAGGTCCATGGTCTTGAACCAGTCGGCCAGACGGCGCTGTTCCGAATAGGACAGGCCTCCCGGTCCCGATGCCAGATCGAGCGTGTAGTTGGTCTTCTCGACCACGGGCTGGTGAGTGCTCTCCACCGTCCGGTTGGTCGAAATTCCGCATCCGCCAAGCAGGACGGCAAGCGAGAGGGCACAGGCAGCGCCGGTAGAGCGCGGCGCGGCGATCAGGTTCTTCAGGATCATGTCTGTCACCTCTCTCACTTGAGATTGAAGCCGGGCGAGGGAACCGAGGCCGCGGCAGTGCGCGGACGGTCCTTGCCGGAGCTGTTCGAAGAGCCGCTGGCGCCGGCATCCGAGGCATCGCCAACCTTGGGGCCTGGGGCCGGCTCGCTGCGGTCCGGCGCGGCTTTCGGCTTGGGCCGGCTACCGCCGGTCACGCCGTCGTTGTCCATGCCGCCGAGCAGCTGCTGGAGCGCGTTGGGCGCCCTGAAGCCGTCGGTAGGCAGTTTGATGTCATTGGCATCGACCGGCGAGACCAGGTACGGCGTCACCACCACGACCAGTTCGGTTTCGCCTCGCTGGTAAGCGGTCGAGCGGAACAGCGCGCCAAGCACCGGAAGGTCGCCTGCGCCCGGCAACTTCTTGAGCGTGTTCTGCGATGCGTTCTTCATCAGGCCGGCGATCATGAAGCTCTGGCCGGAACCCAGCTCAACCGTCGTCTCGGCGCGCCGCACGGTGAGCGCCGGAACGGTAAAGCCGTTGATCTGCACCGCGCCGTCGCTCGACAGGTCGGATACCTCGGGCCGGACGCGCAGCGAGATGCGGCCATTAGCCAGCACCGTCGGCGTATAGGCGAGGCTGACACCGTATTTCTTGTATTCGACCGATGTCGAGCCGAGACCCTGCGAGACGGGAATGGGATACTCGCCGCCCGCAAGGAAGTCCGCCGTCTCGCCCGACAGTGCGGTGAGGTTCGGCTGGGCCAGCGTTGAGACAAGGCCGACAGTCTCGCCCGCGTCGAGCGCGCCGAGGATGTTGAGGCCAAGGAAACGGCCCATGCCTGCAAGCGTGGTGGCATTGGCCAGCGGCGAAACAACCGTGCCCGGTTTCGCCACGATCGCCCCGGTGATCGGATCGACCGTGAAGCCCGAGACGCTGCTGCCCATGCCGAGCGGCAGATTGGGGTCGGTGCTGAACGTCGAGCCGATCGAGCGGCCCTGGCCAAGTCCGAACTTGAAGCCACCAGTGCCGTCGATCGTGGTCAGGTTGACGCCGATGTTGCGCGCCAGTGAGCGGTTCACTTCGGCGATCCGCACCTGCAGGTTGACCTGCAGCGGCGTTGCCGTCTTCAGTCGGCTGATGACGTTTGCGTCCTTGCCGACATAGGCCTGCACGAGCCGTTCGGCTTCGGCGGCGTCTTCGGGCGCTGCGATCGTTCCAGTCAGCAGGAAGGTGTTCGAGCTCATCGTCGAGACGCCGATCCGGGCCTCGGGCATCGCAAGCCGCAGCATCTGGTCGACGCTTTCAAGGTTGGAGCCAACTTTGACGTTGGCCGACCAGATCACGGTGCCTGCAGAATTGCTGGCATAGACCGTGGTCTCGCCGCCGGCCTTGCCGAAGACGTAGAGCTGGTGGGTCGACTTGATCTGGACGTCGGCGATGCCGTCATTGGCGACGAAGACGTCGGCCATCGTGCCGGGCACGTTGATCAGCTGGCCGCGTCCGATCGACAGCACCAGATCGTTGGCGGGGCGCATCACACTCTGCGCGTGAACGGCTCCGGCCGGTGCCAGCGCCATCGGTATGGCAAGGCACGCGGCAGTGAGAAGCGTGGTCGTAAGACGGCGTTTCATGGTCTTGCCCTTGGAAAGCACGGAGTTCGGAATGGCGGTGGCAGACATCAGCGCGCTCCTACCTGTTCGGGCGTCGTCACCTTGCCGCGCGTCACGTTGACCACTGGCCCGGCCTTGACCGGCGCGCCCGACATCGGCGGCAGACCGGCGCGATCCGCGATCGTGTTCATGGCGCTGGTGATCATGGTCTTGGCCATCTGCCCGTTGGTGGGCGGCACGGTGCGGCGCTGGAAGCGCGAGACGTCGCCGCCGGTCACGAAGGTCGTCGCGCCGTCGACGGGACGGTTCATGGCCTGGCTGAGGACTTTCTCTTCCTCGGCTTTGCTCGCGCCGGTCGGGACCTTGACAGCGCCGCTGGCAATCGCGCGCTCGAGTTCGGACTGGTTGTCGGCAATCGAGCGGAGCGACAGGGTGATCGTGCCGATGGTCTGCGCGACGGCGACCTTCTCGGCGATGCGCGGCGTCACTTCGAGCGTGACCGAGCGCGAGGCGCGAACCACGGTCTTGCCGTCGACGATCTCGTTTTCGGTCGACTGATCGACGGCGAGCACGCGGACGTTGCGCAGGATGGTCTCGGCAGCCTTGAGCGCCGGGCCTTCATCGCCGCCCTTGACGGTCTGTGTCAGCATCAGGTCGACATGGTCGCCCGGGAACACGAAGCCGCCGACGCCGGTCTTGAACGAGACAGGAATGGTGACGGCGCGCATGCCGGGTCCA
This sequence comes from Novosphingobium sp., assembly GCA_040377095.1. Taxonomy (GTDB): domain Bacteria; phylum Pseudomonadota; class Alphaproteobacteria; order Sphingomonadales; family Sphingomonadaceae; genus Novosphingobium. The sequence goes on from JBEIPK010000010.1 coordinate 26,793, forward strand.
AGTGCTGCCGCCAGGAAGCCACGGTCGCCGGGCGCGACGAGCGAGCCCTGCGTGACTGGCTGGCCGGCGGTGACCGGGAAGCGGACGACCGTGCCGAGAAGCTTGGTCATGTCGGCCTCGCCATCGAGGAAGTAGGCGTCCTGGATCATTTCCTTGGGCCACTGCTGGAACGAGATCGAATCGGCCGTGATGATCGTGCCGACCGGAAGCGCGCGCTGGGCGACCAGCACCTTGGGTCCCTTCGGAGCCGCCTGGGCCGCCTCGACCGGCGGCGCCGAAGCGCCCATGAAGAGGCTGCGCGCCGCAAGCGCCGTGCCGACTGCGATTACCAGCGCACCCAGCAGCAGAAGCAGCTTTTTCTTGTCCATGGCTGTACTAGCCCCCCTGAGAATGTCCGCAATTCACTGCTGGAATGCGGCCAAAATGGTTAAGATCAGGTTCACCCCACCGCCGCCGCCGGCGCCAGTGCCGGCCAGACTTGCGTGGCAATCACCCAGATGCCCGCGGCGGAGATCGCAACCCCATAAGGAATCTTGATTTTTTGCTGCCGGTCGCGAAGCTTGTGTTCGATGAAAATGATGATCGTGAGCAAACCGCCGGCGATCGACATCATCACCAGCAACTGCAGGAACCACAGCGGGTGAATCCACAGCGCCAGCGCCGAGAGCAGCTTGACGTCGCCGCCGCCCATCCAGCCAAGCGAGAACAGGCCGAACAGGACGAGGAAGACCGTCGTGGCAATGCCGATCTGAAGCACGATATCGACCCAATTTTGGCCGTCGGCATACCAGAACAGCGGTGCGCCCAGCGCTATGGCCACGTTGAGCCAGTTGTCGATCTCGCGGCGGCGCAGGTCGGTATAAGCGGCAATTACCAGCGCAATTGCCAGCGCGCAGACCAATCCGTACGACAAAACTCCGCCTTGCATTGAAAGCCCCCTGCGATCAGGGCATCTCTAGTCTCGATGACTTACCAAACAGTAACCACCGTTCTGAGGCTGGAATTAGTCACATGAGTACGGCCCCGGACGAAGTGGTCCCTGTCCTGGACCGGCGGGCGATCCCGCCTCGCGCGGCCGAAAGCCGCATGGTGCTGGCGGACGGCGCCCTGCTGCGCCGGATCGACTGGCCGGTGGTGGCGGGCGGGGCGTGCGGATCGATCCTGTTTATGCCGGGACGGGGCGATTTCTACGAGAAATACATCGAAACGCTGGACCACTGGAGCCGGGCCGGCTGGCAGGTGACTGCTGCTGACTGGCGTGGGCAGGCCGGGTCGGGGCGTCTTGGCGCGGATGCGACGACTGGCCATGTGCCCGATTTTTCGCTCTGGGTCGGCGATCTTGCGGAAGTCTGGGACCGCTGGCGAGCCGAGACGCCCGGCCCGCATGTCCTGATCGCGCATTCGATGGGCGGGCATTTGGCGCTTCGCGCCGTGGCGGAGCGCCGCATTCACCCTGACGCTCTTGTTCTCAGCGCCCCGATGCTCGGCTTCCTGCCGCAGGTGCTGCCGACCTGGCTTCTTCACGCCTTCGCGCGGCTGATGGCGAGGCTTGGTGATCCGCGCCGCCCTGCCTGGCGGACGAGCGAGAAGCCCGGCGCCTTGCCGGCTGACCGCTCGCAGCTCCTGACGCACGACGCCGCGCGCTATGCCGACGAGGTCTGGTGGCGCGAGCAGCGGCCCGAACTGGCGATGGGGACCGGAAGCTGGCGCTGGGTGGAACGCGCGCTCTCCTCGATCCGCGGGTTGGAACGGCCGGGCCCGCTGGAAGCCATCGACGTGCCGGTGCTGATCGTGGCGACGAGCGAGGACGCACTGGTCTCGGCGCGCGCGATCACCCGCGCCGCGCGGCGCATTCCCGGGGCAGAGCTGCTGCTGTTCGGCGCGGAGGCCCGACACGAGATCCTGCGCGAGGAAGATGGCGTGCGGGGCCGCGCCCTGGAGGCGATCGACGCCTTTTTGGCAGGGAGGGCGGCATCTGCCTGACCATGCCAAGCGGCTTCGACATCGCAATTATCGGCGCTGGCATGGCCGGCGCTTCGCTGGCGGCGGAGATCGGCGGCGATGCGCGCGTACTTCTGCTGGAGGCCGAGCGACATCCGGGTTTCCACGCAACAGGCCGTTCAGCGGCGTTCTGGACCGAAAGCTACGGCGGGGCAGGGGTGCAGCCGCTGACCACGGCGTCCGGACCGTACCTCCAGGAGCATGGGTTCCTGTCCCCGCGCGGCGCGCTGACGATTGCGCGGGAGGGCCAGGAAGCCGGGCTTGCCGACTTTGCCACTCGGTTCTCCAGCCTCGGCGTGCGGGTTGACATGTTGGGCCGCGCGGACGTTGCGGCGAGGATTCCGGGCCTGCTCCCGCAATGGTCCTGCGGCGCGCTTGAGCCTGATTGTTGCGACATCGACGTTGCGGGCCTGCACCAGCACTATCTTGCCCGCGCCGCGCGGGCGGGTACGGAGTTGCGCGGCGGGACTGCGCTGGTTGCGGCGAGGCACCATGCCTCGGGCTGGGAGCTGGAGCTTGCCGGCGGCGCGAGGGCGGCTTGCGCGGTGGTGGTCAACGCAGCCGGTGCCTGGGCCGACGAGGTCGCAAGTCTCTGCGGCGTGAGTGCGCTGATTATCAAGCCTTATCGCCGCACAGTGGCACAGGTCCGTACAGCACCTGCGGCGTCCGCAGACTTGCCGCTCGTTCTCGACCTTGCGGAGCAGTTCTATTTCAAACCCGATTCGGGCCGCATCTGGCTTAGCCCCCACGACGAAACTGAAAGCCCGCCCTGCGATGCCGCGCCCGAGGAGATCGACGTTGCAACGGCGATCGACCGCCTTTCACACGTGGTCGACTGGCAGGTTGAGCGGGTGGAGCATCGGTGGGCCGGCCTGCGCAGCTTCGCGCCCGACAGGCTGCCGGTCTATGGCTTCGACGGCGAGATGCCCGGCTTCTTCTGGTTCGCAGGCCAGGGCGGTTTCGGCATCCAGACCGCGCCTGCGGCAGCACGGCTTGGCGCCCGGCTGGTGCTTGGACAAGCCATGGGGGAAATCGATCCCGCGCCATACAGCCCTTTGCGTCTGCGCCAAATGGCGTCATGAAGGGCGCGGGGTCGCGGTTATCTGACTGTCAGGAGGACAAGATGGCGCATCGGTTTGAAATCCGGAAGAACAAGGCGGGCGAGTTCGTCGCCTATTTTTGCTACAATGCCGAGACGATTTTCTGGACCGAAGGCTACAAGAGCAAGGCCAGCGCGCAGAACGCCATCGATTCGATCAAGAAGAACGGTCCGGGCGCCGACGTAACCGACAAATCGGCGGACTGAGCGGTGTCAGCGAACGGCTGATAGCGCCGCGTCGCTGGCCAGGCGGTCCACCCGCTCATTTTCCGGGTGGCCGTTATGGCCCTTGACCCACTGCCACTCGATGACGTGCCGCTGCGCGGCCTCGATCAGGTCGTGCCACAGGTCGGCATTGCGGACCGGCTGTTTGCTCGCGTTGATCCAGCCGTTGCGCTTCCAGCCGTGGATCCACTTGGTCATGCCGTCGATCACATAGCGGCTGTCGGTGTGGAGGATGACTTCGCACGGCTCGATCAGCGCCTCGAGCGCCTTGATCGCCGCAGTCATCTCCATGCGGTTGTTGGTGGTTGAAGGGTCAGAGCCTGACAGCTCCTTTTCGTGGCGCCCCATGCGCAGGATCGCCCCCCAGCCGCCCGGACCGGGATTGCCCTTGCAGGCGCCGTCGGTGAAAACCTCGATCTTTTTCAGAGACATGGTTTATCAGATACTGCAATCATACACAGGAAGCAAAGACCCCCGCATTGGCGGGGTCGGCGTAGAACATCAGCCGCCGGGCAAAGGCAAGCGGGTCCTTGCGAATCACCATTGCGCCGGGCGGCGTGTTCATCCAGTCATAAGCCCGCGTCATCAGGAAGCGCATCGACGCGCCCTGTGCCAGAACGGGAAGGGCCGAGCGCTCCGCATCGCTGAGCGGCAGACGCGTTTCGTAGCCTTCGATCAGCGCCTTTGAAACGGCGGCATCAAATTGCCGCCCATCGCTGCTGAAGCACCATGCCGCATGCGTGATCGCGAGGTCATAGGCCGTGCTGTCGTGGCAGGCGAAGTAGAAGTCGATGAGACCTGTGACGGTATCGTCCAGCATGAGCACGTTGTCTGGAAACAGGTCGGCATGGATGACCGACTGTGGCAGATGGTCCGGCCACGCGTTGGCAATCGCCGCAAGATGGCGCGATACCAGCGATCCAAGCTCCGGCTCGATCGAATCGAGCCCGTCCGGCCCGCATGCTTCGGCAAGGGCGCGCCAAGCGTCCGGCCCAAGCCCGTTCGCCCGTGTACCCTCAAAGCTTTTCGCCGCCGTATGGACCTGCGCCAGCGCCTGCCCGACGGCGCGAGCCTGACCGGGGGTCGGCACGCTGACCGAAACGCCGGGCAGGAATTCGATCAGTGCGAGTGCCTTGCCGCCGTGTTCGCTGAACGTGCGGTTATCGCGGTCATGGATGGTGCGCGGGACCGGGCATCCGGCGGCGGACAAGTGATCGAGCAAGCCGAGGAAGAAGGGCAGTTCGCTCACATCGGTGCGCTCTTCGTACATCGTCAGGATGAAGCGCGCGCCCCTGCCGCCCGTTCCGCCGTCTGCTCCGCGCGTCTCGATCAGCCAGTTGGAGTTGGAAACGCCCTCGGCGATCCCTTTGGCGGAAACCAGCGTACCGATGTCAAAGCGGGCGACAATGGCTTCAAGCTCCTCGGCGCCGAGCTGAGTATAGACTGCCATGGGACGCGGTCGCTCAGGCCAGCTGCCGGGGCAGCTTGAAGGTGATGTGCTCCTGCGCGGTTGTGACGACTTCTTCGGTCACGCTTCGTAGCTGCGCGATCCGGCCGACGACTTCGCGCACCAGTTCCTCGGGTGCGGAGGCGCCGGCGGTAAGGCCAAGCACGGTCACGCCGCCCAGCCATGCCGGATCGATGTCGGACGCCCGCTCGATCAGCTGGGCACAGGCGCCGGAGCGTTGCGCGACTTCGACAAGACGCAGCGAGTTTGAGCTGTTTGGTGCGCCGATGACGAGCACCAGCTGGCACTCGGCGGCGATGGCCTTGACTGCTGCCTGCCGGTTCGACGTCGCATAGCAGATGTCGTCCGCCTTGGGCGCGACAATGCCCGGATAGCGCGCGACCAGTGCGGCAATGATCGCAGCGGTGTCGTCGACAGAAAGCGTGGTCTGGCTGAGATAGGACAGCGCGGAATCCTCGGCAAAATCAAGCCGGGCCACATCCTCCACCGTTTCCACCAGTGTCATCGTACCCTCGGGTACCTGGCCGAACGTGCCGATGACTTCGGGATGGCCGGCATGGCCGATGAAAACGATGTGACGGCCCGATTCGATCTGCCGTTCCGCCTGCCGGTGCACCTTGCTGACCAGCGGGCATGTGGCGTCGAGCCAGTCCAGCCCCCGTCCGGTGGCGGCGGCGGGGACCGATTTTGGCACGCCGTGCGCGCTGAAGATCACCGGATGGCCATCGGGCACCTCGTCCAGTTCCTCGACGAAGATCGCGCCCTTGGCCTTGAGCCGGTCAACCACGAAGCGGTTGTGCACGATCTCGTGCCGCACGTAGACCGGGGCGCCATAGCGCGCGATAGCCCGCTCGACGATTTCGATGGCGCGGTCCACTCCGGCGCAGAAGCCGCGCGGCGCGGCGATCAGCAGGCGCAGCGGAAGCAGGACCGGGGCCGGCGTGTCCGTGCCTCTGGAGGGAAAGGGGGCGTTCATCGCGCTGGCTCTAGCGGTTTGCGTCGCATGCCGCTAGGGCATCGCTGGGCCTTGCCTGAAATGGCCCGCGAGAGTTGCCCGTCCGCGAGGATGGCCCGCAAGGATGGTGCGAGGAAAGACCTGATGACTGTACGCTCCCGACTGCCCAAGATCGTCGCACTGGCCGTGTTGCCGGCCATCATGCTCGGCGGATGCCGCTCGAAGGGCGATCTCGTGGTCGATGAAGGCGTCGGTGTTACCGCCGTGCGCACGCCGTGCCCGGCCGTGGGCGTTCCTGACTATACCGGCGATGTCACGCTGTTCCGTAACCCGGGCGACGTCACGCAGGCCAATCTAGATGTGGTTGCCACGATCACCAACGTGCGCAGCCAGTGCTCGCTCGGAACCGACAAGGTCATCACGCAGGTCGGCTTCGATGTGCTTGCCCGCCGGACCGACACGCGCGGCGCGCGCGAAGTGGTCCTGCCCTATTTCGTTACCGTACTGCGCGGCGGTACGGCCGTGACCAGCAAGCGCGTCGGCAGCGTGGCCCTGTCGTTCGCGGATGGCCAGGAACGCGCACAGGCGCGCGGGCAGGGGTCATCGAGCATCGACCGGGCCGAGGCCACTCTGCCCGAGGACGTCCGGCGCCGCATCGTGCGCAAGCGCAAGTCGGGCGAGGCCGACGCTGCTGTCGATCCGCTCTCCGAGCCTGCCGTCAAGGCGGCGGTCGCGCGCGCGACGTTCGAAGTGCTTGTCGGTTTCCAGCTCGATCAGCGGCAACTTGCCTACAACGCCACGCGCTGAGCGGCCCGGGACACAGCGAGAGGCTCAGCGGGCCGGCCGCCGCCGGGCCTGCTCCGCGGCAATCGCGGACTGGGCCGCTGCGGCAATTGTCTTGCGCGAGGCCAGATCACCGCCCCTAAGTGCCGGCAGGAACGTGACCGATGCATGCAGGGTCCGCCCGCGCGCGAGAATGCGCAGAAAGTTGGCAAGACCCGGCTCCTCTCCGACCCAGGCGATGTCCGTACTTTTGGGTCCATAATCGACCAGCACCGGAACGATTTCGATCCCTGCCGGCACCGGCATCAGCGCCGAAAGCAGCGACGACTTGAACGGCAGAAGGGTGGTGCCGTCGCTGGTGGTGCCTTCGGGAAAGATCGCGAGGGCTCCGGTATCGTCAAGCGCAGCGCGAACCTGCTCGACCTGGAGCGCGACGCTGGCCCGATCATGCCGGGCGACGAACACCGTGTCGTTCATGGCGCAGAGCCAGCGCAGGAACGGGACCGAGGCGATGCCGTCGTGCGCGACGAAGGCCGCGCCGGTTGCGCCTGCAAGCAGCGGTATGTCGAGCCAGCTGACATGGTTGGAAAGCAGGAACGAGCCGCGATGCGGCACGCTGCCCGCGCGATCCGTCCGCACGCCCGTGATTGTCGCGATGCCGGCCAGAAACCGGCGCGGCCAGGGATTGCTCAAGCGCGTCCAGCGGCAGATGTGGTAAAGCGTTACGCAGAACGCGAACCAGCCCAGCATGGAGGCAAGACGCACGGCGATCCGAGCATATCCGGCAAGCCCGAGAGGCAGCCCGGCGGCGGCTTTGGCCGACGGACTTGACGCTTCGGACGGCCGGACCGGCTCCATCAGTCCTCGGACCGGCCGCTTTCCCTTGTCGCGGCGTCGCGGTCCAGCTTGACGCCGAACAGCTCCATGCGGTGGTCGACAAGGCGGAAGCCCAGCTTTTCCGCAATCTGGCGTTGCAGGGTCTCAAGCTCGGGATCGACGAACTCGATGACCTTTCCGGTCTCTACATCGATCATGTGATCGTGGTGCGCTTCGGGTGCGGCCTCGTACCGGGCGCGGCCATCGCCGAAATCATGGCGATCGAGGATACCCGCTTCCTCGAACAGGCGCACAGTGCGGTAGACCGTGGCTATCGAGATCCGGGGATCGATCCGGGATGCGCGTTCGTGCAGTTTGTCGACGTCGGGATGGTCGTCACTCTCCGAGAGCACGCGGGCGATGATCCGCCTCTGCTCGGTGATGCGCAGACCGCGTTGGGCGCAAAGCGCCTCGATATCGATAGTCTGGTGCACAAACGCTCCCGGAATGACGCGGTGACCCGTTCAGGCCACGCATGCCATCCTAGACAAGCGTGGCCCCACCGGCAACCGCGATACGGCGATGCCGCCATGGTGCGGGAAATGTGAGCGGCGCAGGCTACCCAGGGTGCTGCGGGAAATCAGGCCTTGGGGCGGCGTCCGCCGCGCTTCACGCCCGGCTTGCGGCCAAGGCCGATCTTCTTGGCCAGTTCGCGGCGCTTCTCGGCATAGTTGGGCGCGACCATCGGATAGTCGGCCGGAAGATTCCAGCGCTGACGGTACTGGTCAGGCGTGAGGTTATAATGCGTCATCAGGTGACGCTTGAGCATCTTGAGCTTCTTTCCGTCCTCAAGGCAGACGATATAATCGGGCTTTATGGACGAACGGACGGAAACGGCCGGCTCAGGCACGACTTCGACTACAGGCGCGGCCTGACCAAGTCCCGCCAAGGCACCGTATACATTGCTTATCAGCGTCGGTACGTCCTCGACCGAAACGCTGTTATTGCTGAGGTGCGCAGCGACGATATCGGACGTGAGCGTGATAAGCGTTTCGCTCATGTCGTTCTGGAGTTCGTTCATGGTGATGACCTTGAAATGATGGAGGAACCGGACTGGTTTGATTGCGCATTTTACTGCAGGCAGTCAGCGCGATGGCGTCGCATGGCTTAATCCGGAGAACTTGACAAGCATTTATTGCGTATGTGCGCCCCCTATTGTGATCAATCCGGCCACTTCAAATAGTGGCGAGCTAAATCAATCCCTTTCAAGGTCCTTGGCAAAGGTCACTGCGTCGATCCGGTTACCGGCCGGAGTGCGATAGTAGTCTGGTCGGCGACCGATCGGTTCGAAACCGTAACGCCGATAAAGCGATTCTGCCGGGTTGCCGTCGCGCATCTCAAGTAGAAGTCTGCTCGCGCCGCGGTCGCGTGCCTGTTCTGCCAGTCGTTCAAGCATTGTCCAGCCAAGACCACCGCGCCGATAATGCGGCGTGACGGCAAACAGCAATAGTTCTTCTTCCTCGAAGCCGGCGCGGCTGAGGCAGAAGCCAGCCGTCTCGCCGTCCGCTCCCGGCTCTTCGCCGCCGGGCGCGACGAGCATGTAATGGCAGTTGCCGATCAGCAGGGCATCCTCGACCTGACGTCGCGTCCAAGCCTCGCCAAAGGCAGGGTCGAAGGCGCTGGCCATGACCGCCATGATGCGGTCGATGTCTTCCGGGCCTGCCATCAGACGCCCGATCATGAAGGCGAAGGCGGCCGGGGCAGGCGGGCGTCGGGTGCGCGCCCATAGACCGGCCGGACATCGGCTGTGAAGCTTGCGGAAGGGACAAGCGCGATGTCGCGCGCGTCGGGCAGGATGGCCAGGGCAGTGCCGCTGCCGCGCATCCGGACGAGCGCCTCGGCCTCGCTTCCCGCCACCAGATCGCTGGTGCAGGCTCGGGTGGCCTCGTCGGGACGGAGCGACAGCACATCGCCTGCCGCCTCGCCATTTGCGGCGTAAGCCTGCACGAACCATTCGCCGTGCCCGCCGGTCATCACAGTGCAGACCGGCCGGTCTCCGGCCTCTCGTCGGGCCATGGCGGCGACAAGGGCGAGAGTCGGGAACCCGGTCAGTTCCGCTCCCCAGGCAAGCGCCAGCGCGCGCGCGGCGGCCAGCCCGACCCTGACGCCGGTAAAGCTGCCGGGGCCGAGCGAGACGCTGATGCGGTCCGCCCGGCCGCGCCCGGGCAGGGACGCGATCATCGGGATGAGCCTCTCGGCATGGCCGCGCCCGAGCAGCTCGTATGCGCCCGCGATCAGGCCGTTTTCATCAAGAAGTGCGACCGAGCAGGCCTGCGTCGCGCTGTCGATGGCAAGCGTACGCATGGCCGCAGGCAGCGTCAGGCCGCGCGGACTTCAGTGACTTCGGGGACGTAATGCTTGAGCAGGCTTTCTATGCCCTGCTTCAACGTCGCGGAGGACGAAGGGCATCCGGAACATGCGCCCTGCATTGTCAAATAGACCACCCCCTCGCGGAACCCGCGATAGACGATGTCGCCGCCATCGCCGGCAACGGCGGGCCGCACGCGGGTTTCGATGAGGTCGACGATCTGTGCGACAATATCGGCATCGGCAGGATCGGCAGTGAACTCGTCGTCTTCGGCAGGGACGGCAATTTCGCCTCCACTGGCAGCGGAAAACAGTGGGGCGCCCGAGACGAAGTGATCGAGCAGGATCGAGACGACCTGAGGCTTGAGCGCGGACCAGTCAGACCCGGGACCCGCCGTCACCGAAACGAAATCGCGTCCGAAGAAAACGCCGGTCACATCGCCGAGATTGAACAGCGCCTCGGCCAGCGGCGATGCCGCGGCCTGCTCCTCGCTGGTGAACTCGCGGGTTCCCGCTGCCATCACCTCGCGTCCGGGCAGGAACTTGAGCGTGGCGGGATTGGGCGTGGTCTCGGTTTCGATATACATCAGGGCGATGTAGGCACCGTGTGACGCGGGTCAAGGGCAGAGGCCATTATCGGGGCCTGTTTGCCAGCCGGATTGCATGGCGTCGGTGTCTGTTCGCAGGTGCAGCATAATCGCTTGGCAAGTGCGCCGCAATGCTGCATCACTTAGCTGACAATGGGAGTCGCGATGCAGTCACATACCAGCATCAGGTTCGACGAAATGATCGACGCGGAAGGCCAGGTAAGGCCGGCCTACGCCGGTTTTCGCGAATGGTTCGACGAGCAGGATGCCAGCTGGCTGCGGCGCCAGACGGCCGAGGCGGAGCGGTTCTTCCGGCGCACCGGCATTACATTCAACGTCTATGGCGACAATGCCGGAGAAGAACGGCTGATTCCCTTCGACATGGTGCCCCGCATCATCACGGCGCGAGAATGGCGGCAGGTTTCGCGCGGGATCGAACAGCGCGTCCGGGCACTTAATGCGTTCCTTCACGATCTCTACCATCGGCAGGAAATCATCCGCGCTGGCCGTTTTCCGGCCCGGTTGTTGCACGGCAACGAGGCGTTTCTTCACCAGATGGTAGGCTTCACGCCGCCGGGCGGGGTCTATACCCATATTGTCGGCATCGATCTGGTGCGCACCGGTCCTGACGAATTCATGGTGCTCGAAGACAACGCGCGCACACCGTCGGGTGTCTCATACATGCTCGAAAACCGCGAGACGATGATGAGCATGTTCCCGGAGCTGTTCGCCCGGGTGGCGGTGGCGCCGGTGCAGGATTATCCCCAGCGCCTTGCGCGCAGCCTTGCAGCATGCGCGACCGAAGGCAGCGGGGCGAATGGCCGCCCTGTTGTCGCCGTGCTGACGCCGGGCATCTATAATTCGGCCTATTTCGAGCATGCCTTCCTTGCCGACCAGATGGGCGCGGAACTGGTCGAGGGAAGCGACCTGCGCGTCGTCGACGGCCGTATTGCCATGCGCACTACCTGCGGTTACCAGCCGATTGACGTACTCTACCGCCGGGTCGACGATACCTACCTTGATCCGCTGACCTTCGCGCCCGACAGCGTGCTGGGCGTGGCGGGCATCATGGACATCTACCGAGCCGGCAAGCTGACGATTGCCAACGCGCCGGGCACCGGCATTGCCGACGATAAGGCCATCTACAGTTTCATGCCGGAAATCGTCGAGTTCTACACCGGCGAGAAGCCGATCCTGCCCAATGTGCCGACCTGGCGGTGCAGCGAGCCCGAAGCCCTGAAATACGTGCTCGACAATCTGGCCGAACTGGTCGTCAAGGAAGTGCACGGATCGGGCGGGTATGGCATGCTGATAGGCCCGACCGCCACACGGGCAGAGCGTGCCGCCTTTGCCCGCAAGCTGGCGGCCCGGCCGGAAAACTACATCGCGCAGCCGACGCTGGCGCTCTCCACCGTTCCGATCTTCACCAAGGCGGGCCTTGCGCCGCGCCATGTGGACCTCAGGCCATTCGTTCTGGTTTCCCCCAAGGGGATCGACATCACGCCCGGCGGGCTGACCCGCGTGGCACTCAAGAAAGGATCGCTTGTCGTCAACTCCTCGCAGGGCGGGGGCACCAAGGACAGCTGGGTGCTTCGGGAATGAACGGGGAACCCGGACCATGCTAGGCCGCAGCGCCAACGGCATCACGTGGATGGCCCGCTATCTCGAGCGGGCGGAAAACACGGCCCGCCTGCTCGAAGTGGGCTTCCGCATGGCGCTGACGCGGGGCGGGGACGCCGCGCGCGACGAGTGGCGCTCGGTTCTCGTCACCACCGGGCAGGAAGCGGCGTTTCGTCAGCGCCACGAGGGTTTCGCCGGAAGCCAGGTCATCAACTGGATTCTGCGCGATCGCGATAACCCGTCAAGCGTGCTCGCCATGATCTGCAACGCGCGCACCAACGCGCGCAGCGTCCGCACCAGCATCACGCGCGAGGTCTGGGAAGCGACCAACGAAAGCTGGATGAACTTGCGCGATGTGCTCTCCCGCCCGGTGCGCGAAAGCAACTTCGGCGAAGTGCTGTCGGCCATTCGCGGGCAAGCGACTCAGGTTCGCGGCGCGATGGATGGCACCATGCTTCGCAACGAGGTCTACAATTTCGCCCGCATCGGCACGTTCCTCGAGCGGGCCGACAATACGGCGCGCATTCTTGACGTGAAGTATTACGTCCTGCTGCCCTCGCTGTCGTGGGTCGGCTCCAGCCTCGACAATGTGCAGTGGGAAACCGTTCTGCGCTCGGTTGCGGGCAACCGGGCTTATCGCTGGCTGCATTCGGGCGGCATGGACCCGCGCGGCATTGCGCGCTTCCTGATTCTCGACGGGCGCTTCCCGCGCAGCCTGGTGTTCTGCTACGACAAGATCCGAAGCAACATGGCGGGGCTTGCCCGGCAATATGGCTGCGAGACGGCCTCGCACGAACTGCTACGCGATGCCGGCGCGCGGCTTCACCGCATCACCATCGAGGAGATCTTCGAGCAGGGGCTGCACCAGTTCATCACCGAGTTTCTTGCCGGCAATATCGAAGCGGGCAACCGGATCGCCGCCGATTACCGGTTCACGCAGTAAGGGCAGGTCATGCGCATCGCGGTTCGCCATACCACGCATTACGGTTTCGCGGAGCCTGTGCAGCATGGGCTTCAGCGCCTCAGACTGAAGCCCAAGCAGACGCACGGGCAGACGGTGCTGGACTGGGACCTGCGGCTAGACGGCGCGGTGACCGAGGCCGACTACGAGGATCAGCACAACAATCACGTTACGCTGATCTCGATCCTGCCGGGCATGACGTCTGTGACGGTGACGATCGCCGGTACAGTGGAGACCTGCGACAACGGCGGCGTGCTGGGTCCTCACCGCGGCGCGATGCAGCTGTGGTGCTATCTCGACCAGACGCCGCTTACTCGCCCCGGTGCGCGCCTGCGCACGCTGACTGCCGGGCTCGATGCCGACCGCGCGGACCGGCTCGGCACGCTCCACGCACTCTCGGCGGCCGTGCGCGGCGCGGTTGCCTACGAGACGGGGCACACCGATGCCGTCACCACGGCCGAGGAGGCGCTGGTCGCCGGGCACGGCGTCTGCCAGGACCATGCGCATATCTTCATCGGCGCAGCGCGGCTCTTAGGCATTCCGGCGCGCTATGTCAGCGGCTATCTGCTGCTCGATGACCGGATAGACCAAGACGCGGGCCACGCCTGGGCCGAGGCGCACGTCGAAGGGCTCGGGTGGGTTGGCTTCGATATCTCGAACCTCATTTCGCCCGATCCGCGCTATGTCCGCGTGGCGACGGGCTGCGACTACCGCGAGGCGGCGCCCGTGACCGGCATCGTCTCCGGCGGGGGACAGACCGACCTCAACGTTCGCCTCGCCGTTGCGCAGCAGACGGCGGAGCAGTAGGGAAAGCTTACGAGGGCAGAGCCTCCAGGGATGTGGCCGTGACGTATTGTGTTGGAATGATTCTTGATCGCGGGCTCGTGTTGATGAGCGATACCCGCACGAATTCGGGCGTCGATAACATTTCGACCTTTCGCAAGATGTACAGCTGGTGCGAACCGGGCGAGCGCATCATCGCGATCATGGCAGCGGGCAATCTTGCCACGACCCAATCAGTGATCAGCCAGCTCGAAGAGCGCACCAAGACCCCGGCCGAGCGGCACAATTCGCTGATGGAAGCGCCCACAATGTTCCAGGTGGCGACTATCGTCGGCAACCTGTTGCGCGATACGATCAAGGGCCGGGCCGATGATAACGGACAGAAGGGATCAGGCCCGTTCGGCGCCTCGATCATCCTTGGCGGACAGATCAAGGACATGGAGCCGCGCCTGTTCCTGATCTATCCCGAAGGCAACTTCATCGAGGCCAGCTTCGACACGCCTTTCTTCCAGATCGGCGAGACGAAATACGGGCGCCCGATCCTGCTGCGCGGCTATGACCGCGAGATGAGCTTCGAGGATGCCGTCAAGCTGCTGATGGTCAGCTTCGATTCGACGCTGAAGGCCAATCTCTCGGTCGGCCTGCCCCTTGACCTTCTGGTGATCGAGCACGAAACTTTCGATCGCACGCACGCACGGCGGATCACGGCGGCGGACACCTATTATCAGGCGATTTCCTCGGGCTGGAGCGAGGCGCTCAAGCGCGCGTTCCACTCGCTGCCGGATTACAGCTTTTTCAGCGAGCAAGGTTGATCAACGGCAAAAGCTGCCATCGCCAAGCTCCATGTGGAGGTGATTGGCGTGCGCGGCGTTGTAGGCCGGGCCAAGCACGGTACCAAAGCGCTTGCACGCGCTCTGGTGCACGGTGCGCAGGAAGGCCCGGCTCTGCGGATCACCCCGGTTCCAGTCGCCAAGCACGCTGATCCGCCGTCCGTCGGCCAGCACAAAGCCCGAAACGTCGATCGCGCTTGCGGTCGCATGGGCCGAGCGCCGCCCGGTTCCGGCAACGTTGCGGCAATTGTAGCTGCCCATCGTCTCGATCCGCACGAGCGGGCTGCCGAGGATCTGGCGCGCCGCGCGGTCGACGCCAAACCGTGCCCAGGCGGCAAAGTTCTGCGCCAGCGGGCAGGTGACCGGGCCGAGGTTCGAGAGGGCGAAGGCCATGTCGTCGCCCTGCAGGCTCGCCAGCCGGACGGTGCCCAGGGTGGAGCAGCCGGCGCCGAAATACTGGTCGGGCAGCGGCGTGAAACTGGCGCGCGTGACGCCAAGCTTCGCGAGGCACTGCCGGGCTTCGGGCCGGGGCGTGAAGACGGCCGACGACTGCCGCACCGGCTGGCGCTTTGGCCCATCGGGTATCACCGATCCGCAGCCGGCCACAAAAGCGGCCAGTCCGGCGAGTGTGCAAAGGCGTCGCATCATGGCAACAATCCCTGATTCGTGCTCAAGGATGGCTAAATGAAAATGGTTAACCTCGCGAAAACAACTACGTAAAAACCAGTATTTTCAGCGCCGAGTTGCGATCTGTTCGGTTTTAATCCACTTTGCTGCGCTGCAACATGGTTGACTTTGCCCGCCCCGCCGCTATTCGCCGCCCCGGGCCACGCGGTCCCAACGCCGCGCGTGCTCTCTGCAAGGAGAGACTGCAATGACTGCCTCGATACCCGCGCGGAAGCCCGCGCGTCCGTTCTTTTCCTCCGGTCCCTGCGCCAAGCCGCCCGGATACGCTCCCGAAAAACTTGATACGCAAGTGCTTGGCCGGTCCCACCGCGCCAAGATCGGCAAGACCCGCCTGCAATACTGCATCGACCTGATGCGCGAAGTTCTCCAGCTTCCCGACACGCACCGTATCGGCATCGTTCCCGGATCGGACACCGGCGCCTTCGAAATGGCGATGTGGACCATGCTGGGCGCGCGCGGCGTGACGGCGCTGGCCTGGGAAAGCTTCGGCGAGGGCTGGGTGACGGACGCGGTCAAGCAGCTGAAGCTCGAACCCACGGTCATGCGTGCCGACTACGGACAGCTCCCTGATCTCGACAAGATCGACTGGTCGGACGACGTGCTGTTCACCTGGAACGGAACCACTTCGGGCGTGCGCGTTCCCGATGCGGAATGGATCCCGGACGACCGCGAGGGTCTTTCGTTCGCCGATGCCACCAGCGCAGTTTTCGCCTATGATATCGACTGGTCGAAGATCGACGTCGCCACCTTCTCGTGGCAGAAAGTGCTGGGAGGCGAGGGCGGCCACGGTGTGCTGATCCTCGGCCCCCGCGCGGTCGAGCGGCTGGAATCCTACACCCCAGCATGGCCGCTGCCGAAGGTTTTCCGGCTGGTTGCGAAGGGCAAGCTGAGCGAAGGCATCTTCAAGGGCGAGACCATCAACACTCCCTCGATGCTTGCCGTTGAAGATGCAATCTTTGCGCTCGAATGGGCCAGGGGGCTGGGCGGGCTGGAAGGGCTCAAGGCGCGTTGCACCGCCAATTCGGATGCGCTCGCCAAGATCGTGGCCGAGCGGAGTTGGCTCTCGCACCTCGCGGCCGACAAGGGCACCCGGTCGAAGACCAGCGTGTGCCTCTCGGTCGAGGGCGCCGACGAAGCGTTCATCAAGGCTTTTGCCGCTCTCCTCGAAAAGGAAGGCGCGGCCTATGACATCGCCGGATACCGCGATGCCCCGCCGGGCCTGCGCGTCTGGTGCGGCGCTACGGTCGATACCGCCGATATCGAGGCGCTTGGCCCCTGGCTCGACTGGGCCTGGGAAAGCCTGAAGTCCGCCTGACTCTCCGGCTCGCGCCCCCGCGCGACCCGCTTTGCACAATCCAGATCGAAAGGAGGCTTATCATGACCAAGCCCCGCGTACTCATTTCCGACAAGATGGACCCCAATGCCGCGACGATCTTCGAAGAGCGCGGCTGCGATGTCGACGTGATCACCGGTGAGGCACCCGAGCAATTGATCGCCCGCATCGGCGATTATGATGGCCTTGCCATCCGCTCGTCGACCAAGGTGACCAAGGAAATCCTTGCCGCCGCGACCAACCTTAAGGTCATCGGCCGGGCCGGCATCGGCGTCGACAACGTCGACATTCCGGCCGCGTCGGCCAAGGGCGTCGTCGTCATGAACACGCCGTTCGGCAATTCGATCACCACGGCCGAACACGCCATCGCGCTGATGTTCGCGCTCGCCCGCCAGCTGCCGGAGGCCAACGCCCAGACGCAGGCTGGAAAGTGGCCCAAGAACGACTTCATGGGCGTTGAAGTGACCGGCAAGACGCTCGGCCTGATCGGGGCCGGCAACATCGGTTCGATCGTCGCGTCCCGCGCGCTGGGCCTCAAGATGAAGGTCGTCGCCTTCGATCCGTTCCTGACGCCGGAACGCGCCGTCGAGATGGGTGTGGAAAAGGCCGATCTTGATACGCTGCTGGCCCGGGCTGACTTCATCACGCTGCATACGCCGCTGACGGACCAGACTCGCAACATCCTCTCGGCCGAGAACCTCGCCAAGACGAAAAAGGGTGTGCGGATCGTCAATTGCGCGCGGGGCGGGCTGATCGACGAGGCCGCGCTCAAGGCCGCGCTTGATTCGGGTCAGGTCGGAGGCGCTGCGCTCGACGTGTTCGAGACGGAGCCCGCAAAGGACTCGCCGCTGTTCGGCACGCCGAACTTCATCTGCACCCCCCACCTGGGTGCGTCGACCAACGAGGCGCAGGTCAACGTCGCGCTCCAGGTGGCCGAGCAGATGGCCGACTATCTGGTCAATGGCGGCGTTACCAACGCGCTCAACATGCCTTCGCTTTCGGCCGAGGAAGCGCCCAAGCTCAAGCCCTACATGGCGCTGGCTGAAAAGCTGGGCAGCCTAGTGGGGCAGCTGGCGCACGACAATCTCGACAAGATCGCGATCGAGGTTGAGGGCGCGGCCGCGCAGCTCAACATCAAACCGATCACCGGTGCGGTGCTGGCGGGTTTGATGCGGCGTTATTCGGACACCGTGAACATGGTCAACGCGCCGTTCCTCGCCAAGGAGCGCGGGCTTGACGTGCGCGAGGTCCGGCACGACCGCGAAGGCGTTTATCACACGCTCGTCCGCGTCACCGTGACGACCAGCCAGGGCGAACGCTCGGTCGCCGGTACGCTGTTCGGCAACACCGCGCCGCGCCTCGTCGAGATCTTCGGCATCGGCATCGAGGCTGACCTCGAGGGCAACATGCTCTACATCGTCAATGAGGATGCGCCGGGCTTCATCGGCCGTGTCGGCACCTTGCTGGGCGAGACCGGCATCAATATCGGGACGTTCCACCTTGGCCGGCGCGAAGCGGGCGGGGAGGCGGTGCTGCTGCTCTCGCTCGACAGCCCGATCCCCCAGGCTGTGCTGGACGCGGCGCGCAAGCTGCCCGGCGTGCGGACCGTCAAGGCTCTGGCGTTCTGAGCACGATTGGGGCAAGCGGCCGATCATGACCGAACCTGACCGCGATCTCCTTCCTGAGGGCCTTGAGGACCGGCTGCCGTCTACCGCCGCGGCGGCCGTGCGCGTGACCCGCGCGGTCATGGACGTGTGCGAGAGCCATGGCTACGACCGCGTGCAGCCGCCCTCGATCGAATTCGAGAAGTCGCTCGCCAGCCGCATGGCCGGGGTGCAGCCACGCCGCATGTTCCGCTTCGTCGATCCCGCGAGCCTGCGAACGCTGGCGCTGCGCTCCGACATCACGCCGCAGGTGGGCCGCATTGCCGCCACCCGGCTCGGCGCTGCGGTGCGCCCGCTGCGGCTCTGCTATGCGGGGCAGGTCGTCACCATCAAGGGCGACGGGCTCGATCCGGCGCGCGAGCGGCTTCAGCTTGGTGCGGAGCTGATCGGCACCGACAGCGTTGCCGCTGCCGCTGAAGTCGTCGCCGTCGCCATCGAGGCGCTGAAGGCGGCAGGGGCGACGGGTATTTCGGTCGATTTCACGCTGCCCGACCTGGTCGACACGCTGGCGGCGAAAGCCCTGCCGCTCCCGGACCATGCAATTGAGATGGTGCGACGCGAGCTTGACGCCAAGGATGCCGGCGGCCTCGTGGCAGCAGGGGGCGAGGCCTATTTGCCGCTGCTCACCGCCATCGGCCCCTTCGACACGGCGATCGAGCGGCTGGCTGGCATCGATGCGGGCGGCGTGCTGGCGGGGCGCATCGCGGCGCTTCGCGAAGTGGCTGCGCGCGTCGGCGGACTGGCACGCCTTTCGCTCGATCCCAGCGAGCGGCACGGTTTCGAGTACCAGTCATGGTTCGGCTTCACGCTTTATGCCGATGGCCTGCGCGGCGCGCTGGGGCGCGGCGGCAGCTACCGGATCGAAGGCGCGGATGAGCCTGCCATCGGTTTTTCGCTCTACCCCGATCCGCTGATCGATTCGCTGGCGGGTGGTCAGGTCGCAATCAACACGCTGTTCCTGCCGCTGGGGCACGACGCCGGGGTGGCGACGCGCCTGCGGGCCGTGGGCTGGCGGACCGTCGCCGCGCTCTCCGAGGTTGACGATGCGGCGGCTCTCGGCTGCACGCACAGGCTGGACGGCAGCGAGGCTGTCCCCCTCTAAACCCTGATATCCCGCGGCGCCCGGCCCGAGAGGTGCAGCGCCTGGGCGTGCTCCAGCCCCGCCTCGAAGCTGCGTGTGTAAAGCGACGTATCGAACGTCGGGAAAGTCAGCCGGTTGCGCGCCAGCTTCGCTTTCGCCTCCGCGAGCCTTGGCGGGTCGGCTGCCAGCGCCATGACCAGCGCCTCGTACTCCGCATCGCTGTTGGTAATCATCTCCGCCATGCCGAGGCCCGTCAGCAGGCTGGCCGAGACTCGCGCGCTCATCTGGCGGCCAACCCGCGTGACCAGCGGCAGCCCGGTCCACAGCGCATCGCTGGCGGTGGTGTGGGCGTTGTAGTTGAACGTGTCGATGAAGAGGTCGGCGTGCCTGTGCCGCGCCAGATGTTGTGCGGGCGGCACGCTCGGCGCGAACACAAGCCGCGCCGGATCGATCCCGCGCGCCGCTGCCTCGCTGCACAGGTTCGCGCGCGACCAGCGATTCGATTCGAGCAGCCACAGCACGCTGCCCTCGCTTGCGGCGAGACAGCGCATCCAGATGGAAAATTCGCGCGGGCTGATCTTGTGGTTGGCATTGAAGCAGCAGAACACGAAGCCGTTCTCGGGCAGCCCGTGATTGGCGCGGCTGGAATTGTCCGCCGCGATTTCGCGCCGGTTGTCGGCGGGGAAATAGGTGTGCGGAAGGCAGATGATGTTTTCGTCGTAGTAAGGGCGTGCCTCTTGCGTGATGATGACAGGATCGCCGATCAGGTAATCCATGCGGTCGCTGCCCATCGTGCCCGGAAAGCCGAGGTAGTTGACGTGAAGCGGGGCGAGACGATTGCGGAAAATCTCGCTGCGCGTCATCCGCGTATAGCCCTTGAGGTCGATCGCAATGTCCAGCGCGTGCGAGCGGGCGAGAGCGGCGATCTGCTCATCCGAAAAATCGGCGACATCGTGAAAGTGCTCGACATCGGCGGCGACGCGCGCGCGCCATTCGCCGCTGCGGATATGGCCGTAACTGTAGAGGAAGACCTCAAAGCGGGAGCGGTCCTGCTCGCGGAACAGGCCGGCCATCAGGTACAGCGTGGCGTGATCATAGACGTCGGAGCTGAAATAGCCGACCCTCAGGCGCCCCGGCGCGCGGGTTCCTGCTGGCGCCAGTTCTGACCCCGATTGCATGAGCCGGCGCGCCGCATAATTGCGCGCGACCTGCTGCTGCACAGCCGGATCGTCAATCATGGTGTGAACAGCGAACGGCGGCAGCGCGTCAGATTGCGCGCCGAGCAGCCGAACTTGCCGCTCAAGCCTTGCATCATCCTTCCAGTCGCACATCAGCAGTTGCAGGCACAGCGTCTGGGAGGCAGCCTGCGCGTAACCGGGCCTGAGTTGAAGCGCACGCCGCGCCGCGATCAGTGCCTCGTCGAGCCGTCCTTGCTGCTGGAGAACAGTGGCGAGATTGTTGTGCGCCTCGGCGTATCGCGGGTTGATCCGGACTGCGTTGCGAAATGCCTCGACAGCAGCTTCTGGCCGCATCAGGCGCGCGTTGGTGGCGCCGAGGAGGTTCCACAGGGCAAACGAATCAGGAAATTGCGTGACGAGGTCTGCGCCTTGTTCGGCGACAGCCACCAGTTCGCCACGGTGGAACTGCGCAACAAGCTGATCGACCTCGCCTTTCGCCGGTTTTCTCCCGGCCTCTTGATTGGCCGCGGGATTACCAAGCGAATCAAGCCCTTGCCGTGCGCGGACATTGGCGGGAAAAACATCGAGCACGGCGCGGTAGGCTTGGCGCGCGTTCTCGACATCGCCCTTGCGGGCATGGGCCGCCGCGCGCCGCAGCATCTGATCGACTGACTGGTTCGCCATGGAATGCGGCTAACAAGTTTCGCGCGGCGCGTCAGCCTTGGTGATGCAGGACGGCGTCCATCACACGTCAGGTTGCCCTCGGCCCCGGGTTGGCCTAGGGCGCGCGGGTTTGCTTGCATATGAAGGAACGGGCCTTGGCCAACGTAACCGTGATTGGCGCACAGTGGGGCGATGAAGGCAAGGGCAAGATCGTCGACTGGCTGGCCAGCCGGGCCGATGCGGTCGTGCGCTTCCAGGGCGGTCACAACGCGGGCCACACGTTGGTGGTCGACGGCTCGGTCTACAAGCTCTCTCTGCTCCCTTCGGGCATCGTGCGTGGCACGCTTTCGATCATCGGCAATGGCGTCGTGCTTGACCCGTGGCACCTGCGTGAGGAAATCGCCAAGCTTGAAGGGCAGGGCGTCGTCATCAACACCGAAAACTTCGCCATCGCCGAAAATGCGCCGCTGATCCTCCCGCTGCACCGCGATCTCGATGGCCTTCGCGAAGCGGCCGCCGGTTCGGGCAAGATCGGCACGACCGGGCGCGGCATCGGCCCGGCCTACGAGGACAAGGTCGGCCGCCGCGCGATCCGGGTCTGCGATCTGGGGCACCTCGACGCGCTGGAGCCGCAGCTCGACCGGCTTTGTGCCCACCACGATGCGCTGCGCGCCGGGTTCGGCCAGCCCCCGGTGGACCGGGCCAAGCTTCTCGCTGATCTGCGTGAGATTGCCCCCTCGGTGCTCAAATACGCGCAGCCGGTGTGGAAACGGCTCAACACCGTGAAGAAGGCCGGCGCGCGCATCCTGTTCGAGGGCGCGCAGGGCGTGCTGCTGGATGTCGACCATGGCACCTATCCGTTCGTCACTTCGTCGAACACGGTAAGCGGCACGGCGGCTTCGGGTTCGGGCCTTGGCCCCAACGCCACCGGTTTCGTGCTCGGCATCGTCAAGGCCTATACTACCCGCGTCGGGTCCGGCCCGTTCCCTACCGAGCTTGAGGACGAGACCGGCCAGCGGCTTGGCGAGCGGGGCCACGAGTTCGGCACGGTGACGGGCCGCAAGCGCCGCTGCGGGTGGTTCGACGCCGTGCTGGTGCGCCAGTCCTGCGCCATCTCGGGCGTCACCGGCATTGCGCTTACCAAACTCGACGTGCTCGACGGCTTCGAGAAAGTGCGCATTTGCACCGGCTACCGGCTGGGCGGAAAGGTGCTCGACTATTTCCCCGCCTACGCGGCCGATCAGGCTGCGGTGGAGCCGATCTACGAGGAAATGGACGGCTGGGACGGCACCACCGCCGGCGCGCGCCGCTGGGCCGACCTGCCGGCGCAGGCGATCAAGTACATCCAGCGCGTGCAGGAACTGATCGAGACGCCGGTGGCGCTGGTGTCCACCAGTCCCGAGCGCGAGGACATCATCCTGGTCACCGACCCCTTCGTGGACTGAGCATGTTCCGCATCGGCCTTGCTTCGCTGCTTGTCCTGGTTTTTGCCGGGACGGCGCGGGGCGAGGCTCCGGCGGGACTGCCAGACGTCGATCTGGTCCGCATCCACAAGACCGCACGAACGATCACGGTTTATGAGCAGGGCAAGGTTGTCGGCACGATCACGGGGATCCAGCTTGGCGATGACCCCTCGGGCCACAAGCGGTTCCGAGGCGACGAGCGCACGCCTGAAGGACGCTATGTGATCGACTATGGCAATCCGGATAGCGCCTATCACCTCTCGCTTCACATTTCGTATCCAGGCGCGGCCGACCGTGCCTTCGCGGCAAGGGCCGGGCGTGACCCGGGCGGGGCGATCTTCATCCACGGCCAGCCGAACGGACTTGCGGGTCGAATGGCCGGCGACTGGACCGACGGCTGCATCGCGGTGAGCAACGCCGAGATTGAGTGGCTCTGGCAGGTTGCTGGCGATGGGACAGTCGTGGAGATTGTGCCTTAGGGCAGGCGCAGACCGGCGCTCCAGCGTCTGCGGCCGGCCGCAAATGGCGCCGCTTTGCCGAAATGATGCAGTGCAAAATTTTATCTCGCACTTGCAATATGACACGCGTCTGCCAAAGTTGGAGGATTGTCATTGGAGGGTCACGTGGGTTTTGCAAAGCCGGAAGAGAAAGTGCTGGTTCTGCAGGGCGGCGGCGCGCTCGGCGCTTATCAGGCGGGGGCTTACCTGACGCTCTTGGAAGCCGGCCTGGGTGTCGACTGGATCGCGGGCATTTCGATCGGCGCTATCCATGCCGCAATCCTTGCCGGTAATGCGCCGGAGGACCACGAGCGCAAATTGCACGACTTCTGGGACATCGTGACTGACGATGTGATCGTCTTTCCGGGTTCCGACAGTCCGATGTTCCGGGCTTTGACCAACGAAATCTCCGCGGCGAAGGCGGCGCTTGTGGGCATTGAGGGGTTCTTCAGACCCCGCGCGCCATCCGAGCTGATGGAAGAATTGTTCACGGTCGATTTCTGGAAGGGGCCGACCAGCTTTTATGACACCTCACCGCTTCGCCAGACGCTGCTCGACCTGGCTGATTTTGATTACCTGAATGACAAAGGGCCGCGCGTCAGCGTTGGCGCCGTCGAAGTCGAAAGCGGAAACTTCGCCTATTTCGACAGCAAGTACCAGATCATCACGCCCGAGCATATCATGGCGAGCGCGGCACTGCCGCCCGGTCTGCCCTCCATCGCGATCGACGGCGTGCATTACTGGGATGGCGGAATGGTATCGAACACGCCGCTCCAGTACGTGCTGGAAGAGCCCGGTGAGGACCCCCTGCTGGTCTTTCAGATCGACTTGTTCAGTGCGCGGGGGCGCATGCCCAGGAGCCTGCTCGACGTCCAGCACCGCGACAAGGATATCCGACTGTCCAGCCGCACGCGCCTGACCACCGACCGCTACCTCCAGCTACACGACATTGCTGGGCACGCGGCACGGCTTCGAGAAAAACTGCCGCCGGAACTCAAGGACGATCCGGACATGGTGGCCCTGTACAAGGCCGGGCCGCATCGCCCGGTCACGCTGGTCCTGCTGATCAACCGATCGAGCGAGTTCGACAGCGGCACCAAGGATTACCAGTTCTCGCGCCTGACCATGACCGAACGTTGGTCGGCCGGTCACGAAGATGCGGTGCGCACGCTCTCCAATCCGCTCTGGATCGAGCGCGAGTTGAACCCCAGCGGCATCGACATACTCGATCTGGCGGCACCGGAGGGCGGCACAGGGCCACATCACAACAAGGTCTCGGCCCTGTAACCAGTTATCGTGCCGGGAACTCCGACGCGGCCCTCAAAAATCCACGGCAATCCCGTTCCGCACCCAGTCGCCGTAGCGTGTGGGCGGCAGGCCGTCTGGGTCGTCCTCGTCAGCCTTGGCGGCCGCAGGCGCGGGGGGCGGGGTGTTGCTCCAGTGCGCGGGCTTGTTGAAAGTATCCGGGCGTTGGGTGCTGCGCTTGGTCATCTTCCAGACATGGTGCGACTGGCGCGGCAAATCAATCGCGGATAGGGCGGGGCATGAACGATTCCGCCGAGATACCCGGCCTGCCAGCCCGCCGCGCGGCGCTCCGCATGTGCGATGCCGTGCTGCGGCGCGGCGAAACCCTCGATACGGCGGCGGGCGCCTCGCTCCAGCATGTCCGCGCGCCCGCTGACCGCGCGCTTGCGCGGGCCATTGCCGGCGAGGCGCTGCGCTGGCTGGGCGATCTTGATGTCCTGATCAATTCGGCCACACGGCAGGTGCTTCCTGATGACGCAAAGCCGCGCGCGGTTCTGCGCCTCATGCTCGCGCAGTGGCTGCGGCTTGATACGCCGCCCCATGCGGTGATCGCGACCGGGTTGCCGCTGCTGACGGGCGGACCCCGCCGTCTGGCGCACGGGGTGTTTTCCGCGTTGGTCAAGCGCGCTCCATCGCTGCCCGCCGCCCCGACGCTGCCGGATGCGGTGACCGCGCGATGGGGTGACAGGGCGCCCGCCATCGCGGCTGGACTGGCTGCGCCGCCGCCGCTCGACCTTGTGCTGAAGAATGCCTCGGCAACCGGCGAATGGGCCGAGCGGCTTGGCGGCGTCTCGCTCATGCCCGGTCATGTGCGCGCGCCGCGCGGCACGGCGGTAGAAGAGTTGCCGGGTTTCGAAGAAGGGGCGTGGTGGGTTCAGGACCTCGCCGCCTCGCTCCCCGCAAGATTGCTGGGCGCGGGCGAGGGGCGCCGCGTGCTTGACCTCTGCGCCGCGCCGGGAGGGAAGACGATGCAGCTCGCCGCCGCCGGCTGGCACGTCACCGCGCTCGACATCAGCGCGCGGCGGATGGAACGCGTGGGGGCGAATCTGACACGCACTGGTCTTGCCGCGCAGTGCGTGGTTGCCGATGCCCTCAAATGGCAGCCTGAAGTGCCGTTCGATGCCATCCTGCTCGACGCGCCCTGCAGCGCGACCGGCACCTGCCGCCGCCATCCCGATGTGCTGCACCGGATCGGCGCGCGGCAGATTGCCGAGATGGCTGAACTTCAGGCCGCCCTGCTCGACCGTGCGGCAAGCTGGCTCTCTCCGGGCGGGCAGCTGATCTATGCGGTTTGCTCGCTTGAGCGCGAGGAATGCGAACTTCAGGCGGTGCGCGTTTCGCTCAGCCCCGATCCCATCCGCGCCGACGAACTGCCGGAAGGGCTGGTCCCCTCGGAAGAAGGCTGGCTGCGCACCGATCCGGGAATGCTGGCGGACGCAGGCGGGCTCGACGGCTTCTTCATCGCGCGCTGGCGGGGCTGAGGATCAGTTCTTCACCCGCTCGGCAAAGCTTCTGCGCAGCTTCTGCAGCTTGGGCGGGATCACGGCGAGGCAGTAGGGATTGCGCTGCCCTTCGCCGTCCCAGTATTCCTGATGATAGTCCTCGGCGGGATACCATGTCGCCGGGCCTTCGATGGTCGTGACCGCCGAGGTGCCGGGGTGTTCGGCGTTCCATTGCGCAATCGCCGCCTCGGCCTCGGCGCGCTGTGCATCGTCTAGCGGGAACAGCGCCGAGCGGTACTGCGTGCCGACATCGTTGCCCTGGCGGTTGAGCTGCGAGGGATCATGCGTGGCCATGAAGATATTGAGAATGTCGGCAAGACTGATGACGTCCGGATCGAAAGTCACGCGGATCGCCTCGGCATGGCCGGTCGTGCCCGAGCATACAGCGTTGTACGTCGGGTTCTCGACGGTCCCACCGATATAGCCGCTCTCGACCTCGCTTACCCCGATCACGTCGCGGAACACCGCTTCGGTGCACCAGAAACATCCGCCTGCCATAATCACGGTTTGCTGCTCGGCCATTGCTCGGTTACTCCTTCGTCCACGCGAAGATAGGAGCGGGGGACACGCTTGTCATCGTCCAGCCAGGAGAGAGTTCCATGATCAGGTTCACTGCCGTTCTTCTTGCCGCCGCCGCCTCGCTCGCGCTGCCTGCTGCGGCGCCGGCGCGCGAAGCCGCTTCGCCTGCAGCATCACAGTCGGCGCTTTCCTCGGTTCTCGCCGACCCGCGCCGCGAGGCAGACCGGCCGCGCGATGGCTGGCGCCACCCGGCCGAAACGCTTTCGTTCTTCCGCGTCAAGCCGGGCATGACCGTTGTCGATTACATCCCCGGCGGAGGCTGGTGGACGCGGGTCCTGGTGCCCTATCTGGGCGCAGGGAACTACATCGGCCTTAATCCCGACGTTAGCACGGCAGCAGCGCCGCTACAGCAATACTTCGGCAACATCGGCACGACATTCCCGGCCAAGGCTGCCGAGTGGACCGGCGCGGACGCTGCGACAGTCCGTGCCTGGAACACCGATGGCCTGCCGGCAGATCTTAACGGTACGGTCGACCGCGTGCTGATATTCCGCGAGATGCACAATTTGTGGCGGTTCAACATGATGCACCGCGAATTGACGGCGCTGCGCCGCCTGCTCAAGCCCGACGGCATGCTCGGCATCGAACAGCACCGTGCGAGGCCGAACGCCCCTGCCGACTATACCGACGGCACCAAGGGCTACATGCGGGAAAAGGATGTCATCGCGATGGTCGAGGCGCATGGCTTCCAGCTCCTCGCCAGAAGCGAGATCAACGCAAATCGCCGCGATCCAGCCGACCATGCAGGCGGCGTATGGATGCTCCCGCCAAATTCGCGCGGCGTTGCCGAAGCCGACAAGGCCCGTCTGGCCGCGATCGGCGAGAGCGACCGGATGACGCTGCTGTTCCGCAAACGGCCTTGATCAAGCGTCGGCGCAGCGGCTGTCAGCCATGGTTCATGCTCCATCGCTCTGATTGCGCGCATCGTACAGGAAGCCTCCATGCACCGTTTGCTGATCCCCCTCACGTTCATCCTGCTTGCCGGCTGCGGCAATCAGCGCCCCGATCCGCGCGGGCTGGACCATGACGAGACGCTGCTTTCGCTGAGCGCCACTGGCGAGGCCGAATCGGTGCCTGACGAAGCCGGCATCCAGATCGGCATCGAAAGCTTCGCCGCCAATGCACGGGCTGCGAGTGCTGCGGCCGCGCGCAAGGGCGAGGCCATTGCGGCCGCGCTGGCCCAGTTCGGCGTCGCTGAGCGCGATTTGCAGACTAGCAACCTGTCGATCACCCGGATTGATTACGGTTCAAAGAAGGGGCAGTTCCAAGCCAGTAATGTCCTCAACGTGCGGCTGCGCAACGTCGCCAAGGCGGGCGAGGCGGTGGCGGCGGCAACCGATGCCGGGGCCAATGTCCTGTCCGGGCCATCGCTGCGCATCGCGGATCCGGAAAAGGCCAATCGCGGGGCTTATATAGCCGCCTATCGCGCCGCCAAAACCCGTGCCGAGGCATATGCCGAAGCTGCTGGTATGGAAATTTCGCGCGTTCTCGCCATCCGCGACGGCGGCATGAGCGGCGGCCCGCCGATGCCTTATGCCGAGGAGGCGATTGCCGTGCAGAATGCTGCCCCGCCGCCGGTGTCCGTAGCGCAGCCTTCGATCCGTCCCGGCACGTCGCGGGTGCGTGTTGCGGTTCAGGTAGACTTCGCGCTGGAGCCGAAATAAGCCCTGCGGTATGACCGTCATCACTGTCGCCGCGCTGCAACTTGAACTCCGCTCGCCCGACGAGAGCGAGAACATTGCCGCCGTTTCCGCACTGGTCGAAGAGGCGGCCGAACAAGGCGCGCACGTCATCCTCCCGCCAGAACTGTTCTCCGGCCCCTACTTCTGCAAGGTCGAGGACGAGGCGCTCTTCGCGCTCGCCCGGCCGTTAAAGGAGCATCCCTCGGTCGTTGCCATGCAGGCGCTTGCGGGCAAGCTGGGCGTCGCCATCCCGACCAGCTTCTTCGAGCGCGACGGGCATCATTACTACAACACGCTGGCGATGATCGGCCCCGACGGCGCGATCATGGGCACCTACCGCAAGAGCCACATTCCCGACGGTCCAGGCTATGAGGAGAAATACTACTTCCGCCCCGGCAACGACGGCTTCAAGGTGTGGGACGTGCCATGGGCCGGGGGTATCACGCGCATCGGCGTCGGGATCTGCTGGGACCAGTGGTATCCCGAATGCGCGCGGGTCATGGCACTGATGGGGGCGGAACTTCTGTTTTATCCAACTGCGATCGGATCGGAGCCCTATGACGCCGATCTCGATACCAGCCGGATGTGGCGCCGCGCGATGCTGGGCCATGCCGTGTCGAACTGCATGCCGGTGATCGCGGCCAACCGCATCGGCACTGAGGATGGCCAGAGGTTCTACGGCCACAGCTTCATCGCCGACGAGTGGGGCGACATGCTGTGCGAATACGGTGCAGGCGAAAGCGGCGCACTCGTGGCCCGCATCGATCTCTCTGGCGCCGCGCGTCACCGCGCGGGCATGGGCTTTTTTCGCGATCGCCGGCCACAGCTTTATGGACGGATCAGCGAGGATATCTGAGCGCCTTGAAACACCGCTATCTCGTCGCGCTCGGCTCGAACATGCCGCATGCCCACCACGGGCCACCCGAAGCCGTGTTGCGCGCCGCGTTCGAGGCGCTCGCTGGCCTGCCGCGCGTCAAGCTCAAGGCCGTCTCGGCGATTCTGCGAACTGCGCCGCTCGGCCCGTCGCGGCGCCGCTATGCCAACGCGGTCGCGGTCCTCAAGACCCGGCTTGATCCGGCTGAGCTGCTCGCCGCGCTACGGGATGTGGAGGCCCGTTTCGGACGCAAGCGGCGCGGGCAGGCATGGGGCGCGCGCGCACTCGATCTCGATATAATACTGTGGAGCGGCGGCTGCCATGCCTCGCCCGGGCTGGTCATCCCGCACATTTCGTTCCGCAATCGGCGCTTCGTGCTTCAACCGGCATGCCGAATTGCCGGGGACTGGTGCGATCCGGTGACGGGGCTGAGCATGCGGCACCTTTGTGCGCGCTTGACCCGGCCCGCCGCGAACCCTAACTGAGCCACGCACGCAACGCCTCGCGGCGTTCGGGGGCCCTTAGCTCAGTCGGTAGAGCAACTGACTTTTAATCAGTAGGTCGCTGGTTCGAACCCAGCAGGGCTCACCACTCCCGCAAACCGGCGGCAGATCGGCCGGACATCAACCGGCGGCGACAAGCGCGGCGCGCTCCACCTCGACCGGAATATAGTTGAGGTTGAGGTTTCCGGACGGCACGTCGATCAGCGTTTCGTCCGCCAGCAGGTTGTAGTTCACGCCCGGGCGTGCCTTGGCGAAGGGCTGTCCCGGTACGCCGGGGTCATCGTGCCCCCAGCCGTGTGGCAGGCTTACGATTCCGCGGCGCATCTCGGCGCTGATCTTTGCCGGAACCTCGATCAGGCCCTGGCGCGAGCTGAGGGCAATCTTCATGCCGTCCACGATGCCGCGCTGCGCCGCGTCTTCCGGGTTGATCAGCAGGACGCAGAGTTCCGGGCCTTTTGCGAGCGAGGGGAAATTGTGCATCCAGGTGTTGCAGCTGCGGACTTGGCGGCGGCCGACGAGATGAAGCTGACCCGACCTGTCCTCGTCCAGCCAGGCTTCCAGCCTTGGCAGATCCGCGACAATGAGATCGGGCGCGAGGTCGATCTTGCCATCGGGGAAGTGGATCATCTCCTTCAGACGCGGCTTCATCGGGCCGAAGTCCATCGCTTCGCCATGATCCTTGAGCCTGGCCAGTGTCAGGCCATCGGGCCGTTCGCCGAAGTGGTCGCCGTATTGTCCGGCGCGGAGCAGCATGTCGAAGATGCGCTCGGTCCCTTCCTCGCTGCCGACGTGCTGCAGGA
This sequence comes from Novosphingobium sp., assembly GCA_040377095.1. GTDB lineage: Bacteria > Pseudomonadota > Alphaproteobacteria > Sphingomonadales > Sphingomonadaceae > Novosphingobium. The sequence goes on from JBEIPK010000010.1 coordinate 57,099, forward strand.
CCTGCTCGAAGCTCATCGTGCTTAGCACCGGCTGTCCTTCGGCGCAGAGCTGGTCGTAAACGAAACGCAGCGTGTTTTCGTCAGCCTGCTGGCGGGTGATGCCGGACATCCGCGAAACGATCTCGCAGATCACTTCGCTGTCATGCCGCTCGCCGGGCTGGAGATCGAACACGGGCGCAGCGTACTTGGTATAGCCGCGCACGGCGAACATCGCGTAGAACAGCATGAAGTCGGCTTCGGAAAGCTGCGGTGGCGATGGCAGGATCAGATCCGCGTGGCGGGTCGTTTCGTTGATGTATATGTCGAACGAGAGCACGAATTCCAGCTTTTCCAGTGCCCGCGTCAGCTTGCCGCCACCATTCGCGCTGGAAATGACAGGATTGGCGCCAAGCGTGATCAGCGCCTTGATCTGGCCTTCGCCCGGCGTCTCGATTTCCTCCAGCATCAGGCCGGCAGGGAACTGCCCTGCCATTTCCGGAAACTTGCTGACGCGCGAACCGTAGCGGCCGAAGGGAAGGGTGCCGTCCGAAAATCTCTGCGAAAAAATGACGGGATCGATCACCGGATTGGCAAACATCGCGCCGCCTTCGCGGTCGAGATTGCCGGTCAGCGCGTTGACGGCGTTGATCAGCCAGTTGGTCAGCGATCCGAAGCTCTGCATGCTTGAGCCGAGCCGGCCGTAGACGCAGGCGCGCGTCGCCAGTGAAAGCTCGCGAGCCAGCTGGCGGATATCGCCAGGTTCAATGTCGGTCGCGGCGCTGACGCGTTCCGGCGTGAAGGGCCTGGCCAGCTGCTCGAGCCGGTCGAGATTGCCTGCATGGCCAGCCGCGCTGCCAAGGTTGACGCGCCCCTCATCGAACAGGGTATGGACGATGGCCAGCAGGAATGCCGCATCGCCGCTGGGCTGGATCGGCAGGTGCCAGTCGGCCGCAGCGGCAGTTTCTGTCCGGCGGGGATCGATGACGACGATCTTGCCGCCGCGCTTCTGGATCGAGCGCATGCGGGCCGGGACGTTGGGCGCGGTGAGAAAGCTGCCGTTCGACTGATAGGGATTGGCGCCAATGACGACGAGGTAGTCGCAATTGTCGATATCGGGCACCGGCAGCGACGAAATCGCGCCGAACATCGCTGCCGAGGCCAGGAAATGGGGATGGCAATCGACGCTTGCGGACGAGAAGATCTGGTTGCTGCCCACAGCCATGAGCAGCGTCGGGCTGTACAGCGCGATGCCTTGGACGTGGCCGATCGAAGTGCCAGCATAGCAACCGACCGAATTGATCCCGTGCCTGCGCTGGACGGCCTGCAGGCCTTCCGCAGCAAGGTCATAGGCCTCTTCCCAGCTGATCGGCTCGAACTGGCCGTTGCGTTTGACAACGGGGCCGCGCAGCCGGTCAGGGTCGTGGTGCAGGTCCTTGATGGCGACCGATTTTGGGCAGACGAAGCCCTTGCTGAGGGGGTCCTGCTTATCACCGCGCACGTCGATTACGCGGCCCTCGGCGTGATCGACTGTGACCAGCGTGGCACAGTTCTGTTCGCAGAACGGACAGATCCGGCGGTGCGTCCGCACCGAATCCCCAACAGGGGTCTGCCTCACTCCGCTCCGTCCCAGTCAGCGCGGACGCTGTTGGTCGGCCAGGCGTCGAAATAGGTGCCATAGCCTGGCTGTTCGCGGCCCGGTGTCCACCATTGCGCCATCGAGAGGCCCGCCGCCGCATTGCCGTACATTGTCCAAGGGTGATGGTTGACCATCGGTCCTCGAACGACATGGTCGCGACCGTCGATATCGGTGAGTTTGATTTCGGCATACGTCGGCCAGATGCCGTTGCGCACCGTGCGGACGCTGCCGCCCGTCAGGCCGCGTACCTTGCCATCAATCAGGGCATAGCCGTGCTTGAAATCGTGCTGCTGGCCGATTGGCGCGGTCTTGTCGAAATGGAAGATGCAGTGGAGTACATAGTCTTCGCCAAAGTGGGCGTTGGTCCAGTTCATGGGCTGGATGTTGTCCTCTCGCCGCTCGCCCCAGCTGTGATCCATCGTAGAGACGCAATCGACCGCGAAGCTCTTGCCCTTGATCTTGAGCGTTCCGGTTATCCGCACGCTCATGTCGAAGTGCGAGGCGTAGGCAGTGCCGAAGCCGGAATTGGCTGCGGCCTGCTGCGCGTCCGCGGCCGCCATGGGGTCCATTTCGGGGTCGTGGATGTCGAAAAGCGGCATGATTGCTTTGGCGTGGAGATCCAGTTCGACGCCGCCGGCGTTGTAACCCAGCTTGTATTCCGAGAGCGACAGCGCCTCGAACGACATGCCGCTGGGCAGCGTGAAGCGGGTCGCATCCTTGGGCAGCGGGTTGAAATGCGAAATGTCGGAATAGACCGGATGGTTGATCGAATCGGACCACGTGTCGATGATCTCGAGATAGGAGGTCGTCAGCCCAAGCCCGGCGCGGTGGACGTAATAGAACCAGCAGAAGAGATTGGCCTCAGGGACATAAATATTGAAATAGCCCGTTTCCGCCCAGCTGTGACTGATGTTCTCCGGAATATGGAACTGAAGGTCACTTTGCGTGATCATCGCATCTTCTCTCCTGGATGCCGGCCCGCCTGTGCGGTCTTGCGGCGAGCCCGATGCGTTCCGACCCGGCAAGGCCATGAAACGCATCGCGCCTGAGGGAGAGAAGCTTTAGCAATTTTGCGTCGTTGTCAAACGCGAACGGCGAACACGCCGGGGGAGATTACACGCCCAGTTCCGCCCGGTAGCGCTCGAAGCACCGCTCGCCTGCGCGCAGACGGATCAGCGCGCCTTCGGCCATGGCCGTTGCGCGGCGCGGATCTTCGCTGACGGCGGGCAGGATCGCCTCGCGGTTCCAGTCTGCGCTGTGCTTGACGTCGAGCACGGCGTGGAGATCGAAGTAGCGGCGCTGGCGCTGAGTCAGGCCAAGACGGCGCAGCGCGGCAGCCGTGTGCGCCGAACGCCCTGGCGCGGTCAGCTCGATCACGCCGAGCGCGCCGACGCTATGCCAAGCATAGCGCCGTGTGCTGGCCATCGCGGTCATTGCGTTGGCGAGGGTGAGGCTTTCCCAGACGGTCGTCTCGATCTCCGGCTCAAGCTCGAGCGTCTCGACCAGCGCCTGCAGCATGGGCCCGTGCATACCGAGCGGGTTGCCGCAGCCCATCTCGTCCCAGTAATTGCGGGCGAGTTCCAGCTTGGGCCCGGGCGGCAGCTTGACCTGGGTCATCGCCACGAGGTCATCGAAGCCCGCTTCGCCGGCCGCTTCCTGCTGGAGGAACCAGCACACGTCCTCGCGCTCCGCCTCGGTCGCCAGCCAGGGGAATAGGGGGTCGTTCTGCCCGGGGCCGGTTTCCTTGAGCTCCTCGAACCACGCGAGGAAGCCGGCGGGGTCGGTCGGCGCTGCTGCCGCCTCATCTGCAACTTCGCTGCGCAAGTGTTCGATGAACGCGCCTTCAAGGCGCAGCATGCGGGTGTCGAGTTCAAGCTGCATGCCCCAGTCGGCTGCGGGGAAGCTGGGCGACAGGCGGTCCCGGTTCCACCGTGCGAGGGCCTGCTGGAAGTCGTCGAGGAAAAATTGCGAGCGGAATTGGCGTCGGTTTACGGCGCTGGTCATGTACAAGCCTTTCGGATTATCTTGATCGAACAACGGTTAAGGCGCGCCGAAAGTTCCTCGGCCGTTTCAGCCCGGGGACCGCGGTCATGGCAAAATGTTGCGCCGCCGCATTCGGTTATTGCTTTATTGAGCAATGAGGACTAGATGGCGCGGTGATCGGTGTGCGGTTTTCGCCGCGCATAATCCCCTCAGCGTGAGGCCCATGCTTTCAAGCGGGCCTGCGGGGATGCGCGTTCACTTATCGCCTGAAGCTTCCTTCTTCACGCAGGGTCGCATCGTACGAACCCTTGCTGCGCGTCCGCAATCCGCAGGACTGCGCCGTAAATCCTGAAAGTTTTTCCATGTCCTATTTTTCCGAGCTCGGCCTTGCCGAGCCCATCCTTCGCGCGCTTGAAGCGAAGGGATATAACGAGCCGACCCCCATCCAGCGCCAGGCTATCCCCGCGCTGATGCAGGGCCGTGACCTTCTCGGCATCGCGCAGACCGGCACCGGCAAGACGGCGGCTTTCGCGCTGCCTTCGCTGCACCGCCTTGCAGCGGATCCCCAGCCGCGTCGCCCGGCC
>JBEIPK010000012.1:0-58477 GCA_040377095.1 Novosphingobium sp.
GATATCGTTGTAGACGCAGCCCGCGCCGCGCATCGCGATCGCGCCCACGAAAAGCCAGGCCAGCAAGTCCCAACGCCGCTCCCCGCCCGCGAGCAATACGCCCCAGGCGCAAGGCCAATAGAGCAGCCACCATCCGATCGGCCGGTCGAACCGCGCCAGCAGCGCAAGATCGCGCAGGCGGGGCGGCAATGCAGCGACCAGCCCGCGATGCTGGCTGTCAGGGACGATCGTCGAAGGCATGGCCATGACCTAGGGTTTGCTGGCACGCAATTGCAAGACCCAGCCGCCGATCGCCCGCACGCGGCGTAAGGACTTTCTTGAACCCTTTGCGGCTATGGCACGTCCGACACAGTGATTACAACAGGACGAAACGTGACCCCATTGCTGGACATCGACGGCGCGCGCATCGCCGTCATCGGGCTGGGCTATGTCGGGCTGCCGCTCGCGGTCGAGTTCGGCAAGGTGTTCCCGGTCACCGGCTTCGACGTCAAGGCCGAGCGCATCGCGGAATTGCGCGCGGGGCGTGATTCAACGCTGGAAGTGAGCAGCGAGGAACTTTCCGGAACGAAGACATTGCACTTTTCGGACCAGGTTTCCGACCTTGCCGGCTGCAATGTCTACATCGTGACTGTGCCGACCCCGATTGACGTGCACAAGCGGCCCGACCTGACACCGCTGATCCGCGCCTCCGAAACCGTGGGCAAGGTGCTGAAACCGGGCGATCTGGTGATCTATGAAAGCACCGTCTATCCCGGCGCGACCGAGGAAGACTGCGTGCCGGTGCTTGAACGCGTCTCGGGCCTCGTGTTCAACCGCGATTTCTTCTGCGGCTACAGCCCGGAACGGATCAACCCCGGCGACAAGCAGCACCGCTTGCCCCAGATCTGCAAGGTGACGTCAGGCTCGACGCCGGAAGCCGCCGATTTCGTCGACCGCCTCTATGGCCGAATCATTACGGCCGGCACGCACAAGGCGGAGAGCATCCGCGTCGCCGAGGCCGCCAAAGTCATCGAGAACACGCAGCGCGACCTCAACATTGCGCTGATGAACGAGCTCGCGATCATCTTCAACCGCATGGGCATCGATACCGAAGCCGTTCTCAAAGCGGCGGGGACCAAGTGGAACTTCATGCCGTTCCGCCCCGGCCTCGTCGGCGGGCACTGCATCGGGGTCGATCCCTATTACCTGACGCACAAGGCCACCGCGATTGGCTATCACCCGGAGATCATCCTTGCCGGGCGGCGGCTCAACGACGGCATGGGGGCCTATGTCGCGAGCCAGCTCATCAAGGCGATGCTCAAGCGGCGCATTCAGGTCGACGGCGCGCGCGTGCTGGTCATGGGGCTGACCTTCAAGGAAAATTGCCCGGACCTGCGCAACAGCCGCGTGGTCGATGTCATTGCCGAGCTGGAAGGCTATGGCTGCCTGATCGACGTGCACGATCCATGGGCCGATGCCGATGAGGCGAGGCACGAACTGGGCCGCGAACTCGTCGCCGCCACCTCAGCAGGAAGTTACGACGCCATCGTCGTCGCGGTGGCGCACCACCAGTTCCGCGACATGGGCGCGGCGGCGATCACGTCGCTATGCCGGCCGCAGCACGTGTTGTTCGACCTCAAATGCCTGTTTGCGCCGATGGACGATGCCTTGCGGCTCTGAAGCGATCAAGCCGCCTTGCGCGTGCGCTCGGCCGCCTCGAGGTTGAGCATTTCGGCCAAAAGGAAGGCCAGCTCGATCGATTGCGCGGCGTTGAGCCTCGGGTCGCAATGCGTGTGATAGCGGTCGGCCAGAGCGGCATCTGTGATCGCCACTGCGCCGCCGGTGCATTCGGTCACGTCCTGCCCGGTCATCTCGATATGGATGCCGCCGGCATGCGTGCCCTCGGCCCGGTGCACCGCGAAGAAGCCGCGCACTTCAGCGAGGATACGGTCGAACGGCCGCGTCTTGTAGCCGCTTTCCGACTTGATGACATTGCCGTGCATCGGATCGCACGACCACACCACGGGGTGTCCCTCGCGCTTCACCGCGCGCACCAGAGCCGGGAGTCCTGCTTCGACCTTGTCGTGACCAAAGCGGCTGATGAGCGTCATCCGGCCCGCCTCACGCGCCGGGTTGAGCGTGTCGAGCATCCGCAGCAGCGCGTCCGGCTCAAGGCTGGGACCGCACTTCATGCCGATGGGATTGCCCACCCCGCGCAGGAACTCGACATGCGCCGATCCTTCGAACCGGGTGCGGTCGCCGATCCACAGCATGTGGGCGGAGCAATCGTACCAGTCGCCGGTCAGCGAATCGCGCCGGGTCAGCGCCTGCTCGTATTGGAGCAGCAGCGCCTCGTGGCTGGTGAAAAAGCTGGTGCCCTGAAGCTGGGGAACTGTCCGCGGGTCGATGCCACAGGCTTCCATGAAATCAAGTGCTTCGCCGATGCGGTCGGCCGTCTCGGTGAACTTCTTCGCCCACGGGCTGCGGCCGATGTGATCGAGCGTCCACTGATGCACCTGCCGCAGGTTGGCATATCCGCCGTTCGCGAAGGCGCGCAGCAGGTTGAGCGTCGCTGCCGACTGGCCATAGGCCTGGATCATGCGCTGCGGATCGTTGCGTCGGCTGACTGCGTCGAACTCGATGCCGTTGATGATGTCGCCGAAATAGCTCGGGTGCTCGGCATCGCCCATCTTCTCGGTCGGAGCCGAACGCGGCTTGGCGAACTGCCCGGCCATGCGGCCGACCTTGACCACGGGCTGTTTGCTGGCGAACGTCATGACGACGGCCATCTGGAGCAGGACGCGGAAGGTATCCCGGATGTTGTCGGGGTGAAATTCCGCGAAGCTTTCCGCGCAGTCTCCGCCCTGGAGCAGGAATCCGCGGCCTTCCGACACTTCGGCCAGATCGGCCTTGAGCGCGCGCGCTTCGCCCGCAAAGACCAGCGGCGGAAACTTGGCAAGCGTCGCCTCCACGCCGGCGAGTTCGCCCACGTCGAGATAGTCCGGCAAATGCCGCGCCTCGTGGGCCTGCCAGCCCTCCGGTGTCCAGTTGCTTGCCACGTTCGTTCGCTCCTTTGCAGCCGCGCCCATAGCGGGGCGATGCGGCAAATGCAAAACCTCGCGAGCGACGCTTTGGCTCAGCGCGCGGCCGTCAGGGCAACCGGGGCGTCACCGGCCGGAACCACTGCCACCCGCCACCCTTTGCCAGCACCCAGATAGCGCGCGGCCAGCGCCTGCATCTGCTCCGGCGTGGTCACGGTATAGTCGCGCATGATCGACCGGACCCCGGCGATCCTGCTGGGATCGGCCGTAGCGCCTTTGAGCTGGTACATGAAGAACGCCGAACTGGTTGCCGCGCGCGTGACTCGCTGGCGCAGCGGCTCGGTCACGCGTGCAAGCTCGTCGTCGGAGGCGGGTTTGGCGGCAAGATCGGCTGCGATCTCGTTCGCGGTCTGGAAGAACGCTGGCACGGCCGACGGCTCAAGCTGCGCGACGGCCGTGATCGAACCCCCGCTGTCGAGGTCGAGCGGCCATGTCGAATAGACCTGTGGCGCATAGCTTGCACCCATCTTCTCGCGCATCGCATCCATCAGGCGGTTGGTGAAGAGCTGGACGAGGATCTCCAGTTGCCGGCTCTCGGTGATCCCAACGCCGCTGCCGCCGCCCGTGGGCCATGACATCACGGCCGCCGCCTGGCTCGCATCGCCGCGGTGGCGCAGCACCAGCGGCTCGGCATCCGCGGGCGGGGTCTGCGCGGCGAGGGTAGCTGAACCCGCGAGCGGCGCGCGCGGTTTCAACGCGCCGAACGTGCGCTGCAGCGTTGCCACCACGGCGTTGCGATCGAAATCGCCATAAACCTGTACTTCGACCGGTCCTTCGGACAGCGCCCGCGCCCAGATCTGGCGGAAGCGGGCTGGCGTCGTCGCGGCGATCTCGGCCGGAGTCGGCGTGCGGAAACGCGCATCGCGTCCGCGCTTGATATATTCGAGATCACGCTGGAGCACGCCCTGCGGCGAGGTGCCATAAGCCTCGTACTGCATCTCGGCGGCCGCCTTGGCGCGCATCACCGGGTTCACGTCCCAGCGCGGCGCCGCGAACTTGGCGGCAAACAGGTAGAGCTGGTCTGCAAGGTCGGCGGGGCGCGTGTCGGCCGAAAATTCGAACGAGGCATCCTCGATCTCGAAATCGAAACCCAGCTTGCGCCCTGTAGCGATCCGGTCGAGCTCTTCCTGTCCGAGTGTCCCCACGCCCGATCCCACCAGCGCCATCTCGCCCAGCGTGATGTAGGGTGCATCGGCAGCCGTAAACGTGCGGTAGCCGCCGCCAAAGCGGACCTTGACTGCGACGCGGCCCGGCTCGTCGGTCGTCGGCCAGATCAGCGCCTTGATCCCGTTCTCGAAGGTCACTTCCTCGATGCCGAGCAGGCCCGTCGGCTCCAGCGCGGTGACATTGCCTGGTTTGCCGATGGCAGGCATGTCGTCGAATCGGATCGGCTTTCCCGCGGCGAGCCGCACGCTGCCATCGGCCTTGACCGGATCGAGCAGGGCCTGGCGAAGCGAGGCTTCGTTCGCCTCGCCGGCCTTAGGCGTCATCAGCATGGCCCGCGTGACACTGCCGGTGAAAAGGCGGCGCGTCCGCTCGAGCACCGCCTGCGGCGTGAACAGCGGCTTGGACTTGCGGAAGATATCGAGCACCACTTCCGGCGAGGCGACAGTCTCGCGGATGTCGAGAGCAGTCACCAGATCGTCGGCCAGCTTCGATCCCGGAAGCAGGCGGCGCTGCTCGACCGGGGAAATGAATGCGATCTCGATTTCGGCGGTCTCGCGGTCGATCTCTTCCTGCGAGGGCGGGTGCGCCGTCGCATCTGCGATCACTGCGCGCACGTCACGCAAGGCGCCCGTCCAGTCCTCCCCAAGCGGGGTGACCGACACGAAGGTCGAATCCGAGGACCGGCTGACATTGTCCTGATTGACCTGCGCCACGAGATAGCTGCCGCCGCCGCGCGCCCGGCTTTCCAACCGACGGTTGATGATCGCCTGCGCCAGCGCGTCGACCATCAGCCCCTGGTTGTAGACGATGGTATCGTTCTTCTTCCGCCACGGCCGCATGACCGCGAAGCTGATGCTGCGCGGCAGGTCAGGCTCGACCAGCGTGCGAACTTCGCCCACCGGATTGGCGGGATCTGAGCCGGCCGGTGCGACAGGATCGCCGAAATTGGGCGCGGCCTGCGGTTTGCCGGACACGCGCCACGGCGCGAACCACTTGCGCACGAGGGCAGCCATCTGCGCGGGATCGGCATCGCCGGAAACAACGATGACGGTGTTTTCGGGCCGGTACCAGCGCATATGAAACGCGCGGACCGACGCCTGGTTGGCCGCCTGAAGCGTCGCTGCGGTGCCGATAGGAGAACGCTCGGCCAATCGCTGGCCGGCATAGAACGTGCGGCGCATCGCATCTTGCACGCGCTGGCTCGCCCCGCCGCGTTCGCGCATTTCGGCGAGCACGATGGGCACTTCCGTGCGGATGTTGGCTTCACTCAGCGTCGGCGCAGTGACCATGCCGGAAAGAAGCTTGAACGTCTCGCTGAGCGAGGCATCGGTCGCGTTGGGCAGGTCGAGCTTGTAGACCGTCTGCGTCGGCGTGGTCTCGGCGTTGGTGTCATTGCCGAAGCTCGCGCCGAGCCGCTGCCAGGTCGGGATCGCCTGCGCCTCGCCCAGATACTTCGACTGACGGAACAGCAAGTGCTCGATCAGGTGGGCATAGCCCTGCTCGCCATCTTCCTCGTGCAGCGAACCGGCATCGACGCGGATGCGGATCGAAACTTGTCCCGGCGGCACGCCGTTGCGGCGAAGGGCATAGCGAAGCCCGTTGTCCAGCTCGCCGAATTGCCATTCCTTGTCCTGCGGAACATCGCTGCCGCGATAGAGCCATGGTGTATCTGGCGCTGCGATCAGCGGCGCCGGCGCGGTCGCCAGCAAGGCTCCGCTCAGCAGGCAGGCAACGAAACGGGCGGCGCGCTTGGGAAAGAACATGGCGCTTCTATAGGGATCGCGCCCCTTAAGGGCCAGTGAATAGCCGGGCTCTGGGGGGCGCGCTTGCCTGACGGGAGACGCCATCGGCGCCGGACACACGAAAACGGCCCGCTGTCTCCAGCGAGCCAACCCGTTTCACCGCGCGTGAATCAGCCCTGGCGGGCCTTGAAGCGGCGGTTGGTCTTGTTGATGACGTAAGTGCGCCCGCGACGGCGAATCACGCGGTTGTCCCGGTGACGATCCTTGAGCGACTTGAGGCTGTTGCGAATCTTCATGACGTATCCCTTTGCCCGCTGATGCCGGGCTGAATTCGATGCCGCCGTTAAGGGCGGCTCGGCGACAAGTCAAGGCACCGCCGCCTTTGCGCGGCACGTTTCGCGGCGTCAGGCCGCGGCGCGGATTTCGCCAAGCCGGCGTTCCCACGCCAACGCATGGCGGACGATCTCGTCGAGATCGTCATGGCGCGGCTGCCATGGCAGGGTCGCCTTGATGAGGCGGTTGTCCGAGACCAGCGAATCGGGATCGCCGGCCCGGCGCGAGCTCATCCGGCGATGGATCCGTCCGCCCGTCACCCGGTCGACCGCATCGAGCACTTCCATTACCGAAAAGCCCCGACCGTAGCCGCAGTTCATCGTGAGCGAACGCGCAGGATCCGAGATCAGCGCCTCAAGCGCGAGAACATGCGCTGCGGCGAGGTCGGAGACATGGATATAGTCGCGAACGCCGGTGCCATCGGGTGTCGCATAGTCCGAGCCGAACACTTCAACAGCCTCGCGCTTGCCCAGCGCTGCCTCAACCGCAACCTTGATGAGGTGCGTTGCGCCGGCCGTCGACTGGCCAGTCCGCGCTTTCGGATCGGCGCCAGCGACGTTGAAATAGCGCAATGCGCAGAAGTTGACGGGATGCACCTTCGCCGTATCCGCCAGCATGATCTCGCTCATCAGCTTGGACCTGCCGTAGGGGTTGATTGGCAGCTTCGGGCTGTCCTCGGTAACCGGCGAGACTTGCGGAATGCCGTATGTCGCCGCCGTCGAGCTGAAAATGAAATGCGGCACGCCAGCGGTCACCGCCGCCTCGATCAGAGCCCGCGTCTTGGCCGTGTTGTTATGATAATATTTCAGCGGATTCTCGACCGATTCGGGCACGATGATCGAACCGGCGAAATGCATTACCGCGCCGATCCGGTGCTCGGCAAAGATACGTGCAAGGAGGCCCGCATCCTCGATGTCGCCTTCATGGAACGCCGCGCTTTCGGGAACGGCCCAGCGAAAGCCGGTGGTCAAGTTGTCGATCACGGCCACCGGCCAGCCGGCGTCAAGCAGGGCGAGCACGGCATGGCTGCCGATATAGCCGGCGCCGCCGGTAACGAGGACGGGAAGCTTTTCAGTCATGTGACCTCGCTAGCATGGCACGGCGATGATTTGGTTAACGGCGCAGACATCCTTGCTGGCCCAGGCTTGCAGGCTCAGGAATTGGCCGTATCCTCGCCGTCACCGGCTTGGGCCAACGGACGGAAAACCCGCCTGCCGAGCAAGTGTTTCATTTTCTCTCGCAAAAAAGGGCCTGGCCTTGAAACCTGTTCTGATCGCCGCCCTCATTTCGCTCTGTGCAGCGGCAGGCGGCTGCGTCGCGCCGGTGGGGCCGGTCGAAGTCACGCGCTTCCACGTTCCGCAGCCCCGGCTCGGCGGCGGCCCGATCGCCGTCTTGCCGGCGCCCGGCCAGGATGGCGCAAGCCTAGAATTCCGCTCCTATGCCGCGGCCGTGGCGGAGCAGCTTGTTCGTGTAGGCTACCATGACAGCACGGGGGACGGCGGAACAGTCGCGTTTGTTGCCATTGACCGCCACGTCTTGGCCCCTGTTCGCGAAGGGAGCCCCGTCTCGGTCGGCGTCGGCGGATCGACGGGGAGCTATGGCAGCGGCGTCGGCCTTGGCATAGGGGTCGATCTGTCCGGCCCGCCGCCCGAACAGGTCGAGACGCGGCTTTCCGTCACGATCCGTGACCGGCCGGGCGGCGAGGTTCAGTGGGAGGGCCGCGCGCAGTTCAGTGTTTCGGCAAAGTCTCCGCTTGCCTCGACCCAGCTTGGTGCGGCAAAACTGGCAGAGGCGCTGTTCCGGGATTTCCCCGGCGTGTCGGGGGAAACGATTCTCGTCAAATGAGCGATATCGAGATTAACGCGGCGTTCGATTCGGGCAATATCGAGGTTCTGTCGGTCAGCGGAAGCGAGGCGCGGCTTGCCATCCGGCGCGATCACCAGTCAGACTTCTTCCAGTGGTTCCATTTCCGCGTATCGGGTGGGGGTGCGCGCGAACTTGTCCTGCGCCTGACCGGGCTTGCGCAGGCAGCCTATCCCCAGGGCTGGACGGGCTACAGGGCCTGCGTTTCGGAAGACCGCGCGATATGGCGCCGCACCGACACGGCATGGGACCCGAAAGCCGATGGCGGGACGCTCACCATTCGACACCGCCCGCAAAGCGATCTGTGCTGGTTCGCCTATTTCGCACCCTATTCGCTTGAGCGGCACCAAGATCTCGTCGCGCGCAGCGCGGCAATGCCCGGCGTGGACTACAGGATGCTGGGCACCAGCCTAGAGGGCCGGCCGATCGACTGCCTCGAAATGGGCGAAGGCGAGACGCAGGTCTGGCTCATCGCGCGCCAGCATCCCGGCGAGAGCATGGCTGAATGGTGGATGGAAGGCGCGCTGGGTTGCCTGACCGATCCCGCCGATCCGGTGGGGCGCACGCTGCGCCGCCGCTGCCGGCTGCATCTGGTCCCCAACTGCAATCCCGACGGATCGGTGCGCGGTCACTTGCGGACCAATGCGGCGGGCGTGAATCTCAACCGCGAGTGGGCCGCCCCCAGCGCCGAACGTTCGCCCGAAGTGCTGGCGATCCTGGGCGCCATGGACCAAAGCGGCGTCGATTTCGCCATGGACGTCCACGGCGACGAGGCGATTGCCGCGAATTTCCTCGCCGGCTTCGAGGGCATACCCTCGCTGCGAGAAACCCAGAGCGAACGCTATGCCCGCTATCGCGAGATCCTGAAGCGGCGCACGCCCGATTTCCAGACGCGCCGGGGCTATCCAGTCGCGGGCGCGGGCAAAGGCAACCTTTCGATGGCGACCAACCAGATCGCCGAGCGGTTCTCGGGGCGCGGCAGCGGCTGTGTGGCGATGACGCTTGAAATGCCGTTCAAGGACAACGACGATCTGCCCTGCTCCGATCAGGGCTGGAGCCCGGAACGCTCGAAGCTCCTGGCGCGCGATTGCCTCGCCGCACTGGCCGAATCGCCGGCGATCGAACCCTGAAGGTCAGCTTTCCAGAAGCAGGCTGAAATCGCGCACGATCTCGTAGGATCGCTGGTCGATCAGCATGATGAGGTCATCGCGCTCGATGCCGCTCTTGCGGCGAAGAATGCGCATGATCATGTTCTTGACCAGCGGTGTGGTGTCGAACGTGGACGCCATGATCTCCGGATCGTGCGACAGTCCGTAGTCGATCAGCAGGTCGACGTTCTGGGGATGGAAGCCGAAGCCGAGAAAGACCAGCCGCTTGGCGCCAGTCACGGCGGCGCGAATGGCGCGCACTGTGGTCATGTCGCGCTGCGCCTCGCTAGCGGTCCGGATCTGCATGGCGAGGTTCTGGATATTCCAAGGCTGCTCGGTGCCCCATTCGACATCCGGTGCATCGCCGTCCTGCCACGGCAGGCGCCCGACGCTCCCGTAGGGATGGATTACATTGAGCCGCGTGCCGACGATGCGCTGCGCCTCCTTGAGCGGTATCCCGTAGGCCATGACCAGTGCGAAGGGCATGAAATGCTCGATCGACCGGTCATAATTGAACGAGATGATCGTCAGGTCCTCAAAGCATTTCTCGATGCGCGATTTGGAAACGCCCGCCGTGACGACTTGCGCCAGTTGGAACAGCCAGTTGTCCGCGCCCTGCACCGGCAGGTCGCCCGGCACGCGCGGCGTCAGGCGCAGCAGCGAGCGTGCTTCGGCCTGGCAGATGAAATGAGCGACCGCGAGCTTGCCACAGGCCGTGATGAGCGGATCGTCGCCATACTGCTCGAGCAGGCTGTCAATCGAGGAACAGAGCTTGCAGGCAATGCGGATACGCTCCGCCGCTTCCGCGATCTGATCGTCCTTCTTGCCCAGCCGCGCGCCCAGCTTGCCGAGATACTGGCCCAGCATCACGCTGTCGCGGGTCTGGAGCTCCGTCCCGAAGCGCGAGAAATCGAACCCCTGCGCCACACGCGCGAGCAGATCCGCCCCGCTCGGCATCTGCAGTTCGCCGCTTGCGCCGGCGCCGACGATGAGAGTGGTCTTGGTCCGTATCATCGCGCGGGAAAATTCGCTCTCCGCGGGTGAACGCCACCCGTTGTCCGAAACAATACCGGGGCGTGGTGTAAACTTTGTTAACCCTGAAGGTGCGCGGCATTCGGGCGTGCGGGGAATCAGGGCTGGACGACGATCCACCGCACCGGCTCTGCCGCAACGTCGCTGGCCAGCGCGGCATTGGCCGTCCACATCGTCCACGGCCGTCCGGCATAATCGGGCTGGAGGCGGTCGCCGGTAACCCACAGGTTGCGGTCGATCGCGGCGGCAAGGTGGTATCGATGCTCGAAGCCCTTGCCCAGCTTGAGGATCGCGGGCTTGCCGGTGTGCGTCTCGATCTGGTTGAGGAACGTGGTGAGCTCGCTCTGCACCGCCGCATCGCCGGTCGCGATTGGGCAGTCATCGGCCAGCCGCTCAAGCTCGACCGCCGGGGGCAGCAGCGCAGGATCGCGCGGCACCACCGTCACGAAGTTGGCGGCCTGCCGCTCGGCCGGCTGGCATGGGTCGTAGCGGTGGACCGCCCCCACCTGGAGCCCGGCGGCACGCGCGGCCTCGAAGTTGCGGACAAAGGCGGGATCGCGGGCAAAGGCGCTTGCGCTGGCATCTACATAGGCAAAGTCCGCGCCGGTCGCCTTGAGGGCCGCGAAGTCGACCGCGCCGTCCGCCGCGCCAATCTCGACGCCCTGCAAGGCATAGACGGCGCGGTCCGGCTGCCAGTGGCGCAAGTGCCACCAAAGCATGCCGCCGCCTGCCAGCAGGACGAGCAACGCCGCTGCCGCCAGACGCAGCCGCATTCGGCTGCCCCTCCGTCTTGCCATTGTGCGCCGCTCCCCCCTTGAGGCAGTCTGCCTGCAGTCAGACCCTGATATGCAGCACGCAGATCAGCGTAAAGAGCCTTCGCGCCGTATCGAAATTGGTCTCGATCTTGCCCTCGAGCCGTTCGAGCAGCAGGTCGGCGGCTTCGTTGTGAAGGCCGCGGCGGGCCATGTCGATCGTCTCGATTTCCTGCGCCGAGGCCTTGCGGATCGCCTGGTAATAGCTCTCGCAGATCGCGAAATACTCGCGGATCGGGCGCCTGAACCGGCCCAGGCCGAGGATCAGCGTTTCCAGCAAGGCACCGCCTTCGTCCGAGACGTCGAGCGCCAGCCGTCCGTCCGCGACCGACAGCCTCAGGCGGTACGGGCCTTCGTAGCCTGCCTCGAACGAGCGCACCGGCTTAAAGGTGTTTTCCTCGATCAGATCGTAGATTGCGATGCGCCGTTCCTGCTCGATATCGGCGTTGCGCCACAGGATGGTCGCGTCGTCGAGTTCGATATGCGAGATGCGCGGATCGGCCATGATGCACGCGGTTTCGCAGATGCAGCAATGCGGGGCAAGGGGGTGCTGATCGTGACTCCACCGCTGAGGGCTTTTGCACAGCCTGTGAACAAAACGCAGGTCAGGCTTCGCTTGCGGAGCGGGGCGCCCCGGCGCATTGTCGCGCGCTTATGGGCGAACATGACTTGCTGATCCGAACGGCGGCGGCCGAAGGCGCGCCGGCGCGCACGCTACCTGCGAATATCGAGGCGGAGGCGGCGTTTCTGGGCGCCGTGCTGATCGACAACCGCGTGATCGAGGAATTGCGCACGCCGCTGGTTCCCGCGCACTTCTTCGAGCCGATCCACGGCCGGATCTACGAGCGCATCCTCCAGCTGCTTGATCGCAAGGCCGTCGTCACGCCGGTCACGCTGCGCCCCTATTTCGAGGCGGACGAGGCGCTCCGCGAGTTGGGCGGAGCGGGCTACCTCGCACGGCTCACAGCCGACGGACAGGGCCTGCTCGCCCCGCGCGAACTCGCGGCGCAGATCTATGACCTCGCGCTGCTGCGCGAACTGGTCAGCGTCGGTCGCAATCTCGTCGAATCGGCGATGGACACGTCTGAATCGGTCGAGCCGCTTGAGCAGATCGAGCTGGCCGAGGCGGCGCTCTATTCCGTGGCCGAGGGTGCCGGAAACCAGAGCGAGGCGCAGAGCTTTGCCGCCGCGACGCGCACTGCCATCACCGGCATCGAAAAGGCGCTCAATTCGGGCGGCCATATTTCGGGCAAGACCACGGGGCTGTCGTCAATCAACGACAAGGTGGGCGGCCTCCACGATTCGGACCTCATCATTCTTGCCGGGCGGCCGGGCATGGGCAAGACCTCGCTCGCCACCAACATCGCCTTCAACTGTGCCAAGCGGTTCCTCGACGATACGGTGCGCGACCGGATCGACCCCGCACAGTCCGTTGGCGGTTCAGTCGCGCTGTTCAGCCTCGAAATGAGCGCGGACCAGCTTGCCACGCGCATTCTGGCCGAACAATCGGGCATCAGTTCCGAGGCGCTGCGCATGGGCAAGATCAGCCGCGAGGACTTTCACAAGCTCTCGCTTGCCAGCCAGACGCTGGCCGAACTGCCGCTCTACATCGACGATACACCGGCGCTCACCATCGCTGCGCTGCGCACGCGGGCGCGCCGGCTCAAGCGGCGGCACGACATCGGCCTCATCATCGTCGACTACCTCCAGCTCCTTCAGGGCACCGGACGCAGCAACGACAACCGGGTCAACGAGATTTCGGAGATCAGCCGCGGTCTGAAGACGCTGGCCAAGGAACTCTCCGTGCCCGTGATCGCGCTGTCACAGCTTTCCCGCGCGGTCGAACAGCGCGAGGACAAGCGGCCGATGCTTTCGGACCTGCGCGAATCGGGCTCGATCGAGCAGGACGCCGACATGGTCTGGTTCGTCTACCGCGAAGACTACTACATCGCCGCGCGGGAACCCAAGCAGCCGGTCGACGGCGACGATGCCAAGATCCACGACCAGCACATGGCCTGGATGGCGGAAATGGAGCGGGTCCACGGCCTTGCCGAACTGATCGTCGCCAAGCAGCGCCACGGCGCCACCGGCAAGGTGCGGCTGCGCTTCGAATCGCGGATCACCCGCTTCTCCGATCTTGCCCCGGACGACATGGCACCGGATCGTTACTGAGCGATCAGCGCCTGCCGGAAAGCAGCGAGGCGCGCCGCCGCTTCATCGAGCGCAGCGTCCTGCTTCACGAAGCACAGCCGGGCCAGATGGCGCGGCGCCTCTTCGCCGTCCCCTGGCCCTTGCTCCCACAGCGCGGACAGCGGGATCGAGGCAACACCCGCCTCCGCGATGCCGCGCAGGGCAAATTCGCGGTCGTCGATGGTGATGCCCGACGCGGCGAGATCGACGCAGATGAACCATGTCGCCGTGCCGGGCAGTACCGCGTATCCCGCCTGCTCCAGCCCCGCGACGAGCCGCGCGCGCGATGCGCCCCAGCGCGCGCGATGCGCATCGAACCACGCGTCCGGCAACGCGAGGCCCTCTGCCACCGCCCACTGGAGCGCGGGCGGCGTCGTATAGGTGAGGAACTGGTGCGCCCGCATCAGCCCCGGCGCCAGCGCTGGCGGCGCACAGATCCAGCCGGTTTTCCACCCTGTCAGCCCGAACAGCTTGCCCGCCGACCCGATCTTGACCGCCCGGCCCGCCATGCCCGGCTCAGCCGCAAGGGACACATGGCGCGAACCGTCGAAGCGTACATCTTCCCACACTTCGTCGCAGATCGCGATGAGATCGTGCCGGATGCAGGCATCGGCCAGCAGGGCGCGTTCCCCGGCACTCGTCGCTCTGCCCACCGGATTGTGCGGATCGTTGAACAGGATGGCTTTCGTCGCAGGCGTAATTGAACGTTCCAGCGCATCGGCCTCGTAACGCCAGTCCGGCGCCTTGAGGTGGACCGAAACGGGCACGCCGCCGCAGCGCCGGATCATCGGCGCATAGGCATCGTAGGCGGGCTGGAACAGGATCACCTCGTCGCCCGGTCGCACCAGCGCCATGATGCAGCAGGCCAGCGCCTCGGTCGCGCCCGAGGTGACGAGGACCTGCGCAGGATCGAAGGCCTGCCCTTGCCGGCGTGCATAGAACGCCGCGATGGCCTCGCGAAGCCGCGGAATGCCCCCGCAGGGCGGATACTGGTTCGACTGCTCACGAAGAGCGCGCGCAGCCGCCTCGATCAGTTCGGCCGGGTCGTCGCCCTCAGGATAGCCCTGCCCCAGGTTGATCGCCCCTGCATCTCGCGCGAGCCCGCTCATTTCCTCGAATATGGTCGTCTTCATCGCTTCGTAGAGCGGAAGGATCGGCGAAGCGGCATTTGCCATCGATAGGGGCTTTCCGGGCTGCGGCAGGTCGAATTCCCAACGAGGCGGCGTTAGCTTGCCATTCATCGCTGGCAACCTACATTGCAGGAGCGAAAGGAACGCGCATCTCATGAACGACGACCAGCCGAGCGGCAATCCCTGGATAAAGAGCTTGATGATATGGGGCGGAATCTTTCTCGCCCTGCTCATGGTGGTCTCGATGTTCGGCTCACGCACCGAAGTCGGCAGCGCAGTGCGCTATTCCGATTTCCGCGCCAAGGTTGCCGAAGGCAGCGTGGCCGAAGTGCAGGTGGGCGAGGACCGGATCGTCGGCAAGTACAAGAATGGGGACAGCTTCTCGACCATTCCGGTGCCGAACGACACCACGCTGACTCAGACCCTCACCGAGAATGGTGTCAAGTTCTCGGGCAAGCAGCCCGAGGAGCCCAACATCCTGCTTTACATCCTGATCCAGGCATTGCCGTTCATGCTGATCCTCGGGATCGCCTTCTTCGCGCTGCGCCAGGTGCAGAAGGGCGGCGGCTCGGGGGCGATGGGCTTTGGCAAGTCGAAGGCCAAGATGCTGACCGAGCGGCAGGGCCGCGTCACCTTCAACGACGTTGCCGGCATCGACGAAGCGCGTGAAGAACTTGAAGAAATAGTCGAGTTCCTGCGCGATCCGCAGCGCTTTTCCAAGCTGGGCGGCCAGATTCCCAAGGGCGCGCTGCTGGTCGGATCGCCTGGTACCGGCAAGACCCTGCTTGCCCGCGCCATTGCTGGCGAGGCGGGCGTGCCGTTCTTCACGATTTCGGGCTCCGACTTTGTCGAGATGTTCGTCGGCGTCGGTGCGTCACGCGTGCGCGACATGTTCGACCAGGCGAAGAAGAATGCGCCCTGCATCGTCTTCATCGACGAAATCGACGCGGTCGGCCGTCATCGCGGGCACGGCCTCGGCAATTCGAACGACGAGCGCGAGCAGACGCTCAACCAGCTTCTGGTCGAGATGGACGGATTCGAAGCGAATGAAGGCATCATCATCATTGCCGCGACCAACCGGCCCGACGTGCTCGACCCGGCGCTGCTGCGCCCCGGCCGTTTCGACCGGCAGGTCGTGGTGCCGATCCCGGACATCGAGGGCCGCGAGAAGATCCTCGCCGTCCACATGAAAAAGGTTCCGCTGGCACCCGACGTCAACCCGCGAGTCATCGCGCGCGGTACGCCGGGTTTCTCGGGCGCTGACCTCGCCAATCTGGTCAACGAGGCGGCCCTGCTTGCTGCACGCCGCAACAAGCGTCTTGTTGCCATGCAGGAGTTCGAAGACGCGAAGGACAAGGTCATGATGGGCGCCGAGCGCCGCTCGATGGTCATGACCGAGGACGAAAAGCGGATGACCGCCTATCACGAGGCTGGCCACGCCATCGTGTCTGTCAACGAACCCGCCTCAGATCCGATCCACAAGGCCACGATCATCCCGCGTGGCCGCGCGCTGGGCATGGTCATGCGCCTGCCGGAACGCGACAGCTATTCCTACCACCGCGACAAGATGCACGCCAACCTGTCGGTTTCGATGGGCGGGCGCGTGGCGGAGGAAATCATCTTCGGCCACGACAAGGTCAGCTCGGGCGCCTCGTCGGACATCCAGTACGCCACCGGTCTTGCCCGCAACATGGTCACCAAATGGGGCATGTCGGACAAGCTCGGCCCGCTCCAGTACGAAGAGCAAAACGAGGGCTACCTCGGCATGGGCGGCTCGCACCGTCTCATGTCGTCCGACGAGACCAACAAGCTGATCGACAGCGAGATTCGCGGCCTGGTCGACGGCGCCCATGCCCGCGCCACGGGCATCCTCAAGGAGCAGGAAGACAAGCTGCACCTGCTCGCCGGCGCGCTGCTGGAATACGAGACGCTGACTGGCGAGGAAATCCGTCAGTTGCTGGAGGACGGCAAGATCGACCGGCCCGACCATCCGACCGGCCCGGCAACGCCGCCCCCGGTGCGCGGATCGGCGATCCCCAAGGCAGGGCGGCGCTTCACCGGCGGAAGCGAGGCGCCGCAGGGAGTGTGATTGGGTAGCGTCTGGCAAACAGGCCGGGGCGCCTAGCTCGGGTTGGCCGCCAGGCGTTGGTTTTTACGCCCGTCGCCAGCCTGGTCCAGGCCGTAGATGTCGGCAACGCTGACCAGTCCGCCTGCTTCGACCCGCGTGGTCAGGTAGGTTATGTAGACCGGAACCAGCTGGGGCACATTGATAACCTGCTCGGGGGCGCGTACGCGGCGAGGCAACGGCTTTTTCATCAGCCAGCGGCCGAATCGCGCCGCATCCTCGAGCCGCACGCACCCTGAACTGAGGTGGCGGTCGTCGCCGCGCATCAGTTCCTTGTCCGGCGTGTCGTGCAAGTAGATGCCGATTTCATTGGGAAACATGAATTTCGCGCGGCCCATGAAATTTCGCGGCCCCGGAAGCTGCCGCACCCGCACTGTCTGCGAGCCCGCGGCCACGGCCGCCCAGTCCACTTTATCCGCGCTGACAAGGCTGGCCCCGTCGGTCCAGTCAGACAGGACCTGATAACCGCTCTCACGCAAATAGGCGGTGCCGTGGGCCAGAGCATTCACAGCGATGCGGCTGCGCACCAAATCTTCGGGAACGTTCCAGTAGGGATTGACGATGACCGAGCGAAAGAACCCCGCCATCATCGGGGTCTGCTCGCTCGGCTTGCCCACGACGACGCGCATCTGATCGACGACGCGGTCGTTCTCGTACATCCAGAGCTGCGAACTTGCAGCATCGACAATGACATAGCGCTTGGACAGGCCCACCGGAATAGAGCGCAGCCTGGCGAGGTTCAGGGCCAGACGCCGGCGATCATCAGCGTAAGCGGCTGACTCCATCGAGCGGCGCACCGGCGCGTAGAGCGGGACCATCCACCCCATATCTACAATATACCGATCAAACGAAGGGCTGCCGGCCGCTTGCGCCAAGGCCGCCGTGGCGGTGGGCGGGGCGGGCCGCAACATGTCGCTCTGGTAAATGACGCCGACGCCAGGGTCGCGCCGCATAAGCTGGACGTAACGGACAAAGGTTTCCGAGAGCCTGACTTCTGCCTTGGCAAGCGCCTTGGTATCGCCGTTCGAGGCCTTGTAAAGCGCCCGGCTGACATTCCGCGCACCAAGTTTGGAGGGTTTGATGCCGTCGGCGGCCGATGTCTGGAGCAGGCGCGCAAGCGAATGCGCGGCAGGATGCAGGCGCCCGCTGGCGGGGTCTATCCAGATCGGCCGGTAATTCCGAGCCCGGTAGAACGGCCGGACCAGCGAGCCCGCCTCGCTTGCGATCTGCGCCGCCAGGCCTTGCGGCACGGCACGGCTGACAATTTGTGCCTTGGGTGCAGGCGCCGCCCACGTCGGCGCAGCCAGCGGCAGCGCCAAAATCAGGGCCGCGAAGCACATGCCGGGGCGCAGCATTGTACGCACTGCGAGCCCCGGCTTGCACTCCGTCAGCATGATCAGCCGCGCTCACCCGCGCGGTAGTTTGCTGGCACGGGTTGGACCATCGGACCGCCTTCGTAATAACGGCCTTCACGCATGTAACCGTCGACGCAGCCATCATTGTTGGAATCGGCCCAGATCGCTCCGGCCAGCCCGCCGACAGCGGCACCGACCGCCGCGCCTTCCAGCACGCCGACCCCGCTGGCCACTGCACCGAGTCCAGCGCCTGCCGCAGCACCGACGCCGGCGCCGGTCAGAGCCGAACCGCCAACCGAGCGGCAATCGCGCACTGCGGACATTTGCGAGGTTGGCGCGCCGGCATAGTAGCGGTCGTTATAGTAGTAACCATCGGCCCGGCCATCTCGGTCATTGTCGGCCCAGACCGCGCCGGCGAGGCCGCCAACGCCCGCGCCGATAACGGCGCCGGTCAGTAGATCGCCGCCAGCAAGCGCGGCAACGCCCGCCCCGCCCGCAGCGCCAATCGCCGCGCCGGTCCCGGCGCTTGCCAAGGTGCTGTCATTGCCCGTCGAAGCACAGGCAGACAGCGGGAGCACGGCGGCTCCCAATATCGAGACCATGATCTTGTTCATCTGTTTCACTCCAAGCGAGTGGGCCTCAAGACGATTCAAGGCCCGCGGCGATTGCCCCGCACACCAAACGCCTCGAGTGTGTGCGGGTTCCGAGCCACCCATGACCGGCGCGCCCTCGGTCATGGGATCGACCATCCGGACGCAGAAAAGGCCCCGGTTTCCCGAGGCCTTCTGCATGAAAGATCGTGCCGCGACGGCTGTCTTGAGGCCTCAGCCTTCGTAGTCGCCACCGATCGAGGTGTTGCGCACCGGTGCGGCGGCAGTAATCCGCAGCGCTTCGGCCGACTGGCTGAGCGAGCCAATGTCATCGACATCGTCATCGTCGTCGGGCAGCACGCGCTGGAGCGAACTGACGAGCGATTCCTTGAGAATCTTCGGCACCACCGTCTCGTCCGCGATCTCGCGCAACGCGACGACGGGGTTCTTGTCCCGATCCCGGTCGATGGTAAGTTCTGCGCCGCCCGAAATCTCACGCGCGCGCTGGGCTGCCAGCAGGACGAGATCGAACCGGTTGGGAACCTTGTCGACGCAATCTTCGACAGTAACGCGCGCCATGGGCACTCCGCAGAACTAGAGTTGTGGGGAAAGCGGCGAGCTAGTGCCAAGCGGGCGCAGAGTCAAGATATTTGGCCCGGTCAGCCCGGCAAGGTGGCACTCCCCAAAGCGCCACCCAACGAAGGCAGGCCCAGGATCAATCCGCCGATCCCGGCAAGCGCGAGCACTGCCATGACGTTCCATTTGAGCCTGAAGAGCAGAATACCGGCGATGGCCGCCAAAACCGCCGCGCGCCAGTCAAGGCTGGTCCAGTCCGGCACGTCGAGGCGCAGCGGCCCTGCCTCGACCTCCCCCACGCGGCGGAACAGGACATGCAGCGTAAACCACAGCGTGAGGTTGGCGATGACGCCGACAACCGAGGCAGTGACCGCCGCAAGCCCCCCCTTGAGGCGCGGCGCGTTCTCCATCCGCTCGATCCACGGCGCGAACGAGAAGATCCACAGGAAGCACGGCGCGAAAGTGACCCAGAGCGTCAGGCCAGCCCCAAGAACTCCCGCGACCAGCGGCGCGAACGGCTCAGGCGCGCGAAAGGCGGCGAGGAAGCCGACAAACTGCGTGACAAGGATCAGCGGCCCCGGTGTCGTCTCGGCAAGGCCCAGCCCATCCGCCATCTCGCCAGCCGAGAGCCAGCCGAACCCTTCGACCGCCTGCTGCGCCATATAGGCCAGCACCGCATAGGCTCCGCCGAACGTGACGACGGCAAGCTGCGAGAAGAACACGCCGACCTGCCACAGCACATGGTCACGCCCCAGCGTGAACAGGATGAGCGCCATAGGCGCGGCCCAGATTGCGCCCCATACCAGCACCGCGCGCAGCGATTGCCGCCACGGCCGCGGCCCAGCCGTCACCGTCCCCCCACCCGGTTGGATGCCCACCCTGTCCGGTCGTCTTGCCGCAACGATCGTCCCCGCAAGCCCGGCCCCCAGCACAACCAGCGGAAACGGCAGGTCAAGCAGGAACAGCGCGGCGAAGGCGAGCACTGCGAGCACCTGCTTGAAGCGCGTATTCAGAGCCCGCCCCGCAATGCGCAGCAGGGCCTGCACGACGATGGCGAGGACCGCCGCCTTGATCCCGAGGAACACAGCGGCGAACCAGCCGAGCTTCGCCGCATAGGCATAGAGCGTCGACAGAGCGAGGATGACCAGCGCGCCCGGCGCCACGAACAGCAGACCGGCCGCCAGCCCGCCCCGCACGCCGTGCAGCTTCCAGCCGATCCAGGTGGCAAGTTGCTGCGCCTCCGGCCCCGGCAGCAGATGGCAGAAATTGAGGGCGTGGAGATACTGCGCCTCGCTGATCCAATGCCGCTCCTCGACCAGCTCGCGGTGCATCAGCGCGATCTGTCCGGCCGGCCCGCCGAAACTGAGCAGGCCAATGCGCGCAAAGCCGCGCACCATCTCGCGATATTGAGGTTGAACTGTATCAGTCACGTGTCGCCCCATGCCTTTCCGTCCGCAAAAGCGGAGGTCAAGACAACGCTTGGGCCGGGACGCCTGACCGGGAGGTTGCTTTGCCCCGGATGACGGCATCTATCCATGAAGCACCCGGCAAATCAAGCGGGAGGACCGGGATAGCCGGCCATCCCGGCGCGATCAGATGACGCGGCTCTCTTCCGTCACGAATGACAGGCATCCGGCAATATCGATGAAACGCGGCTCGTCCGGCCGCACGTTCGCCAGATAGTCGGGGTCGGCAAAAGCCCGCTCCATATCCTCGGCGCTGCGGAATTCGAGCCGGGCAATGCCGTCATAGGTGCCGGCAACGCCGAATTCGGCCTCGGCATTGCCGTCGCCCGACAGGTGATACTGCGAATAGCCGGTAAGGTAGCGTGTGAAGCTGGCGCACGATCTGACAAGCGGTCCGTGGTTGTCGCGCCAATATCGGGTGAAGTCCTCGCGGCTCATCCCTTCCTTGCGCTTGATGCAGACGATCAGCGTGACCATGCGATTCAACCTTCCGTCAGCGACGTGTCCCGTTCGTCAACCATGAAGACACGGTGCCGCGAACGGTCGAACAGCTCTTCCTCGTCGGCGACGATTTCCGCCACCACATCGGGCTGGGCCAGCCGCTGCATCGTGCGCTCGTAGGCTTCGCGGGTGTCGAACCACAGCTCGGTTATGACGTCGTGGTCGGGCTCCACGACGTCACCGGTGAACAGTTCAGGCACTGGCTCAAGGTAACGGCGGACATAGCGCGCGGCCCCGGCCACGTGCCGCGCGCCGATCTGGGCATGGCCGTTCTCGTAGCGTTCGATGAACGCCTCGCGCGTCATGCCCGGGCGGCGCTTCAGCATGAAGATCATCTTTATCATCGGCGCGGCTCCCCTATGCCCATCAATCGATCATGGTGATCGCACGTTCCGGGCAGGCCTTCATTCCCTTAGTGGCGGCCTCTTCCTGATCTGCCGGGATCTCTATGATCGAGCCGCGAAGCAGGTTGAAGCCGTCATCGTCGATCGGGAAGACATCGGGCGCGTATTTCCAGCAGCGGCCGTGTCCGCTGCACAGCACTTCATCGATTTTAAGACGCATGCGAATTATCCACGATGGCGGCCCGGACACAAGGCCCGGGCACGCGTGTTACCATTCGAGATAGAGCGAGCTCATCGCGCGCAGGAACCCGGTCTCATAAACCGGCTCCATGCCCGGCTTGAGGCGGAAGTCGGGGATGCGTTTCAGCCACACTTCGATGAACGCGGCCATCTCCATGCGAGCGAGGTGCGAGCCGATGCAGCGGTGGGGACCCACGCCAAAGGTGGCGTGATGGATGGTCGGCTCCGCGAAGTTCAGCTCCTTGGGATTGGCGATCGAGCGCGGATCACGCCCGGCCGCAGAATAGCCGAGCATGATGAAGTCGCCTTCCTTGAGCTGCACGCCTTCGACTTCAACATCGCGGGTGCAGCTGCGGCCCATAGCCACGACCGGCGAATAGGCGCGGACGAATTCCTCGACCGAATTCTCGATCCAGTCCGGATTGTCGATCAGCTGCCTGCGCTGTTCGGGATGCTCGGCCAGATGGCGGGCGATCGAACCGAGGGCATAGATCGTGGTCGAGATGCCGCCATAGGTCAGGTCGAGCACCACAGAGACCTTGTGGTCCCACGGCGCCTCGCTGCCGTCGCCATAGGTGACGCCCTTCAGGATAGTGTCGATGATGTCGCCTTGCGGCGGGCTCGCGGCGCGGTCCTTCATGAAGACCTCAAGGTAATCGTAGACTTCCTTGTGATACTTGGCGCGCGTCTCCATCGGCCCGAACAACGACAGGTCGACATTTCGGACCAGGGTGGCCAGATCGTCGACCGGGACGCCCAGCACATAGATGAAGAACGCGCGGCCCGGCAGCTGCGCCGCCATCTCGCTGATGAATTCGCACTCGCCCTTGTCAATAAAGGAATCGATCAGAGAGTTGACTTCGCGCAGCACGTCGGGCCGGACCTTGGCCATGACCTGCGGGCTCATGTGCGGATTGAGCGCGCGGCGCCATGCGGTGTGATCGGGCGGATCCTGTTCGACCGGGATCATCATCGGCTGGTCGGCGGGGCGGTTGGGGATATAGCCCTTCGCGCTGGAGAAAGTCTGCCAGTCCTGCCCGATCCGGCGGATGGTCTCTTCCTTGCTGAACACGGTATAGCCCGTGCCCACCTTGCTGTGCGCGACCGGGCATTTCTGCACCATGAAGTCGATCGCTTCATGGAAATGCTCGTTCAGCGTCGGGTCGTCGATATCGAAGTCGCGGTAAATGTCGCGGCCGAAGCGTTCGATCAGGCGTTCGGGCGCCAGTTCGGGATCGTCTGTCTCAAACACAGGTCCAGTTTCAGCCATCGTCTCTCTCCGTCATGGGGGCAGCGGCTTATGCCGCGCCCCGCCAAGCATTGGTGCCACCATCGATCTGGTAAATTGACCCGGTCGTGAACGCCGCCTCTTCCGAGGCGAGAAAGCAGACGAGCCGGGCAATCTCGTCCACCGTGCCAAGCCGCTTGATGAGGTGCGGTCCGGCGCAGAGCCGCTCCATCGCAGCGGGATCATCGGCAGTCTCGATGCTGTGCATCAGCATCGGCGTGGCGATGGCGCCGGGGGCATAGGCATTCACGCGGATGCCGTAGGGTGCAAAATCAACCGCGAGCGCCTGCGTCAGCAGCTTCACCGCGCCCTTGCTGACCGAATAGCCGGGGATGCCGGGATAGGCGAAAGTGCTGGCAACCGACGCGGCATTGACCACTGCCGGCGACAGCCTCGATGCCTTGAGCCATGGAAGCGCGCAGCGCACCGCGCGCCACATCGCCTTGACGTTGATGTCCATGAGGTCGTCCCACTGCTCTTCGCTCAAGGTCTCGAGCGTCTGCGGCGATCCAGTCAGGCCGTCATCGGTGATGCCCGCGTTGTTGACGAGAACGTCGATGCCGCCGCCTTGCGCTGCGGCCTGCTCGACCATCGCCGCGATCTCGTCAGCCTTGCGAAGATCAGTGCGGACGAACGTCGCCCTCGCTCCGGCGGCACGGACATCCTCGGCGGCAGCCTCGCCCTTGTCCTGCTGCACATCGGCCAGCGTGACATGGGCCGCGCCGCGCCCCGCGGCCAGCACGGCAATCGCCTTGCCCATGCCCTGCGCCGCGCCGGTAACGATCACCGAGCGGCCTTCAAGGGTCCGCGGCTCACTCATGCGCCGTAGACAGAGTTGAGCAGCGCGGTGTCGTAATATTCCTCGAATGACTTGACTTTGCCCTTCACGAACCTGAAGATTTGAACGTAGCGGCCGCGATACTTGACGGCCTTGTTGCCCCACACAGCGCCGGTCTGGACATCGATGTTGCTGTTCGACTTGGTGATGATCGTGTTCGGGTCCTCGCCCACGATGATCTCGTCGATGAACCAGTCGAACGTGCCGGTCATCTCGTCATGGATCGGGTCCCAGAACCCCTTGACCTTGTCCCAGCCTGCATGGACCGCAAAGGTGCAGACCGCGATGTCGTCGCTCACGAACGGGGTGATGACCTGCGGATCGTCCTGCACCCAAAGCGAATAAAAATGCGCCTTGTCCTTGAGGTAGACGGAGAAGAAATCGATGATCGTATCGATATTCGCCCGCGCCACCGGGTTGTTGGTAGTGATTTCGGTATCGAGCGTGACACCTTTGATGACCGTTGCCATGTCCGTCTCCGCCAAGTGCCCTCAGGCCTGATTGTCCATGATGATCGTCTTGGGTTCAAGATAGGCGCGCAGGCCATTGATGCCGCCTTCGCGCCCAATGCCTGATTGCTTGAAGCCGCCGAAGCCGATCATCATGTCGCTGCGCCAGGAGTTGTGGCCCACTGTACCGGAACGCAGCTGCCGCGCCACCGAATAGGCCCGCTCTGCGTCATTGGTGAACACCGAGTTGTTGAGGCCGTAGACGGTGTCGTTGGCGATCTCGATGGCGTGCGCCTCGTCGCGGGCGGGGATGACGCTCAGCACCGGGCCGAAGATCTCGTCGCGCGCGATGGTGTCGTTGTTGTCGACATCGGCGAACACAGTGGGCTCGAAGAAGAAGCCGCGATTGAGATGCGCCGGGCGCTTGCCGCCGGTGACGAGCCTGTTGCCAGCACGGACCGCGTCATTCACCATGCCCTCGACCTTGTCGCGCTGGCGCTCCATCGCAAGCGGGCCGAGGCCGGTTGCGGGATCGAAGGGATCGCCGACCACGACCGACTGAAAATTCGCGCTCAGCGCCTCGACCAGCTGGTCATGACGATTGCGAGTGACAA
The DNA here is from genome assembly GCA_040377095.1 of Novosphingobium sp. Classification (GTDB taxonomy): domain Bacteria; phylum Pseudomonadota; class Alphaproteobacteria; order Sphingomonadales; family Sphingomonadaceae; genus Novosphingobium. The sequence goes on from JBEIPK010000012.1 coordinate 24,884, forward strand.
CGATCCGGGTCAGCGAGGAACAGATCTGGCCGCTCATCGCACAGGCCGGCCCAACGATGGAATCGGCCGCTTTGCCGACGTCGTAATCGTCGAGGATTACCGCCGCCGACTTGCCGCCCAGTTCGAGTGTGCAGCGCGCGACGCGCTCGCCGCAGATGGAGGCGATACGCTTGCCCACCGCGCTCGATCCAGTGAAGCCGATCTTGTCGACATCGGGATGGCGTACCAGCCGCTCGGATGCCTCGCGGTCCGCCGTGACAACATTGAGCACGCCCGGCGGCAGGCCGACCGCCTCGGCGATTTCCGCGAGCAGGTAGCCCGTCCCCGGCGCTTCGGGCGACAGCTTGAGAACCACGGTGCAGCCAGCGAGCAGCGCGGGAGCGACCTTGAACGCGGTGATGTTGACCGGCGCATTCCACGGCACGATTGCGCCGACGACACCGGCGGGTTCGTTGGTGATGAGGGCATAGTCACCGCCGCCCGGCGGATTTTCAAAGCGTTCTTCCCAGGCGAATGTCTCGCCAAGGCCAGCGTAATAGCGATAGACGTTGCCGATGGTCCCGGCAAATGCACTGGCGATGCCGTGCAGGATGCCCATTTCATTCGGCCAGATGCGCGCGATGGCATCGCTCCGACGGTCCATTTCGTCACCGATGGCGGTCAGGTATTTCGCCCGCTCCTGCGGCGTCAAGCGGCTCCACGGACCGCGGTCGAACGCATGGCGCGCGGCAGCCACGGCGCGGTCGATGTCCGCAACGCCTGCTTCGGCAACAGAGAGGAAGAGGTCTTCGGTCGCGGGCGCGATCACGTCGATCGTCCGGCCCGTGCTGGCCGCGACCCAGTCCCCGTCGATATAGAGGCGATCGGCATTTCTGATCAGGTCTGCGCCGCTCAAGTCTGTCATCGCCTCTCTCCGGGTTCTTGCAGTTTGAAACACTTCGCCACCGGTGATCCCGGCGGCCATGCGGCGCGAGCATGAGCCCGCGCCGCATGCTCGGCATCAGAAGTTGAAGCCGACCGTCGCGCCATAGGTCCGCGGCGGCTCGATCGCACCATACCGCGGGTATCCCCACAGCGCGATGGTCACGAGCGAGTTCGAAATGACATATTCGTTCGTCAGGTTCTTGCCCCAGAGGCTGACGTTCCAGAATGATCCGGAATCGTAGCGGATCAGGGCGTTGACCTTGGTCACCGACTTCTGGCTCAGGTTCTTGTCGTTGAACTCCGAGAAGTGGACGCGCGATGCCCAGGAAAGGTCACCGCGCACGGTCAGCACGCCGCCGTTGCCGATCTCATAATCGTACTGCGCACCGGCCGTGAACGAGTACTTCGGCGCACCGGGAAGCTGATAGCCCTTGAGGTTCTGCTCGGCCCCCCCGGCACCGCCGAAGACCGGGGTCTTCGCGCCAGGATTGGCTGCTGCCCAGATCGGGAAGCCCGGATCCGCCGCCCCGGCCGGGTAAAGCGGGCTGGTCGAGAAGAAGTCGCTGAAGCGCGAATCCAGATAGTTGAACGTACCGTCCAGCCTGAGACCAGTTGCAGGCCGCAGGGTCGCTGCCAGTTCGAAACCGTCCACCTTGGCCGATGCGGCGTTGGTCGTCACTGTCGCGATGCCGATGACCTTGTTCACCTGAAGATCGGTGTACTTGTAGTGGAAATAGCCGCCGGTCATTTCCAGGACGTTGTCGAACAGCCGGGTCTTGAAGCCCGCCTCATAGGCCTTGATCGTCTCCGGATTGATCACCGGGTTGACCTGGTCGATGTTGTAGGTGCCGCTCTTGAAGCCTTCGGTATAGCTGGCATAGAGCATGGTCGTCGGCCCGACGTCGAACTCGATACCCAGCTTGGGCGTGAAGTCGCTCCACTTCTCCTTGCCGCTGGTGTTCGCGAAGGACGTGAACGTGAAGCTACCCACCTGATCGCGCTTTTCGGTCGACCAGCGGCCACCGGCAGTCAGCCGCAGTTCCGGCAGGATTGCATAGGTTGCCTGCGCGTAAGCCGCGAAGGCATCGATATCCATCTTGCCGTCCTGGATATAGTTCACCTCGCCAAGCGGCGACCAGAACTGGACGAACGGCACCAGCACGTGGTTGTCGATCTTCTCGTGATAGTAGCTGAGGCCCGCGACCACATCGAGCGGTCCGGAAGACCAGTTCGCCGTGAATTCCTGGCTGATTTGCTTTGATTTTTCCGTGTAGTAGGTGTTGCCGAGCCCGGCCGAAGTTCCGTCCGAGTTCGACGCGTTGTAGCGATCCCAGTCGCGATAGCCAGTGATCGAGTTGAGCGAGAGATCATCGCTAAGCTCGAACTTCGCGTTCAGCGTGACGGCAAATCCCTCGCGCTTGTTGGTCTTGCCGATCAGGCCAGTCGCGGTGTCCTGCTTGTCATCCGAATCGAGCGCAATGCCCTGCAAGAGCGTTCCGAAACCATTTGTCGTGCCGACCACCCCCTGAAGCTGATAGCCCGGATAGGCACCAAAGCCGTGGGTGTAATGGTTGTAGTCGTTCTCATGGTGATAGTCGGCGATCAGGCGGATATCGGTGCCATTGCCGTTCTCGTACTGCAGCTGGCCGCGCAGCGACTGGGCCTTCGCGTTGTTCACCGGATGGTTGCGGGTTATATCGTCGCCGTAACCATCGCGGCTGATGACGTGGGCCGAGACGCGCGCCCGCAGGTCTCCGTTGGCGCTGAGCGGAACGTTGACCGCACCCTCGCCTTCGAACAGCTCGTAGTTCCCGACTGTGAGGTTGCCGTATCCGCTCACTTCGCGGCCCGGTGCGCGGCTGATGACATTCAGTGCGCCGCCGGTCGCGTTCCGGCCGTAAAGCACGGCCTGCGGACCGCGAAGGACCTCGATGCGCTCAACGTCGAAGAAGGCGGAAGCCTGTGCCGTCGGGCGGCCGATATAGACGCCGTCGGCATAGAAGGCGATGCTGGCGTCAGCACCCGACGAAAACGAGTTGAGGCCGATGCCGCGAATGAAGATGCGGGTCACGCCCTGCTGGTGGCCCGCGCGAATTCCGGGCGCCACGAACTGGAGGTCGCGAACGTCCGAAACTTGGCGATCCTCAAGCGCCTTGCTGTCAAGCGCGGTCAGCGCCAGCGGCACCTTGAGCGCGGTCTGTTCGCGGCGCTGGGCCGTCACGATGATGTCGGAGGGCAGACGCTCGTCGGCAGCGGTGCCGCCAGTGCCTTGCGCGATCGCAGCGGACGGTGCCGCGAGAAGCGCGGTCGCCATGGCAAGAGCGCTGCCGGCATAGGCGATATAACAAATTTCTTTTTTCATATTAGCTACTTAACCTCCCTCTTATAAAACTGGTTAACAGGCATTGTGTAGTTCAACAGGCACGAGTTCGCCGGCGGCGATCATGTCCTGAAGCACGTTCTTCTGGATCTTCCCCGAAGGCGTCAGGGGATAAGACTCCACGAAGTACCAAAGCGTCGGGATCTTCTGCGGCGCCATGCGGCTGGCGCAATATTCGGTAAGTTCGGCCGGAGACGGAGGGTTCGCGGGATCTGGCGGCAGGACAACAGCCGCCACCACTTCGCTCCACTTCTCGTCAGGGATGCCGATTACCGCGACCTGGTCGACGGCCGGGTGATCAAACAGCACGTCCTCCATCTCCTTCGGATAGAGGTGCATGCCGCCGCGGATGATCATTTCCTTGAGCCGGCCGGTGATCTTCACATAGCCGCGCGCATCCATCGTGCCGAGATCGCCCGTGCGCAGCCAGCCATCGGGCAGCACCGTCTCGGCCGTCCGGTCAGGCATCTTGAAGTAGGCCGACATCGTCTGGAACCCGCGTATCCAGATCTCGCCAACCGCATCGACAGGCAGGGTCTCATGCGTTTCAGGATCGACAATGCGAACCTCAACCTGCGGCAGGGGCTGGCCCACGGTATCAGTCTGGTCCTCGATCCGGTCATCGGGCGCCGAGAGCGTGATTGGCCCGTTTGATTCAGTCTGGCCGAAGATGATGCAGACTTTGCAGCCGATGTCCTTGTGAACCTGGCGGACCATCGCCGCCGGGACATTGGCGGCGCCCGAGAAGATCGTCTGCCAGCTTGATACGTCGCGCCTTGGCAAGTCGGGATGATTGAGGATGCCCAGGATCATGGTCGGCACGATCAGGGTGGCGTTGCCGCGCTCACTCTCGAACAGCTCGAGCATCAGCCCCGCGTCCCAGTGCGGCATCAGCACGAAGGTGCCGCGATAGGCAAGGCAGCTGAATTCCGCCATCGCCGCCCCGGCAATGTGGAACATCGGCATGGCATTGATATGCACGCCCCCGTCGGGGAATTCCGCGCGCCGGCCGATGCTGCGTGAGGTGTTGAGCACGCCCTTATGGTGCAGCAGCGCGCCCTTGGGCTTGCCGGTCGTGCCCGAGGTATACTGGATCTGCAAGGTGTCCAGCGGCCCGATCTCGGGAAGTTCGATGGCAGGATCGGCTGCTTCGACCAGCGACCAGATATCCGCCACGCGGCCGACGAAACGCAAATTGCCCCCGTCGGACGCCGCGGCTTCATCAACCGTCGGCCTCAGGTCGCGGTCACGGAAGCAATCGTCGTGGAACAGGCCCACGGCTTCGCTGTTGGCGAGGATATAGCCCAGTTCCCTGCCGGTATAGGCAGGGTTGACCGGCACGAGGATGATCCCGGCAAGGGCCATCGCGTGCTGCAGGAAGACCCATTCCGGACAGTTGGTTCCATAGACCACCACCCGGTCGCCGCGATCGAACCGGCCCAGCAGGGCGCGGCCCAGCTTTTCGGAAATCTCCAGATGCTCGCGGTAAGTCCACCGCCGCCGCGCAGCCGGATCGGCTACGCCTTCGACCAGCGCAGGGCGGTCGGGTACGGTTTCGGCAGCATGGCGCAGCAGCCCGCCCAGCGTCAGGTCCGGGATATCGAGCGTGAAATCGGGCTGCCAGTGAGCAAAGTGCGGCAGGCCTTGCAGCTCTTCATCCGCCATGGTCCCAGCCTGTCCGTTCACTGGCCTTTCTCCGGGCCGCGTCCGAGCACCTTTGGCGTGACTGCGCGGTGGAAGCCTTGGTACGGCTTGTTCCTGTCCGAACGCTCCAGCGTCCAGGTCTGCCGGGCGTTGGGTGCGCCCCCATCGATACGGATGCAAGATCCAGTAATGTAGGCCGCAGCCGGCGAAAGCAGGAAAACGATCGCCGCCGACACTTCGGATTCGGTGCCGAAGCGCTGGAGGGGCACGCGCTCGGCATATTCGAACAGCTTGTACTGGATTTCGGGCGGATAGGTATCGAACCCGCTCGATGCGATCCCGCCCGGCGCCACGCAATTGACCCGAACCCCGGACGCGGCCCATTCGCATGCCATGCTCTCGCTCAGCGTCAGCATCCCGCCGCGTGCCGCGCCCGAATGCGCGAAATCGGGCCAGCCGTTCCAGATGTCGGCGATCATGTTGACGATGGCGCCCCCGTGATCGACCATCCAGCGGTTGTAGACCTCGCGCATGAAGATGAAGCCGCCCGTCAGGTTGTTGCGGACGACTGCCTCGAAGCCCTTGGTCGAGACGGTGCGGATCGGCACCCGGTATTGCCCGCCCGCATTGTTGACCAGGGCGTCGATCTTTCCGAAGCGGGCGATGACCTCATCGATGGCGGCAATCACGCCCGCCTCGTCGCGGATGTCGCAGGCAATGGCGTGCGCCTTGCCGCCGTCCTCGTGAATCTCCGCGACGACCGTATCCAGCTTTTCGATGGTGCGGCCCATGATGACCACCTGCGCACCGAGCGAGGCCAGTTCGTGCGCCAGCGCGCGGCCGATCCCGCTGCCGCCGCCCGTGACGATGATGATCTGGCCTTCGAAGAGGTTCGCGGCAAAGACGGACCGGTAGCTCATTTATGCGTCGTCCCAGGTTGTGATGCTCTCAAGCCCTGCGCGGGCATAGGCAATGGCAAAGCGGCGCGCCTGCCGGCCTGCCACCGGATCGGGGTCACGCGAGGTTTCGTTGCGGAGCGCCACGCCGGAGAGGCCGACCGCGGCGCGGAACTTGGCGAAGGCGATGTGGAAGCGGGTCAGGCGCTGCGAACCGGGCGCGGCAGCATAGTACATTTCAAGATATTCGCGCGCCGTCGGAATGCCGAGCGCTGCGAGATCGAGCCCGTTGAAGCCGCCGTTCTCGTCCGGCGCAAGGAACCAGGGCTGAAGGTTGAAGGCGACATCGGCGAGCGGATGCCCGATGGTCGAAAGCTCCCAGTCGAAAACGCCGGAAACTGCGGCGCGGCGCGTATCGAACATGACGTTGGCGACGCGGTAGTCGCCGTGGCAGATCGCAGCGGCGGCCCCGTCGTCGCTTTCGGCGGGAACATTGCCGGCCAGCCAGGCGACCAGTTCGTCCAGCGCCGGGTTGTCGGTGATGCCAAAGCTGCGCCACTGCGCGGTCCAGCCCGCGATCTGCCGCTCGAAGAAATTGGCGGGCTTGCCGTAAGTCTCCAGACCGCCTTTGCGCCAGTCGAACGCATGGATCGCCGCAAGCGTGGTCGCCATCGCACGAAAGCAGCCCGCGCGCACCTGGGGCGAGAGGCCGGGCATGCTGGAATCGGCGAAGACCTCGCCCTCCAGCCGCTCCATCAGATAGAACGGCGTGCCGACGATGCCGCCGTCTTCGCAGAACAGCACGGGCGCGGGCACCGGGATGTCCGAACCCGACAGCGCGCAGAGCAACTTGAACTCACGGTCGATCCGGTGCGCGCTGGGCGAAAGTGTGACGTCTGGCTGCTTGCGCAGGACCATGCGCCGCTTCCCGTAAGTGACAAAGAAGGTCGGGTTCGACATGCCGCCCTCAGTCGGCTCGACCGACAGCGCAGCCGGGCCGAAGCGCCCGTCAAGATAGGCCGCCAGACGCGCCGGATCGAACCCGGCGGTGGGCAGGGGCTGGCGCGGGGCCAGACGGGCGGCGGCCCTGTCAGCCACGGCCCTTGGCTTTGCCGAAGCCAAACAGGTACTGCGCCACGCGGCGGATCTGGATTTCCTCCGACCCCTCGGTGATGCGGTAGCGCCGGTGGTGGCGGAAGATGTGCTCGAACGGCTTTGCCCGCGTGTAGCCAAGCCCGCCGTGGACCTGCATCGCGCGATCGGCCGCCTCGCAGACCAGGCGGTTCGCCCGGAAGTTGCACATCGAGACCATGTCGCTGATCTCGAGCGGAGAGCGGCGGTCCATCTCCCAAGCGGTCCGGAACACAAAGTTCCGCACCAGTTCACACTCGGTATAGAGTTCGGCCAGCTGGAACTGGATGATCTGGTTCTTCGACAGCGCAGTGCCGAAGACCTTGCGCTCGTTGGCATAGGCGACTGCCTGTTCCACGCAGTAGCGCGCCGCGCCGACGCTCGCCGCCGCCTGGCGGATGCGGTTCTCGTGAATAAAGCTCTGCGCCACGAACAGGCCCTTGCCTTCCTCGTGCAGGATGGCGCTGTGCGGCACGCGCACGTCCTTGAGGCCAACCTCGGGGTGGTCACTGGGCATGTTGAAGGTCCAGTGATTGTAGAGAATCGCGATCCCCGGGGTCAACATCGGCACGATGAACGCCGTAATCCCGTCGGCATCTCCTGCCTTGCCCGAAGTGCGCGCGAAGATCAGATCGGCCTTGGCGCGGTAGACCTGGCTGTTGTAGCGCTTCTGCCCGTTGATCACCCAGTCGTCGCCGTCGCGCACGGCCGTGGTTTCGATGTGGGTGGCATCACTGCCGTGGTCTGGCTCGGTCAATCCGAAGGCGAGATGGTTCTCGCGCGTGATGATGCCCTCGATGTACTGCTTCTGCTCTTCGGAGCCGTAGCGGTTGAGGATCGGCACGATCGGGAAGTTGCCGACAACCGAGGATTCGTCCTGCAGATCGTTGTGCAGGCCCAGCCCCTGCCGGGCGAGATGCTCGCGAATGGCAGCAATTGCAAGGTTGGAGCCGCCCGAGCCGCCGCATTCGACCGGCAGGCCGTAGCGCAGGAAACCGGCTTTGTCGGCGCGGCGCTCCATCTCCGCGATCAGGTCGTTCCATTCGTCGCGCGGCTGGCCATCGCGGTCCCAGTCAGTCCGGGCATGTTCGCGGCGGTGGTCGAAGAACCGCTCGTTGTCATCCTGCGCCTGGAGCGGCTTGATTTCGCGCGCGATGAAGGCGTCGATTTCCGCGATCTTGGCAACGATGTCGGAAGGCAGTTCGAAGTCCATGAGTTTCGACAAAATCCTGATTAGAGGGCTACGCGGCCGAAGGGATGCGTGCTGGAAAGCCCGCCATCGGCGCTGATCAGTTCGCCGGTGATGAAACCGGCATCGGCACTGGCGAGGAACGCGGCGACACCTGCGATTTCCTCGACCGTGCCGGTGCGGCGGAGCGGCGTGATCCCGCCCATCTTGTGGATAGAACCCTTGGCCCGCGCATAGTCGAAGGCGGACTTGGTGAGCTTGGTCTCAACGAGCCCGGAGGCAATGCCGTTGACCCGCACGCCGGTGCCAGCAAAGAAGTTGGCCGTCCCCATGACGAGGCTGTTCACGGCGGCCTTCGCTGACCCGTAGGCAATCGTTCCCGCGTTCGCACGCAGCGAGCCGGCCGAGGACATCATGATGATCGAGCCGGTGCCCGCTTGCTTCAGGTATGGCCCAAGGTGCTTGACCGTCAGGAACGCGCTGATCACGTTGCCGCGCCAGCAATCCTCCCAGGCCTCGACCGTCTGCTCGAAGAAGGGCACGTCGTGGTCGGTCGTCCCGGCGTTGGCAAACACGATTTCCCATCCGCCCAGCGTTTCCAGCGCAAAGGCGGCGAGCGCCTCGACATCGGATTCGACCGTGACGTCAGCGACGAAGTGATGGGCCGTTCCGCCCTGCTGGCGGACCAGTTCCGCGGTCTCGGCAATATTGTCGCTCGACCGGCCGGTGACGAGGACGCTCGCACCTTCGGCCGCGAAGCGCAGCGCGGCGCCGCGGCCAATGCCGCTGCCTCCGCCGGTAATGATCGCCCGCATGCCGCTCAACCTGGTCATCACAAACCTTTCCGGTCGCCTGCCTGTCCGCGCCCTCAGGCCGCGGATATTCCGCCGTTGGCACTGATCGCCTGACCCGTGATCTTCGCGGCGCCCGGCCCTGCGAGGAACACGACGAGGTCGGCAAGGTCCTCTGCTTCTGCCACGCCGAGGTGCGCCATCTGCGCTGCCTTGGCGAAAAGCTTTGACGCAAAGGGGCTCTCCTGCACCCGCGCGTAAGTGGCCGTTCCCTTGATCAGCGACGGGGTCAGCGCGTTGACGCGGATGCCGTCACGCTTTGCCTCGATCGCCAGCGCCCGGCTGAACATAACGATTGCCGCCATGGCCCCGCCGATCACCGTTTCGCCAGGCGTCGCCTGCTTCGCCGCGTCGGAGGCAATGTTCAGAATAACGCCGCTCCTGCGTTCGACCATGTAGGGCAAAACCGCCCGGCTCATCAGGATCGGACCCATAGCCTGCTGGACAAGGATCGACTCTAGCTCGCCCAGCGGGATGTTCTTGAGCAGTTCAGGAGCAGCGGGACCTACCGTCGAGCTTACGAGAATGTCGATTGACCCGAACCGCGCGGCCGTTTCCGCACAGATCCGTTCTGCTTCCGAAGCGATATTGGCATCGGCGCCGATCCACAGGACCTGCGCCTCGGGGCAGTGCGCGGCGACCTTGGCCCGCGCCGCTTCGCCCCGCGCGGGATCGCGTCCCACGATGCAAATTCTGCGTAGACCGGCATCCGCCAGACGGATGGCCGAGGCCAGCCCGACGCCCGACGTGCCGCCAATGATGAGCGCTGTCGAAGTCGCATATTGCGGCACCACGATATCTGGCAGGCCAGCCGACACCCTCATCTCCTCGCATCTTGTAAACCGGTTTATGTCCGACCGATAATAGGCAACCAATGAGATGAATGCAAGAACGGTAATATTACATTAAATCAGATATTTAAGCTAACTGATAGGTCACTGCGACGCACAATTCTTCAAATTAAGTAAGCGTTCCTCATCAAGCGGCCGCTTGGCTGACATTCGAGTCGGCGCCGCGCAAGTCTTCATAAACCGGAGCCGCAGTCATCAACATCGCGCCCTGTCTCGGCAGGCCGACCTGTGGCTCTGCCCCACGATTCGCCGGATCACGAAATTTTACTCAAGGATTTCAGCTACTTTAAGGGGACAAACGAGGGCTGCGAGGCATTCTCATTATCATCATCGTCTTTAATGGGCTTGACTTATTAATGAGCGCAACCGATACTCCCCGCGTAAGGCCGGGCAAGGTCCGGCGCAGCAATGGATAACAACGCGACCATGCGGGAGATTCTTGACACATTTGCCAGTGCCGCAAATGACAGTCTCGGTTACGCCCGCAGCTGGAAAGAGCGGACCGGACAGCCCGTCATCGGATCGTTCCCGATGCACTTTCCGTCAGAGCTGGCGCACGCCGCCGGTGCGCTGCCGGTCATCATCCAGGAGGCCGACGAGCCCATCACCGATGGCGAAGCGGGCGTGTTTTCGTTCTACTGCGGTTACAACCGCAGCGTCGTCGATCAGGCGATGAAGGGGCGCTTCGATTTCCTCGACGCGATCATGTTCGGCGATCATTGTGTCCAGCTGCTCGGCACGGCGGACGTGGTGCGGTGGAACGTTCCGGGCCTCAACATTCTGTTCAACCAGCTCATTTCCTCGATGAATGCGGATTGGGCCTGGGACGAATCGCGCGGCGCCTTCGCCCAGCTGCGCCGGGAACTGGACGAACTGCTTGGCACCGGCGTCACAGACGACGCCCTTAGCACCAGCATCGCCCTGTTCAACCGCAGCCGCGCGCAGATGCGCCGCCTCTATGCCCTGCGCAAGGCGGGCCGGATTTCGCTCTCGGCGCGCGACATGCAGCATGTGATCAAATCGTCGATGGTGATGGACCGCGCCGATCACACCGTGCTGCTTGAAAGGATGCTCCTGGAAGCGGAAGCCGAGCCAGCCCGAGCGGCAGGCATGCCGGTCTATCTTTCGGGCCATCTCTGTCAGGCCCCTTCGCTCGAACTGCTCGACATGATCGAGGAGTGCGGCGCCACGGTCGTCGCCGATGACCTGTACCACGGTTATCGCTTCATCGCGTCGGATATTGCAGAATCGGGCGATCCGCTCGACGCACTGGCCGACTGGTACCTGCGGCGCAATCGCAAGGTGCCCTGCCCCACGCGCGTCGATACCGAAGTCTCGTGGGACGAATTTCTCGTCGATGCGGTGAACGCCAGCGGGGCGCGGGGCATCATCGTCCTGCTCGCCAAGTTCTGCGAACCGCACATGTACCACCTTCCCGAGATCAAGGAAGCGTTCGATCGCGCGGGGATTTCGATGCTGATGATCGAGACCGAGCATGATTCCATGCCGATCGAAGCGTTCAAGACCCGTGTCGAAACCTTCGTCGAAATTTCAAGGCGACGTCTCGCGGTCGCCTGAGTGCGACGACTGCCGGACCAACTGGGAGACCTGCAATGCAAGCCGCCGAGACTGCGACCACCTCCGCCAGACCCAAAACTTCGGAAGGCACCGGAACCGCATCGGGCAAGAAGGCCAATCGCCTGAAGGCGACCAAGCTCGGCTCGGCGATCGTGAACGATTACTGGGCTGACCTATTCTCGGCCAAGGAAGCCGGCAAGAAGGTCGTCTGGTACAACGGCACCTACATCCCGCCGTTCTTCCAGGCGCACGATCTGGCATGGGTCCACGGCGAGGCATGGTCGGCCTATCTGGCCGCCCGCCACGAGGAACAGCCCGCACAGCGTGCCGGCGAGGACCGCGGCTATGACCGCGAGCTATGCTCCTATGCTCGCACGCACATCGGGCAGGCGCTGCTCGACAAGGTGGAACTGGCCGAAGGGCGGCTCGATCCGCAAAGCGAACGCGCGATTGCCATCAGCAAGCTTCCCGCGCCCGACATGCTGATCAACGCCTATCCCTACTGCAGCTCGGGGCAGCAGTGGGATGAGACCATCTACCGCCTCTACGGCAGGAAAATCCCCATCTTCAATGTGTCCATCCCCCTCCTGTGGGGCGGCCGCAAGGATGCCGGCTACATGCGCGGCACCGAATGGGAAGAGCGCAGCGATTATGTCGAAAAGCAGCTTCGCGCCATGGCGGCGTTCCTGTCGGAAAACACTGGCCGCCCCTATGACTGGGACCGGCTGAGCGAAGTGATGTCGTACATCAAGAGGGCAGCGATCCTGCGCAAGGAAGCGATGGACCTGTGCTCGGTCACGCCTGCGCCAGCCAGCTTCTTCGACTGGATCGTCAGTATCGCGCATGTCAACTTCCTGCCAGGCACACAGCGCATCGTCGATTATTTCGAGGCCGTGAAGGCAGAGATCCAGCAGCGCATCGCAGACGGCGTCGGTGCCGTGCCGAACGAAAAGTACCGCCTGTTCTTCGACGGCATGATGAACTGGAACAAGATCGGCTGGCTGGCCGACAAGTTCGCCGCCGTCGATGCCACTGTCGTCGCCGGGCGCTATACCCACATGTCGTTCTGGCAGGAGCCGCAGCTGGTCGATCTGGCCAACCCGGTGCGGGGCATGGGCCAGAACTACCTGATCTGCCCCAACAACCACGGCGCCCCGATCATGATTGGCGAGATCGACCGCATCTGCGACCAGCACCACATCGACGGCATGGTGATGCACGTCTCGCGCACATGCCGCGGCATGACCAACTCGCAGTTCCTGATCACCGAATCCGCCCGCAAGCATGGGCGCCAGGCGCTGTTCTTCGAGGGCGACGTCGCGGACGAAAGCTTCTACAAGGACGAGCTGCTCAACACCCGTCTGGAAGCGATGATCGAGGCCATGGACTCGAAGCGCCGCATGATGGCTGCCTGAGCCGGGTGCCTGCAAGCACGGGTCCGGATCCCGCTTTCGTCCTCGTTCACGGCGGTTTTGCCGGCAGCTGGTGCTGGGACCGGGTGGCGCCCCGCCTGCGCGAGCAGGGTCATCGGGTGTTCACGCCCACCCTGCCCGGCCTTGCCGAGCGCGCGGACGAACTGACGCCGGAACTTGACCTGACGACGCATGCCGATGCCGTGGTCGACGTGGCGGACAAGGCCGGCCTTGAGGACTTCGTGCTCTGCGGCCATTCCTATGGCGGCATGGTAATTACCGTCGTTGCCGAGCGACTGGCGGCGCGCATCCGCTCGCTGATCTATCTCGACGCGGTCCTAGCCGCCCCCGGCACCACGCTTTGGGAAAACATGACCGAGGCGCACCGACGCACGTTCGAACGGGCGACCGATGGTCTTCTCGTGCAGTCGGCCGGTCCAGGGCCCGGCATGGTCAACGCGGCGGACAGGGAGTGGGTCGCGGAGCTGAGCTGCCCTCATCCGCTCGCCACTTTCCACGAACGCGTGCCGATGACGACCAACCGCGACGCGATACCGACGAAGATCCACCTGCGCGCCCGCGGCTATCCCTCGCCGATGCTCGACGCCAGCCACGAACGCGCACGCGGCTGGGGATGGACGTGCCTGGAGATGTCCTGCGCCCACATCGTGACGCTCGACGACCCGGACGCAGTTTGCGAACTTCTCCTCGCCGCCGCGCGCTAGGCTTTCTCGTCGAGCCGGTCCGCAACGCTCTCGAGCCGCGCTAGCACGACCGCGAACCGGTCACCCTCGGGCGGCTTGGCAGACATCCCGCGATAGAGCACCGCCGCGATCTCGTCGGCAATCTCGGCCGGGTCGAAGTCGCCTTCGCCGCGCAGGAAACGCCAAGTGCTGTGCTCGATTGTGCCGAACACCATGTCGCGAAGCAGCCGTTCGGGCACGTCGTGCGAGAATTCGCCGCTCTCGATGGCTTCGGCAAAAAGGTTGCGGATCTGCTCGGTATAGCGGCGGTTGAGATCAAACACCGCCGTGTCCTTGTAATCGGGCTTCGGGCGCACTTCAGTGAACACGAAGCGCGATAGGGCAGGTCCTGCCTTGATCGTCTTGAGCGAATGCCAGACGAGATAACGCAGCTTGTTGTAGGTGCCGCTGAAGGCACTGACATCGACGAGATCGGAGAAACTTTCAGCAAACCAGTCTTCTGCAACCTTCAGGAGCAGTTCTTCCTTGCTCTTGAAATAGCGGTAGACCGTGCCTTCCACGATACCCGCCCGCTCGGCGATTTCCGCCACGGTCACGCCTTCATAGCCGCTCTGGCCGATGATGGCGCGGGCGGCCTTGAGGATATCGCCGACCCGGACGTCCTGCGATTGCCGGGTCACGACGCGGTTGCGGCGTTTTCGCACGGTTGACGCAGTCATGCGGGGGACGCTCCTGGATGATGGATTGCGTTCATTGGCGCCTTCCGATTTGTCTTTGCGCGTTTCCTAGTGAGACGCCTCGTTCCTGGCTAGTGGGCTCGCCAGCGACGCGACATATGCGCGCACGGATTCGGCTCCGGCCGCATCCATGCTGCGCGAGAAACCGACCATGCCGCGATCCGCCAGCGCGCCATCGATCACGACCGCACGCGAGGCGTCGCGGCTATCCAGCATGAACGAGTGGCGCAGGTCCGGGATCACCCCGCCGCTGACGGCGCCGCCGGTCTGCTTCCAAGCGCCGTCTGACCACGTTGACGCGGCCTTGGCGGCAAGAACCTCGTCCGAAACCTCACCGTCCGGCTTTCCCTCGGCGCGCGGGACGGTGTACAAGCGCCACTTCTTCGCGCCCGTCCGCGCGTCATAGCCGCGCGCAGCAAGGTCGGCCCCGCCGTTGCCGATCAACACCAGCCCCTTGAAAACGCGCGGCGCGCCGGTGATGGTAAAGGGCTTGTCCGCATCGACCGTGTTTACCGACCAGACCGGCTTTCCGCTTGCCGCGTCGAGCGCGACGAGCCGACCGTCGAACGTGCCGACGTAGATCTTGCCGTCGAACCACGCCGCGCCGCGATTGACGACATCAAAGCCATTAACTGCCTTGGTAACGGGAACCTCGGGATCGTATTGCCAGAGCGTCCGGCCGGTCCTGCCGTCAAGTGCCATGACCTTGGACCACGCAGTCGTCAGGTAGATGCGTCCATCGACGACAAGCGGCGTGGTTTCCTGCCCGCGCGCCGTGTCGAACTGGGTCGACCACGTAAGCCCCAGGTGGCCCACGTTGCCCGCGTTTATCTGATCGAGTGTGCTGAAGCGTTGTTCAGAATATGTACCGCCGTGCGTCGGCCAGTCAGCCGCCGCCGTCGCTGCATTTAGCAGTCTGCTATCAGGCACCGTCGAATGGGCCGAGCAGGCCGCGAGCAATGCCAGGAGCGTCGACGCCAGCCGCACCGGACCCCGAAGCGCTCCTGCACAAGACAACCTCATCTGTGTGCTCCAGCCCGTGCTGCGAGACCCCTCAACCGGCGCCAGTCCGCTTGACAGATTACGCCAAGTCTTGCTGAATTCAACTCATTACAACGCTGGCATGATGCCAGCCCGGAAGGATGACCGAGCATGCCAAAGCTGGACCATATCGCCATTTTCGTGGCCGACATGAACGCCGCCTGCGCCTTTTATGGCGAGACGGTCGGCCTGGGTTCGCCGGTCCTCAAGGCGGTGCCCGAACTCGGCATCCGCTGCGCCTTCTTTGCCGACACTGGCGGCACGATCATCGAGCTGGTCACGTTTACCGGAAAGGGGGAACTGGCGCACGGCGACGTCGTCGTGGCGCTTGAAGTGCCGGATCTCCACGCCGCTCTGGCCGACTACAAGGCGAAGGGTCTGCGCGTGTTCGACCAGCCGCCGACCGAAAACCTTCCGCTGCGGCGCGGCTGGATCACCAAGGGCGCCGGCCATGGTACCATCATCGAGCTGTGCCAACCGGGCGAGGTCGCGGCCTTCGTGCGCAGCAACGCCGGCAGCGCCTGAGCTTCAGGTCTTACCGCTCGCCCCTGCTTCGGCCAAGCCCGATGCGGCCGGCACCAGCGTTCCCGCCGCGATGGCCTCCAGCAGCTTGTATTTCTGGAGCTTCCCCGTGTCGGTGAAGGAAAAGGAATCGACAAAGTACCACTGCGTTGGCGTCTTGAACGCGGCCAGATTGCCGCGCACGAAAGCATGCAGTTCTTCCACTGGCGGCGGCGCGGCGCCATCCTTCGGCACGATCACCGCCGCCACCTGTTCGCCCCAGTAGGGATGCGGCACGCCGATCACCGCCACCGCGCTGACTCCAGGATGTTCGAGCAGCAGGTTCTCCACTTCGCGCGGATAAATGTTCTCGCCGCCGCGAATGATCATTTCCTTGATCCGGCCAGTGATGGTGACGAAACCGCGCGCGTCCATCGTCGCGAGATCGCCGGACCGCAGCCAGCCGTCGCTGCGCAGCGTCTTCGCCGTCTCTTCGGCCATGCCGAAATAACCGAGCATGACCTGCGGGCCGCGCACCCAGATTTCCCCGGGCTCGCCGATCGGCAGAACCTCGCCCGTTGCCGGATCCGCGATCTTGACTTCGAAATGGCAGATCGGCTGGCCAATGGTGCCAGTGACATCCTCCTCCGCATCGTCGCGGTGGGTCAAGGTGACGACGCCCTCCATCTCTGTCTGGCCGTAAACATTGCACAATGTGCAGCCGAGCTCCCGGTGCGTGCGCCGGATCAGGCTCGCCTCGACGACCGAGGCGCCGGATATGAGGCTGGCAAGGCTGGTCAGGTCAAAGTTCGCCCGCGCGGGATGGGCAAGAACGGCCTCGATCATGGTCGGCACCAACAGCGAGTAGGTGCCCCGCTCACGCTCAACGATGGACATAAACAGCTCAGGCTCGAAATGCGGAACAACGACATGCGTCGCCCGGTGCATGACCGCGCCGACGCCGACATGGCCAAGTCCGCCGATGTAGAACAGCGGCATCGGGCTGACGAACACGCCGCCATCAAGCAGGCCGCCCCGCTCGTGCGTAAGGAGCGCCATGTTGGCGACGCCCTCGTGGTGATAGACGACGCCTTTCTGGAGGCCTGTGGTCCCCGATGTGAACAGGATCAGGCACGGATCGCGCGAAGTGACTGCGGGAAGCGCTGCGCCCGCGCTCTGTCCCGCCTCGACGAAAGTGCCGAAATCGGCGATGCGGATGATCTCGCGCAAATCGGGCAGCTCGCCCCGGAGCGCATCGATCGCGGCAACACAGTCCGCACCTCGGAAGCTGTCGATCGTAAACAGCCCCACGGCGCCCGAATTGCCGAGGATGTGGCGCAGTTCGCGCGCCTTGCATGCCGGATTGACCGTGACGAGGACGACACCGGCAAGCGCGGTGCCATAAAGTAGCAGCATCCATTCGGGAATGTTGCCGGCACAGACCGCGACCCGGTCGCCAGGCTGGAACCTTGTCAGCAGCGCAGCGGCGACACGCCGGGCGTCCGCCTGCAATGCCGCATAAGTCCAGCTGCGGCCGCGCGAACCATCGGGCAGATACTCGACCAGCGCAGTGCGCTCCGGCACCGTATCAGCCGCATGGGCAAGTGCCTGCCCCAGCGTCCACTCGCGGTAGGGGCGCGAATGGTCTGCTTCCCAATACGATTCGAAGAGCTGGCGCTGGCGATAGGCTTCGATCAAGACACTACTCCGGGATCAGGACCGCGCGTCCGTTGACCATGCCCGCTTCGAGCAGGTCGAACGCGCTGGCCGCATCGTCGAGGCCAAAGCGCTGGATGCTGGCGGAAAGCCGCCCGGCCCGCGCCAGGGCAATGACTTCTGCAAGGTCGCGGTAGCTGCCGCTATAAGGTTTCATCAGGCTGACGCCCCACGGCAGGCCGACTTCGCTCACCACATGGGCTTCGAATGGCAGGCTGCCCGCGCTGAGCCCGATGGCTTGGATGACACCATAAGGCGCGACGATTCTGGCGGCGAGGCGCAGGCTCTCATTCGTGCCGACAAGATCAATCACGGCGTCAGCGCCGCCGCCGCCGGTTTCGGCAAGAATTGCGCCCCGCACGTCTGGCGCGTCTACATGAAGCACCGCGTCGGCAAAAGGACGCATTGCGCCGAGCGCGGCATCGCTCACGTCGAGGCCGATGATGCGCGTTGGCGTCAGGATCCGCAGCAGCTGGACGGCGAATTGCCCCAGCCCGCCAAGCCCGATCACCACCGCGCTTGTTCCCGGCACCAGCCGGTCGCGGAGCAGGCGCACCGAATGGTACGGCGCAAGACCCGCGTCGGCGAGGACGGCGGCGAAGGCCGGGTCAAGATCGCCGATGGCGATCAGCGACGTTGCCGGAGCCAGCACGTATTGCGCCATGCCGCCGTTGACGCTCACGCCCGGCGTGGGCGGCGGAACGAGCCGCGATCCCGTGCCCTGGCAGGCATTCTCGCGGCCCGCCCGGCAAGCGGCACAGCTGTGGCAGGCCCAGCAGGGATGGACGACGACCCGGTCCCCGACCTTCCACGCGCCCGCACCATCGCCCAGTTCGGCGATCTCGCCGGCAATTTCGTGTCCAAGCGTGGTGAGCGCAGGCGTGGTCAGGTTGGGATCGTGGCGTATGTGCAGGTCTGTCCGGCACACGCCAGCAGCGAGCACGCGGATCAAGACTTCGCCTTTTCCAGGCCTCGGCACGTCGATCTCATCGACGGCGATCACGCCCGGCGCCTGCAATCGGACAGCCTTCATCGATGCCCCTCCCAAGGGCAAACTAGTGAACCATCTCCACGACTATCTGGATCAGTTCCACGTAACTTTTTGCCAGAAAATAGAAGAACGGCATCGTCAGCAGCGGCGCTGCCCAGCCAACCGGACCCAGCAGCGCCACGAGCAGCCAGGTCATCGCCACAGTGGCAAGCACCGCCACCAGCAATGACCACAGCCGCCCGAAGCGCAGGATCAGCCGCAGTGCCGGAAAGCGATCCAAGCGCCGATCCTCAAAAGTGCTTGTTCAGCGCGCCGACGACGGACTTGAGCTTGCCGATCACGGGCGCTGCCTTTGCGGCTTCCTCGGGATCGCCCTTGCAGCCCGTGACGCAGGCCTTTTCGACTGCCATCTTCTCGTCGACCGCGTAGTCTTCGTCCAGTTCCTTCGCGTCCTTCAGGCTAGCGCGGTAATCGTCGAGCGCGAGCAGCGCCGCACCCAGCGCCCCGGCAACCTGCGGGTTGCCGGGGAGGATCACCGGCAGGCCGAGCACTTTTTCGATGTAGTGGACCGCCGCGCGATTGCGCGCAACGCCCCCTGTCATGACGACCGGACCCTTCTTGCCGACGCGGCTGACAAGGCCGAGCGTGCGGTTGGCGATGGCAAGGTGGACCGCACCCAGCACGTCGGGTTTTGAATGACCCTCGGCGCGCAGCGAAATGACCTCGGTCTCGGCGAAAGTGGCGCACATGCTGGAGATCTTGAGTTCCTGCTCGGCCGCCATCGCGGTATCGCCCATTTCCTCAAGCGGGATTTCCATGGCGCGAGCCAGCACTTCGAGAAACTTGCCGGTGCCTGCAGCGCAGCGATCATTCATCGCGAATTGCGCGACAAGGCCGTTGGCATCGACCGAGATGACCTTGCTGTCCTGCCCGCCGATGTCGATCACCAGCCGCGCATCGGGAACCATGGCAACCGCGCCGCGCGCATGACAGGTGATCTCAGTGAAGTTCTTGTCCGCGATGTCGAGCATGCGGCGGCCGTATCCGGTGCTGACGGTGCGGCCCATGTCGGCCTGGGTCAGCCCGGCCTGTTCCAGCACGCCGGCAACCGCAGCCTCGACCGCGAGGTTGCTCACCGCGCCCATGTGCGACACACACGAAGCGACGATATTGCCGTCCAGATCGACAATAACCGCCTTGGCCGTGGTCGATCCGAAATCAATGCCCATAAGGTGCTTCTTCATTCCATCATCCTTTCGTGGCGAACGTCGCGGCAGGCCGTCAGGCCGCCGACATCCGCCGCGCATCGATTGCCTCGAGCATGGCCTCGACGCGCGAATTGACCAGTTCGTCCTTGTAGAACGATTCGTCGACGACATCGCCCTCGAACATCGTCGTCTGGATGCCCAGCCGCTTCGATGCTGCATCGGCGATGAGGAACTGCGGGTTGGTGAAGGCCCGGCACGTGCGCGAGGCGTGGATCACCATGCCGTCCACTTCGTACTTCCCGCAAAGATCCATGATCAGGTCGATCAGGATCGGCGAGCTGTGGTTGTTGGGACAGATCAGATAGTTCTGCCCCATGCCCATGACCGGATCGCTGGCGTCGATCAGTCCGGGCTCCTGCCAGAACGCCATGTGGGTATAGCGTCCGGCGACGACGGCCGCGTCATAGCGGGCGAACTTTTCGGCCAGCCAGCCGACCTTGTTCCAGTTCATGATCCCGTCGAAGAACAGGCGGTACTTCTCGCGCGGGACAGCGCCGACGCCGTTCTTGACCCGCTCTGCCACTTCGTCGCGAACGGCCGTGAAATAGTCGACGATATCGGTCGTGCAGGGCAGCTGGTTGATCGGCGCGATCGAGACCACCCAGTCGAAGAAGCTCGCCGGCGCAGGCGTTGCCGTGCACATGTCCATCGCCTCGAGCCGCAGCTCGGAGGCGCGCTTGACGTTGGTCATCAGCTCGCGCAGCCTGTCCCACGGATAGGGCTTGCCGGTGCGCTCCTCGATGAATTTCACCATGTCGTGCAACTGGCGCGCGACATAGGCAGAGGTCTCCTCCCATTCCTGCCCTCGGATGTAGCCCGCATCCTTCTTGGACGCCCAGATCCAAGGGATCGAGACATTGAAGATCGGGATCTTCTTGCCAAACAGACGCGAGGTCATCTCGTCCCATTGCTGACCGGTGCTGCAATAGGCATAGGCGCTGATGATCATGTCGGGCGGCGGCAGCTTGGACGCGATGTCGTCGTCGCTGGGAATGCCTGTCAGCCCGGTATCGGCGTCGTTGCGGTTGCGCTGGTTGCTCACCGCGCAGCCAAGATGCGTGCGGGCGTAGGAGCACAACTCCTTCATGTAACCGCGATCTTCCGCCGCCTGCTGCGCCGGGCCTTCCTGATGGCGCGCGGCAAGCATGGCCGAATAGGCCTCGCCGTGGACCCACACGATGTCCGCCGCCTCTAGGAACGGGTTGATCGCGGACCCTTCGTACCAACAGACCAGCTTGCCCTCTTCCTTGGCGCGCCAGACCATTTCCCAGTACTCGTTGACCAGCCGGCCGGCCATGCGGGTCGCGGCCAGCTTGTTGGCGACGCTCGGTTTCTTTGCCTCGGCGTTCATGTCAGCGTTCTCCCTCGGGAAGCCTGCGGCGCCAGAGCCCCGGCGTCCTGCCGGCGCTTGACGATTTCAAGGAATGTCTCGACCCGGGTCTTGAGACCTTCGAGCGCCATCGATTCGTGCTCGGTCTCGATCAGCAGGTGGGGCATGCCGTGCCGTTCGAAGGCCTCCTTGACCTCCGGGTAATAATACATGTGCGGTTCGCAGAACTTGGCCATCAGCACGATCATGCCATCGGCGCTTTCCTTGCGCATCGCGTCGATAAGGAACGCGTCCCAGTCGACATCATTCTGAACGCGGGTGGGACAGGGGACGCCGGTGTTGCGCGCCAGATACCACTCGGCCAGACCGTCGAGCGGATCGCCCGTCTCATTCACGTCGGTCGAGATATAACGGAAGCCGTGGAACAGGTCGTCACCAACCACCACTGCCCCGCAGTCCTCGATCATGCT
The DNA here is from genome assembly GCA_040377095.1 of Novosphingobium sp. Lineage (GTDB taxonomy): Bacteria > Pseudomonadota > Alphaproteobacteria > Sphingomonadales > Sphingomonadaceae > Novosphingobium. The sequence continues at coordinate 46,498 of JBEIPK010000012.1, forward strand.
GAGGATCTCCGGCTTGGGTGCCTGGCAGAAATGACCCGAGAGATGGAGCCGCACACCGCGCGGCGCGGCCGGCGGGTTTGCCTCGATCACGGCGAGTAGTTGTTCCAGCAGCGCCGTATGCTCTGCCTTGTCCATCACCATGCTCGACTTGACGATGTGCTGCATCTCGGCCGCCGTCAGCGCGGCAGTGCCGGCGGTCCGCATTTCGTAAAGCCTGCGGATGAGCGTACGGTTCGCATTGAAGACCCGGATGCTGGCGCGCAGCGCCTCGTCCTCGATTGGACGCTCGAGGAACTCCTCAAGCTCGTCCTTCAAGGCAAGAAACGTCTCGCGCGCGCGGCCGAGCGTCCAGGGATCGCACATCGAGGAAATCAGCTGGAAGAAGATGACCCGCGTTTCGGGAATGGCAACGCGCACTGCATCGGCCGCGCCGAGCAGCTGCACGCAGTGATCGCCGAACATGATTGCGTCGAGCACGGCAAAGTCGCCCTTGGCGGCCTGATCCACCGTGCTGCGCGTGAAACCGCAGTAAAACGGGAACAGCAGGCCATGACCGACCGTGATTGCCTCTTCCGATTCCTGGATGATGAGCGGCAGCGCGCCAGCCGCATGGGCAAGTTCGCCCGGAAAGTTCATCGGGAACGAGCCGATCACGGCGCCACCAGTGCGGTCTTTCCAGGCCTTTGCATAGGCCAGAGGCTGCGATGCGACGTCCGCGAAACGGGACAGGATCTGGGCCGAGTCCACACACTTCTCCACCAAACGATTCGGCAGGAACCCTACCTTGATTCCAAGGTCATGTCACGCGCTTGTTGAGTTTCACTCATCTAAAATTCGTGCATCTTCATTCTCATTAGTTATATTATTGGTTTATTTTGCTTTTATATGATCGTCTGCCACCCGCTTTTTCCGTGAACTGTGGGTCGCTGGAGGGGCAGTATCCGCCGGTAATGCAGTGCGACTTGTAATTCGCGACGGAATCGGAAATGAACGCAATCGAAGATCACTTGAGGAATGCCCATGGGACCGCTTGCGGGAGTTCGCATCGTCGAGATGTCCAATATCGGCCCCGCGCCGTTCTGCGGCATGCTGCTCGCCGACATGGGCGCCGAGGTGCTGCGCGTCAGCCGCCTTTCGACTGACGACCTGGGCTTCGAGATCGAACCCCGCTTCGACCTGCTGAATCGCAACAAGCGCGCCATCGCTGTCGATCTGAAGTCTCCCGAGGGCGTGGACATGGTCTTGCAGCTCATCGCCTCGGCCGACATGCTGCTCGAAGGCTATCGTCCCGGCGTGATGGAGCGGCTCGGCCTCGGGCCGGACGTCTGCGCCGGGCTCAACACGCGTCTGGTCTACGGGCGCATGACCGGTTGGGGCCAGAAGGGTCAGATGGCGCACCTTGCGGGCCACGACATTAACTACATCGCCATGACGGGTGCGCTCGCCGCCATTGGTCCCGAAGGCGGTGCGCCAGCCCCGCCGCTCAACCTCGTCGGCGATTTCGGCGGCGGTGCGCTTTATCTAGCGATGGGCATGCTGGCGGCGCTGGTCGAGGCGCGGCAATCGGGCAAGGGTCAGGTGATCGATGCGGCGATGGTGGACGGCGTGGCAAGTCTGATGGCGATGCACATCGGCTTCCGGCAGGCCGGCCTCTGGGAGAACCGGCGCGGCGCAAACAGCGTCGATGGGGGCTCGCCCTATTACACGACGTATCCGACCCGCGACGGCAAATACATGGCTGTGGGCGCAGTGGAGCGGCGGTTCTACCGCCTTTTGCTCGACAAGCTGGAGCTTGATCCCCAGACGCTGCCCGGACAGAACGACACAGCGCGCTGGCCCGAGCTGCGCGCCCGCATTGCCGAGCGTTTCGCCACCCGGACGCGCGACGAATGGGCAGCCCTGTTCAGCGATAACGACGCCTGCGTCACGCCCGTGCTCGACATGGATGAATGCCTCACGCATCCTTTCGCCACCGAACGCGAGCTGTTCGAGACGCACGGCGGCGTTACGGCCCCCGCCCCGGCCCCGCGCTTCAGCCGCACGCCAACCGCGATCCGCAACACGACCTTCGATCCCGCAGCCGACACACAAGACGCCCTGCATGCCTGGGGCTTGTCGGAACCGGTGATTGCGGCGCTGCGCGAGAAGGGCGTGATCGCGGGCTAGAACCCGCTGTTCAGTCCATGCGGTATCCGCCGCAGACGTTGATCGTCTGACCCACGACATAGCTTGAATCCGGCCCGAGCAGGAACGAGACGACCGAGGCTTGTTCGGAAGGCAGGCCCCGACGCCCAATCGGGATGATCGAGGTGTTATAGTTCGCCTTGTATTCCGCGAACTCCATCCCCGCGACTTTCGCCTTCCGGCCCATGGTGCCGTCCAGCATGTCGGTATCGATCGAACCGGGGCAGATGCTGTTGACGCGGATGCCCTTGCTGGCGACTTCGGCGGCGAGCTGTTGCGTCAGGCCGATTACCCCGAATTTGCTGGCACAGTACCCGCCATAGTTGGCGAAGCCGAAGCGTGAGGCCAGCGAGCCGACGTTGACGATTGCGGAAGGCTTGCCGTGCGCCAGCATCGCCCGCACCCCGGCGCGGCACATCCGGTAGACGCCGTTGAGGTTGATATCGATGGTCGAATACCACAGCGCGTCGTCCATCTCCGCGATCGAGGCGGCCGCCGCCTCGCTGGCGATGCCCGCATTGTTGACGAGACCGGTCAGCGGCCCCAGCTCCGCTTCGGTGCGGCGCATCGCTTCGGCGACCTGCTGGTCGCTGGTCACGTCGAGGTCGATGGCGATGGCGCGGCGGCCCATGGCGCGGATTTCCTCGGCAACCGACTCCGCGCCCTGCCAGCCCTCGGCGCGCTCATGCTCGGGAAACTGCGAGGGATCGCGCGCAATCGCCGTGACGGCCACATCGGCGCCGTCCTCGGCCAGCCGCAGCGCAACGGCGCGGCCGATGCCGCGCTTCCTTGCAGCACCCGTAACGAGTGCGACCATGCCTTCCAGTTTGCTCATGTCGCTATCCTAAAGTGCCCATTCGCGGTCGATGAAGACCAGTTCCTTGCCGACCAGGATGGTCGACCGGTCCCAGTCGATGAATTTGGCCTCGTCCTCGATAGCCGCGGTCATCGCGGCGCGCATCTCGGCGGGCGGTTCGAGGCCGGACGGCCGCTCGAACCAGGCTTCGGCGTGACCCAGGTAAGGTTCCGCATCGGTCCCGCGCGGTCCGGTGAAAGCGGAAAGCAGTGCGCATTCGCGGCGGTGCACCTGATTGTATGCTGTCGTCCCGCGCGCGGCCGCGTGCGAGCGGACCAGCGGCCCGTGCGTGCCGAGCCAGTAGAGCCGCGCTTCATCCTCCGTCAGCGACGAAAGCGGCTGCAACGCGAAATGGATGCGCATCATGCCGCTGCGCAATTTTGCGACTGTGCGGACAAGCCCGCTCGACACTTGAGGATACTCGATCGCGAACCACATCGGAGAGGCGGCAAGGTCGAGAAGGCCGCGCTCGGCTACGACCAGCCGCTCCGCCGCAGCCTTGCCGGCCGGAGAGTCCAGCGCCTGTTCAAGCGATGCCTCGGACTGCCACCAGTACTCGGCAACCGCGTCGAACGAGGGCTGCATGCCGCCGCGCGCCTCTGCCGCCGCACGGTCGAGCCCCTGTCGGGCCGGATCGGCATGGGTCTGCACATAGCGCACGATGTCGAGATCGGTCTGCACCGACGCAACCACGGGCCCGTGCCGGTCGCGCAGCGCTGCCGAAAATTCCGCCTGAGAAAGCCCCGGCGCGCGGCGCAGCAGGTGGACCAGCCGGATCACGAAAACACCCCGTGGCGATGGCGCCCGCTTGTGCTCATCGTTTCGAGCTTGCCCGGCCAGAACGGCTTGTCGAACCCGGCCGTCAGCCGCGCGATGCGCCATTGCTTCCCTTCGCGCCGATAGCCGACACGGTAGAAGCCCATCGATTCCATCGACATCGCATCTCCGGTGGACGACATGAGGAGGAGGTAACTCAGGGTCGTGGCCGTGTCCGCCCCCAGCTCCTCGACGATCGTATTGAGCAGCATGTGGCGGCGCTGGTCCTTCTGGTGCGGCCAGAACTTGCTGAGCCAGTCAAGGATCGCCTCGCGCCCCTCGATCGGCCCGATGGGTATCCGGCCGACGACGCTGCCTTCCCAGACGGCGTCGGCCGTGAAACAGTCTCCAAGCCGGTCGATCCGGCGTTCGTCGTAGGACCAGCAATAGCGGGCAATCGTCTCGGCAACGAGAGCGCGGTCCGACGCATCGCCGTCTCCCCGCGGCGGCACCGGGGGACCGAGATCAAGCAGACCGGCCGAATGCGCCCAAGCAGGTATCGATAATTGGTCGGCTTTGTCCTCGCCAGTCATGAGCAGTTCCTCGCGGTCACAGGTCGGACCTCCCTTGATCGGAAGCGGCCTATCATTTGCCGCTTTAAAAGCCAATTTTATCGGCATATTCGGCGATTTACGGGCCGATCGTCTCGCCAGCAAAGCGGCTCTACATCATTGACGATGCTATGGTTCGCCGATAGTGCTGTCAACGATATTCGATGTTTTGTCGGGTTTGGAGGTAACGCCGTGGTCGATCCCCCAACTGGCGGTGCGCAAGGGCGCCTGCACGATTTCGGAGCCTTCACGCTGGAAATCCGGGACGACCGCGTCGGTCTGGTCCTGTTTGATCGCCCGCCGGTCAATGCGGTATCCATTTCAGTCTACGAACAGCTCGGTGCACTGTCCGATTTTGTCGCTGGCAGTCCGGACGTCCGCGTGCTGGTGCTGGCCGCCCCCGACAGCGCCCGGGCGTGGTGCGGCGGCGCGGACCTCAACGATTTCGTCGGCATGGATACGCAGCGCCGCAAGGAGCGTTATGCCTTCATCAACGCCCAGCTTCCCCGCTTCCACGCACTCGACCGCCCGGTCATCGCGGCTGTCAATGGTGCGGCTATCGGCATCGGCATGATCCTGTCCGGCCTGTGCGACATGCGCATCGCGGCCGAAGACGCAAGGTTCGCCTGTCCGGAGATCGATTACGGCCTCGTCTGCGGCGGCGCGGGCCTGTTCGCGATGCTCAACTTCCCTGACGCGAAGATGCGCGAGATTCTTTACACCGGGCGCAAGTATACCGCGCGCGAGCTGGAGCCTTACGGTTTCTTCAACTATGTCGTCCCGCGCGAGGACGTGCTGCCGCGCGCGCTCGATCTGGCCGCTTCCATAGCCGCCAAGAGCCTGCCCTCGATACGCGCGCGCAAGGCCGCCTTCAGCGAGCTTGAGGGCCGCACCTGGATGGAAGCCTATCTCGACGCGCAGGAGCGCTCTGCCAGCCTTGTCGCCGGTGCGGACAGCGGCGAGGGCGTCAAGGCCTTCCTCGAACACCGCGAGCCTGTCCTGCGCGATCAATAAGGTTTCCCAAGGGCTGGCAGGACGGGGCGCGAGCGGTTATCGGCTGCGCCAAAGCGCCCGCCCCACTCAACCGGACTGCACGCCCATGGATCTACAAGCCGTCATCAGCCGCAAATTTCCCGAGGTCGAGCAGGCCTACACCGCGCGCGACACGATCCTCTATGCGCTGGGCGTCGGCTTCGGCACGGATCCCCTCGACCCGGACCATCTCGGTTTCCTGTTCGAGGAAAGGCTGAAAGCTTCACCCACATTCGTCAATGTGCTGGGCCATCCCGGCATGTGGGTAAAGGAGCCCGCACTCGGCATCGACTGGAAAAAGCTGCTTCATGCCGAGCAGCGGATGGAGATGTTCGCGAGCCTGCCGCCCGAGGGCCGCATCCTCGCCCGCACCCGGATCATGGGCGTTCGCGACCAGGGCGAGCGCGGCGCGATGCTGCATCAGGTCAAGGACGTCATCGACGCGCAAAGCGGCGCGCTGATCGCTGCTGTCACCAGCACCTACATGCTGCGCGGTGACGGCGGCTGCGGCGACTGGGGCGATGCGCCCGCCGGTCTGGACAGGCTGCCCGACACGGTGCCGGACGCCACGCTCGACGTGGCCGTGAGCGAGATGCAGCCGCTGATCTACCGCCTGTCGGGCGACTACAATCCGCTGCACATCGATCCCGAGATCGCGAAAGCGGCAGGCTTTCCCCGCCCCATCCTGCACGGACTGTCCACCAAAGGGATGGCCGGCTATGCGATCCTGCGCGAATTCTGCGGCTTCGATCCTGCCCGGCTCGGGTCGATGGCGATCCGCTTTACCAAGCCGGTCTTGCCGGGTGACCTGCTTCGCTTCGAGTTCTGGGGCCAAGGTTCGGGTGAAATACGCTTCCGCGCGCTTGCGGTGAACCGCGATGGTGCCGTGGTGCTCGACCGCTGCACCGCGGACATTCGCTGAATCCTACTGCCCCTCCCGCATGGCCTCATCGCGGAGCGCCAGATCCTCAGCTTCGGTCGCAAGGATGCTTTCGGTATCGACGCCAAGCGTCCGGCTCGGCTCAAGCTTGCGGCGGGGGGAACCGTCGAACCGGAAGGGATTCTGCTGTACCACGATCCGGCCGTATTCCGGGTGATCGATGTGCTGCAATGATCCGCGCGCGTGCATGTTCTCGTCGTTGATGACTGCGTCGAGATCGCGCACTGGCGCGCAAGGCACGTGGACCGCCATGAGCCTCTGGAACAGGGCCTCGGTCGGGTATTGCGAGGTCCACGCCGAGACGTTCTCGTCGATGAAATCCATGTTCGCGACGCGGGCCTTCAGGGTCATGAAGCGTTCGTCCTCAAGGAACTCGGGCCGCTCCATCTCGGTAACCAGTGAGCGCCAGTGGGCATCGCCCACGCAGATGATCGCGATGTAACCGTCAGCCGTCGGGTAGACGTTATAGGGCGCCTCGGCCATGCCGCCATGCCGGTTGCCGGTGCGGGACGGCACGTCGTCCTGGCCGCTCATCGCCCAGTGCAAACCCAGGTTGGAGCTGAGCGATGCATAGATCGCGTCCTGCATCGCCACTTCCAGCCGCCGCGCGACGCCTGTTCGCTCCCGCTCGTAAAGCGCAGTGGTGATTGCGCCGTAGAGATGGATGCCGGCAAAGAAGTCGGCCATCGCCGGCCCGGCCTTGACGGGCGGACGGTCAGGGAACCCGGTGATGTGCATGACGCCGCCCATGGCCTGAACGGTGAGGTCCATGGCGGGATAGGAGCGGTACGGCCCGTCGCGCCCGAAGCCCGAGCTTGATGCATAGATCAGGCGCGGATTGGCGGCCATCAGCATTTCCGCGCCAAGTCCCAGTCGCTCCATGACGCCCGGGGCGAAATTCTCGACAAGCACGTCCGCGCTTGCGGCGAGCTTGCGGAGCGCCGCCTTGCCGTCCTCGGTCTTGAGGTCGAGCACGACGGACTGCTTGCAGCCGTTGAGCATGGCAAAGGGAAGCGCGGCACCGCCCACCGCGCCGCGCCGGCGCAGCGATTCGCCGCCAGGAGGCTCGATCTTGATGACCGTCGCCCCGCCCAGTGCGAGCAGGTAGGTCGCGTAGGGGCCGTTGTAGATCTGGCTAAGATCGAGGATGACCAGTCCCTCAAGCGGGAAGCGGTCACGCGGGTCGGAGGATGAGGCGGTGTCAGTCAAGGTTGAGCCACACTGATTTGATGGAGAGGTAGTTCTCGATATGGTGCGGGCCGCCCTTGATGCCGTAGCCGCTCATCTTGGTGCCGCCATAGCTCTCCGACGGCTCCGTGACGCCGTAGCAGTTGACCCAGGCGATCCCGCACTTGAGCGCGCGCGAGATCCGGTGTGCCCGGCCCACGTCACGGGTCCAGACTGCACCGCCGAGGCCGTATTCGGTATCGTTGGCGATCCGCACCGCTTCCTCCTCGGTTTCGAACGGAATGGCCGAAACGACCGGGCCGAAGATTTCCTCACGCGCGATGCGCATGTCATTGTTGACGTCGGCAAGCACGGTTGGCGCGACGAAATAGCCACCCGCGAGCTCGCCCCCCAGCTTTTCTCCGCCCGCGACAACCCGCGCGCCTTCGCTGCGGGCGACGTCCAGATAGCCCGTCACCCGCTCAAGCTGCTGGCGGGAGACAAGGGGGCCGAGCTGGGTGGCGGGGTCCATGCTGTCTCCGACACGCAAGGTCTTGCTGAATTCGCCGACACGCTCGACGAACTCGTTGTAGATCGAGCGCTGGACCAGAAGGCGCGTGCCGGCATAGCAGACCTGGCCGGTGTTGTTGAAGCAGCCCATCGCCGCGCCGGCCACGGCCTTGTCGAGATCCGCATCCTCGAAAACGATGTCGGGCGACTTGCCGCCCAATTCCACCGCCAGCCGCTTCATGTTTCCGGCTGACGCCTCGATGATCTTGCGGCCCGTCGCGGTCAATCCGGTAAAGGCGATCTTGTCGACATCCATGTGGCGGGCAAGCGCCTCGCCGGCCGTGTGCCCCGGTCCGGGGACGACGTTGATCACACCGTCGGGCACGCCGGCCTCGGCCATGATCCCGGCGAGGTACAGCGCGGAGAGTGGCGCTTCCTCGGCAGGCTTGAGCACCAGCGTGCAGCCCGTCGCCAGTGTCGGGCAGATGCTCCACAACTGGGTGATGAGCGGCCCGTTCCAGGGAATGATCCCGCCCACGACGCCAATCGGCGCCTTGAGCGTATAGCTCATGAAGTTCCCGGCGACCGAGTTCTCGAGGATGTCGCTGCGCACCGAAACCGCCTGTGCCGCGTAATAGCGAAACGCCTGGACGATCCAGCGCTTGAACAGCGAAGTGCGTGCAATGGGCGCGCCCATGTCGAGCGTTTCGAGCAGGCCCAGCTCGTCGAACCGCTCCTCCACAAGGTCCGCGATGCGAAGCATGAGAACTTGTCGATCATAGGGCTTGAGCTGGCTCCACGGCCCCTCGAACGCCGTGCGCGCGGCCCGGACCGCCCGGTTGATGTCCTCGGCATTGCCGCGAGACACTTCGGCAATCACCTGCCCCGTTGCGGGATTGTAGCAATCGAACGTTTCGCCGGATGCGGAGTCTACCCACTCCCCTCCGATGAAAAGTTTCTTGAGTTTGCCATCGAGGTATGGGTGCGCATGGGAGCGCGAAGCCGAAGTGGTCGCCATGTCTGTCCTCTCGAAAATGCCCGCTGCGAGCGTTGGGCCCCTCATGGCGTCTCTATCGTGCGCAGCGCAATAAGGAATCGGTCTGCCGGGAATAACGCGCCTCTATGCCGGGGCACTGCTCCGGTCTGCCGATGGGCTGTCGCCGTTTGCCGAAGCCGTGATCCTCGGATAAGGCGAGACCACGATTATTGCGGGCATTTTCGCCGGCAGAATGCAAAACCGGAGGTCTCGCTCGACATGGAAATCAGGCATCTTCGCTACTTCGTGGCGATGGCCGAAGCGGGCAGCCTGATGCAGGCGAGCGAGAGGCTGCATGTCGCCCAGCCCGCCCTGAGCGTCCATCTGGCTAACCTCGAAGCCGAACTTGGCGTGAAGCTGGTCGCGCGCAGCAACCGGGGCATTGTCCTCACCGATGAAGGGCGCGAACTATACGAACGCGCCCTCGTGATCCTGAGGCATCATGCCGAGACAATCGAGGCGCTGCGAACCCGGACAGTCAAGCCGATCGGATCGGTTTCAGTAGGCATTCCATCGAGTCTTTCGGCGCAGATTGCCCCACCGCTGTTCGCTGCGCTGAAATCAGAGCTGCCCGAGGTTAACCTGTACCTGCTCGAAGCGAGCGCCGCAGCGCATTACGAGTGGCTGCAGAAGGGCAAGATCGATTTTGCGGTCCTGTTCAGCTTGCCTGAGCATGTCGGGCTGGACGTGACCCCGCTCTACATGGAAGATTTCTATCTGATCGGTCCGCCGCAGGAGAACCCGGAAACGCCGGTCGACATCAGTTTCTCGGACATTTTTGACTACCCACTTGTCTTGGCCAAGCAAACTTCATCATGGCGCCGCGTGCTCGATCAGGCCGCCAAGGACATCGGAAAATCTTTCAGCTGCCATTTCGAGACCGAGTCGACGTCGGCCATGAAAGCACTCGCCGTGACCGGGCAGTCGTACTCGATCCTGCCGCGGTCGTGCATCGCGGCCGACATGCGGGAGGGAAAGATTCACGGCCGCAGGATCGTCGACCCACCCATTCGGGGACTACTGTCGATCGCGAATGTCGAATCAGCCGACCTGACATTGGCACACCGCGAGGTCAAAAAGCTCATCGTGAAGATCGCCCGTGACTTCGAAGCCGGGTCCGAGGCAGGCGAGCCCTTCTACTCGCGGCAGGTTCTCCCCGGATCGCTGTTCGGCCCGGCCGGTGGCAGCCGCGGGCCGGCGAGGCCAAGCGGGTAGCTACGAGCAGCGGCACAGGAAGTGCGGCTTTATCAGCCTTCGTTATCGCCACTGTCACTTAACGATATTGCGCAGGGCCGCACTGTCCGCATACACCGCGCTTCAAAGGCCCGCTTCAAGATGCGCGCATCCGGATCGCCCAGCGGCCCGGGAAGGCTAGAGGATTTTACGACATGGACAATTCAATCAAGCCCGATTTCGATGTCATCATCATCGGAGCGGGCCTTACCGGAATGTATCAGGCCTACATGCTGCGAAAGCTGGGCCTCACCGTTCGCATCATAGACCGGAATGCCGACGTGGGCGGGACGTGGACGATGAACCGTTATCCCGGGTGCAAGCTCGATTCGGAAAGCTTCTCTTACGCCTACTCGTTCCTCAAGGACCTGCTCCAGGAATGGGAGTGGAAGGAAACGTTCGCCAGCCAGCCCGATCTCAACCAGTTCTTCAGCCTGGCGGCGGACAGGATGGATATTCGCAAAGACATCCAGTTCAACGCTCGCGTGAATGCAGCGCGGTTCGATGACGCCGCCAACATCTGGACTGTCGAGCTGGACAGCGCGAAGGCGCTGACCGCAAGGTTCCTGCTCACCGCAGTCGGCGCGCTTTCCGTGCCCAACATGCCGAAATTCAAGGGAACAGACCTTTTCCGCGGTGAAAGCTTTCACAGCTTCTACTGGCCACACGATCCCAATGGCTGGGGCGGCCGGGACGTCGATTTCAGCGGCAAGCGCGTCGCGGTGATCGGCACGGGTGCGACGGGCGTGCAGATCATCACCGAAGTCGGCAAGACGGCGGGCGAGCTCTACGCGCTTCAGCGGCACCCGAACTGGTGTGCTCCGCTGGTTAATGGCCCGATTGCGCCCGAGGAGATGGCAGCGATCAAGGACCGCTACGAAGAGATCTTCGCCACGTGCGAGAGCACCCGCTCTGGCTTCATGCACGACTTCATGTACGATTCCGCGCTCGACCACAGCGACGAAGAACGCAATGCGATTCTCGAGGAACTCTACAACCAGGCGGGCTATGCCATCTGGGTCGGCCATTATGCCGACATGCTGACCAACGCCGAATCGAACCGGCGGATCTCGGAGTTTTTCGCGAACAAGATCCGCTCTCGCGTCAAGGACCCCGCGACTGCGGAAAAGCTCATCCCCAAGGATCACGGCTTCGGCCTGAAGCGCGTGCCGATGGAATCGGGCTATTACGAGACTTTCAACCGCGACAATGTCCACCTTGTCGACATCAAGGAAGATCCGGTCGCCGAGATCACGCCGACAGGGATCAAGCTGGAAAGCGGCCAGCATATCGAGCTCGACATCATCATCTACGCTCTCGGCTTCGATGCCATCATCGGCGGACTCAAGGCGATCGACTTCCATGGCGCCAGCGGGCAAACGCTCAAGGAAGCCTGGGGTGACGGGCCGTACACCTATCTTGGCCTACAGGTTCCCGACTTCCCCAATCTGTTCACGCTGGTGGCAGCACATAACGGGGCGACGTTCTGCAACATCCCGCGCTGCTCCGAAGCGCAAGTGGAATGGGTGACGGAGCTGTTCCGGCACATCACTGAAAACCGCATCGAACGCATTGAATGTACTGTGGAAGCGGCTGACGAATGGACAACACATGTCTACGACGTGGTAAGCAACACGCTGTTCCCCAACATGACC
>JBEIPK010000042.1:0-21457 GCA_040377095.1 Novosphingobium sp.
GATCTTGTCCTGAAGCTCGCTCATCTCCGCGCCCAGCGCGTCGAAGTCAGCGCCGTCCTCACCCATCTCCGCGCCGATCTGGTTGAACCGGTCGACCATGTCGGCCGTCGCCCGCGCTCCTTCGCGCACGTTTTCCAGTACGGTCTTTGTGGCGTCGAGCTGGGGTTCCTGCGGCAGGTAACCGACAGTGATGTTCTCGCCCGGCCAGGCCTCGCCGGTGAAATCCGTGTCGATCCCGCCCATGATCTTCATGAGAGTCGACTTGCCGACGCCGTTCGGACCGACGATGCCGATCTTGGCGCCGCGATAGAACTGCAGGCTGATATCGCTCAGCACCGGCTTCTGTGCACCGGGGAAAGTCTTGGTCATGCCTTTCATGACATAGGCGTATTGCGCGGCCATCGGGCATCCTTCGGAAAAATGGCGGAGATCGGAAATTTGAAAATTGGAGGTCGGGGCGCCCTCTACAAGGCGGCCGCCGGGCCTGCAAGCGTCACGCCCTGCCACCGTGATGGAAGCCATGGCCGCGATAAGGCGTGATTTTCGTGAAGGTCTTGCGGGCGTGACGAGAGTGACACAAGTGACACGCGGCAAAATCCATGTCCGGTGAACTTAGCGTTCTGAAATCAATAAGTTGCAATACCAAAGTGACAGGTTGAGCAGAAGGCAAGGGCCCAGACGCCTTGTCGTCGTGCAGACTGGCAGAGAAGATTGACGCAAGAAAGAGCAGGCGGGCAATCTACCGCCGCGATGGCGGGTAGGAAAGCCGGGCAGACCTCACAACTCCAGAGACACTTCCATTTCGTCACCTTCGGCCAAGCCTTCAGCGCGGCGGATCGCGGCTTTGACTGGCAGCAGCCAGCCAAGCTCGCGCGAAGGAAAGACCGAAGTTTGCCACGCACTGTCCCCGATCCGGGCCGCCACTTTCAACGAGCCGAAGCCACGCGCCATGCCCTCCAGCCGCCGCATCAGCGCAGTGGCGGAAAGCTGTTCCCCAGCCTCCCCCGTAATCGTGATGAAGTGCCACGAACCACTGCCACTCGTCCCCGCCCAGCGCCACAATGTGGCTGTGCAGGTAATGCGTTCACTCATGGGCATGGACCGTCCTTTGACAGGATCGAGAACGACGGCGCCGCACCAACGACCGCACCGAACCTGGCTGGGGGCGGCAGGATTGACCTCGCTCCGCTCGGTCGCCTCTGCTGGCGCTCCGGCTCGAACCTGAGTCCATTTGCCTTATCGCAGGTTCGCCGGCAGTGGCGGGTTGGCTGGGGCGGCAGGATTCGAACCTGCGAATGCCGGTACCAAAAACCGGTGCCTTACCACTTGGCGACGCCCCAACGCGTGCGCGGCGCTTAGCGGCACATCCCGCGCTTGGAAAGAGCCGATAGGCGCCGATCAGTCGAGCTTCATCACCCAGCCGTGCGGATCGGCCTGCTCGCCGCGCTGGATCGCGACGAGGCGGTTCTTGATGCGCTGCGTCAACTGTCCAGGGCCGCCGCTTCCGATGGTGAACTCGCCGTCCTGCCCGGCGACTTTGCCGACCGCGGTAACCACGGCCGCCGTTCCGCAGGCGAAGGTTTCGATCAGGCGGCCCGATGCCGCGTCGGCGCGCCATTCCTCAAGGCTGTAGCGTCCCTCGCGCACTTTGATGCCCTCGTCGGCAGCCAGCGCAATGATGCTGTCGCGCGTGATGCCCGGCAGAATCGTTCCGGTGAGCGCCGGGGTCAGCATCGAGCCGTCCTCGAACACGAAGAACAGGTTCATGCCGCCCAGTTCCTCGATCCACTTGCGTTCGACCGCATCAAGGAACACGACCTGGTCATGCCCGCGCGCAAGCGCCTCGCCCTGCGGTACGAGGCTTGCCGCATAGTTGCCGCCGCACTTCGCCGCCCCGGTGCCGCCCGGCGCCGCGCGCGAAAACTCGCTGACCCAGATGGAGACAGCCGGCGCGCCGGACTTGAAATAGTTGCCGCTGGGGCTGGCGATGACGACGTACTTGTATTGCTTTGCCGGGCGCACGCCCAGGAATGCCTCAGTCGCGATCATGAACGGCCGCAGATAGAGCGAGCCGCCCTCGATCCGGGGCAGCCACTCGCGGTCGGCAAGCACGATCTGGCGGATCGATTCGATGAACACCGCCTCTCGCAGTGCCGGCATGGCGAGCCGCGCAGCCGATTCGTTGAACCGGCGGGCGTTGGCGTCCGGGCGGAACAGCGCGATGCCGCCATCAGGCTGGCGATAGGCCTTGAGGCCTTCGAAGATCTCCTGTGCATAGTGGAGGACCGCCGCGGCAGGATCGAGAGGGATGGGGCCGCGCGGGCCGACCACCGCATCGTGCCAGCCGCGGCCCTCGTCCCAGTCGATCGTGATCATGTGATCCGAGAAGGTCGTGCCGAAACCGGGATTGGCCAGGATCTCGCCGCGCTGCGGTGCCGGGACGGGCGAAGCGACAGGTATCGTGATGAACTGAAGAGAGCTTTCGGCAACCGACGCCATGCGGGAGGTCCTTCAAGAAACGCGAATGCAAGCAACAATATTACACAAAGATAGAAAGTTTCGCAACAATTGTTTTCAAGCCTCTTCTTTAGCACGCGGCGCGCGCAGGGCAAATCAGGCGTTGGAGGGGCGACCATCGAAAGCGCGTGCGGCCGAGATATGAGAAGGGCCGCCCCCGCTGACGGGAACGGCCCTTCGCATGGTCAGCGGCCGGAAGTGCCGCCTACGAAGCCTCTATCGCTTACTTTCTGGTTGAATTCAGCGATAATGCTCCGTGACGGAAATTGCCGACCTCCCTGCTGAACCATGAGACATCGGTCACCTCCTTTCGCGCTGTTGAGCCAAGACGCCGCCGGGACGGCTGGGGCAAGCGATTTGGGCCGCTCCACCTTGCTGATAAATCTGGATGATTCGGTGCCAAACGACAAGACTTGCAAAGAATTAATTTCCAGTCAGTATCGGTCTTTCGGGCCGGTAATCCACAGTCTTGGCTGGATCAGCGGCAATCCTCGACAACGCGGCTCACTTCGGTCCAGCTCGGCACGTAAAGTGCGGGCTCTCCCGTCGCTTCGAGTGCGAAGCGGCCGCGGCTCAGCGCCATCGCATCGAGCAGCGGGTCGCTTGCCGGAATGCGCACGGACAGCGACGCCGGTGGCCCGCGGTCCGCGGCGGCGGCAAGGCTTTTCGTCAGGGCCGAAGTGCGGATGGTGATCGCGGCAGGATCGGGCGCGGAGGAGCGCGTGCTGCGGCTGAGGATCACGCTGGACGAAGCGCGGTCGCAGCGCAGGACAACAAGCCCGCCCGCGAAACGCGCCGTGGACTGTCCGGCTTCGCTTGACCAAACCCAGTTCCCCGGCGTCAAGGGCGCACGCCGCCAGTCGGTCAGCGGCGGCGGCGGGACAGGCACCGGCGTCGCCACCGGGCTGGGCGCGGGGCGGGGCGGCGGCACGATCCTTTGCTCCGAACAGCCGGCGACGAACACCAGCATGCCCAGAGCGGCAAGGCGGGCGGTGCGGCCTGAATTGCGATTCCGGTGAATTACGGTCATGGCCCTGCTATGAAGTCCCGGCCATGCCCGCACAACCCCGTTCGCCGACCGGCCCGCTGATCGCATGAACGATCTGTCGTCCTCGCGCCCCGGCAAGTCGGGCCTCGCAAAGGCAGGAAAGGTCCGCGCCGATCAGTTGCTGGTCGATCGCGGCCTTGTGGAGAGCCGCAGCCGTGCGCAGGCGCCGATCATGGCGGGGCTGGTCTTTGCCGGCGACATCAAGGTGGCAAAGCCCGGCCAGACCCTGGCCAATGACGCAGTGCTCAACGTGCGCGGCCGCGATCACCCGTGGGTTTCGCGCGGCGGCATCAAGCTTGCCCACGCGCTGGAGCACTTCGGCCTCGATCCCGAGGGCGCCACGGCGATGGACATCGGCAGCTCAACCGGCGGGTTCACCGATGTGCTGCTGCAAAAGGGTGCAACGCGCGTCTTCGCGGTCGATTCGGGCACCAACCAGCTTGCATGGAAGCTCCGGCAAGATCCACGAGTCACTGTGCTGGAACAGACCAGCGCGCGCGTGCTGACGCAGGCGCAGATCGACGCGGCCTGCGACTGGGTGGTCTGCGATGCAAGCTTC
The DNA here is from genome assembly GCA_040377095.1 of Novosphingobium sp. GTDB lineage: Bacteria > Pseudomonadota > Alphaproteobacteria > Sphingomonadales > Sphingomonadaceae > Novosphingobium. Next base: position 4,125 of record JBEIPK010000042.1, read on the forward strand.
ATATCGCTGGGCAAGGTGCTCGAAGTGCCGCTTCGCCTCGCGGCGCCCGGCTGCCAGCTGGTCGCGCTGATCAAGCCGCAGTTCGAGGTCGGCCGGGGCGAAGTGGGCAAGGGCGGCGTGGTTCGCGATCCCGCCCTGCACGAGCGCGTCTGCGCCGAGGTGCGCGACTGGCTGGAGGGCGAGGAGTGGCCAATTCCCTGGTGCGTGCAGGGAATTGTGGAAAGCCCCATCACCGGCCCCGAAGGCAACGTGGAATTCCTTATCGCGGCGCGCCGCGGATGATGGCAAGGGGCGCGCCATTGCAACGGGCGTGTTCAACCGCCACACATCGCAGGGTGAACCTCGATTCGGGAGTCTGATGGGCCGATGAGTGAGCTTGCTTCCACCGGCCAGTTGCGGGCCGGCGTGCTCCGCTGGGCGCTGTTCCTTGTGCCGGGCATCGTGTTGCTGGGCTTTCTTTCGGGCCAGGTCGCGCAGAGCGGTCCGGGCAATCCCTGGTTCGACAGCCTGACCAAGCCCTCGCTCTATCCGCCGCCGGCCGCGTTCGGGATCGTATGGACAATACTCTATGTCCTGATGGGCATTGCGCTGGCCATCGTGGCATCGGCGCGCGGTGCGCTTGGCAGGGGCGCGGCGATCGCGGCGTTCGCGGTACAGCTCGCGCTGAACCTTGCGTGGTCGCCTCTGTTCTTTGCCGCGCACCAGATCACCGCCGCGCTGTGGCTGCTGATCGCGATCGATGTCGCGGTGGTGGTGACGATCGCGTTGTTCTGGCGGGTGAGGCCGGTCGCCGCGATGCTCCTGCTGCCTTACCTTGCATGGATCCTGTTCGCGACCGCCCTCAACTGGCAGTTCCTCAAGGCCAACCCCGATGCCGACGGGCGCGAGGTTTCCGGCGCGGTCACGCGGATCGCGATCTAGGCCTTGCGCGGGGCCGCAGGTGAAGCCATCTAGCGGCCATGCAAAGCGAAAACCCCCTGATCGCCGACTTCGTCAAGCTGATGAACAGCGCCGCCGGCACTTTTGCCGGCATGGGCCGCGAGGCGCGCGACGCCGCGCGTGAGCGGATGAAGGAAACCATCGGCGGGCTCGACTTCGTCAGCCGCGAGGAATTCGACGCGGTGAAGGCCATGGCCGCCAAGGCGCGCGAGGATGCGGAGGCGCTTGCCGCCCGCGTTGCCGTGCTTGAGGCGAAAATCAACGCCAAGGGCTGATCCCCGCGCGGCGCGCTTGCCTGACAGCCCGGGGCGCGCCAACACGGCTTGATGCACTTCCGCGCCCCGGCCATCGTCTGCGCAGTCCGCCCGCATGGCGAAACGGCGGTCATCGCCCGGCTGCTGATCCGCGAGCAGGGCATGATCGCGGCCTATGTCGCGGGCGGGCGGGGACGACATGCGCGGCCCGTCCTGATCCCCGGCAACATCGTCGATGCAGAAATCAACGCCCGCGCGGCCGGGCACCTGCCGTGGGGCCGCGTCGAACTGGTGCAGAGCCGCGGGCCATGGCTGGGCGAGCCGCTTCCCGCTGCCGCGATTGCCTGGATCACGGGTCTGACGGCAGCTGTCCTGCCTGAACATCACGCCTACCCCGCGCTGCACGATGGGGCCGCTGCTCTGCTCGACGCGGTGTGCGTTGCGCCCTCGGCACGTGACTGGGTGGGGCCGATGGTCGGCTATGAACTGCTGGTCCTGCGCGAGCTTGGCTATGGCGGGATGGCGGCGCGTCCCGAGGCTTCGGACTGGCCGGGCCTGCTGGGCGCCTTCGACAGGGCGGGCGTCCTCATTGGCCGCTATCTGCTTGCCGATCGGCTCGCCGATGTTATGGGGGCGCGCGAAGTGCTGCGCCAGCGTCTGGGCAGGATCGGCGGGCAGGAACCAAGCGGGGAATCGTGATGAAGATTGCAGTGATGGCGGGTGACGGGATCGGCCCTGAAATCATGGAGCAGGCGATCCGGGTGCTCGATGCCATGCCGCTTTCCGGGCTTGAATATCTTGCGGCCGATGTCGGCGGCGCGGCCTATCACAAGCATGGCCATCCCCTGCCGCAGGCAACGATCGACGCGGCGAGCAACGCCGAAGCGATCCTGTTCGGCTCGGTCGGCGATCCTTCGTGCGACAACCTTGAACGCCACTTGCGCCCCGAACAGGCGCTGCTCGGTCTTCGCAAGCGGTTCAATCTCTTCGCCAACCTGCGCCCGGCCAAGGCTTTCGAGGGGCTTGAAAGCCTCAGCAGCCTCAAGCCCGAAGTGGCGCGCGCGATCGACGTGCTGATCGTGCGCGAACTCAATGGCGACGTCTATTTCGGCGAGAAGGGCATGCGCCAGACGGCAACCGGCCGGCGCGAAGGCTACGACATCATGTCCTATAACGAGGACGAGGTTCGCCGCATCGCGCATGTCGCCTTTCGAGCCGCGATGGGCCGCAGCCGCAAGGTCTGCTCGGTCGACAAGGCCAACGTGCTTGAAACCTCGCAGCTGTGGCGCGACGTGATGATCGAGACGGCGCGCGAGTATCCCGACGTCTCGCTTTCGCACATGTACGTGGACAACGCCGTCATGCAGATGGTGCGCGATCCCGGACAGTTCGACGTCATCGTCACGGGCAATCTGTTCGGCGATATCCTGTCGGACCAGGCGAGCATGTGCGTGGGCTCCATCGGGCTCCTCGCCTCGGCCTCGCTTTCGGATACCAGCTTCGGGTTCTACGAGCCGATCCACGGCAGCGCGCCGGATATTGCCGGGCGGGGAATTGCCAATCCAATGGCCATGATCCTGTCGGCCGCGATGATGCTGCGCCACAGCTTTGGTCTTGAGGCAGAGGCGGCGCGGATCGAGGCGGCAGTGGCCGCCGCTCTCTCGGACGGCGTGCTGGGCGGCGATCTTGGCGGCAGCGCCGGCACGCGCGAGATCGGTGATGCAGTCCTGGCCCGGCTGTGACGGCCGGGGTAGTGCTCGCGCCGCTTCGACGCCGTGACAGCCGTCCGGGTAAATCCTTTTTTGACGTTTACCATATAGTCGGCGGGGCATGGACATGACGCTCAGCGGAATCCCGGAAGCAAAGTCAGTGGCGGCAGCGGCCCGCCCGCTTGAGCTCGCCGTCGTGCTGCCCACGCTCAACGAACGGGGCAACCTGCACGCGCTGGTCGAAAGGCTGAACGCGGCGCTTGAGGGTCTGAGCTGGGAAGCGATCTTCGTTGACGACAACAGCCCCGACGGCACCTCGGACGAGGCACGGGCCATTTCGCTACGAAACCCCCGCATCCGCGTCATTCAGCGCATTGGGCGGCGAGGGCTCGCCTCTGCCGCGATCGAAGGGATGCTTGCTACCGCCGCGCCCGTCGTCGCCGTGATGGACGCGGATCATCAGCACGATCCCAAGCTTCTCCCCGGCATGCTCGCCGCGATCCAGTCCGGCGAATACGATCTCGCCTATGCATCGCGCTTTTGCGAAGGGGCAAGCACCGAGGCTTGGAACCGGCCCGACCGGGTCAAGGCTTCGGGACTTGCGAATGCGATTGCCCGCAAGGTCACCGGCGTTGAACTCACTGATCCGATGAGCGGCTATTTCATGCTGCGCGCCGAGACACTGCGCGCGGATGCACACAGGCTTTCCGGCGTGGGCTTCAAGATCCTGCTCGACATTCTTGCTACGGTGGAGACGCCCTTGCGCGTGAAAGAATTCCCGCTCGCCTTCGCGGCTCGTGCGGAGGGCGAAAGCAAGCTTGATCGCACGGTCGTGTTCGAATTCCTCGTCGGGCTCTACGATAAATGGCTGGGCCGCATCATCCCGACCCGCTTTGCCCTGTTCGGGACGATCGGGGCGGTCGGCGTACTGGTTCACATGGCGGTGCTCGCGGTGTTCCTTTCGATCTTTGGTGGGTCGTTCAAGGGCCACCTCGTTTCGGCCTTCGAAGTGGGGCAGACCACGGCGGCGCTCGTTGCCATGACGTTCAACTTCTTCCTCAACAACACGCTGACCTATGCCGACAAGCGGCTGTCCGGCTTCGCACCGCTGCTGCGCGGCTGGGCGCGGTTCGCGCTGACCTGCTCGATCGGCCTTCTCGCCAACGTGGGCGTGGCCGCGATCCTGGTGCGTTTCGGATTCCACGAATACCCCGCCGCAATCACGGGCATCGTGATCGGCTCGGTCTGGAACTTCGCCTTGAGCTCGCGCTTCGTCTGGGGTCGCTACTGACTGCTGCCGCGCGGCTGGTCCTCGCCGCTCTTCTTCGTCGCCCCGTTTTCACTGGCCGCCCGTTCCGCCTCCGCCTGGCGGTCGACCAGAACCTGCGCCGTCGCGGCGCGCGCCGGATACTTGCAAGCCTTTGCCTGCCCCCAGCCTTTCAGGAATGCACGCCGCGCAAAGCCCGCCTGTATCGCCAGCTGCAATCGCCGCTCCTGCTCGTTAGCGCCGGAAATTTCCCGGATGAGGCCCCGAAAGGGTATGAATGACCCGACGACCCACTGCGCCAGCTTGCCCGGACGGATCGACTTTCCGCCGACCTGGGGAATATCGACATCGTCGCCCAGGATCGCGTCAAGCTCCTCCACGGCCGAGGCGATCTGCCGACATCGGCCAAGCCCGCTCAGCGCGTAGGGGTCTTGCCGGGCCGCGATAAGAACCGGCGGAATTTCGTCCTTGCGCAAGTTGAGGTCACCGACGGGCGTGGTTGCCACGTCAACGGCATCCGGATCCCGGTCCGTGATTGGCTTGTCCGGTTCGCGCGAATGGGCAGGCGCTGCGACGAGCAACGCTGCCCCGGCGAGAACCGCCACGATTGTCCCAGTCCTGCCCCGCATGGTCATTTGCCCTTCCTGCCCGCGGGCCAGCCCCGCCTCCAGGGGCAATTAACGCTGGAGATCGGCAAAAGTGTCGCAGGCGTCCTCGTTTCCGGTTTCGATGCCGCGCCGCAGCCATTCCTTGCGCTGTTCCGAGCTGCCGTGGGTGAAGGCGTCTTCGTGCGGATTGCGCCCCGAATTGCGCATCAGTGCATCATCGCCAATCTGGTGCGCGGCGTTGAGCCCGCTTTCCATGTCCCCGGCATCGAGCAGGTCCCGGTTGCGGCCGGCCCAGACCCCTGCATAGCAATCGGCCTGAAGCTCAAGCCGCACCGATAGCGCGTTCGCCTGCCTCGGATTCTGTGCCTGCAGGCTGCGCACCTGATCGGACATGCCGACAATGTTCTGGACATGGTGGCCGTATTCGTGCGCGATCACATAGAGCCGCGCGAACTGGCCGCTGGCGCCCAGTTCCTGATCCATTTGCCGGAAGAAATCGGTATCGAGGTAGATGCCCTTGTCGCTCGGGCAATAGAACGGCCCCATCGCGCTCTGTGCCGATCCGCAGCCCGACTGGCCTGCCTGAGAATAGAACACCAGCTTTGGCGGGGAGAACGGGATGTTCGCCTTCTGGAACAGTGGCTGCCATGTCTTGTTGAGCGATGACAGCGCGTTGCAGCTCTCCCGGCTGGCGGCATCGATCGAGCAGCTTTCACTTGCGGAGGCACCGCCTTGCTGGGTCTGAGTGGGGACCTGCTGCTGCGCCTGTTCAAGCCCGCCGATCATCTGGCCCGGATCGATGCCGAAGACCAGCGCACCGATCAGGGCAATGACCAGCGTGCCGCAGCCGATCTTGCCGCCGCTCATGCCTATGGGCATCCGGCCGCCGCGCTGATCCTCGATGTTGACCGAATTGGGATCGAAATCGTCGAGACGCATGGCCGGTATTCTCCCTTTTCGCCGCCATGATGCTGGACTTCCGCACTGCAACAAGCGAATCCCCGGCACCTTAGCCAACAAGCAGGGCGAGTCGATAATGTTCCTCAACGGCAAGCGTGCGCTGATTACCGGATCGACCTCGGGCATCGGGCTGGCAGTCGCCCGTGCGCTTTACGCCGAAGGGGCGGAGGTTGTGCTGTCCGGGCTGGGGACGGCAGACGTGATCGCTGCCCTGTGCAAGGAACTCTCCGCCGTCCACATGGCGGGAGACCTTTCCCGTCGTGACGGCGTGGAAGCGGTGATGGCCGGGGCGAGTCCGGTCGATGTGCTCGTCAACAATGCCGGCATGCAGCACGTCGCCCCGGTCGAGGATTTTCCGGTCGAAAAGTGGGACCAGATCATCGCGCTCAACCTGACGGCCGCGTTCGATACCGCGCGCCTTGCCGTGCCGCACATGAAGCGGAAGGGATGGGGCCGCATCATCAATGTGGCGAGCGCGCATTCGCTCACGGCCTCGCCCTACAAGTCGGCCTATGTCGCCGCCAAACACGGCCTTACCGGCCTGACAAAAACGCTCGCGCTCGAACTGGCGACTAGCGGCGTGACCGCGAACTGCATCAGCCCGGGCTACGTCTGGACCCCGTTGGTCGAGAACCAGATCCCGGATACCATGAAGGCGCGCGAAATGACTCGCGATCAGGTGATCCAGGATGTCCTGCTCGAACGCCAGCCGAGCAAGTCCTTCGTGCAGCCCGGCGACGTTGCGGCGATGGCAGTTTTCCTGTGCCGCGATGAGGCGGCCAACGTGACCGGCGCCAACATGAGCATCGACGGAGGTTGGACCGCGCAATAATCACAGGATTCTCAGGTCCCGTCGTTTTCATGCAAATTGCCTTGCACGGTGGCTTGTAGCGCGCGCGGGTCGGTGTCATTCATGGCGGATGAAGCGGTCAAGCAGAGCGACGGATCGGTGCATGGCCGCATGGGCCCTGCTGTTTGGCGCGCTGATCCTTCTGTTCTCGCCTCAGGCATTCGCCGCGCCGCGGGTCGACCGCGTGATAGAGGAGCAGCTGCGCAGCCACATCCGCATCCTCGCCAGCGACGAGTTCGAGGGCCGGGAGCCGGGCAGCGAGGGCGAGGCAAAGACGCTTCGCTATCTGGCGCGGCAATGGTTCGAGATGGGGCTGGTCTCGGGCACAAATGATCCCGGCAGTGCGTGGTTCGCCCCGATCACGTTGGTCGCGCGCGAGCCGGCCGGGTCTGATGCGCAGTTCTTTCGCCGGGGCCGCCGCGTCTTCGTGGATCCGAAGTCGATCCTGATGCTGACATCGGGCAAGCGCAGCCTGGTCAAATCGGCGCCGCTCCTTTTCGTTGGCTATGCCCGTGGTCCCGTGCCCCCGCGCAGCGAACTCGCCGGGCGCGTGGCGCTGATGCTCGATGGCGATGTCGACAATGGCGAAAGACAGGACGCCCTGCTGGCGGCAGGCGCCTCCGCCGTGCTGACCGTGCTCGATGGAAACAGATCGCTGCAGAGCGTCGCAGCGCGGCGCAAGCGGTCGGGCTATGCGCTGGCGGACGATGCAATCGGTGGCGACCTTGAGGGCTTCATCACGCGCGAAAGCATGGCCCGCCTGCTGCGGGGCGGGGTGACCGACATGGCGACGCTCGAACGGGACGCCGCCCGACCCGATTTCACGCCCCGGCTGCACGAACTGACCGCGACTCTCGAAGCGACGACCAGCGAAACCGCGATTCAGACGCATAACCTGATCGGCAAGATCCCCGGTCGCCGGCCGGAAAGCGGCGCGGTGCTGTTCGTGGCCCACTGGGATCATTTCGGCATTTGCGCCGAGCCCCCCGCAGAGGACCTCATCTGCAATGGCGCGATCGACAATGCCAGCGGCGTCGCCGCGCTCACCGAGGTCGCGCGGCGTCTGATCCGCGGACCGCAGATGGAGCGCGACATCTATTTCCTCGCGACCACGGCCGAGGAGCTGGGCCTGCTGGGCGCGCATGCTTTTGCCGAAAACCCGCCGTTGCCGATCTCGCAGATCGTCGCGGCGTTCAACATCGACAGCATTGCCATTGCACCCGCCGGATCGCCGTCGGTGATCGTCGGGCGCGGGCTGACCCGGCTCGATTCCCAAATCGAGGCGGCAGCCCGGCGCAGCAAGGTGCGGATTGTGCCAGGCGATGCCGCCAATGCCTATGTTAAACGGCAGGATGGCTGGGCGCTGCTGCAGCACGACATTCCTTCGGTGATGGTGACGACGGCCTATTCGGACATCGCCCGGATGGAGCGCTTCTTCGACACGGAATACCACCGTCCGGTCGATAATATGGCGCATGGTATCGAACTGGGCGGGGCTGTGCAGGATGTGCAGTTCATGATCGCGTTGGGCCGCTGGTTTGCCGATCCGCGCAAGGTTCCGCTCCATACGAAATAAGGGGGCGAAATGAGGGCGCGCGGCAGGTCTGGCGCTTTGGTCCGGGCTTGTTTACATGGGCCGCCACGAATCCTCCCTCCTGCTGCGGAACACTGGCACTCATGGAAATTGCACTCGGCCTGACCTTCGACGATGTCCTGCTCCGTCCTGCCGAGTCCGATATCCTCCCCACCGAAGCCGATACGCGTACCCAGCTGACGCGGACCATCGGGCTGACCATCCCGGTCATCAGCTCGGCGATGGACACCGTCACCGAAGCGGACATGGCCATCGTCATGGCGCAGATGGGCGGTATCGGCGTACTTCACCGCAACCTTTCGCTTGAGGAACAGTGCCTTGCCGTGCGGCAGGTCAAGCGGTTCGAGAGCGGCATGGTGGTCAACCCGATCACGATTGCTCCCGATGCCACGCTTGGCGAGGCACAGGCGATCATGGGCGCCAACAAGATTAGCGGCATTCCCGTGGTGGAGGCGGGCGGGCGGCTGGTCGGCATCCTCACGAACCGCGACGTCCGTTTTGCCGACAATCCGGGCCAGCCGGTGCGCGAGCTGATGACGAAGGACAATCTCGCCACGGTCGGGCTTGGCGTCGGGCAGGAAGAGGCGCGCCGCCTGCTGCACCAACGGCGGATCGAGAAGCTGCTGGTGGTGGACGATGCGTTCCGCTGCATTGGCCTGATCACCGTCAAGGACATCGAGAAGGCGGTGAACTATCCCTCCGCCACCAAGGACTCCGCCGGCCGCCTCCGCGTTGCGGCGGCGACCACAGTCGGCGACAAGGGCTTTGAACGCACCGAGGCGCTGCTCGCCGCCGAATGCGACGTCATCGTGATCGACACGGCCCACGGTCACAACCGCGAGGTGTCGCGCGCGGTGGAGCGGGTCAAGAAGCTGTCCAACTCGGCACAAGTGATTGCCGGCAACATCGCGACCGCCGAGGCCGCGCGAGCACTGATCGATGCCGGGGCAGACGCGATCAAGATCGGCATCGGGCCAGGCTCGATCTGTACCACGCGCATCGTCGCCGGGGTCGGCGTGCCTCAGCTCACCGCGATCATGGACGCCGCAGAAGTCGCCAACAAGGCTGGCGTGCCGCTCATCGCCGATGGAGGGCTGCGCACGTCGGGCGATGCGGCCAAGGCGCTTGCCGCTGGTGCGTCGACGATCATGGTCGGATCGATGCTGGCCGGGACAGAAGAAGCTCCCGGCGAGACCTTCCTGTATCAGGGGCGCGCCTACAAGAGCTACCGGGGCATGGGTTCGGTCGGCGCGATGGGGCGCGGATCGGCCGACCGCTATTTCCAAGGCGAGATTAAGGACCAGATGAAGCTGGTACCCGAAGGGATCGAGGGGCAGGTGCCCTACAAGGGGCCGGCCAAGGACGTGATCCACCAGCTTGTCGGCGGGATCAGGGCGGCCATGGGCTATACCGGCTCGTCCACGATCGAGGACCTCAGGACCAAGGCGCAGTTCGTGCGTATCACCGGCGCCGGCCTGCGCGAGAGCCATGTCCACGACGTTACCATCACGCGCGAGGCGCCGAACTATCCCTCGCGTTAAGACCGCGCGATGACTCCCGCCGCGCGCGTCCAGGCAGCGATCGAGGTTCTCGATCTGGTCATTACCGGCGCCACCGGCAACGGAGCCCCCGCCGATCGCATCATCTCGGACTGGTTCCGGACGCGGCGCTTTGCGGGAAGCGGGGACCGGCGGGCGGTGCGTGATCTGGTTTATGCCGCGATCCGGGCCTGCGGCGAAGTTCCTGCCTCGGGCCGCGCGGCGATGCTGTTGCTCGCCGGCAGGGACCCGGCGCTGGCCGCATTGTTCGATGGTGCGCGCCATGCGCCTTCGCCGATCCTCGAAGGCGAAACCGCAGCCGTACCAGGCCTCGCGCCCGCGTGGGTCTGCGAGAAACTGGCCAGGAGCGGCATCGACGGGGAGTCGGCGTTGGCGCTGGTGGACCGCGCACCGCTTGACGTGCGCATCAACACGCTTCGCGCTGGCACTGCCGACCTTCCTGAGGGCGGCGTGCCCACAAATGCGCCGAATGGCCTGCGCTATCCCTCCGGCACCGCGCTCGAACGCAGCGAGGCCTTTCTGGCCGGCGCGATCGAAGTGCAGGACACGGGCTCGCAGCTTGCCTGTCTTGCGGTCGGCGCCCGCCCCGGCGAGACCGTGATCGACCTTTGCGCCGGGGCAGGGGGCAAGACACTCGCGCTCGCCGCTGCGATGGACGGGCGCGGTGAGTTGATCGCCGCCGATGTCGACCGCGCGCGCCTGTCGCGGTTGGCACCGCGCGCCGAGCGTGCGGGCGCGGCGGGAATCCGCACAGTTCTGCTCGACCCGGGCCGGGAGCTTGAGGGACTGGCCGAATGGCAGGGTGGGGCCGATGCCGTGCTGGTCGACGCGCCGTGTTCCGGAACCGGCACTTGGCGGCGCAATCCCGAGGCGCGCTGGCGGCTGACGGCGGAGCAGTTGGCGCGGCTCACCGCGCTTCAGGCCCGGCTGCTCGATCTGGCCGCAGGATTGGTTTCGCCCTCCGGCCGGCTGGTCTATGTCACCTGTTCGCTGCTCGACGAGGAGGGCGCCGACCAGGTGGAGGCGTTCCTCGTGCGGCATCCCGGCTGGCGCGCCGAGGCACCCAGCTTTCCGGCGGGAACGCCGCGCGGCAAGGGCCTTCGGCTCTCTCCCCACAGCGATGCGACGGACGGGTTTTTCATCGCGCGTTTATCTCGGCTATGATAGCGCGCATGGAGAAGCCCGGCACCCCGGAACACGTAAGGCCTCCCTCGGCCAAGGATTTTGTCATGCGTTTCACGCCTGCTGCACTTGCACTTTCCGCCGCGTTCGCGCTTGCCGCCAGCGCCGGAATGTCCGCCGCGCCGAGCACGCTGGATCCGCGCGCGGCGGGTCTGGTTGCGCAGGGCCGGGCCGAGCTGGCCGCAGGCAACGTCAATGAAGCGGTCGATGCTTTCGAGGCCGCGCTCACCGTCGCCCCGTCGAGCGTGCCGATCCTGCTGCAACTGGGTGAAGCCGCCCGGCGGCAGGGCATGCAGGGCAAGGCGCTGCACTATTACCGGCAGGCGCTGGTCAGCGAGCCGCGCAACCTTGCCGCAATCGCGGGCGAGGGGGCAGCGCTGGTCGAGAAGGGCGCCCTCGAAAAGGCGCGGCGCAACCTGACCCGGCTTGAGAGCCTTTGCGGCCAGAATTGCGTTGCGACGCAGGAGCTTGCCGCCGCCATTGCCAAGGGACCCGCGCCGCGCATGGTCAGCGCCGAACAGATCACGCCCGCGCCGGTGGTTACGCAGAACTAACCGTCAGATCAGGTCGCGGAATTCATCGAGGACCGCGCGGTAGACGCGCTTCTTGAACGGCACGATCAGGTCGGGGAGTAGCGCCGGCTCCACCCAGCGCCATTCGCAGAACTCCGCCGGATCGTGGGCATCGAGCCGGATGTCGCTGTCCGCGCCTGCAAAGCGCCCCAGAAACCAGTGCTGACGCTGGCCGCGATACTGGCCACCCCAGAGCTTGCCCATCAGCGCGTCGGGCAGATCGTAGAGCAGTTCCTCGCGGGTCTGGGCGATCAGCGAGACGAGATCGGAGGCGATGCCGGTTTCCTCCATCAGCTCCCGAAACGCCGCCTCGCGCAGGTCCTCGCCTTCGTCGATGCCGCCCTGAGGCATCTGCCACCAATCCCCTTCGCGATTGTCGATCCGTTTGCCGACAAAGGCGAGGCCCTCAGCATTGACGAGCATGACACCGACGCAGGGACGATAGGGCAGGCTGGACGGACCAGACATCTTTGATAAATCTCCGCTGTTTTGAGTTGCCCGGCGCCCGGCAGGACTCGGCGCAGGGGACGATGCTCGTCCAAGCCTCTATGGCGTTCGCTGCCGCTTGACTAGGCAAAGCTGAGGCGTTGGCCCGTTGTTCAGGTTTTGCCGTTTACAGATTTGCTTAGTTGCGATCCGCGGCGAAAAGCATAAGGGGTTTTCATGGCGGACATAAAGGATTCCGCGCAGAGGACCGACATGGCGACAGTTTTGGTAGAGAACGATTCGGGAGCCGTCGCTCCTTCAAGTCACGCGCCCGAGGCGGTTGTGGTCCGCTTTGCCGGCGATTCCGGCGATGGCATGCAGCTGACCGGCGGTCAGTTCACGTTGTCGACGGCGCTGGCGGGCAACGACCTTGCAACCTTCCCTGATTTTCCGGCGGAAATCCGCGCGCCGCAGGGCACGCTGTTCGGCGTGTCTGCCTTCCAGATCAACTTCGGATCGACCGACATCACCACGGCTGGCGATGCACCCGACGTGCTGGTGGCGATGAATCCGGCTGCGCTCAAGACCAACGTGCAGGCGCTCAAGCCGGGCGGGTTGATCATTGTCGACACCGGCGAATTTTCGAAACGCAACCTCGAGAAGGCCAAGTACGACGTCAGCCCGCTTGACGACGGCAGCCTCGCGAAGTGGGACCTGCTCGCTTTCGACATCAGCGCGCTTACGCTCGAATCGGTCAAGCCCTTCGGCCTTGGCAACAAGGAAGCGCTGCGCTGCAAGAATATGTGGACGCTGGGTCTGGCGCTGTGGATGTTCGACCGCGATCGCGGCCCGATCGTCCAGTGGCTCAACGACAAGTTCAAAAAGAACCCGGTTCTTGCCGAGGCCAACATTGCCGCGCTCAATGCGGGTCACGCCTATGGCGAGACAGCGGAGATTTCTGGCCCGCTGCGCAAGCAGCACATTGATCCGGTGCCTTCGCAGCCCGGCCTCTACCGCACGGTGACGGGCGCTGAAGCCATCAGCCTCGGCCTTATCGCAGGCGCGCAGCTTGCCGGCTTGCCGATGTTCTTCGGCGGCTATCCGATCACGCCGGCCTCTGCGATCCTGCACAATCTGGTGCGGATGAAGGAGTTCGGCGTCACCACATTCCAGGCAGAGGACGAGATCGCCGCAATCTGCGCCGCTATTGGTGCCTCCTATGCCGGACAGCTGGGCGTCACCTCCTCGTCCGGTCCGGGCATTGCGCTCAAGGGCGAGGCGATGGGCCTTGCCATCATGACCGAACTGCCGCTGATCATTGTCAATTCGCAGCGCGGCGGGCCTTCAACGGGCCTCCCAACCAAGACCGAGCAGTCCGACCTGTATCAGGCGATCTATGGCCGCAACGGCGATGCCTCGCTTCCGGTGATCGCCGCACGCTCGGCTGCTGACTGCTTCGAGTGCGCGATCGAGGCGTGCCGCATCGCGGTGCAATTCATGACTCCGGTGATCCTGCTGACCGACGGCTACATCGCCAATGCGGCAGAGCCGTGGAAAGTACCGGACCCCGCCTCGTTCGCGCCGTTCCCGGTCAGCTTCCTTGCCGAGAACAACAATGCCGAGGGCGGCAAGGTGCTGCCCTACAAACGCGATGCGCGCGGCGTGAGGCCGTGGATCAAGCCGGGCACGCCGGGCCTGATGCACCGCATCGGCGGCATCGAGAAGGCAATAGACACGGGCGATCTCGATTATTCGCCGACGACCCACCAGATCCAGACCGACGCCCGTAAGGCCAAGGTCGATGGCATCGCCCGCGCCGTGCCGCCGCAGGACGTCAGCATGGGCGCCGCATCCGGCAAGCTTGCCGTGGTGGGCTGGGGCTCGACCTTCGGGCCGATCCACCAGGCCGTGAAGCGCGCACGCGCGCGGGGGCTCGACGTCAGTCATGTCCATGTGCGCCACGTCTGGCCACTCCCGGAAAATCTGGGCGATCTTCTCAAGGGTTACGAGAAGGTTCTCGTGCCCGAAATGAACACCGGCCAGTTCAAGACGGTGCTGCGCGACCAGTATCTGGTCGATGCGCGGCCGCTCAACAAGACCAGCGGCCAGCCGTTCACCATCGCCGAAATCGAAGCGGCGATCGAAGCACAGCTCGCGTAAGGGCAGACAGACATGAACGACATGACCCCGATCCAGACCACGCTCAAGGACTGGGAATCCGATCAGGAAGTGCGCTGGTGCCCCGGCTGCGGCGACTATGCGATCCTGAAAGCAGTGCAGCGCACGCTGCCCGAGATCGGCGCCGATCCGGCCAAGACCGTGTTCGTCAGCGGCATCGGCTGCTCAAGCCGTTTCCCCTACTACGTCGAAAGCTATGGCTTCCACACCATCCACGGCCGCGCACCGGCTTTTGCAACCGGCATCAAGCTTGCCAATCCTGAGCTCGACATCTGGCTGGTGACGGGCGACGGCGACGGCATGTCGATCGGCGGCAACCACACGATGCACCTGCTGCGCCGCAACCTGAACTGCCAGATCCTGCTGTTCAACAACGAGATTTACGGCCTCACCAAGGGCCAGTATTCGCCCACCAGCCGGGTCGGCACGTCCAGCCCGTCGACACCGCTCGGTTCGGTCGATCGTCCGGCGCGGCCAGCGGCATTCGCGCTGGGTTCGGGTGCACGCTTCGTGGCGCGCGGCTTCGATGTTTCGAAGGAACTGCCTAGTGTACTCAAGGCCGCCCATGCCCACAAAGGCGCGGCCTTTGTCGAAATTTTCCAGAATTGCATTGTCTACAACAAGGACGTGTTCAACGATTTCGCCGCGCCCAAGGGAGCAGACGCGAACCAGCTCTGGCTCCGCAACGGCGAGCCGATGCTCTTCGGTTCAGAAAAGTCCGGCGGGATCAAGGGCATCGCGCTCGATGTCGATGCACTGCACCTCAAGGTCGTCGATGTGCTTACGGCTGCCGACGGCACGCCGGATTGGCAGTCGGCCGGTGTCATCGTTCACGACGTCACCAACCGGGCCATCGCCCACATGCTGATCGAGATGGTCTTCGGGCCGTTCCCGATGGCGCTTGGCGTCCTTTATGACGACCCGCGCCCGTCGTTCGAGGACATGCTGCTCGAACAGGACAGCCAGGCCCGCGCCGGCAAGGAGCCCGATCTCGCCCGGTTGCTCGCCAAGGGGCAGACCTGGACGGTTAGCGGCACCGCAGCCGATCCAATCTGATCGTCCGGTTCCGATAAGTCCGCTAAGCGGAGGGCTTTCCTTGCCGTCATGGCCAAGCCATAATTCGCGGCATGTCCGGTGAATTAGCCAGTAGAGGTGCAGACCTGACTGCGTCGGGCGAAGCGCCGGGCCTTGGCCCGGTCCTCTTGGCGCGGCTATGGTCGGGCGGGGTCGCGCGGGTGCTTGACCGGCTCGACAAGGGGCTGGAGCGCGGTAGCATCAGCGCCTTGCTGCCCGACGGTTCGCGCCGCGTCTTGGGCGGCCGCGCGCCCGGCTTCGATTGCGAGGTTCACTTGCGCAGCGCCCGCGCCCTTCTGCGGCTTGCGACGGGCGGCTCGGTCGGCTGGTATCAGGCGTGGGAGGCTGGCGAATGGAGCAGCCCCGATCCGGTGCCGCTGTTCGCACTGTTCATGGACAATGCCGACGCGCTTGGCAGCACCGGCCGCGCGCATGGTCCGTGGCGCTGGTTGATGCGGCGGATGCACTCGCTTCGCCAAAATACGAAGCCGGGTTCGCTCCGCAACATTCACGCCCACTACGATCTCGGGAACGATTTCTACGCCGCCTGGCTCGATCCGACGATGTCCTATTCCAGCGCGCTCTATGCGGGCGGGGCGATCACGCTGGAGCAGGCGCAGCGAGCCAAGCAGGACGCGATTGCCCGGCGTCTGGGCGATGCGGGCCGCGTGCTGGAGATCGGCTGCGGCTGGGGTTCGCTGGCTGCGGCGCTTGCGGCGCGCGGCAAAGAGGTTACGGCGATAAGCCTGTCGGACGAACAGCTTGACTGGGCCCGCGCCCATCACGGCGGGCCGGGACTGGACTTCGTCAAGCAGGACTACCGCGACGCCCGGGGCCAGTTCGACGGCATCGCCAGCGTCGAGATGGTCGAGGCCGTGGGGCGCGAATACTGGCCCTCGTTTCTCGATTGCATCGCCCGCTGCCTCGTTCCCGGCGGGCGCGCAGCGATCCAGTACATCGCCATGCGCGAGGAACTGTTTAAGGACTATGCCCGCAGTGCCGACTTCATCCAGACCTATGTCTTCCCCGGCGGCATCCTCATTCGCGAGGCCGAGTTCCGCGCGCTCGCCGAAGAACGCGGGCTGGCCTGGACCGACCAGTGCGAGTTCGGCGAGGACTATGCCGACACCCTGAAGGCGTGGCGCGAACGCTTCGACGCGGCCGCAGCAAACGATACGCTGCCCGCCGGCTTCGACCGGCGCTTCGTCGATCTCTGGCGCTTCTACCTGATGTACTGCGAAGGCGGCTTTCGCGGCCGAGGCATCACGGTCTCGCAAGTGACGCTGGTCAGGCGGGCGTGAAGGTGCTCACGCAGTGGGGCGGTAAACGCCCGTGCCCTGCCAGCGCGCGGTCAGGTTGTCGTGGATGATCGGGCTGAGCAGGTTCTCGAAGGCGCAGCCGACCAGCCCGTTGTTCCACCAGATCACTTTCGACTGAAGCGATTCGAGGCCGGGCATGGTCAGCCAGCACACCGTGCCGACGTGGATCTGGTTGATCGCCATCGCCGAAAAGCCGGAGATCGAAAGATCGTGGACGACCGTCTGGAAACCCTTGGAGCCCGAAGGCCGCAGCGACGCCGGGATCGAGATGCGCGTTCGCGGGGCGCAGCGATCTTCCTGCGCCGCGCGTGAATAGGGATCGGACGAATAAAGCTGTGACTGCATCATTGCCTCCCGGCGCTCGCACGCCGGTCCATCAGGAAACTTTGCTAATTATGTGTAACACCGGTTACCAGCGTGTTGTCAGGGCTGGTTAATGGTTTCCCTGTGCCCGCTGGCAAACTGTTCACCAAGCAGGGCGACGAGCCGCCCGGCAACGACTTCGGGCGGCTTGACCGTGGTGGGGTCCTCGCCCGGATAGGCCTTGGCCCGCATTGCGGTGCGCGTGGCGCGGGGATTGACGATGGCGACCCGGAGCTTCGAGATCGCCCGCGTTTCCTGCGCGTAGCAATCGAGCAGAGTATCGAATGCGGCCTTGCTGGCCGCATAGGCGCCCCAGAACGCGCGCGGCGCCTCGCCTACGGTGCTGGTCAGGCCGATCAGGCGGCCGTTCTCGCTGGCGCGCAGCAGCCGGTCGAACGCAGCGATCAGGGCCTGCGTGGCAAGTACGTTGGTGCTGATCGTCTGCGCGAAGGTCTTCGCATCGGCATCGGCGACCGGCA
>JBEIPK010000013.1:0-55241 GCA_040377095.1 Novosphingobium sp.
CGCAACTTCGCCACCAAGCTGTGGAACGCGGCGCGCTTCTGCCAGAGCAATGGCATCGGAGCGAGCACGTCGCTTGCCGCTCCCGCCGCGAAATCGGCCGTCAACAAATGGATTATTGGCGAGGTCGTCGAAACGCTGGCCACCCTCGACAAGGCGATGGCCGACCTGCGCTTCGACGCGGCGGCCAATGCGATCTACCACTTCGTGTGGGACACGTTCTGCGACTGGTACATCGAGCTGATCAAGGGCAGCTTCGACGACGAGACACGGGCCGTCGCCGGCTGGGTGCTCGACCAGATCCTCGTCATGCTCCACCCGTTCATGCCGTTCGTGACCGAAGAGTTGTGGAGCAAGCTGGGGGACCGGGAGGGTTATCCGCTGATCACGGCGAAGTGGCCTGAGCCAAAGGCGGCAGTCGACACCGATGCCAAGCGGGAGGTCGAGTGGCTGATCGCCCTGATCGGTAACTTGCGCACCGCGAAGAACGAACTCGGCATTTCACCGGGCGCCCGGCTCGACGCTTTCCTGCCCGATCCTACGGATACGACACGCGCCATCATCGAGCGCAACGGGGCAGCGATCGATCGATTGGCCCGTCTGAGCGGCGTCCGTTTCGAACCGGCTCCTTCGGGCGCGGCGATGCAAATCGGTGCGGGCGACGCCAACATCATAATCCCCCTCGAAGGCGTCTTAGATATCGCTGCCGAAAAGGCCCGCCTCGAAAAGTCGCTCGAAGCCTCGCGCAAGGAGGCAAAGTCGCTCGAAGGCCGCCTGTCCAACCCGGCCTTTGCCGAAAAGGCCAAGCCCGAGGCCGTGGAAAAGGCGCGCGCCGATCATGCCCATCACGCCGCCGAGGCGGAACGGCTGGCGGCGGCGCTGGCCCGGCTCGGGTGACGAATTCGGGCTGCTTTCCTACGCCTGCGCCATCTGGCAAGGTCGTGCGATGACCAAGCAAGCGGCCAAAATGTTTTCTCTCCGGCCCCCCAGTTGTCACTTTGGCGTTCATTCGTCTGGAGTTTCAATAATTTGTGCGAGTGACACGGGAGCCGGTCCCCTGTCACTTGTGTCACTCTCGCGGAAGCCGGCCGCGTGCCGCTAACGCTCGCCTGCACCGCTCCGGGCGAGCCGGAGATTTTCGCCTCGCTGCAAGGCGAAGGTCCGTCCATCGGCCGGCCGAGCACCTTCATCCGCCTGTCGCGCTGCAACCTGGCCTGCGCGTGGTGCGACACGGCCTATACCTGGCGCTTTACCGGCGACAACCGGCCGCACCGCGATGATATCGCCTTCGAGCGCAGCGCCAACCAGATCGTGCTGGCCGAAGAAGAGGCCGCCGCGAGGATTACCGCGCTGGGCGGTGACCGACTTGTCATCACCGGCGGCGAACCCTTGCTTCAAGGCCCCGCCCTCGCCCGGATGCTGGCGATGCTGCCCGGCATCCATGTCGAGATCGAGACCAACGGCACGGTCGAACCGCACCCCGCGCTCGATCCCCTCGTCCATCAGTACAACGTCAGCCCGAAGCTCGCGCACAGTGGCAACGCAGGCGAACTGGCGCTGCTGCCCGAGCGCCTCAGCGCCTTCGCGACCGACAGCCGCGCGTTCTTCAAGTTCGTGGTGGCCGAGCCTTCGGACTTTACCGAAATTCTAGCGCTCCAGCGGGTTCACGGGATTCCAGCCGATCGGCTATTCGCCATGCCGGAGGGCCGGAGCAGCGCGGCGATCCGCGCGCGGCTAGTCTGGCTGGCACCGCTCTGCGCACAGCACAGCGTGAGGCTGACCGACCGGCTGCACATCCACCTTTACGGCGATACGCGCGGGACGTGAACCTAACGCCCCTGGGCGCGCCAGCGCTGGATAGTGCGGGCGATCATTTCTTCCTCACCGCCGACGTTCTGCCAGAGCTGCGCGAAAGACGGATCTTCAGAGGCCGGCCGTTTGAACTCTTCGAGTTCGTCGAACGTGGCGCGGATCGGAATGGAAACGCCCTCGCCGCAGATGATGCATTCGCGGTTGCGCAAGGCAGGGATCGAATCGAGGAAACCGCGCGCGCCCTCGGGCATGGCGGCCTTGACGAAGGACTGGTCGCGCTCGTTGTTTAGGCGCATCGAGATGATCGTGCCGCACTGGGAGAGCACGCCTTCGGCAAGGTCGGATGGGCGCTGCGTGATGAGGCCCAGCGAAATACCGTATTTGCGGCCTTCCTTGGCGATGCGCGACAAGATCTTGCCAACCGAGGAGCCGTCCGCGTTCTTCTCGTTGGGGACATAGCGGTGGGCTTCCTCACAGACCAGGAGGATCGGGCGCGTCTTTTCCTCGCGGCCCCAGATCGCGAAATCGAACACCAAGCGGCTGAGCACGGCGACGACAGTCGAGGTGATTTCCGACGGCACGCCCGAGACGTCGATGATGGTGATCGGGCGGCCGCGGGCCGGAAGACGGAAGATCTTGCCGATGAATTCCGCCAATGTATCGCCGACCAGCATGCCGGAAAACAGGAACTGGTAGCGCGGATCGGTCTTGAGCTCGTCGATCTTGCTCTTGATCCGGACATAAGGCGCGGTCGATCCCGCCTTCTCCAGTTTGCCCATCTCGTTCTGGATGATGTTTGTAAGGTCGGACAGCAGATAGGGGATCGGCGCATCGACCGTGATCTTGCCAAGCTGTTCGGCCAGCCGGCTCTTCATCCGGGCCTGGAGCAGGCACTTGGCGAGTATCTCCATGTCGGCCTGGCGATCATCGCCGCGCGAGGTCAGGAAAATCTCGCAATGTTCCTCGAAGTTCATCAGCCAGTAGGGCATCTGCAAGTTGCCGACATCGAGGATGACACCTGTGTTGCGGAACGCAGCACCATATTCACCGTGCGGATCGATCATTACGATATGACCTTCCGGCGCATGTTCGCAGATACGGTGCAGGATCAACGCAGCACTGGTCGACTTGCCGGTACCGGTCGATCCGAGCAGCGCGAAGTGCTTGCCAAGCATGGCGTCGATGTAGAGCGAGGCCCGGATGTCCTTGGTGGGATAGACCTTGCCGATAGAGACATTGGTGCGCCCGTCGCTGGCATAGATCTGGCGCAGGTCGTTGCTCGTCGCGGCATAGACCAGGGCGCCGGGGATCGGATAGCCGGTGACGCCGCGGCGGAAGCTGTGGATGCGGCCGGTCAGGCGCTCCTCGTCGCCCTCGCCGAGGAAATCGACGGCGGCGAGAATACCGCCAGGGGTGGTATTGTCCTGCTTTTGCGCGCGCACGCTGGCGAGCAGCCAATTGTTTCCGACCCGGACCTTGACCTGGCTGCCGACTTGTCCGGACAACGCGATCGAGGGATCGGAATCGACGGAACATTCGGTAAGCCGCTGGAGATCGAGCGCGATCTGGCTGCCCGAACCGGCGATCTCGAGCACGATCCCGATGGGTTCGCGCGCGTTGTCCACCGTGGCAATGTCGTGGGCCGCGCCCAGGTCTGCTTGGCCGGCGGGCACCGCGTCCTGCGTTCCGAACCTGCTCATATCTGCCATAACGGAACGCCCGTCCTCCTGCTGGTACAGGAAGGGGCCTAGGCCAGCACGGTTAAGATTGGCCTAAACCAGTGCGAAAAGGCGGCCCGCCATCCAGCCCATCAGCACCGAGATGCCCACTGCGAGGAGGCCATAGAAGAACGATCCGTACTCCGCGAAATCGGCGATCGCGCCTTCGAAACCGATCTTGCGGACCTCGACCCGGCTGGTTGCCGAAGTGATGACACGGCCCCTCGTTATGGCGAATGTCTCGGCAGTATAGGTGCCGGTCTCGACATTGGAAGGCAGCGAGATACGCGCCTGATAGAGTACCTGTTCCTTGACTGCGACACCGCCCTGCGCCTGCTGATAGAGGTTCTGCTGGGCGTTAAGCTGGACCAGTCCATTCGAGAAACGAGCCTGCTCTTCGGGATCGATGGCGCCGATCGGCGAGAGTTGCAGCCACCGCAGGCCGAGTTCGTAGATGGCGGCCGTCTTGTCGTCGACGATGTCCTTTATCGGGCGCGATGATGCAACGGCATAAAACGATGGTGCGGACCGAAATTCCGTGCTGTCGGCATTGATCCAGATCCCCGCGATCTTGCGCTTCTCTCGCACGATGATCGGCCGGGTCGGGCCCTTGAGCACGACGACAATGTCATAGTCGCGGCCTGCGCGCGTTCCGGAAGGATCGAGGATCGCACCGAACAGCAGCAGATCCGCGCCGGTGAAGCCTTGCCGCAGCCGGATCTCGTGCTGCGAGACGTCGGGCACGAGGATGGGATCGCGCGCGCCGCCAAGCAGGACCAACGCCAGCAGCGCGAAGAGTGCCCTTATGCCGGGGCGGTGGCTCACAGCGGCGCCACCGTGTAGATCTCGTCCGGCCGATAGCCGAGTCCGAGCGCCATGCGCAGCGCCA
Source organism: Novosphingobium sp. (assembly GCA_040377095.1). Lineage (GTDB taxonomy): Bacteria > Pseudomonadota > Alphaproteobacteria > Sphingomonadales > Sphingomonadaceae > Novosphingobium. The sequence continues at coordinate 4,417 of JBEIPK010000013.1, forward strand.
CCAGCAGCACAATCACGGCGAGCAGCAGGCGCAGCTTCACCGGGCTCGCCTTCTGGGCAAAGGTCGCGCCAAGCTGCGCGCCCGTGACCGAGCCGATTAGGAGCAAGATGGCGAGCACGATATCCACCGCCTTGGTCGTCAGTGCGTGCATCATCGTCGTCGCCATGGTGACGAACAGGATCTGGAACAGCGAGGTGCCGACCACGACGCTGGCGCTCATCCCCAGGATGTAAAGCATCGCCGGCACCAGCACGAAGCCGCCGCCGATGCCCATCAGCATGGTCAGCAAGCCGGTCACGATGCCGAGGAGGAGCGGCGCGAGCGGCGAAATGTAGATGCCCGAGCGATAGAATCGCCAGCGTCCCGGCAGGCTGGACACCAGCGGGTGATGCCGCCGCTTGCGGGGCTTGAGCGGGACGCCGGTGCGTTCTGCCCGGATTGTCATCACGCTCTCGCGCGCCATGATCCCGCCGATCGAACCCAGCAGCAGAACATAGAGGATGTTGATCACGGTATCGATCTGGCCCAGCTGCGCGAGCAGGTTGAAAAGCACCGCGCCGATACCCGTGCCGATTACGCCGCCCGCGACAAGCACGCCGCCAAGATGCGTATCGACGCCGCCGCGCCGGGCGTGGGCGAACACGCCAGAAACGCTGGCGCCTGTCACCTGGCTTGCGGCAGATGCTGCGGCAACTGTGGGGGGAACGCCGTAGAAAATCAGCAGCGGCGTCGTCAGAAAGCCGCCGCCGACGCCGAACATGCCCGAGAGTACCCCTGTCAGCGCGCCGAGAGCGACGATGACGAGGCCATTGACCGAAAGGTTGGCGATGGGGAGATAGACGTCCATCTGCCGTTACCGCCTAACGCAGGCGGGCGCCGGAAGGAAGGCGCCGTTTCAGAAACCTGCGGACAGGGTGAGCGCCGGGCCGGACGCCGGCTCGGCATCGCCGGCAACGCGCAGCCGCCAGTCCACCGCGACGCGCGCATAAGTCCGCTCGTTCAGCGGAAAGCCGACGCTTGCCGCCGGACCGATATCAAGCCGGGCAGCGCCTTTCTGTGCCCCTCCCCATAGTCCTGCTCCCGCACGCAGTTCCGCGCGGCCAACCGCCTTCACCGCGTGGTCAATCCGGATCTGGCCATCGACGAATGCAGTGTGACCCCTTCCGCCCACGTAGCCCGCCTGTGCATATGTCTCGAGGCGGGTACCCAGTGGCAGAGTGACATAGGGAATTTCGGTGATCGCGATGACGGCCGGACGCGTCCGGATCCCGCCGGGTTCGTCGCGGGCGCGTAGTTCGGCTGCCACGCTCACCGGAACGCGGCTCATGGGCCGCACCGACAGGCCAGCGGCCAGTTCGCGGTCGCGCACGCCGTTGAGGGCTGTCGCGGCCTGCAAATAGCCGACCGGGCGGATCGGGCTGCCGGGCGCCAGGCGGTAGCGCAGCACCGCGCCGGCCTGGCTGGCGCCATAGCTGGGCCGTCCCGTGGTCCCGGTAAAGCCGGACTTCCCACCCTCGCGGAGCATGAGCCACGCATCTGCCGACCAGCGACTGGCAAGGCGGATCGGACGGCTCTGCGGGACAGGGTCGATAACAGTCGCGCCCGCTGGCGGCAGATCGACTGGCTGCCCGGCAGCCTGCGCGCCTGCCATTGGCCCCAACAGCAGCGGCATGCGCGACATCGCCGCCATCCACAGGAGGTTGTGGCCCGATGCGACTGCAACCCGGTCGAGCCGGGGTGTTTGGACAGGAGCGGGACCGGGCATGATGATGGTGCGCGGCGCGAAAGGCGGCATGGCCGGCCTTGCCATGGCTGGCGCCGGCATCGCGCTTGAAAGCGGCGCAGCGGGGCCGGCCCCAGAAGGTGGGCCGAGCGGCGCGGGATCGAGCATGGCGGAAGGCGCGCTGGGCAAGATTGCGCTCATCGCTGGCCCGCGCTTTGCATGTTTGCCTTGCGCTCCTCCGCCGGCCAGCAGGATGGGCGGTTCGTTCGACGGTTCGGCCGCCGCATCCCAGACAATCGCGCGCATCGCCACCCAGCCGCCCAGCAGCATGAGCATCGCCACCAGCGGCTGGCCGCGATAGGTTGCCGGCGCAAGGTTCACGCGGCGCTCCGCGAGCGCACCGGAACCGAGGCCGGGTGGTCTTCGTGGCGGGTCTTTTCCCAGCAGATGACCTCACCGCGCAGCACGCCGAGATAGGCGAAGAAGGCCCTGCGGCCCGCCATGATCGCAATGACGTTGGCCAGCGGGATGCGCAGGATCGAACGCAGACCCTCCACCCCGCCATACTCACGCATGGTAAAGGCAAATCGCCACGCCGCGCGCCACAGGAAACTCACGAAGCAGGCGGTCATCATGAAAACGAGGACGGGCGAGAGGGTCAGCGTCTCGCCCCAGCCCGCAAGGCGCGCCGATGTCAGGATTCCTTCGATCACAAGCAAACCGTACGCTGCGGCAAGGACCAGCGCCGTGAGCGGCCCTCGCCGGTCGCGCAGCGCCATCCACACTTCGACCGGGCGCAAATCCCAGCCGAGGCGCTCCCAGCCTTGCAAGGCAATGCCGTGGACCCAGCGCGCCTTCTGCCGCACTGCCTGGTCGAGGTCGGAAGGGAAGAAAGCCCGCGTCGCGACAAGGCTGCCATCGGCGTCGCGCAGCCGCGCGAACCGGCTGCGCGCGCCGCTGCGCGCCACCAGCAGGCCAAGCTCGTAATCCTCGGTAAGGCATTCGGCGGCGAATGGCTCGCTGTCGCGCCCGCTGCGCAGCACGGCAAGCCGGGCAATTGTCTCTCGCGCAAAGCCGCAGCCCACCCCCGCCGCCGGAATCGCCGCTCCCATGGCGTCGCGCACGATCATGGTCTTGGCATGCGCCTCGGTGAACTCGTCGGCATAGTGGCCGCCGATCCAGCGCGATGAGGCCTGCTGTTCGGGTCGGACGGGCAGCTGCACAAACTCGACATGTGCCAGCATCCTATCGATTACCGGGAGTGCCGCGGGATGGACCATGTCCTCGGCATCGTGCAGCACGATGGCGTCGAACCGCCGGCCAAGTCGGCGTTCGTCCTCGCACAGTGCGGCATAGATGCGGTTGAGGCAGTCGGCCTTGGTGGTCGGGCCGTGCCTGTCATGGACGACAAGCCGCAGGCGCGGATCTGCCGAAGACGCCGTCACGGCCGCGGCAAGCGTATCGCGGTCATTGCCGTAGCACCCGACATAAAGGCGCAGGCCCTCCTGTGGCCAGGCCTTGAGCGTATGGGCAATCATTGCGCCGATCACGTCCGCTTCCTGCCATGCCGGCACGAAAACGGCCATCCTGCCCGAGAGCTGCGCGCCGCGCATCGACGGATCGAGCCGAACCTCGCGCAGCTTGCCGGTCAGGCGCAACCAAAGCCAGGCAATATCCATCGCCAGCTCGTCAACAGCGCCCACGATGAACCAGAATGCCGCGAACAACAGCAGCTCGTGCTCCACCCCCTGCAGCGCGCGCAATGCGCCAGAAACGACGTCCGTTACTTCCACGACCCCCAGACTGCCCCCTGCCCCAATGTCAAAACCCCTATATCCCGCCGCAAGCCTATTGGGTTTGTCAACGGCTTGCAACGCCTTGCTCAATCGTTGATGGCAGGCGGATGAACGCTCAGCGCCCCCGAAACCTCTCGAACCGGATCGCCCGCGCCTTCACGTCGCTGCTCGGTGGTGACAGTGGCGCAGGGCTCCTGCTCATCATTGCCGCTGTTCTGGCCATGGCGCTGGCCAACAGCCCTGCCGCGCATGTCTACCACGACCTGTTCCATGCGCCGCTGACGTGGTCTCCGGTGGCCAAGCTTTCCAGTGCCCACCTCTGGATCAACGACGCTTTGATGGCCGTGTTCTTTTTCGTCGTGGGGCTCGAGATCAAGCGCGAGATACTCGATGGCGATCTTTCGACGCCCCAGCGGCGGCGCCTTCCCGTGCTCGCGGCGCTGTGCGGCATGGCCGCTCCGGCGGCCGTCTATCTGGCAATCGCGGGGGGCGACCCGCTGCTCTATCGCGGCTGGGCTATCCCCGCGGCGACCGACATTGCTTTCGCGCTGGGCGTGCTCGCCATCGTCGCGCGGGGCGCCCCCCCCTCGCTACGGCTGTTCCTCCTGACAGTTGCCATCGTCGACGATCTGGGCGCGGTCATCATCATTGCCCTGTTCTATACCAGCACCGTCAAGCTGGCGTGGCTGGCCGCCGCCGCCGCCGTGCTTGCGGCCATGATCGCGCTCAACAAGGGCGGAGCGCGTCGCGCGCGCCATTATCTGCCGCTGGCGCTGGCTCTGTGGTTCTGCGTGCTGCACTCGGGCATTCACGCGACCATCGCCGGGGTGCTTGCCGCTTTCACCATTCCGCTGCGTCTGTCGAGCGACACGCATGACAGCCTGCTCCTGCGGCTCGAACACGCGCTGATGCCGTGGAACGCCTATGTCGTGGTGCCGCTGTTCGGGTTTGCCAATGCCGGAGTGGCGCTGGCCGGCAAGGGAGTGGCGGCGCTGGCCGATCCGTTGCCGCTGGCGATTGCGGCGGGGCTGGTCATCGGCAAGCAAGTGGGCATTTTCGGGGCGATCCTGCTCGCCGACCGGACCGGTCTCGTTCAACGGCCAGCGGGCGCAAGCTGGATGCAGGTTTGGGGCGTTTCGGCGCTCTGCGGTATCGGCTTTACCATGAGCCTGTTCATCGGCGCCCTCGCCTTTCCAGGCCACCCCGAACTCTACGAGGAAGCCAAGCTGGGGGTGCTGGCTGGAACGCTTGTCTCGACGCTGATCGGGGCAATCATCCTGCGCACAAGCCGCCCGAAGGCCTGAGCGAACCTACCATTCGCCAACGTTGGGCGACGAGGCCCATGGCTCGCACGGCGCAAGCGGCTCGCCATCCTGAAGCAGTTCCACCGAAATCATGTCGGGTGTGCGCACGAAGGCCATATAGCCGTCGCGCGGCGGGCGGTTGATCGTCACCCCGGCATCGGCAAGCCGCTGGCAGGCATCGTAGATGTTGTCGACGCGGTATGCGAGATGGCCGAAATTGCGCCCGCCTCCATAAGTCTCGGCGGGGCTCCCATCCTCCGGCGGCCAGTTGTAGGTCAGTTCCACTTCGGCGACGTCCTTTTGCCCCGGTGCGGCGAGGAAAATCAGCGTGAACCGCCCTGCCTCGCTGTCAAATCGGCGGACTTCCTCCAGACCCAGCAGGCCGAAGAACCGGACAGTTGCATCGGGATCGGATACGCGCAGCATGGTATGGTAATATTTGATCACGTTCGCTCCGCTCATCGACAAAGTAGCACGGTTCACCGTGCAGACAGCGTGGTGGGATCATTGAAGGGCACGCAACAGGGAGACTCGTCATGGAAGAACCTAACCCACCTTCGGCGCGTGGTGCCACAGCCTTCTTGCGGGAACCGGTCACGCTGCGCTGGCTGGCCAGCGCGGGCGTACTTGCCGTTGGCGTCGTGATCGGCGGATACCTTCTCGGCAACGGGCTGGTCCGGGCGCGCGAAGCAGACCGATCCGTCACCGTTCGCGGCCTTGCCGAGCGCAATGTCACGGCCGATCTTGCCATCTGGACGCTGAGCTATTCCTCGACAGCACCGGACCTTGCCACGGCGCAGGCCAGCGTCGACCGTGACAGTCAGGCAATCCGGGCCTTCTTCGCAAGGCTCGGCTTTCCGGCTTCGGAATTGCAGCCCACGGCCGTTTCCGTCGCCCAGTTCACCGACAACGGCGAGCCCAAGTTCACCGTGCGCCAGCGCATGAGTCTGCGCAGCACCGACATCAAGCGGGCGCAGGACGCAGTACGACGCCAGTTCGAACTGGTGCGCGGCGGTGTCGTCCTCGAGGAAGGATCGGGCATCGCCTATACGTTCACCAAGCTGAACGACGTGAAGCCGGCGATGGTCGCTGCGGCCACCAGGGACGCCCGCGCCTCGGCCGAGCAGTTCGCCAAGGACAGCGGCACCTCGGTCGGCAACATCAAGAGCGCGACGCAGGGCTATTTCGAGATCAACGCCCGCGACGGCGATTCGGGCGGCGGCTGGGGCGTGAGCGATACGCCCTACAAGAAGGTCCGGGTGGTCACGACCGTGGACTTCTATTTGCGCTGAACCGGAAACGGCCCACCCGCGCGTGCGGATGGGCCGTCGTTCCTCCGGTCCGTTGGCCGGAAACTCAGAAGCTGGCAGTCAGCGTGGCAACGATTGCGTCGTCAGTCAGACTGTCAACCTTGGTGCCTTCGGTGCCGACATAGGAGACGCTCAGCGAAAGCGGGCCATAGACCTTGGCCGTTGCGCCGATCAGCCAGTCGAGACCGTTCTTGTCGCCGCCGCCCGCAAGGATATCGGGCGCCAGCACGCCATCGGTATAGCCGATGTGGGTGTTGATGGTCACCGGCGTATCGGGGATGCCGACATCGACATTTGTGAAGAGGTAAAGATTGTCCTCGCTGCCCAGCGACTTCTGGTCCCAGGCATAGGCAACGCCGAACTTCGCGGTTGCCGGTCCGATCGAGGTGATCAGCGAGGCATAAGGCTCGAAATAGTTGGCCTTGCCGGTGTGGCCGCCGGGATAAACGTAATAAAGCAGCCCTGCGTCGAGCGAGAGGCCCGAAGTGAGTTCGCCGGTCCAGCCGCCGAACACGTCGAGTTCCTGGTTGCCATAGACCGGGCCGCCCGAAATCGACGAGGACCAGGTCCCGACATAGAACCCGCTGGCATGCGAGGCCGTGATGCCGCCCTGGACAGCCGCATCGCCGCCCGAAAGGGAGACGCCGCGGAACCGGTAATCGCTCGTCAGGGCGACGTTGCCGGTGATCGTGATTTCAGCGGGCGGCGCCGTTTCATCGGCGAACGCGGGAGCGGAAGCCAGCGCGGTGCCGGCAAGAAGAGTAGCAGCCACAAGGCTGCGGACGGACGTAAGCATCGTTGAATTCCCTCACGGTTATTAACGCTTCGTCCCACCTGCGCACAAACGGAGCATCTCTTTGATCGGATGCATTCCGCTTCAGCCAGTGCAAGCTGCACACTTTTGCTGCATTGCACAAGGATAAATCGCGCGACACCACGAATTTCGCCTTACACCATCATAGATTGTTAGCATAATCAGACGTTTAGGGGGTCAGCCTTGTTGCTGTAGCACCCCTCGTCTATATCGCGGGCGCAACCAAGATCATGATCCAGGCCCTCAAAAACATGTTCCGGCCCCGCGCCGCGCCAGCTGAGCCTGGGATTCCCGGCGGGCAGCGGGTCTACGCGGTCGGCGACATTCACGGCCGTGCCGACCTGTTCGCCCGGATCATCGACGCGATCGAGACCGACAACCTCTCGCGAGGGACCGCTGAGGTCACCGTGATCCTGCTCGGCGACCTTGTCGATCGTGGACCGGACAGCGCCAAGGTTATTGCCGCGAGCCGCGCCTGGATGGCGCATCGCAAGGTCCGAATCCTGTGCGGCAATCACGAGGACATGTTCCTGCTCGCACTCGAAAGCGATTCGGGAATGCGGAATTTCCTGCGTTTCGGCGGGCGCGAGACGCTCGAATCCTATCCTGTCGATCCGGATGCCTTTGCGGCAGCCCTCGAAGACGGTGATTATCCGGCATTGCGGGCGCTTGCCGAACACGCCGTCCCGGCGGCTGACCTCGATTTCATGCGCGGTTTCGAGGACCAGATCCGCGTTGGCGACTATCTGTTCGTCCATGCAGGGATCCTGCCCGGCGTCGAGCCGGAACGGCAGGACCCGCTCGACCTGCACTGGATTCGCGAGCCATTCCTGAGCCACGACGGTGATCACGGATTTGTCGTCGTTCATGGCCATACCATAACGGTGGACCCGGTAATCCGCGCCAACAGGATCGGGCTGGACACCGGGGCTTACAGGTCTGGCCGCCTCACCGCGATCGGCCTTGAAGGAACCGAGCGCTGGCTGATCGAGGCGAGCGAGGACAAGGGCGAGTACTGCATCGCGGTAACCCCAGCGGCCCGGATCTGAGCAAGGACACGTAAAGATGAAGATTGCAATGGTCGGGTCAGGATATGTCGGCCTCGTCTCCGGGGCCTGCATGGCTGATTTCGGCCACGACGTGGTCTGCATCGACAAGGACGCATCGAAGATCGAGCGGCTCAATGCGGGCGAGATGCCGATCTATGAGCCGGGGCTCGACGAGCTCGTCCGGCGCAATGTGCGCGGCGGACGCCTGACGTTTTCCATTGACCTCGCGGAAGGCATCGTCGGCGCAGAGGCAATCTTCATCGCGGTCGGCACCCCGTCTCGCCGCGGCGACGGGCACGCGGACCTTTCTTACATTTACGCGGTTGCCGAGGAAATCGGCGCCGCGCTTGATCATCCTGCCGTGATCGTGACCAAATCGACCGTTCCTGTCGGCACTGGCGACGAGGTCGAACGCATCCTGCGCGAATCGGGTACGAGCGTGCACTACGCCGTCGCCTCCAACCCGGAGTTCCTGCGCGAAGGCGCGGCCATCGAAGACTTCAAGAAGCCGGACCGGATCGTCATCGGCACGGAGGACGACTGGGCCCGCGATGTCATGCGAGAGGTCTACCGGCCGCTTTTCCTCAACCGCGCGCCCATCTTGTTCACCACCCGCCGCACGGCCGAGATCATCAAGTATGCGGGCAACGCCTTCCTCGCGACCAAGATCACCTTCATCAACGAAATGGCTGATCTGTGCGAGAAAGTCGGCGGCGACGTGCAGGATGTCGCGCGCGGCATCGGACTGGACAGCCGGATCGGCGCGAAGTTCCTCAATGCCGGCCCGGGCTATGGTGGAAGCTGTTTCCCGAAGGACACGCTCGCCCTGCTCAGGACCGCGCAGGAGCATGATAGCCCGCTGCGGATCGTCCAGGCGGTGAGCACTGTCAACGAGGAGCGAAAGCAGGCGATGGGCCGCCGCGTGCTTGATGCACTGGGCGGTGATGGATGCGGCAAGCGGGTCGCGCTGCTCGGCCTCACCTTCAAGCCCGATACCGACGACATGCGCGACGCACCGTCGATCGCAATTGCCAGGACGCTCTGCGAGGCCGGGGTCGAAGTCACCGCCTACGATCCCGAAGGCATGGCCGCCGCCGCGCCGCTGATGCCGGCCGTGGACATGAAGCGCGATCCCTACGCCGCGATCGAAGGCGCCGACGCGGTCGTCATCGTCACGGAATGGGACGCATTCCGGGCGCTCAACCTCGCCCGTGTGAAGTCGCTCGCCCGGGCGCCGGTGATGATCGATTTACGCAATATCTACCAGCCATCCGAAGTGCGAGCCGCCGGCTTCACCTACGCCAGCATTGGCCGGCCCTGAGGACGGGACTTAGCCGGGGTTGGACGGACCGCGACTTGTTGATTAGGGTCCGGGGCGTCATTCAGCCAAGGGCAAAGGGCGCATGCAGATACTGGACCGAACGATTTCCCCGACGCACCGCCCGTACGTGATAGCCGAAGTCTCGGCCAATCACTCAGGCGAGCTGGCCCGCGCGCTCGATCTGGTCAACGCGGCGGCGGATGCGGGCGCAAGCGCGGTCAAGTTCCAGACCTATACTGCCGATACGCTGACCATTCGCTGCGATCGTCCGGAATTCCGGATCGAGAACCCCGACAGCCTGTGGCACGGGCGCACGCTCCACGATCTTTACGAACAGGCCGCAATGCCGTGGGAATGGCACGCGGAACTGTTTGCCGAAGCGCGGCGGGTTGGCATCCACGCCTTCTCCAGCGCCTTCGACGAGACGGCAGTCGATTTCCTCGAAGCGCTGGACGCACCGGCTCACAAGATCGCCTCGTTCGAGCACACCTTCATCCCGCTGCTGGAAAAGGTTGCGGCGACGAGGAAGCCGCTCATTGTCTCGTGCGGTCTCGCGACGCTGGAAGACATTGCCGAAACCACCGGGGCACTGCGCGCAGAAGGCTCCGGCCCGGTCTGCCTGCTCGCGTGCACCAGCAGCTATCCGGCCGCCATCAGCGACAGCAACCTGCGCCGCATCCCGGCACTGAAAGCGGCCTTCCCCGATTGCGAGGTCGGCCTGTCGGACCACACCATCGGCAATACCGCCGCAATCGCCGCCGTGGCGCTGGGCGCCTGCGTCTTTGAAAAGCACTTCAAGGCGGCTGGCGACGAGACCTCGGTCGATGCCGCGTTTTCGGTCACGCCCGAGGGCCTGCGCGACTACGTGAGCGCGATCGAGGACGCCTGGTCAGCGCTGGGCGAGGCCCGGTTCGGCGCAGCGAGCGAAGCCGAGGCACAGTCGGTCCAGTTCCGCCGTTCGGTCTATGTTGTCGCCGATGTGGCCAAGGGCGAGCCGTTCACCCCCGACAATATCCGCTGCATCCGGCCCGGCCTTGGCCTGCATACCCGCCACTTCAAGGCCGTGCTCGGCAAGCCGGCAGCGCGCGCCATTGCGCGGGGAACGCCGCTCAGCCTCGATCTGGTCGCGACGACAGATAACGCCTGATTGTCCGAGCCGCGGCTGCCTCCAGCTTGAGCGGGTTCATCCCGTAGGAGGCATCAAAGCTGCGCATGACGTCGCGCCACGCCGGGTTCTCGTAGAACGCACGGAGCCGTCGATACACCATCTCGCTCCAGCCCGGCACGGCGCAGACGAGATTGCTCTCGACGAAGCCGTTGTAATCGAAATGGAGCGCATCGAGCGCGGCGAGGTAGGCCACCGGACGACCGCCGCGCAGGACGTTCATGGCGACGCCGCTATTGCCGCAGAAGACGAGGTCGCACTCCGCAATCTCGTCATCGAGGGGGTTGCCGATCGTCACAGTCAGATTGCGATGCCGCGCGGCCAGATTGGCGAACGACGATTTCAGAAGCGCAACCGGATGGTTGCGGATCAGGATCCTGATGTCTGGCCGGCTTGCGACAATCGCATCGACCAGCTTTTCAACCGCTTCCTCGCGCGTTAACGCCGTGAGGAAGATTCCTACGGTTCGCGGGCTAACCTGCCACGCCATCGGTCGCGCTGCCCCGGGCTGCCCGATCAACGCGACTTGCGCGGTGCAGCGGCTGCGGCGCTCGTAGGTGCGGCGGATCGCGTCGCCATAGAACACCGCGAGATCGGCCAGCACCGGCGGCACCAGCGCGCCGTTGGCCGGAACCGGCGCATGGTTGGCGTAAATGACCTTGCGGCCATGACGGTGTGCGGCGGCAGCAAGGCCAAGCGCATCAGGACTGTAGTTGCTGGCGACAACTGCCGCCTTAAGACCAGGGCGCTCCGCAAACGTCTGCGAAAACCGGATGTAGAAGGCGAGCGCGCTGGCGATCCGTGCAGCCGGCATGAAGCTGTGCCGGCGCGCCAGACGCCTCAAGAAGGGCCAATACCGCCGCAGCGCGCCGACGAAGTGCAGCGCGGCGCCCATTTGTCCCGGCGCGAGCATGTCGCCCCGGCACGGCGACAGACGGTCTATCCGAACGTCAGGGACCAAAGCCGCCAGCCGGTCAACCGCATGGCGCTCGTTGTCAAAAGCGGCCACGGCCACCGCCTCGGCGCCGGCTGCAGACGGCCGGTAAGAGAACGCGGACTTGACCATGTAGGCAGCAAGCGCGAGCGACTGAAGCACGCCGGCCCGCGCGTAAATCGCGTCTACAAGCCTCACGAGGGAGTTCTTGGACTTGATCTCGGCAAAGACGGCAGCACGCGTGGCAGTCGTTTCCATGCGGCGCACGATGCGCAGCGCAGCGGCCAGATCATAGGATGCGGGAAGTGTTCTGCCGTCCGCATCTATCCGGCGAAAGACGCGGAGCGCAGCGGCAAAGTCTGAACGGGCACCCAGCGAGCCAAGCTCCGATACGGGGACCGTTGCGCCTGACCTGTTGTCAAATGCCTCGCGCCATTTGACACTGTCGTCTTCCAAGGTGCACCTCCCGCGAACGCCTGCGTTGGGCCCGCCTTCGCGAAGCCTCGGACAGAATATCGCAGGCAATTGTTAACAAATCGGGTTTACGTCCCGTTAGGCATGATTGCGTGCAGAGTTGCTTAGGCCGAGACGAGAGACCGGTTTGATGATCCGACAAGCGTTCGAGCTCAGGGCGAAGAAATTCCTGGCCATGCAGTCGCTGTTCTATGCTGTCGCCAACAGCATCGAAGCGCTCGTGCCGTTCCTGCTCGCGCCGATCCTGACCCGCACGCTCGATCCCGCCGCCTATGGACTGTGGGTCCTGTTCATCACCTATGCCACGTTCCTGCGCCCTATCGTCGGCCTGACAACGCAGGACGCGATCCGGATGCGCTTTTACGACTTCGATAAGCAGCAGCTCGATCGATTCACGCATACTGTGCTGTTCATCATGCTGACCATGGCGATCCTCGTCTCTGCAGTCACATACCTATTCCGCGATGCACTTGCCGCTGCCGCGAAGTTCCCTGCGGGCTGGCTGGTCGCCGTTGTCGTCGCGGCGTTCCTGTTCGAGGTGTTCTACACCGCCCTTGCCCTTTTGCAGTTCCATGCCCGCCGCAAGGCCTTCCTCGCGACGCAAGTGATCCAGGCAGTGCTGAGCATCGGCTTCATCGTAGGCTTCCTGCTTTCCGGCTGGGACTGGCGCGGCGTCGTGCTCGGCCGGATGCTCGGCATGGGCATCGCGGCACTGATTTCGCTGCGGACACTCGGCTACGGACCTTCGGTGTTTTTCCGCATTCCGCCGCGCTCCTTCTACCGCGACATTGCCTCGTTCGGCGTGGTCTACTGGCCGGCCGGCATGGTCATCATGGCCGTGGGCATGACCGACAAGGTCGTCGCCGCGAATTACATCGGAGTCGAGGCCAGCGCCATGTACGGCGTTGCCGCGCTGTTCGCCTCGGCATTCTGGGTGGCGAACTATAGCTTCGTCCTCGCGTGGACGCCCTGGCTGTTCCGCAAATTGAAGGCTGCGCCCACCGAAGGCTTGCGCGAAGTGGCGTCGGTTTCGCTTGCCTACTTCGTGCTCGCCTCGCTTGCCGCCGCCGCATTCTATTTCGTGTCTCTGCTGATCGCCCCGATCCTGCTGGGCGAGGCATTCCACACCGCCATTCCGCTAATGCGCTACATCATGGTCGCAATCGTGCTTCAGGGCTTCTTCGTCCACAACATGAAGTACCTGCATTTCGGCAAGAGCATCGGACTGATGTCGGCCTGCAGCGCCCTGACTATCGCGCTCAACCTCTGGCTCAGCATCGCATGGGCGCAGAGCGACGGGATCCGCGGCATCATGCTTGCCACCGTCGTTTCGTTCGGCGCCGCGTTCCTGATCAGCGGGGCATTGGTCCTGGCACGCTTTTTTAATATTCAACAGGGAGTTAAGGCCGTTGTTTGAGAACAAGAGCATCCTCGTCACCGGGGGCACCGGATCGTTCGGCCGCCGCTTCATCAAGACCATCCTGGAACGCTACAACGCGCGCCGCGTGATCGTCTTCTCGCGCGACGAGTTCAAGCAATCGGTCATGCAGGAAAAGTACGACCATCCGGCGCTGCGCTATTTCCTCGGCGACATTCGCGATGGCGCACGGCTGATGCAGGCGATGGAAGACGTCGATATCGTCGTTCACTCCGCCGCGCTCAAGCAGGTTCCCGCGCTCGAGTACAACCCGTCCGAGGCAATCAAAACCAACGTGCTCGGAACCGAGAACGTTGTTGCAGCCGCGCTCGCGCACAATGTCAGCCGTGTCATCGCGCTGTCGACCGACAAGGCGGCGGCGCCGGTCAACCTCTACGGCGCGACCAAGCTGACGGCCGAGAAGATCGCCATTTCCGCCAACAATATGGTGGGCAAGCGCGATACCCGGCTATCGGTCGTGCGCTACGGCAACGTCATCGGCTCGCGCGGTTCGGTCATCCCCTTGTTCCAGAAGCTGCTTGCCGAAGGCGCGGGCGAATTTCCGATCACCGATCCCAACATGACACGTTTTCTCCTGACTCTTCAGGAAAGCGTTGATTTCGTGATCGATTGTGCAGCGCGCATGTGGGGCGGTGAGACCTTCATTCCGCGTATTCCCTCCGCCACCATCGGCACGATTGCCGAGGCTGTCGCGCCCGGCATGCCGCACAAGTTAGTCGGCATCCGGCCGGGCGAGAAGCTGCACGAAGTGCTCTGCTTGCCTGACACGGCATGGCAGACGGTTGAGTACGACCGCCACTACGTCATCAAGCCAAGCTTCAAGTTCAATCGCATCGATGTCGACTATATGACTGCAGCCAATGGTGAAACCGGGCGTCCGGTCGAGTGCGAGTTCAGCTACAACTCGCGCGACAACCACGATTTCGTCTCGGCCGATGCGCTGCGCGACATCATTGCCGGGGCCATGCCTTTCGATGCCTGAACGCATCCCCTACTCCTGCCAGACGATCGGCGAGGACGACATTGCCGCCGTCGCCGAGTGCCTGCGCTCCGACTTCCTGACGCAGGGGCCGCGCACGATTGCTTTCGAGCAGGCAGCGGCCAAGGCAGTCGGCGCCCGCCACACGCTGGCGGTCGCCAACGGCACGGCGGCGCTGCACCTTGCTTGTCAGGCACTGGGCCTTGGCCCCGGCGGGCTGCTTTGGACATCACCCAACAGCTTTGTCGCCTCAGCAAATGCCGGGCGCTACCTTGGTGCCGACGTCGATTTCGTCGATATCGATCCCGCGACCGGCTGCATCGACACCGATGCTCTGGCAGCGAAGCTGACGGTCGCCGAGGGGGAGGGCCGCAAGCCCGACGTCCTGATCGCGGTCCACTTCGCCGGGCACACACACGGGTTCGAGCGCACCGCCCGGCTTTGCGCCGAACACGGCGTCACGCTGATCGAGGACGCGGCGCATGCCTTCGGCGCAACTTACGAAGATCGCCCCGGCGAGATGGTTGGCAGCCATCCGCTGAGCGCGGCGACAACCTTCAGCTTCCATCCCCTGAAGTCGATCACCACCGGCGAAGGCGGCATGATCGCTACGGCGTCGGACACGCTTGCCGCCACGCTGGCGATGCTGCGCAGCCATGGCACCACGCGTGACCCAGCCCTCCTCAGCCACGCCCGCCCGGATGACGGCGGCTGGTACTACGAGCAGCACCAGTTGGGCTTCAATTACCGGATGTGCGACATTCAGGCCGCGCTTGGCCTCAGCCAGCTCGCCAAGCTCGATACGCTGATGGCCGCGCGGCGGGCACGTGCGGCGCGCTATGCCGACCTGCTCGCCGGCCTGCCGCTGCACCTGCCGCTGGCGACCGAACGTTCATCCTGGCACCTTTATTCCGTCCGACTGGACCGGACCCGCACGAATGCGGCGCGCAAGGCTGTGTTCGATGCGCTGCGCGGCAAGGGAATCGAGGCGCACGTTCACTACATTCCGATCCACACCCAGCCCTATTACCGCGCGCTGGGCTTCGCACCGGGGCAATTTCCGGCGGCCGAGGCGCACTATGACACCTGCCTCAGCCTGCCGATCTATCCATCGATGATCGACGCGGCGCAGGACCGCGTCGTTGCGGCGCTCGGGGAAGCGCTCGCGAGTGCATAAGGTCGCGGTCATCCAGGCGCGGATGGGCTCCTCCCGGCTGCCGGGCAAGGTCCTCAAACCGCTCGCGGGACGGCCGGTGCTCGAACATGTCGTCACGCGCGTCATGGCAGCCCGGTTGATCAATGCCGTGGTCGTCGCCACATCCGACCTTCCCGGGGACGAGCCGATCGCGGATTACTGCGCGGCGCGGGGATGGACCTGCGTTCGCGGTTCGGAAAGCGATGTTCTTTCCCGCTACGCCTCGGCAGCGCGCGCTTCGAATGCAGACGTGGTCGTTCGGGTCACCAGCGACTGCCCGTTGTTCAGCCCCCGCATCCTCGATGACATGCTCGCCGCGTTTAACCCCGAGGTCACCGACTACATGTCGACCAACTGGCCCGAACGCACCTTCCCGGTGGGGCTGGACTGCGAGGTCATGCGCGCCGACGCGCTGCTCGCCATCGGCGAGAGAGCCACCGATCCCTATGACCGCGAGCATGTGACGCCGCATTTCTATCGCAACCCCGATCGCTATCGCCTTGCCGGGCACGCCTGCCCGCGGTCGCTTGCCCACATCGGCATCACGCTCGACACGGCGCAGGATTATGACCGGCTGACGGGACTATTGGCCGCGCATCCGCAGCTCGCCGATCCGCAGGCCGACATCATCGGCATCCTTGCGGACCATTTCGGCGAAACCCCGCGCTCAATCGAGAGGTCTTGAGGCTTCCAGCCAGTCCGCGCGTTCACTCGACGCGCGCAACACAAAGCCTGCGTCGGCGTGGAGCCTGCGCGACGCTGTATTCTCGCAGTGGATGCGGCTGTCGATCCGCCTGACGCCGGGGTGCGAAAGGCGCAGCCCGCGCTCTGCCGCGAGATAGACCGGCAGCCCCATCCGGCGCCCCTGCCATTCCGGCACGAGATAGATCGAGAGGGCAGCGGCCCGCCCCGCCTCGTCCAGATCGAAACGCACGACGCCGACCGGATCGGCGCCGCGCATCACGATCCGCAGCACGCAAGCCGGATCGGCAAGCTTTTGGCTGAGCCAGGCCATGTGCGCCTCAAGCGCCGGCTTGGCCGAAGCGTCCCAATTGTGCTGCCAGTTGCGATCGTCCGTGCGCCAGGCAAGCAGGTCTGCGCCGTCTTCCAGACTTGCATCGCGGCATTCGAGCGATAGCGCCATGACCCACGCGGCGAGCCGCAACGCGCCCCGCCCGTCGACGAGCGAGCGTCCGGTGGCCGCCATGGCGCCGCGCGCAGCCTCGTCGCCGGCAAGCGACATAGCGCCGCGCGCCATATCGGCCGCTGTCACGCCGGGATGTTCGCCAAGGAACCGGATCGCCCCCGCCGCCACCATGCTGTCGATCTGCGGCCGCTGGTTATCCGCAGCGCAGACCACCAGCGACGGCACGCCAAGGCACATCCGCTCCCACAACATGACGCCCCCCGCCCCCAGTGCAAGGTCCGCACTTGCGACCAGAGATGCCATTTCGGCCTGCGACGGCGCACGGTGGAGCGTGACATGGGGCAAGCGTGCCGCGTCTTCGAACAGGGCCGGGTCCAGACGCGCACCCGGCCCGATGACAACGTCGATGTCCAAGTCAGTCAGCTCTGCTGTGGCTTCGAGCGCCTTTGCCGTCTCGCCCGTCGGATCGCTGCCGCCAAAGCAGACGTTGAGCCTGAGCCTCGCGCCGCGCTTGCGCGGAGCCGCGCTCGCCAGTCCCACAATGTCTGGCGATAATGGCAGGAATGCCGGGCCGCGCAGGATAATCGCGCCGCCCGCGCCCGCCGGGCCGCCATGCGGCCGGACGATCACATCGGCGCGGCTTGCGGCGTCGAGATCGTCCATGACCATGAGTTTGAGGCCCGCGTCGCGAACCGCGCGTTCCCACGCCAGCACCGACCCGTATTGATCGAGAACCACCACGTCGGGTGCCCGGTCCTTGGTCCGCGAGCCTGCCAGCACCGCATCAAGGCCATCGGCGCCCGCTGGCAGGGTTAGCACGTCAACCTCGGGACCAAAAAAGGCCGGGACGAGCGCCGTCCCCTCGTAGCCAGTTGCCAGCACGATCTCTGCGCCGGGGCCGGTTGCCAGCGCCCGCGCAAGGGCAGAGGCACGCGCAAAGTGCCCGGTGCCAATCGAAGCGCCTGCGTCAGCCCGGATCAGGACCTTGAGAGGCGGGGCCATGATGGATCAGCTCCTGGGCAACAGGTTGAGTGGTTCATATCATTCGCTCCGCTACCGGCCCGGGCCTGCGTCCTGCTGGTAACGGACGTAATATGTGAACTTCAGTCGCTTTCCTTGGTGGACCAGCACGGGACGATAGTGCGACAGGATCGCGTTGAACCTCCGGTCGTTCGAGAAGGCCTGAACCCAGTTAACGTCGATATGGCGCAGCGGCCAGCGGACACTGTGATCGAAAATCAGCGCATCGGGCGGGGCATCTTCCCACAGCCGCAGCATCTGGTCATGCAGCAATTTGCGACCCGGATCTCGTAGCCGGACGGGAGGCAGCCGCCTGCCCGCATTCTCCGGCTTGTCGAGCGGGGCCAGTTCGGCCGATACATAGGCAATGTTCATCAGCCCGTTCCAGCGGGACCCGCCGTGTGACACAAGATGCTGGTTGTAAGGAGAGGGGTGCAGGTTGAGCAGACCGACCCGCTTGCCACTGACGGACTGTCCTGCCTCCCGAAATGCAGCGTCGAGTTCCTCGACTTGTTCATGGTACTGGGCTGTCGCCAGAAACTGCCCCAGTCCCGCGTAGATCAAGCTGGTTGCCAGAACCGCGTGATGCCACCGCCGCAGATACGCCGCAGTCGCCCTCCACCAGAATGCATACGCCATCAAAATCGGGAACAGGTGATGGGAGAACCATCGTTCCTGCAAGTATGCAACGCTGACGGTGCCGAGGATGGTCACGAAGGCGAGGCCAACCAGCCGGGACGGCGCGCGCGATGTGCGCAAGAGGAGAATGAATGTGCCCGCGAAAACCAGATTCTGGGCAACTTTCAATCTATTTTCAGCAGGATCGGCCAAGGCTGCATCGACGGAGCTGACCATCGCGGCAACGGCTTGGCGCTGGGTCGGGTCGATGCCAAGCCACACTAGGAGGTAGAGGAAAACGATTACGCCGGCGGCAAGGTTCTCGACGCGCAGCAACAGGTTGGAGCGTTTCTGCACCAGGGCGTCGACGACTTCCACCAGCGCGACGACGAGGCTGTAGACGTACTTGAACAGAAGCGTCCCGCCCAGCCAAAGGCCGACCAGTGCCCGCAGCCTCCTGCCAATGTGCGTGGCGTCAGGGTCGGAAACCCGCAGCACGAGATAGGGCCAGAGGCCCAGCACGACAAGATGCTCTCGTAGGCCGAAAATGTTCTTGAACAGGATCGGCGCAACGACAAGCACCGCAACCGATGCGATGAAGAACTGCGGCCCCGCGCCGGTGGTGAGGCGCCGGATTTGCCAGGCAAGACCCGCCGCGAAAAGCACCGCCGATCCCGTCATGGCGACGATCGCCCGGCCCGCCCCGATTCCGGTCAGGTCGCCCAGCCGGACCGCGAGCGAGAACCAGACCCTCTCTGCCGGCGGGAAATAAAGGCTGTAGTTCCCGAAGGCGTCACCAAGCGTGACGAAAAGGCGCCCGCTCAGGACGCTTCCCGCAAGATCCTGATGCAGCGAATAGTGCGATCCGTAGAACCACAGCAGGGCGCCAAGGACGATAACTGCCGCACCGGCAACCACCCCGACCTCGCCAATCGCGGATCGAAAAGGGTCCGGTGCAACGGTCTGTGTCATGAATGGGCGAACAGGAACCGGACCGGAGCCGGGCGCCGCCCGTCAGACATCGACGAGATCGAAATAGCGGATGCTTGGCGGCGCTGCGCACAGGCTCATGATGCGGTCAATGTCTCCGCGCTCGACCCGCCAGCCGAGGTAGGCATCATAATGTGCGCGCGATTCCCATTTCTCAACCAGAACGACGCCGTCCGCCTCGGTATTGGCCAGAGTAAGGATCTCGATATACCCATCGCGCTGCCGTGTGTCGGGCAGGAAATCGGCAATCAATTCCATCACTTCGCCGCGACCACCGGGCTTTTCCTGAAGCTCGAGTATGACCATGCAAACCATCTTGTTTCCTCTCAGCTTTTGCGTTGGATATTCAGTCAGTCCAGCCATGCGGCCGGTGGCAGCGCGCCGGGATCAAGTTCGAACCCGATGGGCGCGCACCATTGCCGGTACTGCGCGACAAGTGCCCCGCTGCGCTCCAGAAGAGCCGCCTCAAGCCGCGCCTGGCACGGCAGCCCAACACATGCGTGCGAGAGCGCCGTGACGAGGTCGCGCAGATTGCGGCTCGCCGTCTCGAAATCGGCGTTCTCTGCCTCCGGATCGGTGAGCGCACGCTGCCCCTCCGAAATGGCCTCGGCAAGCAATTCGGGCCGGCCGGCAATCTCGCCGGCTTCCTCGGCCATTTCGATGCAGCGGCGAAGTTCCATCCGGTAAAAGCGGCGCGCTTCGGGCAGCCGCGCCTTGACGAAGCCGATGGTCGCAATCGACAGCATCAGTTGCTCGACGACGTGCTTTTCCGCGCCTGACAGAGCCGGCGCCACGACGTCTTCCAGCGCGCGCAACGAGACCTGCAACTGGATGTCGAAACTGTGAATCATGCCGTTACTTTCAGATAGTAGTCGCGCAGATCCTCAAGCGCCGGGTAGCCCAGCCCGACCACGTAATTGACCAGCACGTCCTGATGCGTTCCACGTTCGCGCGATGCCCGCGCCGCGGCGGCCAGCGTCAGGATGGCAATAAGATAGCGGTTGTAGATGTGGAAATAGGCGATCCGGCGCGGATCGACCGAGAGGCCCGATGCTTTCTCATATGCAGCATAGAGCTCGGGCTCGGACATCATGCCCGATGCAAGCAGCGTCCGGCCATCCTCGGCGAAATGGGCGAACGAGGGCATGACCGCGTAGGTCAGGTCCTGATGGCGGTCGCCAAGCGTCGCGCCCTCCCAGTCAAGCCATGCTGTAATGCTGCCTTCTGCCTCGTCAAACAGGAAATTGCCGCTGCGATAGTCGCCGTGGACGACCGAGACATGGTCGAGCGGTTGGGCATTTGCGACCAACCAGCGATAGACGATCTCCATGATCGGCTCTTCCTCGATCCGGTCTTCCTCCCAGATCCGCCGCATCGCGTTGACCTGCCGGATCACCGAGGCGTTGGAGCCCTCTTCTGCCGGCTCGAAATGCTCCATTCCCTGTCGGCGGGCCGGGTCCATGGTATGAAGCTTTGCCAGCAGACCCACGAAATCGGGCGCGAGCCTTGCCCGCAGTTCCGGCCCGTAGTTCTGGCCCAGGCCCGAAACCTTGCCGGCATCGTAGGACGGCTTGGCGACGCCGGTCGAGAAGGCATAGATCATCGCGGGATAAGGCAGGAACTCGCCGTCAGGATCGACCCAGTAGGCGCGCGGCGCCGGGATGATGCCTTCGACCGCCCGAATGACCTCGAACTCGCGCATCCGGCTCGATTCGGTGACCGAGGCTGCCGGCTCCATTCGCAGCACGAGAGACTCTGTGCGCGGCTGGCCGCCATCAGGCCCATTCCACGAAAGCTCGAACACCATCTGGAGCTTCGAGGCACCACCCGAGAGCCAGCGCGCATCGGCGATGGTGACGGCTCGTCCCAGTCGGTCCGAAATCAGGGCTTGCGTCCCCTCTATCAGCCGGTCCAGCGTGACGCCGGTATAGCCCTCCCCGCCCCGGCGGCGCTGCATCTTGCGGCTAAGCACCTTGTCGATCTCAGGCTCGACCGGATAGCGCGCGCGGATCTGCGCGATGTCGGCGTCTTCGGGCCGCGCGCGGCGGGCCTCGTCCATGATCTGATAATCGGCGACCATCGCAGTCACTCCTTCCCGCCCGTTCAGTCGTACAGCTCGTCTGTCATGCTGAGCGACAGGAAATAGTTGCCCACGAAGTCCGCGATATGGCTGTGACCCGAGCGATCCCCGGATTCCCAGCGCATCAGGCACTGGTAGCCCGCACTGGAGGGATTGAAGTTGTACCAAGGGCCAGCGGCGATGGTCTTGCCGATGGCCTGATAAATCTCGCCCCGGTCGTCGGTGAAGCTGACCTTGGCGCTGGTCACCAACATGTCGGTGCGCGTGGCGGTCATCTGTCCTGACATGAGCGGACGGCGCTCGCCGTTCACGAGGACATAACCATAGCGCAGCGCACCGTATCGGACCTGACGGCCTTCAAACCCGAGATCGAGAACCAGGAACGCGGTCAGATCGTCGCCAAGATGGACGTGGATCCAGCTTGCGCCCTTGTTGCCCCAGTCATTGCGGGGACCCCAGCTCTTGTTGACGCCCTCGATGCAATCGACGGCGAATGTCTTGTCCTTCAGCCGCAGTTGCCCGGTCACCCGGCCCTTGCCCTCGAGATGGCCGTTGTTCCACCCGCTGTAGCCCTCCACCTTGCTTTCGCCGGCCTGGGGCACCTGCGCCGGATCGCGCGCATCGGTAGGATCGCAGATTGCCGAATAATCGAGGGCCAGCGAACAAAGACCGTCGCGCGATTCGTAGCGCCACTCGTGCTCGCGCTCGGAGTGGGCCTTGAACCTGAGCCCGTTGGCGAGCGTGAAATCTGAATAATCTTCCGGACACCGCAGATGCATCTGCGAATCGTTGTGATGGACCTGCCAGGGATGCATGCACAGACCCTGGTGAATCTCGATCGAACTGTGGCTGACACCCAGGTTGGGGCGCGAAACCACATAGATATTGCCGCTGATCGCGTATTCGGGAACGTTGAAGATCTGGAATACCGTCTCGGTCCAGGTGTCGTCCGCCGGATCGCGGTCATGAAACTTGTAATCCGCTGCCGTAATCATCAATCCGTCCATCACATTGCAAAATTTGCGGTCGGGGGAAGTCGACTGCGGCGGCAGGAGTAGCCGGTTCGCCGGGAATGGCAATAATGATGACGGCTCACTAGTTTCTGCGGCGTTCAAAATTGAGCCGGTCCGCTCGACCGGATCGACCGCCGCCTGCCTATCGTTACCGGGCCCCTCAGATGACTCCGCGCGCCATCCACAGGTCAGGCGGTGCCTCGCCGTCTTCCTCGCGCGTGGCCATGGCGATAACGGCGTCGTAGGCCTCGTTCTGCGAAAGCCAGACCTTGCCGCCAAGCGCGGAGAGGAAGTGGGAGCGTTCCAGAGCGTCCATCACCGGCCCTTTGACTTCGGAAAGGTGCATGTTGATCCTCGCATCGGAAAGACGGTGGTTGATCGCCTCAAGGCTTTCGAGTGCCGAGGCATCAATCGTGTTGACGGCAGAACACATCAGGATGAGGTGCCTCAGACGGGGATGCTCGGCCACTTGCTCAAGCACGAACTCCTCCAGCCACCGGGCGTTGAGGTAAGTCAGGCTCTCGTCGATTCGGATCGTCAGCACGCGCGGGTCGGTGAAGACCTTGTGGCGCTTGACGTTGCGAAAATGCTCAGTCTCGGGCACCCGGCCGACGATCGCCGCGTGGGGCCGCGAGGCGCGCCACAGGAAAAGCGCAAGGCTGAGGCCGACCCCGGCGATAACGCCGCTCTCCACGCCGGCCACCAGCGTGACAAGGATCGTCGCTATCATCGCGGCGAAATCGGTCCGCGAATAGGCCCAGATCTCGCGTGGTTTCTTCACATCCACGAGGCTCAGCACCGCCACGATGATGGTCGCGGCCAGCGTCGCCACCGGAAGGGAGGCGAGCAGCGGGGTGAGGAACAGCGCGGCGACAAGGATGCCCAGCGCCGTGAACACTCCAGCCGCCGGGGTCTCTGCCCCGGCATCGAAATTGACCACCGAGCGCGCGAACCCGCCGGTCACCGGATACCCGCCGGTGAAGGCCGCCGCGAGATTGGCCGATCCGAGACCGATCAGCTCCTGATCGGGATCGATGCGCTGGCGCCTTTTCGCGGCAAGCGTCTGGGCGACTGACACGCTCTCGACAAAGCCGATCACCGAAAGCAGCAGCGCCGGCACCGCCAGCTGCTGCCACAGGCCGGGGTCGAACAGCGGCGCGCTGAAGGGCGGCAAGCTCTGCGGTATGGCGCCGACGACCTTGACGCCATTGGCCTCCAACCCGAGCAGGATGACGGCCAGCGTGGAAACCGCGACCGCCACAATCGGCCCGGCCTTGGCGACAAGATCAGCGGCGCGCGGCGCGAGCCCCAGCTGGATCAGCAGCGGCTTCAGCCCCTTGCGCACCCAGAACAGGAACGCCGTCGCCGCCACGCCGATCAGCAGGGTCGGCAGGTGCGTGCTGCCCAGGTTCGCGGCAAGCGAAGCCGCCAGCACCGGCAGTGTCTCGCCCGAGGCCTTGACCCCGAGAATTGACTTCAGCTGGCTGAACGCAATGATGATCCCGCTGGCCGTGATGAAGCCCGAGACGACGGGATGCGACAGCAGGTTGGCCAGGAAGCCGAGCCTCAGCACGCCCATCACGACGAGGATCAGGCCCGAAAGGAACGCGAGCACGAGCGCCGCCGCGATGAACTGGGCGCTGCCGGGCGGCGCGACATTGCTCGCCGCCGTCAGCGTCATCAGCGATATCACCGCGACCGGTCCGACGGCCAGCGCGCGGCTGGTGCCGAAGATGGCATAGGCGAAAAGCGGCGCGATCGAGGCGTAGAGCCCGATTTCCGGCGGAAGGCCCGCCAGCATCGCGTAGGCGAGGCTTTGCGGGATAAGCATGATCGTGACGATGGCTGCCGCGACAAGGTCGTTCGTCAGCGTGGTACGGTCATATCTCTGCGCCCAGCCCAGGACCGGCAGGTAGCGGGCCAGACGCCCCATCACGACCCGATCAGGTGCGGCTTGACCATCCATTCGTGCCCCTTGAGCATGCCATGCCAGTAGACCGGCGGCAGGATCGTGTCCTTGAGCAGCCACGAGAGCCGCGAAGGCCGCGTGCCGTCGATCAGCCAACCCGGAAAGCTGGGCAGAAGCTTGCCCCCATAGCCGAATTCGGCAAGCACGATCTTGCCCTTCTCAACGGTCAGCGGGCAGCTCCCATAGCCGTCGTAGTCGGCGATCGGCTCTCGCCCTTCCAGCGCGGCAAGCGCATTGACCGCAACGACAGGCGCCTGCTTGCGGACGGCAGCCGCCGTCTTTGCATTCGAGGGCGAACAGGCGTCGCCCAGGGCGAACACATTGGACCAGCGCGGGTGGCGCAGCGTTGCCTCGTCGACCTCGATGAAACCCGAAGGCGCGGCCAGCGGGCTCGATCGCACGAAGTCAGGCGCAGTCTGCGGCGGCACGACATGGATCATGTCGAAGCATTCCTCCACCTGCCTCACGTCCTCACCGTGCTTCTGCTCGAAAGTCGCGACTTTCGCCGCACCGTCGATGGCGACAAGCTTCGATTCGAAATCGAGGTGCGCGCCGTACCGCTCGACGTATTCCATCAGCGCCGGAACATAGGCCGCAACGCCGAACAGCACGGCACCTGCGGTATGAAACTGGACGTCGATGTTGCCAAGCACACCGGACCGTTCCCAGGCACTGCACGACAGATACATCGATTTCTGCGGCGCGCCCGCGCACTTGATCGGCATGACGGGCTGCGTGAAAAGCGCGCGGCCTGACCTCAGTTCGTTGACCAGGCGCAGCGTATAGGGCGCGAATTCGTAGCTGTAGTTCGATGTCACACCATTGTGGCCAAGCGTTTCGCGCAGGCCCGGGATCGCATCCCAGTCAAGCTTGATGCCCGGACAGGCGATCAGGACGCGGTAGCTGATCCGGCTCCCGTCGCACAGGATCACGCAGTTCTCGTCCGGTGCGAAACCGCTGGCCGAAGCCTTGATCCATTCCGCGCCGGCAGGGATCAACGTTGCCTCGTGACGGCGCGTGACCTCGCGGTCAAAGATGCCGGCGCCCACCATCGTCCAGCCGGGCTGGTAATAGTGGTCTTCGCTCGGCTCGATGATCGCGAGGCTGATCTTGCGGTTACGCTTGAGGATGCTGGCGGCGGTCGCGATGCCGGCGCTGCCACCGCCGACGATCACGATGTCGAAGGATCGGCCACCGTCTTGCGCGGCCGCGAGGGCGCCCGCCATCTCGGCCAGCCTGGTCGATCGCGCGCCTGAACGGCAATAGGCTAGGACCGGAGCCGGCAGCGCATTGATCGCCCGCTTCATCGCCTCTGCATCCTGCGCGGTCACCGCGCCAGACAGGGCGGGAACGAAGGCAAAGCCCAGCCCCGCCGCCCGCGCTGCGGCGCCGACCTCCGCCTCGGTCGGCTGGGCCTGCTCCTCGCCGTCCGGACGGTTGCAAATGATCGAGCGGAAGCCTGCGGCGGCGATCGCCGGGATGTCGCGCGCGTCGATCTGGGCGGATACGCTCAGGCGGTCAGTGAGTCTGGTCGGTTGCATGGGCCTAGGCCCGCGCCTGCGCGGGGGCCGAAGGCACGCCCGGCAGCATGCGCTGGATCACCATGCCGGCGAACATCGCGGCCACGAAAGGCAGCACAGCGAGCGGCGCAATGGCCAGATCGGCGACTGCCGGTCCGGGGCAAAGCCCGCCGATGCCCCAGCCCACCCCGAACAGGACCGCGCCAGTGGCAAGGCGCGCATCGATCTGCCGCGTGCCCGGCAAATCGAAGTGTGCGTCGGCCAGCGGCTTTTTCATGCGCCGCTGGATCGGCCATGCGAGCGCCATTGGGATCATGGCGCCGCCCATGACGAAGGCGAGCGTCGGGTCCCAGGCGCCGAACAGGTCAAGGAAACCCTGCACGCGGGCCGGATCGACCATGCCCGACCAGGCGAGCCCCGCGCCGAACAGGCTGCCGGCGACGAGTGCTGTCAGGATGCGGATCATATCAGACCTCCCGCGCGAAGAATTCCAACGGTGGCAAATCCGGCCGCCATGAACATGGCCGTCGCCGCCATCGACCGCACCGAGAGGCGCGAAACGCCGCAGACGCCGTGGCCGCTCGTGCATCCTGAACCAAGCCGGGTGCCGAACCCGACCAGCAGCCCGCCGATCAGCAGCGGCCAGACCGAAACCGGGAAACGGGCGACGACCGGACCGGCAAACTGGTTCAGCAGGAAGGCGCCGAGCGGCAAGCCCAGCACGAAGGCCACGGCAATCTCGCGCGGCGCACCGCTGTCGGCGATACCGGTGGCGCGCGCGGACAGTCCGCTCACCCCGGCGATGCGGCCAAGTCCGAGCAGCATGATCACGGCGGCCAGCCCGATGAGGAGCCCGCCGGTAAAGCCCTGGAGCGGGATGGCGTAAGGAAAGGCGCTCATCATACCGCGTCCAGCGGAATCTTGAGGTAACGCAGCCCGTTCGGCTGCGCGGGCGGCAGATGACCTGCACGCATGTTGACCTGCACGGAAGGGAGGATGAGGCGCGGCATGTCGAGCGTCTTGTCGCGCGCCTCGCGCATGGTGACGAAGGCGTCCTCGCTGATCCCGTCATGTGCGTGAACATTGTGGGCGCGTTGCTGCTCGACGGTGGTTTCCCAGCGATACTCGCTGCGGCCCGCCGGCAGATAGTCATGGCACATGAACAACCGCGTCTCGGGCGGCAGCGTCAGGATACGGCGCAGCGAGCGATACAGCTCGCGCGCATTGCCGCCGGGAAAGTCTGCCCGCGCCGTGCCATAGTCGGGCATGAACATGGTATCGCCGACGAACACCGCATCGCCGATGACATAGGCGACGTCTGCCGGGGTATGGCCAGGCACGTGCAGCACGGTGACTTCTAGATTGCCGATCAGGAAGCGGTCGCCATCGGCGAACAGCCTGTCGAAGTCAGAACCGTCGCGGCGAAATCCGGGTTCGGCATCGAACAGGTTGCCGAATGTCTCCTGCACGGTGCAGATATGCTCGCCAATCGCGATCTGGCCGCCCAGTTTCTCTTTCAGATAAGGCGCTGCCGACAGGTGATCGGCATGGGCATGCGTTTCGAGCAGCCAGTCAACGGAGAGGTCCTTCTCCGCGACATACGCAAGAACCGCGTCGGCCGAGGTGCGCGAGGTGCGGCCCGAGGCCGGATCGTAATCGAGCACGCTGTCGATGATCGCGGCGCGCCGGGTTTCCGGATCGTGGACGACGTATGAGACAGTGAACGTCGGCTCGTCGAAGAAGGCCCTGATAACGGGCACTCCCTTCTGCGCAGACCGCACCTGCGCCATCGCGGCGTCGAGCGGGGCATCGGTCATCGTCGGCTCCTCCAGTTTCACAATTTCATAGTTTCATAAACTGAATATGTGTGGTAGAGCCCTGCGTCAAGAGCCATCGTCATTCGGACAAAACAAAGTTACAGCGCGCCCATGACCCCCCACTGCACTCTAACCCGCCTGCGCTCATGCGCCCCATCTGACTGGCTCTGCCACATGGTATTCGGGCGATGAGCGCGCTTTACGAGGACCGCGCCATGGCAACCTCGGCCGTCGAACGGCTCAAGGTCTTCGCCCAGCCGCAGCGGCTGATGATCCTCTCGTGCCTGCTGCGCGGCGAGCGGAACGTGGGCGACATTGCCGAGATGACCGGCATCGCCCAACCCGCCCTGAGCCAGCAGCTTGCCGAGCTGCGCCGCGCCGATCTGGTGCGCACGCGCAAGGAGTCCAAGCTTGTCTGGTACGCACTCGCCGACGAAAACGTCGGCCAGTGCGTCAGCCACATGGAAGTGCTGTTCGGCGGGGGCGAGGCGCCGGGCTGACGCTCAGTCGCCGAAATCGTCCACGCGCTCGATGATGATGGCAGGCGCCATGCCGCCCGCCGCGCACATCGTGGCAAGACCATAGCGCTTGCCGGTCCGCTCCAGTTCGTCGACCAGCGTGCCGACAAGGATCGCCCCGGTAGCGCCAATCGGGTGCCCCAGCGCAATTGCGCCGCCATTGACGTTGACCTTGTCGCGATCGAGCCCAAGGTCGCGGATGAACTTCTCGGCAACCACGGCAAAGGCCTCGTTGATTTCCCAGAGGTCGATATCCTCGACCTCAAGCCCTGCGCGCTTCAACACCTTTTGCGCGGCCGGGACAGGCGCGTTGAGCATCAAAGTCGGATCATCGCCGATGTTAGCCGTCGCCACGATGCGTGCACGCGGCTTCAAACCGTGCTCGCGTGCATAGTCGGCAGAGCAGATGAGCACGGCTGCAGCTCCGTCCACCACGCCCGAACTGTTGCCCGCGTGATGAACATGGGTGATCTCGACATCGGGATAGCGGCGCGCGATCTGGCCCCGGAACGTGTCGCCCTGTTCGTTGTAGGCATAGTCGGCGAGCTTGGTGAAAGCAGGCGAAAGCTCGGCAAGGCTTTCCTCGGTCGTCGCCGGCCTCGGAAATTCCTCGCGGTTGAGGAGGACAGTGCCATCGGCACTCGTGACCGGGACCAGCGATTTTTCGAAGCGCCCCTCGGCAATAGCGCGGGCAGCCCGCCGCTGGCTCTCTGCACCGAACGCATCGAGATCCTTGCGCGCGATCCCCTCGATCGACGCAACTGCGTCGGCGCATATCCCCTGATGCGACTGGGGATGACGCTCATCGAGCGTGGGATTGAGGGCACCCATCAAGAAGGGCTCCAGTCCTCCGGCGACCTCCGCCCGCTCGCGCTCGGCAGTGAAGCTCATCATTTCGGTCCCGCCGGCGATCACGCAATCTTCCATGCCGCTCATCACTTGCGCCGCAGCAAGAGACACAGATGTGATGCCGCCGCCGCAGAACCGGTCAAGCGTCACGCCCGAGGCCTTGATGTCGTACCCCGCATCGAGCGCGGCCATGCGGCCAAGATCGCCGCCCTGCTTTCCCCGCTGCGCCGAGGTCGACCAGATGATGTCATCGACGCTTGCCGTGTCGAGCGCATTCCGCTCGGCAATGGCGCGCAGCACCGTCGCGGCGAGTTGCTGCGGATGGAGGCTGGCCAAGGCGCCCTTGCCGGCCTTGCCGATCCCGCGCGGGGTGCGAACGGCGTCGATGATGTAGGCTTGTGTCATTTCAGGTCCTCGCTGTTTGCGACAGTCAGTTGTTTTCGAACAATCGGCCCAGTGCCGGATCAAGATCGTCGATACGGCCCAGCCGCTCCAGATCGGCCGGCGTATCCACATCAAAAGCCGCCTGCCATGCGTCAATCTCAAACGCGGCAAGCCCCGGCATCGCCATGTGCGCGGCAAAGCTGCCCGGCCCATAGCAAGGGCGGACTGCAGCGCCGGCCGGGAAAATCGTCACTGATGTCCCGTCGCCATCCTTGCACCGCACGACGCCAAGACCGGAGCGCCCCTGCGCACCGAACGCCGCGACAATATCGGTCAGGCACCCTACGCTGAGCAGCGGCAGGTCGGCCGGCACGACCATGCAAGTCTCCGCTCCCGCCCGCCGAGCATGGTCAATGCCGAGGGAAAGTGCATCGTTCAGTCCTTTCCCGTCTTCGCGGAGCACTTGCGCCCCGGCCGAACCGGCATCGGCCGCGATTTCGCTGTCGGCGGTCACCACCAGCACTTGAGCGATTTCGGGCGCAGCGATCAACGTTTCCACTGTGCGCCGGGCCAAGGTTCGCATGAACGTGCTCCGCCCGCCGCCCAGAACCGGAACCAGCCGCGATTTGGCAAGGCTAAGACGCTTGACGGGAACAATGGCCCAAATGTCGCCGTCACTGCCTTTGCGGGTCATCGCCGACATGCGTTGTCCAATACTGCACGGCGGCGTCCATCACCGCCCGTTCCACCGACATGCGCTGTGGCACGAGCCATCGCAAGTGCAAGCGTGCGATTGATGGCGGCACGCCGGTCATCAAATCTCCCATTGGCGGCTACGGCATTGCGCGTAAGAAGGTCGGGACGACACGCCGGGCGGAGACAGGCACATCATGGACAAGGACCCGACGATCACCTTCCACGGCGCAGCGGGAACCGTCACCGGATCGTGCATGGAAGTGCGCGTGGGAAGCAGGCGTATCCTGGTCGATTGCGGTCTGTTCCAGGGAACCCGCACGCTCGAGACCCTGAATTACGAGCCGCTGCGCTTCGACGTCGGGAGCATTTCGGCCGTCATCCTCACCCATGCGCACATCGATCACAGCGGCCTTTTGCCCAAGCTGGTGGCGGAAGGTTACGCAGGGCCGGTCTATTGCACGGCGGCGACGAAGGACCTCCTTTACCACATGCTTCCCGATGCCGGCCGCATCCAGGAATACGAGGCGGAGCGCCGCAACCGGCGCCGCGACCGGGCCGACGAAGAACCTGTCACTCCCGTCTATACCGAGGCTGATGCGCTTGCCGCCTGGGAAAGCTGCGAACCAGTCGCCTTTGGCGACTGGTTCGAACCGGCACCCGGCTTCCGTGCCCGCATGTGGAACGCCGGGCATATCCTCGGGTCCGCTTCCGTCGAACTCGAAGCGGGGCAAAGCCGCCTCCTTCTTTCCGGTGATCTCGGCCCTGATCACAAGGCCTTTCACCCCGATCCCGAGGCGCCCTCCGGTTTCGACCATGTCATTTGCGAGAGCACATATGGCGACCGTAAGAGGGAAGAAATCACGATCGAGCAGCGCCGCACGGTCCTTGAAACCGAGATCAAGGCGGCGCTGACGAGAGGCGGCAATCTCATCGTGCCGGTCTTCGCGCTCGAGCGGACGCAGGAACTGCTGCTCGACATCGCGGTCCTGATCGATAGCGGCCGGCTGCCCGAAACCAGCGTGTTCATTGATTCGCCGCTGGCAAGCCGGGCAACCGAAGTCTTCGCCAAGCACGCCCGGGAGCTGGAAGACGTTGGCAGCAGCGATCCGTTTCGGCACCCCTCTTTCCATTTCGTGGCGACGACGGCCGAATCGATGAGCCTCAACCAGATGTCGGGCGCGATCATCATGGCCGCCTCCGGCATGTGCGAGGCCGGGCGCATCCGCCATCACTTGCGGCACAATCTCGGCCGCCGCCAGTCGACCGTGCTGTTCGTCGGCTTCCAGGCCGGGGGATCGCTTGGCCGCACGATCCTCGACGGGGCAGAGCGGGTGCGCATTTCGGGGCAGGACGTTGCCGTCCGCGCGCAGATCCGGCGGATCGACAGCTATTCCGCGCATGCCGACCAGGACGATCTCCTGCGCTGGATCAAGGCGCGCGCGCCCATCGCAGGCAGCCTGTTCCTGACGCACGGCGAGAGCGGCGCGACCGAGAACCTCAGGCGCCTTGCGCAGGACGCCGGGGCGGCGACCACGATTGTCGTTCCCCGGATCGGCGAGTGCCATGCCCTGCCCGCTTCCGCGCCGGCGCGGCGGCTCAAAACCGGGCTACCCGAAATACAGGAGGCAGTCGGCCGCGACTGGCAGAACGATTATGCCGAATTCGCCACCCGCCTGAAGCGCGAACTGCGTGAAATCGAAAGCGCCTCGGCTCGCCGCGAAGCGCTGTCACGGATGGCGGCGGTGCTGCAATCGTTCAAGGCGCACCGTAAGGGGCATGCGGCGGGCGGGCGGCAAAAGCGCCGCTGACGCCCGAGGCTCAGTTGGCCGCTTTCGCCGACAGGTCGAGCGCGATGTCGACGATCATGTCTTCCTGTCCGCCGACCATCTTGCGGCGGCCGACTTCCGAAAGGATGGCCCGAGTATCGACACCGTAATCGGCGCTGGCCTTTTCGGCATGGCGAAGGAAGCTGGAATAAACCCCGGCGTAGCCGAGGGTGAGCGTCTCGCGATCGACCCGGACCGGGCGGTCCTGCAATGGCCTGACAAGGTCTTCCGCAGCGTCCATAAGCGCGTAAAGGTCGCAGCCGTGGTTCCAGCCCATGCGGTCGGCTGCGGCGATGAACACTTCCAGCGGGGCATTGCCCGCGCCCGCGCCCATGCCGGCGAGGCTGGCATCGACCCGCACCGCGCCGTTCTGCACCGCGACGATCGAATTCGCGACGCCGAGGCTGAGGTTGTGGTGCGCGTGGACCCCGCGCTCGGTTTCAGGCTTGAGAACCCGGTCATAGGCCTGCAGCCGCGCGGCGTATTCGTCCATGTTCATCGCGCCGCCGCTGTCGGTTACATAGACGCAGTGGGCGCCGTAGCTTTCCATCAGCAGCGCCTGCTGGGCAAGCGCCTCGGGATTGGTCATGTGGCTCATCATCAGGAACCCCGAGACGTCCATGCCAAGGCCCCGCGCCGCTTCGATGTGCTGTTTGGAGACGTCCGCCTCGGTGCAGTGCGTCGCGATGCGGACCGAGCGAACCCCCATTTCGTAGGCGCGCTTCAGGTCATGCACCGTGCCGATGCCCGGCAGAAGCAGCGTGGTCAGCACCGAATGCTCCAGAACTTCGGCGACCGCACCGATCCAGTCCCAGTCCGTATGGGCACCAAATCCGTAGTTGAAACTTGAGCCCTGCAAACCGTCACCATGCGCCACCTCGATGGCGTCAACTTTTGCCAGATCCAGCGCGCGGGCACTCGCCTTGACGTGATCGAGCCCGTACTGGTGGCGGATGGCATGCATCCCGTCGCGCAGGGTCACGTCCTGGATGTAGAGCTTCTGCGTGGTGGGATCGTTGAAGGAAGAGTTAGGGGTCATACGACAGGCTCCCCGTGCATGGTTTCCGCAATGCGTTCTGCCGTTTTCAGCGCGGCCGATGTCATGATGTCGAGATTGCCGGCATAGGCGGGCAGGTAATGCGCCGCGCCTTCCACTTCGAGGAAAACGCTGACCTTGAGGCCGGTGAATTCCGTCCGGCCCGTAGCCGCCATTTCCGGAATGCGGAGAGGACGATTAGAACCGAAATGCTCGAACTGCACCGCCTGCTTCATGCGGTAGCCTGGGACATAAGTCTGGACCTGGGCGACCATGTCCTCGATCGAGCGGCGGATTTCATCCTTGTCGGCGTCGTCGCACAGGCAGAACACGGTATCGCGCATGATCAGCGGCGGTTCGGCCGGATTGAGCACGATGATCGCCTTGCCGCGGCTTGCCCCGCCGACATCGCAGATCGCCTGACTGGTGGTTTCGGTGAACTCGTCGATATTGGCACGCGTGCCCGGCCCGGCGCTCTTCGAGCTGATCGAGGCGACAATCTCGCCATAGTGGACCTTGGCCACGCGGTTTACGGCCGCGACGATGGGAATTGTCGCCTGACCGCCGCAGGTCACCATGTTGACGTTGGGCGCATCGAGGTGGTCGAGCCCGTTGACCGGGGGGATGACGTGCGGCCCGATCGAGGCCGGGGTCAGGTCGATGACGCGCTTGCCGTGCGACTGGAGGACATCGTTGTGATGCTTGTGGGCACCGGCGCTGGTCGCGTCGAAGACAATCTCTATGTCAGCGAATTCGGGCATGGCGACGAGCCCGTCGATACCTTCCGCCGTGATCGGGACCCCCATCCGCGCCGCGCGCTTCAGCCCGTCGCTTTCGGCATCGATGCCGACAAATGCCCCCATTTCAAGCACCTGTGACAGGCGCATCACCTTGATCATGAGGTCGGTGCCGATGTTGCCGGAACCGATAATGGCGACCTTGGTCTTGGACATGGCTCTCAAGCCTTTGCGTAAGTGAATGAACAGGAACCGATGCCGGCAATCTCGGCGCGGACGCTGTCCCCCGGCGTCAGCGCGACCATCGGGCCAAGCGCCCCTGCCAGCAGGATGTCGCCCGCCTTCAGCGGCTCGCCCCGTTCCGCCAGCGTGCGCGCCAGCCAGGCAGCGGCGTTCAGGGGATTGCCGAGCGCGGCCGCGCCGATGCCGGTGGAGACGACGTCTCCATTGATGGTCATTTCCATAGCCGCGTTCTCAAGGTCAAGGCCGGCAAGCGGCAGGCCCTGCTCCGCCAGCACAAAGTACGCGGAGGAGCCGTTGTCGGCCACGGTATCGGCGAACGTGATCTTCCAGTCGGCGATGCGGCTGTCTACGATCTCGATCGCGGCATGGACAGACGCGACCGCTGCAGCAACCTGCTCCGGCGTGGTCGCCGCATCGGGCAGGTCGGCGGCGAGCACGAAAGCAATCTCGGCCTCGGCCTTGGGCTGGAGGCAGCGCGACGGATCGAGCCGTCCGCCATCGGCCATGCGCATGTCCTCGAAAAGGACCCCAAAGTCGGGCTGATCGACGCCGAGTTGGGCCTGCACCGCCTTGGCCGTCAACCCGGCCTTGCGGCCCACGATGCGGCGGCCCTGCCCTTGCCAAAACCGCGTGTTGATTTCCTGCACGGCATAGGCGCCTGCCGCGTCGGTCGGCTCAAGTCCGTCGCGCAAGGGGCTAACCGCGCGGCCCGAGTAGGCATCGCGCAGGCGCCGGGCGAGTTGATCGTGGCTGGTCATGGTCATTGTCGCGTCTCCGTATGCGCTCCATCTATCCGGCCCGGGGACTTGGCGAAATACCCCAGTGCGGGCATATTCTCACGATATGAGAAACAGAACACCTGTCATTGCATCGCTCGGCCGGACCCTGGCTATGCTGGAGGCCGTCGTTGCCGACGGCGGCGCAGCCAGTGTTTCGTCGCTCGCCCGCAGACTCGGCATGCCGGTCGCGACGGCGCACCGGCAAATCGCGACACTCGTCGCGGAGGGCTATCTCGTCCGTGCCCGACCAGGCTATGTCGCCGGTCCTCGCCTGCTTGGCCTGCTTCACACGATTGACGAGAAACAGGTGATGGCCCGAATTGCCGCACCGATCCTCCAGGACTTGGCCGGCAACATCGGCGGCACGGTCCAGCTTGGCACCTTCGAGAACGACATGGTGACCTACCGCGTCAAGGCGGGCAAAGGCGCGAGCGGCTTGTTCACCCGCGTCGGCATGCAGCTCGAGGCCTATAGCTCGGCAATCGGCAAGGTCCTGCTGGCGTACCTGCCGGCGCCGGAGCGCAACGCCTATCTTGCCGGCGGTCCCTTCGTCGCCATGACCGAGAGGACCATCGTCGATCCCGCCGCACTGGCGCGCGAGCTGGAAACGATCGCGGCGAGAGGCCATGCCATCGACGATCGCGAGGTCGTGGATGATCTCGTCTGCCTCGCCGTTCCAATCCGCGCGCCGGGAGGGGGAGTACCTGCCGCCGTTTCGGTCTCGCGTTTCGACGACGGGTTTGCGCCTGACGACAGCAAAGCAGTCTTAGCCCGCCTGCAGGACGCCGCATCGCAGATTGAACGGACAGTCTATGGCGTCCGGGACGAGGATGTCGCCGCAAAGGCCTAGGCGGCAGCAGCGCGCTTCCGGACCGACGGCGCCGGCTCCTCAAGGCAGGCGCGCATCATGCCCAGCGTGTGGTCCGCCATCTCGCACAGCTTCGCGAGGTCGGATCGGTGCGGTCCTCCGCTCCAACGCAGGATCGTGCCGAAGAAAAGCAGGTGAATCAATTCAAAGCGATGCCAGTACATTTCGTCGTCGAGACCGGAAAGCAGGGAGCGGAACGCCGACATGATCTTCCGCGCCTCGACTGCCTCCGCAATCGGCTTCTCGGCGGCATGCGGGAGCCCGCGGGGCCGGTGGCGGGTCAGGAACTCGGTCATGAAATCGGCATAGGGATAGCCGTTCACAGGATCGGCCAGAAGAACATGCGGCAGGAAATAGGCCGCGAGCAGGTCCTCAAGCGTCGGCGGTGATCCGCGCGCCTGAAGGTCTTGCCAGGCGGCGCCCCGATGTTTGTCGAGCTGTCCCAGCCGATAGCGCATGATCGCATCGATCAGGCCTTCCATCGAGCCAAAATGATACTTAACGGCATTGTTGTTGCGATTGCCCGCCGCTGCGGCAATTTCCCTCATCGACACGCCCTGAAAGCCGCGTTCGGCCAACAGGCGCTCCGCCGTCAATAGAACACGCAGCTTGCCCGTCATTCGGCCGGATGGCGGACCGTGCTGCAGGGCGGAAGGCTGAACCGTATCGATGGGGCACCAATGACTATCTTGGGCGCTTCTTCGATCAGCGAGGCCGGGAGGTCAAGTTCGTTCTACGAAGTCGGCCGCACAACATCAGTTCCTACGGAGCGCCTTGGTGGCGGAGCTGTGAGAGGGCCTGCGTCACGGCATCGATAACGGCGCGCACGCGCGGCATATGGCGCATATCGACATGGACCCCAAGCCAGACGTCACGAACCAGATCGGGCAGGTCACTGCGCAGCCGGACCAATCCGGGTTCCTGCTCCGCGCGGAAACAGGCTATCGCTGCTACTCCGACGCCAGATTTCGCGGCCCAGAGCTGCACTTCGCGGCTGTTCGAGCGGAACGCAGCGGGCGCATCCGGCCAGACTTCGCGCAGCCATTTCGCCTCAGGCAGGTGAGCCTGATCGTCGAGAACCGTGACAAGCCGCACGTCGCCCGCCGCGATCCGGCCGGCACATGCAGGCGAAGCATAAAGCCCCATTGCCAGTTGTCCGACCCTGCGCGCGGCCACTTCGTGACCCTCGAAGCGCGATACGCGCAGCGCTATGTCCGCCTCGCGCTTCGACAGGCTGAGCGTGCGCGTGTCTGGCACCAGTTCGACGATGATGCCGGGATGCTGTTCCTGCAGCGCTGCAAGGGCCGGGGTCACGACACGCGCGGCCAGTGTATCGACCGTGGTGAGCCGCACCACGCCTTCGAGCGCCACGTCCCGACCGGTGATGATGCGCTCTGCTGCAAGCGCCTCGGCCTCGATCCGCTCGGCATTGCCAAGCACCGCCTCGCCCAGCGGCGTCAGGGCATAGCGGCCCGGCAGGCGCTGAAGCAATCGAGCGCCGCTGCGCGCCTCCATCGCAGCCAGCCTGCGGCCCATAGTCGGCTGCGTGACGCCCATTGCCCGCGCGGCTGCGGACAGCGTGCCATGTCGCGCGATGGCGAGAAACGTTCGGAGATCGTCCCAGTCCATGCCTCTCCTATACGAAAACGCATGGACAGTAGTCAATCAACGGTTATTCCATGCGAGCCGTCGCGCAGCTAAACGTGTTCCAGCAACGCAACAGGAGATCGCCCCATGATCCGGACCGACAAGACCGTCATTGCCACGACACTGATCTGCGTGACCGGCGCCGCGCGGGCCAGGGCCTGAGCGATGTTGAACCCGCTTTTCCTCTCGCACGGGGCGCCCACGCTGCCCTTCGAAGACGTGGCCGCCCGCCATTTCCTCGAAGGCCTCGCCGCCACGATACCCCGCCCCCGCGCCATCCTGATGGTTTCGGCCCACTGGGAAACCCGCATTCCTGCCGTCAACGCTGTCGAGCGCAACCGCACGATCCACGACTTTCGCGGATTTCCCGCAGAACTCCATGAACTGGATTATCCCGCGCCCGGCGATCCGGAACTTGCCGAACGGGTCGTCGACCTGCTCGCCGAGGCTGGGCTTCCTGCAGTCGTCGACCAAGAACGCGGCCTCGATCATGGCGCATGGGTGCCGCTCATGCTTGCCTGGCCGGATGCCGACATTCCCGTGGTGCAGTTGTCGGTGCAAAGTCATCTCGGGCCGGGCCATCACCTGGAGGTCGGCCGCGCGCTGGCGCCCCTGACGCAGGAGGGCGTGCTGATCGCCGGCAGCGGCAGCTTCACCCACGACCTGTCGAGCTGGCGCGGGCAGGCGGACATGGCAGAGCCGGAATGGGTGACGAGCTTTGCAGACTGGTTCGCCGCAGCCCTTGTCGAACGGCGGACCTGCGACCTCCTCTCCTATCGCAGCCTCGCGCCGGATGCACTGCGCAATCATCCTACCGAGGAGCACTTGCTTCCCCTGTTCGTTGCACTGGGGGCCGCCGGGCCGAACGCGGCCGCACGGCACCTGCATGCCAGCCACACTTACGGCGTGCTGCGCATGGACGCCTTCTCTTTCGCCAACCGAGTGCCAACCACAACCGATAAAGGACTGATTTCATGACCAGAGTTCTCGTTCTCTACTATTCGACCTACGGCCACGTCGAGAAAATGGCCGAGGCGGTTGCCGCCGGTGCGCGAGAAGCCGGCGCCGAGGCCCACGTCAGGCGCGTCCCAGAAACCGTTCCCAAGGACATTGCGAAGGCAGGCCACTTCAAGCTGGATCAGGCCGCGGCGATCGCCACGGTCGAAGAACTCGAGACCTATGACGCCATCGTCGTCGGCACGGGGACGCGCTTTGGCCGCATGTCCTCGCAGATGGCCTCCTTCTTTGATCGCGCGGGCGGCGTCTGGGCGCGCGGTGCGCTGAACGGCAAGGTCGGGGCGGCCTTCACCTCGACTGCCACGCAGCACGGCGGGCAGGAGACCACGCTATTTTCGATCCTGACCAACCTCCTGCACTTCGGCATGACCATCGTCGGCCTCGACTACGGCTTTGCCGGGCAATCCGGGCACGACAAGGTGCGCGGCGGGGCGCCCTATGGCGCAACGACGATCGCGGGCGGCGACGGCAGCCGCCAGCCCGACGAGGACGAGCTTGCCGGGGCACGCTACCTCGGCCAGCGGGTCGCCCGGACCGCGCAAAAACTCGCATCCTGACCGCGCACCGCCGGGGCCTTGCAAACGGGGCCCCGGCGGCGGCCAGCCATCACTCCAGCCGCAACAGCGCCGGGTCGCCGCCTTGCGCCATGATGTTGATCGAAATCGCCCGCTCGTTGGCAAAGCGGTGCAGCGCGTGGGGACCGCCTGCCTTCGGACCTGTGCCGGAGAGGCCCAGCCCGCCAAACGGTTGCACCCCCACCACCGCGCCGACGATGGAGCGGTTTACGTAGATGTTGCCAGCAGGAACCAGATCCTGAACTTGCCGCACGAACCCCTCGATCCGGCTGTGGATGCCCAGTGTCAGGCCATAGCCGCGCGCGGCCAGACGGGCGGCATAAGTCGGAAGGTCGCGGGGATCGTAGCGGCAGACATGCAGGATTGGTCCGAACACTTCGCGCTCCAGAAAGGCCGGTTCGCGAACTTCGGAGATGACCGGCGCGAAGAAATGTCCGCTTGGCGGCCCCCCGCAGTGGCGGGCAACAATTCGCGCCTCGCGCTCGAGCCGTGAGACGTGCGCGATTAGTTCGGCATGGGCGGCGGCGTCGATAACGGGGCCGACGTCGGTTGCAGGAAGTGCCGGATCGCCGAGATCGAGCGCGGCCATCGCCCCCGCCAGACCCTCGATGACCGCGTCCGCGCTCTCACGCGGCACGAACAGCATTCGCAGCGCCGAACATCGCTGACCGGCCGAGCCGAAGGCCGATAGTATGGCATCGTCGATGACCTGTTCGCGCAGTGCCGTCGTATCGGCGAACATGGCGTTGAGCCCGCCTGTTTCGGCAATGAACGG
This sequence comes from Novosphingobium sp., assembly GCA_040377095.1. Lineage (GTDB taxonomy): Bacteria > Pseudomonadota > Alphaproteobacteria > Sphingomonadales > Sphingomonadaceae > Novosphingobium. Next base: position 44,043 of record JBEIPK010000013.1, read on the forward strand.
AATAATCGGCCCCGGCCGCCCCGCTAGCGCGCGGTTGATGGCCCAGGCCGTTTCCGTTCCGCCGGTAAAAGCAACGCCGTCGATGCCCGGGTGACTTACCAGAGCAGCCCCGACGCGCGCGCCGTCTCCCGGCAACAGCGCCAGCAGGTCCGGGTCGAGTCCGGCGGCGTGAAACAGCCGGACGGCCTCGGCGGCGATCAGCGGGGTCTGCTCGGCAGGCTTGGCGAGCACAGCATTGCCGGCCGCAAGCGCCGCCGCGATCTGGCCGGTAAAGATCGCCAGCGGGAAGTTCCACGGGCTGATGCAGGCGAAAACACCACGCCCGAACAATTGCCACTGGTTGGTCTCGCCCACCGGGCCCCGCAAATCCAGCGGTGCGGTGAACTCCCGCTCGCACAACGCAGCATAGTAGCGGCAGAAATCGGTCGCCTCGCGCACTTCGGCGACTGCGTCATTGAATGTCTTTCCGGCTTCGAGCGCAAGCAGCGCGACGAGCGGGTCCATCCGGGCCTCGAGCGCTTCTCCCATGCGGCGCAGCACCGCCGCCCGCTCCGCGCCGCCGCTGCGGTCCCAGCCGGGCTGCGCGGCCCTTGCGCGTCTGATCGCGTCCTCAATGTGGTCGGCGCTGGCTTCGGCAGCCATGCCGATGGTCCGGGCCGTATCGGCCGGACTGAACACCGGGCGCGCACCATCAACGTGGAGCCTTCCGCCGACGATCGGTCCTGCGACCGCCCTTGCATTTTCCTGCTCGGCGACAGCCTGTGCATGAGCCTCGCGCACCAAGGCCTGACTGACGTCGCGGCCCTGCGAATTTATACGATCCCGGCCGTAGATGTCTGGCGGCAATGCAATCCCGGCATGCCGTTCCGGCCGCGCTTCGACCAGAGCCACGGGATCGCGGACGACCTCTTGCGCCGGCACGCTCTCGTCCAGCAAGGCGTGGACGAACGAGCTGTTCGCCCCGTTCTCCAGCAGGCGCCGCACCAGATAGGGCAGCAGGTCGTCATGCCCGCCCACAGGCGCATAAGTGCGTAGCATGAGCGGTCCGCACTCCGCCTCGGCCGCCTGATAGAGTGCATCGCCCATGCCGTGCAGGCGTTGGTGCTCGATTGGCACACCGGCCGCTTCTGCCATGTGCCGCACGGCCGCGATGGTATGGGCGTTGTGGCTGGCGAACTGCGGGTAAAGCCGGGGGCTGGCCGCGATCAGGGCCTTGGCGCAGACCAGATAGGAGAGATCAGTCGCAGGCTTGCTGGTGAATACCGGATAGTCAGGCATGCCCGTCACCTGTGCGCGCTTGATTTCGCTGTCCCAGTAGGCGCCCTTGACGAGGCGCACCATGATCCGCCGCCCGGACCGCGACGCCAGATCTGCGAGCGCCTCGATCACCGTAGTTCCGCGCTTCTGGTAGGCTTGGACGACAACCCCCAGCCCGCTCCAGTCGCCCAGTTCAGGCTCGTTCGCCAGCCGCTCGACCAGCTTGAGCGACAGGACCAGCCGGTCCGCCTCTTCGGCGTCGATGGCGAAACTGAGGTTGTGGCGCGCCGCAATGAGGGCAAGATGCTTGAGCCGGGGATAGAGCTCCTCCCAGACCCGCGCTGCCTGAACTGCCTCGTAACGCGGGGAGAGCGCGGAGAGCTTGACCGAGACGCCGTGCCCCGCTTCCGGCCCGGCGCCGCCTGCCGCCCGGCCCACCGTTTCGATGGCATCGGCATAGATGCGGGCATGGCGTGCGGCATCTTCGGCTGTTCGCGCCCCTTCGCCCAGCATGTCGAACGAGCAGAGCAGCCCTTCGCGCCGTGCGCGGGCCAGTGCGTCCTCGATCGTGCCGCCCAGCACGAACTGTTCGCCCATGATACGGATGGCAGCGGCGACGGCCTGCCGGATCAGCGGCTCGCCCGCCCGCGCGGCGATGCGTCTGAGGTAGCCGCCGATGTCGCGCCTTGCCTCGTCCTCGACATCCACGAGCTTGCCGGTGAGCATCAGCCCCCAGGTCGAGGCATTGACGAACAGGCTGTCCGACTGCCCGAGATGGCCCGCCCAGTCGGCCATCGAAATCTTTTCCGCGATCAGGCGGCCACGCGTTTCGGCGTCCGGCGTGCGCAGCAGCGCCTCGGCCAGGCACATGAGCGCCAGCCCCTCGCGCGTGCCGAGCGAGAATTCCTTGAGAAAGCTCTCGACGACCCCCTGCTTTTTCGCTCGCGTCCGCGCGCCTTCGACCATGCGAGCAGCCGTCTCCACGACAGCGCTGCGTGCCGACGCGTCGAGCGGCTGGGCTGCCAGCAGGCGGCAAAGCACCGCCGCTTCATCGGCAAACTTTCCAGCATCGAGCGTGTCCCAGTCGGCCGCGGTTTGCGTGCGGGTGTTCATCCGTGCCTCTCAGTTCCGATCGTCATGCATGGCGGGTTTAGCGCCAACGCGGCGGGCGGCAAAACAATGCGCCGCGCGTCGCGGTGTTCCGGATGCGAGCAACTGCAGGCAAACGCCGAGGCCCGGCCCGCCGTCGTCAAGTCAGGCGATGCGCCAAGATGCTATCCGCGCGGGCCGCCCGCCACGTAAAGGACCTGTCCGGTCACGAAACCCGAGCGTTCGTCCGCGAAGAAGGCGACGGCATTGGCAATGTCCTCCGGCTCTCCGGGACGGCCAACGTAAATGTCGCGCATCATCTCGGCGACCATGTCCTCGAACGGCATCTTCATGCGCGCCGCGACGTGGCGGGTCATCTCCGTCACCACGAAGCCGGGAGCAACCGTGTTGGCCGTGATGCCAAAGCGTCCCAGTTCGATCGCCATTGTCTTGGTGATGCCAATCACGCCGGCCTTGGCGGCCGAATAGCTCGATTCGCCGAACACCCCGAGCGCCGCGATACTGGAAAGATTGATGATGCGCCCAAACTGTGCCGTTCGCATGTGGCCCTGCACTTCGCGGCTCATCAGGAAGACCGAGCGCAAGTTGACGTCGATGACGGCGTCCCAATCATCGAGAGTCATCTTGCCCAGTGTCGCATCGCGCAGGATGCCTGCATTGTTGACCAGCACCGACGGTGTGCCCAGCGCGTCAACCGCCTCGGCGACGGCGCCCCTCACGGCGCTTTCATCTGAAACATCCGCGCCAATCGCCACGGCCCGCCGCCCCAGCGCGCCAACTGCTGCGATCGTTTCGGCGCATGCTTCCCGGTCCAAATCGACGACGGCAATGTCGTGGCCATCGGCCGCGAGCCGAAGCGCCGTCGCTGCGCCGATGCCGCGGGCAGCGCCGGTAACGATGGCATGCCTGTCAACGGGATTGGACGGCGCAGCGCTCATTGCAGTTCCAGTTTTTCGAGAGCCAATTGTGAAAGAAGGAACTTCCGCGCCCGCCCGGAGGCCGTCGTCGGAATGTCGCTTTCGGACACGACAAGGAAATGTCGCGGCACCTTGAAGCGGGCGACGCGTTCGGTGACCAGTCGCCGCAGGTCCTCGACATCGATGGCCGCACCAGGTGACGCGACGACGAAAGCAACGCCAACCTCGCCCATGCGCTCGTCCGGGATCGGCACGACTTGCGCCACCAGCACTTCGGGACGCGAGGTGAGAAGATCCTCGACCTCGGTCGGCAGCACGAGCTCACCGCCGCAGCGGTAGGACTCCTTGGTCCGCCCGGCGAGAGTGATATAGCCGTCGCCGTCGATCCGGCCGAGATCGCCGGTGCGCAGCCAGCCTTCGCTGTCGAACGCCGCCGCCGTGGCCTCGGGTTTGTTGTAGTAGCCGCGCGTCACGCCCGGCCCCCTGGCGACCAGTTCGCCCACCGCCCCTTCGGGGAGGACAGCGCCAGTTTCGGGATCGATGACCCGGTAGAAAACCAGCTTCCCATGCGGCCCGGACGCACCCGCCGCCCCGACATCGCGCATGCGTCCGTTGGTGGTGAGGAGCCGTTCCATCGCATCATCGGGCCGGGTCACCGTGGTCGAGGCGGTGGTCTCGGTCATGCCGTACCCCGTGGTGATCTCGTCGATGCCAAGCTCGTCACGCAGTGCCTGCCACACGCGCTCGGGCGCGCGGCCGCCGGACGCCAGAACCGAGGTGAGCGACGACACGTCCCTTGGCTGCTGGCGGAACGCGTCGAGCACCGCGAGAGACATCGTGGGTATCCACAGCGCATCGCTCGCCCGGTGCCGCTCGATTGCGGCGAGAGTGTCTGCAGGGTCAAATCGAAGCTGCGGGATGATCGCGCCGCCGACCCAGATCACCGCGAGCATGCCCTCGCCGTATCCGAAGACATGGTACATCGGCAGCGAAAACACGATGCGGCGCCCCGGCTCGAACGCGCGGGCATAGGCGCTGCCATATGCCGTGCGAGTCAGCATGTCGTGGGTCAGCATCACGCCCTTGGGAGAGCCGGTCGTGCCCGAAGTATAAATGATATCGCAAAGGTCGCCCGGATCGACGGACGGCAGATCGCAATACGTTTCCGCCGCGTCGATCAGGTCGGCCAGCTTGACGATGCTGGCGCGCTCCGCAAGTTCGCCTGTCGGATGGACGATCACTTGCCTCAGGCAAGGTAGCGCCTCGCCCCCGCCGCCCGCTTCCCATCCCGGCGCCAGCTTGTCGAGCGCGCCGAGGTAATCGTTGCCGCGGAACTGGTCCATCGTGATCAGCGCGGAGCTGTCAGACTGCCGGAGCAGGTATTCAAGCTCGTCCTTGCGGTTGAGCATATTGATTGGAACTGCCACGGCCCCGACCCGGGAAATCGCATACTTCGCGATCACGAATTCCGGATAGTTCGCCATGATCAGCGCGACTTTATCGCCTTTCCCGATGCCGAGGCCGAGGAGCGACTGTGCCAGCCGGTGCGACGCCGCCGCGACATCGACGTAAGTCCAGGTCCGGTTATCGGTCATGACATAGGGCTGATTGCCAAAGTCACGCACCGCACGGTCAAGCGCGCCATGCAAGGTAAAGCCGTTCCATTCGGAAAAGCGTGCATTCAGGGCCCGTTGGCGATCTGCGACGGATGCGTTCATCTCGCTTGCATGCCTTTGCGCGTCGAACTCGTCAATAGGACCGTGGAAAAGACGAATCCGTTACAATATTCCATGTTTTCCCGCTGGTTAGATGAAATGGCAGGCTGCGAATGTGAGCGGCCGGTGCGCAGGTCCGGACGTTGTCGTACCTAAGACCCTGTCCGAAAGAGCCTTTCTTTCCACGATACCGTTGACCTGCGTTTGGTGGTGTGACAGGAATTCTTGCATATCTGGCCGACCGCTTCCCGAGATCGCTGGCGGTTATGGCGTTATCTTCGGGGGTGCGGCCGGATCGGAATTGCGGGAGAGGACAATGACTGACAACACGCTCGAGGTAAGCCTCGCCGTTCCTATCACCAAGGACACGCCGGTGGGGTTCGAACTGGCCCCGCTCAGGAAGCGCGCCACCATCCAGCTCATGGGATCGCGCCTGTGGGGCCGGTTCAATCCCAACCACTGGGACGAGGAATACGCCCACGCCACCGGCCTTGCCAACCCGATCCAGACCGGAGAGATGTCGTCTGCCTATCTCACGGAAATGTGCGTCAATCACTTCGGCGCGGACATGTTTCGCGGCGCCCGCGTCGTCTGCAAGTACGTCGCCTCGACCATCGCGGACGAGATCATCACGACGCACGGCGTAGTCCGCGAAAAAACGCCGAAGGGCAATGGCTACCGTTTCAGAGTCGACATCTGGTGCGACAACGAAGCCGGAGAGAAGAAGACCGTTGGCTGGGTCGAGGTCGATGTGGGGGTCTGAGCCCGCTCCCCCGCCCCCCGCAACGAGAGGATCACGCATCATGAACACTGCATCTTCGCCCGCTGAGCTTCGGCCGCAGAGCCCGCTGCAACGCCAGCAAACCCGCGCCTTTATCGAAAGCCTCCAGGAAGAATGCCAGACCTACTGGGACATGGTCGAGATCGGCGATGAACTGTCGCGCGAACTCACCATCACGCCCGAGCTGGTGATCCTCTATGCCGACGCGGTCGAAGACTTCAATCCGTGGTACGAAGGCTGGCGGATGAACACCTGGCATATCGAGGGCGAATCGCCGTTCGGCGGCGCCATCGTCCCGCCGCTGCTGGTGTCGCACTTTGTCCTGTCGGTGCAGTTCGACCACACCAAGCCCTTCGCCATCGGCTCGATCCATACCTACCACGATTCCGAGATCGTCGAACCGATCCCGGTCGGTGCAACCGTGCGCATCACGACCAGGGCCTCGGACAAATACGAAAAGCGCGGCCGGCGCTATGTGCGGCACGAAGTAACCGTCACGGACGTGGCGAGCGGCACGTTCTACTTCCGTGAAACGCGCGATATCCTGTCGCTCTGACGCCGCGAAGGAGCAAGGCGACATGGCCAGTCAGGCTGAAGCAATCCCATTCCGGGCCGGATTCCTGGCGGGCGACCTTTCCGAACCCGCTAGCCTGAACCTTGCGGGGAGCCGCTGCAAGGCGTGCGGCATTGCTTTGTTCGGCCAGCGTCACCGCTGCGAGAACTGTTCGAGCCCGGACCTCGATCATGTCGCTTTCGCCCGGACCGGGACTGTCCACACCTATACCGTCCAGCGCTACGCTCCGCCCCCGCCGCATTCGCTGCCGACGGCGCCGTGGCAGCCCCGACCGGTTGCCTGGATCGATCTCGATGATAACGGGCCGCGCATCCTCGCACCGATTGCCTGCGCGCCGGAAGAGGTTTCGATCGGGATGAAAGTGCGGGCCGAATGCCATATCGGATGGCAGGACGCCGAAGGCCGCCCGGTCATCGCCTATGGATTCGCGCCGCTCACCGGCGACGGAGACGCAGCATGACAAGGGCCATGATCGTCGGCGTCGGCATGACCCCGTTCGGGCGGCACCCGGACACACACTTCACGCAGCTTGGCGCGCAGGCCATCGAGGAAGCGTTGCTTGATGCCAACATGGATTTCCGTGACATCCAGCAGGCATTCTGCTCGCGCGTTTACTTGCCCTCGGCCACCGGCGCGCGGGTCATGGAAGTGATGGGGCGCACCGGGATCAGCTGCCCGGACGTCGAGGGCGCATGCGGCGCGGCTGTCGCCAGCCTGCAGCAGGCCGTCATGATGGTCGAGGCGGGGCTCGTCGACATTGCGCTGGCGTTCGGGGTCGAAAAGATCGGCAAGGGCTTTATGCCGCCCGGCGTGCTCTATGAGGACTGGCAGATCCAGATGGGCCTCACTCAGAACCCCCAGTACTGGGCGCTCAATGCAATGCGGCACATGCACGATTACGGCACCACCGAGACGCAGATCGCCAAGGTTGCGGTAAAGGCCAAGAAGAACGGCTTGCTCAATCCCAAGGCCTTCTTCCGCAAGGAAATGAGTGTGGAAGAAGTGTTGGCCTCGCCCATGGTCACCGATCCATTGCGGCTGTTCATGCTGTGCTCGCCGGTCGACGGCGCAGGCGCCGCGATCGTCGTCAGCGACAGGATCGCGCACCGCTACAGCAACCGGCCGATCGAGGTGGCAGCCTGCGTCCACCGGGTCTCGGAATATCCGCTACTAAACGCCAGCTCGTTCTGCGCGACGCCGGCAGGCCATCCCAGCGTCTATGCCACAACCGCGCGCGCGGCGTATGAGAAAGCCGGCCTCGGCCCGGAAGACATCGACCTTGCCGAAGTGCAGGATAACGATGCGTTTTCGGAAATCGAATACTACGAGGAGCTCGGCTTCTGCGCCAAGGGCGAAGGCGGCCACCTGATCGATTCAGGCGCGACCGAGCTTGGCGGGCGCATCCCGATCAACACCAGCGGCGGTTTGCAGGCGAAAGGCGAGCCGCTTGGCGCCTCGCATTACGGCCAGATCTACGAGATCGTGAAGCAGTTGCGCGGCGAAGCCGAGGCACGCCAGCAGGAAAAGGCCCGCGTCGGTCTTGCCCAGGTGTTCGGCGCCTGGGGCCATTGCGGCGTGTCCATCCTGAAGCAGGGATGGTAACGGAACATTCTTTGCCAACCACAACGAGGGGAATTGCCATGGCTGCCTATATGATTTTCACGCGCATGAAGACGACCGACCAGTCCGAGATGGACACTTACGCCGGTCTCGCAGGGGGGACGCTCGCCGGCCGGCAGGTGACGCCGCATGTTCGCTATGGTGAGCAGGAGACGCTCGAAGGACCTCGCACCGAAGGCACTGTTATTGTATCCTTCCCGACCAAGGCCGATGCGCTCGACTGGTACAACAGCCCCGAGTACACTGCGGCGCGCGCGCACCGCATGGCCGGCTCGGAATACATGGTGACAGTGATCGAAGGCGTCTGAGTAAAACGAGGCGCTATGAGCCTTGCGCGGCCCGCAGCGCCTCGTCCATCAGCCTGATTTCGCGCTTGAGAACCTTACCCGAAGCATTGCGCGGCAGGCTTTCCACGAACACCACTGACGTCGGGCACTTGTAAGTCGCCAGCCGCGCGCGCGTATAGGCAATTACCTCCGCCTCGGTCAGTTCGGCGCCTTCGCGGGCCACGACAAAGGCACGCGGCGTTTCTCCCCAACGCGGGTGCGGCGTCCCGATCACCGACACTTCCGCAATCCCGGGGTGCGCCTGGAGCGTGTTTTCAAGCTCGGCGGGATAGATGTTCTCGCCGCCCGACACGATCATGTCCTTGTAGCGGTCGTGGATGTAAAGATAGCCGCCGGCGTCCTGCCAGGCGGCATCGCCGGTGCAGAGCCAGCCGTCAGCTGTAATCGCGGCGGCCGTTTCTTCCGGCTTGCCCCAGTAACCCAGCATGTTCATCGGCGTCCTCAGCCGGATCTCGCCCACTTCGCCGGGTGCAACCGCATTGCCCGAGGCCGGGTCGAACAGGCCCAGTTCAACCCATGGCAGCGCCTTGCCGCACGAGCGCAGCCGGCTTTTGAGCGGGCCGTCCGGATCATGGTCTTCCGGTTGCAGCGTGACGACAGTGCCGCTGGACTCGGTCAGGCCATAGGCGTGCGTGAAGGCGCACTGAAACACCGACATGGCGCGGCGCAAGGTATCCTCGCCGATCGGCGCTGCGCCATAGACCATGCGCTGGAATGACGAGAGACGGGCCGGATGCTGCTCGGCATGTTCGACCAAAGCCTGGATGACGGTCGGCACGAAGAGGGCGTGGGTGACGCCGCAGCGCTCGATCAGGTTCATCACCAAAGCCGGGTCCGGCTGCTGGATCAGTACGGTATGCCCGCCCTGGCTCATCCCCATCATGCCATAGCCAAGTCCGCCGATATGAAACAGCGGCATGGCGACGAGGTTGACGCTGGCTGGATTAAAATCCCACGTCTTGGCCACTTCGCCGGAGTAGCCGTGGCTCTCATGGGTCAGCATCACGCCCTTGGGTGTTCCGGTGGTGCCCGACGTATACAGCAGCAGGACCGGATCATGCGGCCCGTGCAGAACGCCCGGATCGCGTGTGTCAGCGTCGCCCAGCCAGTCCTCGAACGCGGCGCCAAGCCCGATGGTCGCGGCGATCATGGGCGCTTCGGCGAGAAGGTGGCGAAGTTCATCAGCCACAAAAATGACAGACGGCGTCCCGTCGCTGAGGATGCCGGCGACTTCGGCGGGCGACAGCCTCCAGTTAAGCGGCATCATGATTGCCCCGATCAGTCCGCACGCGAAAAACAGCTCCATCGAGGCGGTCGAGGTCTTGTCGAGGATCGATACCCGGTCGCCGCGCCCCACACCGGCAGATGCCAGCGCGTTGGCAATGCGGCTGCTGCGCTCGTGCAATTTCCGGAAGGTGAGCCGCGTCGCCTCGAACTCCAGCGCGGGCGCATCGGGCGTGTCTGCGGCGTATCGCCGAAGGGCATCAACGAGATGCTCAGCCATGTACGAAACCCCAGGTCACTTGCCGCGCCAGACTGGCGGACGTTTTTCGGCAAAGGCCCGCGATCCTTCCAGGGCATCTTCCGACCCGATCACGGTCTCGGACAGCGGCCGCTGCCGTTCCCAGATACCGTCGAGCGGCCAGTCCACCGACTGCGTCAGGATGCGTTTCGTCATGTCCACCGAAAGCGGCGCATTGGCCGCGATTTGCCCTGCAAGTCGCAGCGCTTCCTCCAGCGCCTCGCCGGGTGGCACGAGCCTGTTGACGAGGCCCCAATGATGCGCGGCGGGTGCGCCGAACCGCTCTCCGGTCAGCGCGTATTCGAGGGCGATCCCTGCCGGAATACGTCGGGGCAGACGGATCAGCCCGCCCGATCCTGCGACCAGCCCCCGGCTGACTTCGGGAAGCCCGAACCAGGCGTCCTCGGCGGCGACGATCAGGTCGCAAGCCAGCGCCATTTCGCAACCGCCGGCAAGCGCATAGCCCTCGACCGCCGCAATCAGCGGCTTCACTGGCGGCCTTTCAGCGAATCCGCCGAAGCCGCGCCCCTCCAGCTCCGGCCTTTCCCCATCGACAAAGGCCTTGAGGTCCATGCCGGAACAGAAGCTGCCACCCTGCCCTGTCAGCACGGCGACCCTGAGGTCGCGGCGCGCATCAAGCGTATCGAGGGCGGCGGCGATGCCGAGCGAGACCGCCCGGTTTACCGCATTGCGCTGGCGCGGCCGGTTGATCGCGATGACCAGAACCGGCCCTCGCTCCTCGACCAGCACGGGATCGGCCGTGTTTTCAGCCAGTTTTGCGGACGAGGTCATTTGCGGTCGGGCAAGGCAGCAATCATTTCCGGGCTTATGTCCTTCTCGCCCTGCTCGGCGATATGCTGAAGCACGCGGGCCTGAATGGCAGCGCCGATCTGGCCGGCAAGCTCGGGCCGGGCGGCACGGCACTCGGCCTCCGAAACGACGCGGTTGTCGACCATCGGATCGACCTTGGGCATGACGAAGCGCGCGAACATCTCGTACGAGCGCTTGGTATTGGCCCAATCCGCCCAGTTGTGTGCGAACAGCACCAGCGTGCCGAAGCCGCCCGATTGCTGGGTCAGCCGTTCGATCTGCGCCACGGCGTCGTCGGGCGTGCCGATGACGGCCATGCTGGAGCTGAGCAGAGCATCTACCACATCGCCCGAACCCGGCGCGATCGGCAGGGCGGCCACATTGCGCAAATAGTCGGCCCAGGCCTCGATCCCGAACTTCACTTCCTCGCGCGCTTGCTCGCGCGTGGGCGCAATGTGCATCGGGGCGACCAGACGCCACTTTGCGCGGTCAACCGTCTTTCCGTTGGCCGCCGCGACCTGTTCCGCGATGTGCCAGTTCGCGCCA
>JBEIPK010000054.1:0-12083 GCA_040377095.1 Novosphingobium sp.
GGCGGCTTCGGCGGCGGCGCACCTCGCGGCGGTGGCGGCGGCTTCGGCGGCCCGCGTGGCGGCGGCGGTGGCGGAATGCCCGCGCAGGTCGTCGGCGAAGGCAAAGGCACTGTAAAGTTCTTCAACGCGAACAAGGGCTTCGGCTTCATCCAGCAGGATGGGGGCGGTGAAGACGTGTTTGTTCACATCAGCGCGGTCGAGCGTGCGGGGCTTGAAGGCCTTGCCGAAGGACAGCAGCTTGAGTTCACGCTCGTCGATCGCGGCGGCAAGATCTCGGCCAGTGACCTCAAGGTCGTCGGCGATGTCATCGAAGTGCAGAAGCGCGAAGCGCCGCAGCGCGAGCTGACAGGCGAACGTGCCACGGGAACGGTCAAGTTCTTCAATGCGATGAAAGGCTTCGGCTTCATCACGCGTGACGACGGCCAGCCTGATGCTTTCGTCCACATCAGCGCAGTCGAACGTTCGGGCATGAGCAGCCTTAACGAGGGTGACCGGCTAGAGTTCGACATCGAGGTAGATCGACGAGGCAAGTACTCGGCGGTCAACCTGCAGCCGCGTCAGGACTGACGTCTCGAATCGCTCGCGTCCGGCCATTTGACCGGACGCACATGACAGATTACATGCGTGGCAATGGCGGTCCCGCGAGTCTTCGGACTCCGGGGCCGCCATTTGTCGTTTGGACGGTTCTTGCACCGTCCACTCGTCACCCGGCGTTCATGGTCCATCGATGACTTTGGCCGGGCCAGCGCAGTCCAGGGATATTTCGTGCCATGTCGATCACTCCACTCATGCCAGTCTACCCCCGGTGCGACGTGCGGCCGGTGCGCGGCGAGAATTGCCACCTGATCGCCGAGGACGGCCGGCGCTTTCTCGATTTCGCCAGCGGCATCGCCGTCAACATCCTCGGCCATTCGCATCCTGGCCTGATCGGCGCAATCCAGCGCCAGGCCGAAACGCTGATGCATGTCTCGAACCTCTATGGCAGTCCGCAGGGCGAACACCTCGCGCAGAGGCTGGTCGACCTGACTTTTGCCGACACGGTGTTCTTCACCAATTCGGGGGCAGAAGCGGTCGAGTGCGCGATCAAGACCATGCGCGCCTATCACCAGCACGCAGGCGACACGCAGCGCTTCGAGATCATCACGTTCAACAATGCCTTTCACGGCCGGACGCTGGCGACGATCAGCGCCTCCGATCAGGAAAAGATGCACAAGGGCTTCATGCCGCTGCTGCCCGGTTTCCGCTATGTTCCGTTCGACGACCTTGACGCCGCACGCGCCGCGATCGGCCCGCAGACGGCGGGGTTTCTGGTCGAGCCGATCCAGGGCGAAGGCGGCATCCGCATTGCCTCTGACGCGTTCATGCAGGGCCTGCGTGCACTGGCCGACGAACACGGATTGCTGCTCGCGCTCGACGAAGTGCAGTGCGGCGTCGCGCGCAGCGGCACGTTCTATGCCTATGAACAGTATGGCATCGTGCCAGACGTGATGGCGACGGCCAAAGGCATCGGCGGCGGCTTTCCGCTTGGCGCCTGCCTGGCCACCGAGCAGGCAGCGCGCGGCATGGTCGCAGGCACGCACGGATCTACTTATGGCGGCAACCCGCTGGCCATGGCCGCCGGCGAGGCGGTGCTCGACGCGGTTGCCAATCCGGAATTCCTCGCCGCAGTGCGCGACAAGGGCGAGCGGCTGCGCAGCCGGCTTGAGCAGTTCATCGGGAACTATCCCGATCTGTTCGAACTGGTCCGGGGCCGGGGCCTGATGATCGGCCTGAAGATGAAGGCAGAGCCGCGTCCCTTCGTGGCGCACCTGCGCGACAATCACGGGCTGCTGACGGTGTCGGCCGGCGACAACACGGTACGTATCCTGCCGCCACTGGTCATCGGCGAGGAACATATCGACGAGTTCATGGAGCGGCTTTCCGCAGGCGCGACCAGTTATGGCACGGCGGAGCCGGACGCGTGACCCGCCACTTCCTCAACCTCGCCGATGCCGGCGGCGATGCCGTGGCTTCGATGCTCAATGACGCGCTGGACCGCAAGGCCGCGCGCGCCGGATGGCCCAAGGGGAGGGTCGATGCCGATGCGCCGCTCGCCGGGCAGGTGCTCGCGATGATCTTCGAGAAGAACTCGACCCGCACGCGCGTCTCATTCGACATGGCGATGCGCCAGCTGGGCGGCAGCGCGATCATCATGGAATCGGGCAGCATGCAGCTCGGCCGCGGCGAGACCATCGCCGATACGGCGCGAGTCCTTTCGCGCATGGTCGATGCCATCATGATCCGTACCGACAGCCACGAGAAGATCGAGGAACTGGCACGCCATGCCGACGTTCCGGTCATCAATGGCCTCACCGACCTCTCGCACCCCTGCCAGATCATGGCCGACCTCTTGACCGTGATCGAGCGCGGCCATCCCTTGCCCTGTCTCCAGCTGGCGTGGCTGGGCGACGGCAACAACGTGCTCAATTCGCTGGTAGAGGCGGCCGGGCTGATGAGGTTCACGGTGCGTATCGGCGGACCGGAGGGCTATGAGCCCGACGCCGGCTTTGTGGCGGCTGCGCGCGCTTCGGGGGGCGACATCCGCGTTACCCGCGACCCGGTCGAGGCGGTGTCGGGCGCACAGATCGTCGTCACCGATACCTGGGTCTCGATGGGACAGGCAGGCGGCGAGGCGCATGTTGCCGCGATGCAGCCTTATCAGGTCGATGGACGGCTGATGGCGGCGGCCCGGAGCGATGCCGTGTTTCTCCACTGCCTTCCCGCCCACCGCGGCGAGGAAGTAACCGACGAGGTGATCGACAGCGCGCAATCCGCCGTCTGGGACGAGGCGGAAAACCGCATACACGCGCAGAAGTCCGTTCTGCGCTGGGCCCTGGGCCAGCTGTGACCGAAAGCACCGCCCTTCCTGACGACGAGACCGGGTTCGACCGCGTTCTCGCCTTCAACATCCCGGCGCGCCATGCGCGCGGCCGCACGGTGCGCCTTGGCGCCGTGCTTGACAAGATTCTTGACGCACACGATTATCCTACGGCGATCCGCCACTTGCTCGCCGAGGCGCTCGTGCTGACCACGCTCGTGGGCAGCCTGCTCAAGGACGAGGACAGCCAGCTCACGATGCAGGCGCAGGCCGAGGGCGGCATTGTCAGTCTGCTGGTCTGCGATTACCGGCAAGGCGAACTGCGCGGTTATGTTCGCCACGATCCAGAGCGGCTCTCTGCGTTGGGCACGCTCCCGTCGCTGGGCGAGCTGTTCGGCGAGGGCTATCTCGCGATAACCTTCGATCTCGCCGCGACCGACCAACGCTATCAGGGCATCGTGCCTCTCGAAGGCGCCTCGCTGTCCGAGGCGTGCCAGGCGTATTTCGCGCAGTCCGAGCAGTTGCCCACGCTTATTCGCACCGCAATCCGCTGGGACGGTCAGCACTGCATCGCTGCCGGCCTGCTGGTCCAGCATCTCGCCGAGGGCGAGGAAGGCCGCGCGCGGCTTCATGTCCGGATGGATCATCCTGAATGGGAGCATGTCGCCGTCCTCGCCGGAAGCACCCGGCGCGAGGAGCTGGTCGATCCAGCGCTATCTCTGGAGGCACTGGTATGGCGCCTGTTCCATGAAGAACCCGAAGTGCGGGTCGAGCAACTGCCCGCCCTCTCCCGTGGCTGCCGCTGCACAGCCGAACACTACCGCGCCATACTCAGCCGGTTCCCGGAAGCGGACCGGCTGGACATGCTCGATGACGATGGGCTGATCTCCATCGATTGCGCGTTCTGCTCGAAGATCTTCCGAATCACGGCGTAAACACTCCATTCATCGACCATGGTGCACAATTGGTCTTGATGATGATACAGAGGGCACGCCGTGCTCCGGTACGTCATGCCTTGGGTACATTGATGAACAGAACTTTCCGCCACCTTTCCCTTGCGATCCCGGCCGCTGCGGGTCTTGTCACGGGCGGCATTTTTGCGGTCCCGGCCCTTGCCCAGAAGCCGGCGCTGGCGATGCTCAACCAGTTGATGACCGGCCGCTGGGAGCTGCGCGTGCGCGACGAATCGGGCCGCAGCGAACAGTTCTGCCTTCAGGACGCACGTCGCTTCATACAGCTTCGCCATCCCGGCCGCGCATGCGAACAGCTGGTGGTGGCCGACGAGCCCAATGAAGTGACGGTACAGTATACCTGCAAGGGACAGGGCTATGGCAGGACGAACATCCGGCGCGAGTCGGCGAGCTTGATCCAGATCGACAGCCAGGGCATTTCGGGCGGACTGCCTTTTGCCTTCTCCGCGGAAGCCCGGCGCGTCGGCCAGTGTCCGCCTTGATTGGTCGCGCCGCTCCATAAACGCGCGCCAAAACCCCCCACTGTGCAGCACATAAAAAGGGCGCCGGTTTTCACCGCCGCCCTTTTTGGCGCCTTTTCGGCGTCCCTCTCCAATGAAAAACGGCCAACCGATGAACGGCCGACCTCGAATTTCGTCTCGGCTTATTCAGGTCCGCCTTGGCCCGTAGACGCGCCTGCAGCACCATGTGCAAGGCGATACTGATCGGCCTGCATATACGGAACCGGATTGACGGCCTGCCCGGACACGCGAACTTCATAATGCAGGTGCGGACCGGTCGAGCGGCCGGTGCTTCCGATGAAACCGATTACGTCACCCTTCTGGACACGCTCGCCCGCCGCGACATTGAGGCGCGACATGTGGCCATAACGCGTCTGCAAAGCACCGCCATGCTCGATGGCGACATAGAGACCATAGCTGCTGAACCATTCGGCCTTGCTGATGACGCCGTCAGCCGTCGCCAGAACCGGCGTGCCGATCGGGCCGGCCAGATCGACGCCCTTGTGGGCGCGGCGGCCGCCGACGACAGGATGCCAGCGCATTCCGAAATCACTGGTCAGGCGGACGCCTTCCACCGGCATGCGCGACGGAATGGAAACCCGCGAAGGAGCGAAAGCCGGAATCGTGCGCGGCATCGCGCTCGGGATACCGGTCAGTGAACGGCCCTGCGTGGCAGCGGCGATGTCTGAAGCATTGGCGACGTTGGCGAGGGCGGGAACGCCCGAATTCTCAAGCGACTGCCAGTTCGCGAAAAGCTGGCGGAACTGTTCATCCCCCGAGCCAAGCGCGCCAGGCCTGGCAGCCTGCGCCGCACGCAGCGGAGCGGCAATATCGGCATTGGCGCTGCTGTTGGCGAGCGCGGGGCTCGAACCAAACATGCTGGCACCAAACAACATCGTGGCAGCTGCAAGTGCACCACCAAACGTGCGGGCCTTTGCAAACAAACGGAAAGCGACCACTCAAAATACCTTATTCTCGTTCATGGCCGGGGCCACAAAGCACGTAATGATACTGCCCTGCCCACCACGCGACCCGTCGTGGACCCTGCTAAACGAGATGGTGGAACCCCCCGCCGTCTCTCGAGTTATGGACTAACCAGCAGTCTGCGCGTTAAGCAACAGTCGCATAGAAGAGCCGCGATAGACCGGCAGCTTCGCGCGCCGAATCGTTGAACGGCCCATTAACGGCGCCCGGAACGTAAATGTGAATTAAGGAATTCCACAGGATTTCCGGCATTTCGGCGCGCTCCCGGCAATGTGCGACGAACCACCTTGTGCCGCAGGCGACATGCCTGATTTCATCGTCAAGGATTCGTTCGAGCACGCGGGCGGAGGTCAGATCGCCCGCATCGCGCAGACGTTCGATCATCGCCGGCGTCACATCGAGTCCCCTTGCCTCCAGCGCCATCGGCACGACCGCTAGACGCGCGGCAACGTCGTGGGTGGTCGCCGCCGCTGCCGACCAAAGGCCATCATGTGCCGCAAGCGCGCCGTAATGGCTGCCATGCGTCCGCAGTCGCCGCTCCAGAAGCACGAAATGCATCGCCTCCTCGGCCGCGATCTGCAGGAAATCGCCCACAAAGTCCGGTCCCATCCCTGCGCCGAAGCGTCCGGCCATGTCGAGCGCAAGGTCGATGGCGACGAACTCGATATGGGCAATTGCGTGGAGGAGGGCTGTGCGTCCGCGCAGCGACTGGGCGCGGCCGCGCCGGGGCATGGCGCGGGGCGCAAGGAGTTCGGGCCGCTCCGGCCGGCCCGGCAGATCGGGCATGGCCACATCGAACGCGAAATCGAGCCGACTGGTGCGCCAGTCCCGCGCCAACCGGCGCGCGGCCAGCACCTTGTCACGCGGCCCTGCCGTCAGCAGCGCCGCCCGGATCGCGCCCGCAACCGTTCCCTTTCTCAAAGCGTCCTTCAAAGAGATCGAGCCGCCTCGAGCACCTCTGCGGCGTGACCTTTGACTTTCACCTTGCTCCATACCCGCGCGATCCGGCCATCGGGACCGATCAGCAAGGTGGTGCGGACCATGCCCATGTAGGTGCGGCCATAGTTCTGCTTCTCGGCCCAGATACCGAGTGCATCGGACAGACCGTGTTCGGCCGCATCGCTCGCCAGCGGGACGGTCAGGCCGTGCTTCTCGATGAACCTGGCATGGCGCGCGGGCGGGTCCTTGCTCACCCCCAGCAGGGCGACGCCGGTCTCCTCGAAGGCGGCGGAAAGCCCGGAAAAATCCTTCGCCTCGGTGGTGCAGCCCGGCGTATCGTCCTTGGGATAGAAGAACAGCACGAGCCCTCGCCCCGCGAAGTCCGAGACGCGCACCTCGCCGCCGTCGGGCCGAAGCAGGACGATGTCGGGGACCGGATCGCCCGCAGTTGGCCCACTGCCAGTCTCGTCACCGCCAGACTTGCTTTCGTTCGTCATGCAGCTGTCTCCACAGTTTCGCCGAATACGTCCGCCCAGGACCGCAGCACTGCGGCGCGGGCACTGGAAAGACTCGCCAGCAGTTCGTCCCAATCGCCGCATCCGCAGGTCGTTGCAAGCATCGCCCGCGCGGCAGCAGGCGGTTCCTGCGTATCTGGAGCAAGCAGCCGTATGGCGACGAGCGCGCGCGTCAGTGTGTCGTTCGCCTCGGCCACCTCGCGCGGCAGCAATCTGGCCTCGACCAGCGCTCGCGCTGCCTGCCCGAGGTGCGGGCAGAAGCCCGTCCGTTCGCGCAGCTGCAGGAAGTGGACGAGGAATTCGAGATCGACGAGGCCGCCCCTCGCCAGCTTGCAATCGAGCGCGCCCCGCGCCGGCTTGTGCTCGGCCATGCGCGCCCGCATCTCCAGAACGTCGGTCCTGAGCGTATCGGGATCGCGCGGGGCATCCAGCACCGAGGCAATAATGCCGTCCAGTTCGCGCCGCGCCGCTTCGGAGCCGGTCAGCGGGCGGGCGCGGGTCAGCGCCATGTGCTCCCAGGTCCAGGCCTGTTCGCGCTGGTAGCGGGCGAAGCTGTCGAAGCTGACGGCGAGCGGCCCCTGCTCGCCCGATGGCCGCAGCCGCGTATCGACTTCGTATAGCGCACCTTCCGCAGTCGGCACGCTGAGCGCGGCGATGACGCGCTGGCACAGCCGGTTGTAGTAGAGCGTCGCGCCAAGCGGTCGGCTGCCGTCCGACTCGCCTGACGTTTCCCCAGTGAACAGGAACACCAGATCGAGATCGGAGGCATGAGTGAGCGCGCCGCCCCCCATCCGGCCAAGCCCGAGAACGACCAGTTCGCTGCCTGCGATGCGGCCGTGGGTGTGCGCAAACTCGGCCTCGGCCGCCTCGACCAGCACGACCAGCGCGGCTTCGGCAACGCGGGCCAGCGCCTCAGACACGGCAAGCGGATCGGTGCTGCCCTGCAAAAGCTGGACGCCGAGCGCAAAGCGCTTTTCGCCGACCTTGCGGCGCACGCGGTCGAGCGTCTGCTCGTAGTTGTCGCCCGCTTCGCCCTCGCCCAACTCGCGAGCAAGGTCGCTAACCGAGCCTGGCAGCTCGAAGGCGCTAGCATCGATCAGAGGATCCAGCAGATCCGAACGCCGCGCCAGCTCATCGGCCAGCGGCGGCGCAAGGCTGAGGATGCGGGCGAGAAGTTCGAGCAGGCCGGGCCGGGCCTGGAGCAGCCTGAACAGGTTGATCGCGCTTGGCAAATTGGCTAGAAGCTGTTCCCAGCGGAGCAGCGCGCGGTCCTGTTCGGGCGCAGCAGCGAGCGCAGAGAGAAGCTGCGGCAGGATCGCGGCGAAGGCACTGCGCGCTGTCTCGCTGCGCAGGGCCTTGAGCCGGCCCGAACTCCAGCCGGCGATCCGCTCGGCCAGTCCGGGCGGATCGGCAAAACCCAGCCGCGCCAGTTCCTCGGCCAATCCGCCCGCGTTGTCAGCGACAGTGCCCACCGGCACAATGGCCGCGACAGGCGAGACTGGCCCCCCGCTTGCCGCGATCAGTGCATCGTAACGCAGGCCCACGGCATCGGTGATGGCACGCACCTCCTCAATCAACGCAGCGCCATCGGGCAGGCCATCAAGCCGGGCAACACCGTCGATGGCTGCGGGATCGAGCGGCAGGCGGTGTGTCTGCTGGTCGGCCACCATCTGCAGGCGATGCTCGATGGCGCGCAGGCGGTCGTAGCTGGTTCCAAGCAACTGGGCGTCGGCCGGATCAACAAGGCCGGCCGTGGCCAGCGCATCGAGCGTGGCGCGCGTACCGCGCAGGCGCAGCGCCGGGTTGCGCCCGCCGTGGATCAGCTGGTGGGTCTGGGCATAGAACTCGATCTCGCGGATGCCGCCGCGCCCTTTCTTGAGATCGAAGCCCGGACCGACGACAGCGGCGCTTTTGGAGCTTGAACGAATTTGCGCCGTCAGGCGGCCGATCTCGTCAATAGCGCCGAAATCGAGGCTGCGTCGCCAGATGAAAGGTCGGATCGCGGCAAGGAACGCCTCACCCGCTGGAATGTCACCCGCGCAGGCGCGTGCCCGGATAAAGGCGGCCCGCTCCCAGGCAAGAGCGGAGGATTCATAATGGGATAGCGCCGCATCGATCGGAATTGCGAGCGGGCTGACTTCGGACGCGGGTCGCAGCCGCAGGTCGACGCGGAAAACGTATCCTTCGCCGGTCACCTGGCTCAGCGTCTCGACCACACCTCGCGCCACGCGCTGGGCCGCCTCGCCCGGTTCGTCTCGCGTCCGACGGGGCAGGCTCTGCGGATCGTAGAGCAGGATCGGATCGATGTCGGAACTGTAGTTGAGCTCACGCGCACCGTGCTTGCCGAGCGCGAGGGCGAGGAAACCGGCCGGCTCCGCATCGTGCGCCCGGCGGCGGATCGCCGCGGCAATGGCTGCATCGAGCGCGCGGTCGGCAAAGTCCGAAAGCGCGCCAGTGATCTCCAGCAGCGGCATCGCGCCCGCCAGATCGCCGATGGCCAGCGCCAGCGAAAGCCCCAGTCGCTCGCGCCGGAGTGCCACGCCGACATCGTCCGTCTCCCCGCCTGCAGCTTGCGCCCAGTCGAGCGCCCCCTTCAGGTCGCCCGCCGAGAGAATTGACGCAAGATCGGGCAGCCGATCCATCGCGCGCGACAGAAACGGCGCATTTTCGTGCGCGCGGCCGAGCGCGTCGGTCCAGTCATGTAACATCATGTCATCCGACATGCCCGCTGCCCCCCCGTCCTGCAAGCCTCCGTCCTGCAAGCACCCTTCCCGCATTGCGCGCCTGGCGCTAGAGGTTGGCCGATGAGCTGGCACTTCCCCGCAGAGTGGCATCCGCAGGACTGGCTGTGGATCGGATTTCCCCACGACGCCGAGGAATGGCCCGGCGTTCTTGAACGAGCGCAGGCGCAGATCGCGGCGTTTGCCAGCGCGGTCGCCGAGAGCGGGCAGGAAGTGCGCCTGCTGGTTCGGGACGAGGCGAGCGAGGCGGCGGCACGCAGGCTGGCAAGCGGCAAGGTCAGGCTCGAGCGCCGGATCTATGGCGATATCTGGCTGCGCGATACGGGGCCGATGGTGCTGTCAGGCCGAAACGGCGAGCGCCGCGCGCTGCGCCACGGCTTCAACGGCTGGGGCGGCAAATACGTCATGGCGGGGGACGAGACGATCGGCTTGGAACTGGCAGAGGATGCCGGCCTGCCCCTGGCGCGGCCGGACTGGGTGTTGGAAGGCGGCGCCATCGACGGAGACGGTACGGGCCTTGTCGCCACGACAGAGCAGTGCCTGCTCAATCCCAACCGAAACCCCGCCCTTTCGCGCGAAGAGATCGAATCGCGGCTGATGGACGAGTTCGCCTTCTCGCGCCTGCTGTGGCTGGGTGACGGCCTGATCAACGATCACACCGACGGGCATGTGGACAATCTGGCGCGCTTCGTAGCGCCCGGCGCGCTTGCCGTGCCGGTGCCGACCGGCGCGGACGATCCCAACGCGGCGATCTATGCCAATGCCCGCGCCCGGGCCATGGCCTTCGGCCTCGCCGTGCGGGACGTGCCTTCGCCGGGGCGGATCGAGCGGGCCGGCCGGATCGAGCCGGCGAGTTACATGAACTTCACGATCACGACGCGGCTCGTTGTGGTCCCGAGCTTCGGCGTCCCGGCGGACGCGGAGGGCGTGGCTGCCGTTGCGGCGCTGTTTCCCGACCGTGACACGATTGGATTGCCTGCCGACGCAGTGCTGGCGGGCGGCGGCGGCTTTCACTGCGCCAGCCAGCAGATGCCTTCGGCGCCGTAAGGACGAAGGCCGATCTTAACTGTTTGGCAAGACTTGCGCGCGCACTATCGCATGCATGGCACATGTCATCTCGCTCGCCCGCGCGTTTGACCGGGACTGGCCTTTGGAGGCAGCGCGGATCATCATGATCGCGGGATGCGCACTTGCGCTGATCGCCGCGGGCCACGCGCTTCCGTTCTGACTTAGCCGCGCAAGTCGGGCGGAGTCGCCTCGGTCACCAGCATCGCAATCGCGTCTTCGAGTGACATCACTCTCTGCTGCTGCTCACCCAGCGTGCGGATGGCGACCGTACCCTCCTCGGCCTCGCGCTTGCCGACCACCAGCAGGTGCGGGACCTTGGCCAACGAGTGTTCGCGCACCTTGTAGTTGATCTTCTCGTTGCGCAGGTCGGTCTCTACGCGGATTCCGGCCGCTTTCAACCGTGCCTCGACTTCGCCCGCATAGCCGTCGGACTCTGAAACGATGGTCGCGACCACGGCCTGGACCGGCGCCAGCCATGACGGCAGCCGCCCGGCATAATGCTCGATCAGGATGCCGATGAACCGCTCGTAGGAACCGAAAATCGCGCGGTGCAGCATGACCGGGCGGTGCTTGTCACCGTCTTCGGCGATGTAAGCCGCATCGAGCCGTTCGGGCAGCACGCGGTCGGACTGGATGGTGCCGACCTGCCATGTGCGGCCAATGGCGTCGGTCAGGTGCCATTCGAGCTTTGGCGCATAGAACGCGCCCTCGCCCGGCAGTTCTTCCCAGCCATATTCGGCCGTCGCGAGACCGGCTGCGGCAACAGCGTCTCGCAGTTCGTTCTCGGCCTGATCCCACATCGCTTCGGTGCCAAACCGGTTCTCGGGGCGCAGCGCCAGCTTGATCGAATAGGAAAAGCCGAAGTCCTTGTAGATGCGGTCGGCCAGCGCGCAAAAGGCGCGGACTTCCTCGACGATCTGGTCCTCGCGGCAGAAAATGTGGGCGTCGTCCTGCGTGAACTGGCGCACGCGCATCAGTCCGTGCAGCGCGCCGTGCGGCTCGTTGCGGTGGCAGCAGCCGTTTTCGTAGAGCCGCAGCGGCAGGTCGCGATAACTCTTGATGCCCTGCCGGAAGATCAGCACGTGCGCAGGGCAGTTCATCGGCTTGAGCGCCATCCAGTCGGCATCGCCGGAGATAATCTCTCCTTCATCCTCGGTGTTCGGCACTTCGTCGGGGATTACGAACATGTTCTCGCGGTACTTGCCCCAGTGGCCCGACTGCTCCCACTGCCGCGCGTCCATGACTTGCGGCGTCTTGACCTCGCGGTAGCTGGCGCCGTCGATCGCGCGGCGCATATAGGCCTCAAGCTCGCGCCAGATGCGGTAGCCCTTGGGGTGCCAGAACACGCTGCCTTGCGCTTCCGATTGCAGATGGAACAGGTCCATCTCCTGGCCGATCTTGCGGTGATCGCGCTTCTCGGCCTCTTCGATCATCGTCAGGTAGTCTTTAAGCTGCTTCTCGTCGAACCAGACGGTGCCGTAAATACGCTGCAGCATGGCGTTGTTGGA
>JBEIPK010000051.1:0-15539 GCA_040377095.1 Novosphingobium sp.
CTCCCCGCACGAGACCTTCCCCGCGACGCGCGATAATGGCATGGAACGTTGACGGCGAGCGAAACGGCGCGCCGCCCGCAGCCGAATGTCCGAGGAATCGAGGCCCATGCGTATTCCCAGAGCGGTCCTGCTTGTCCTGGCGGCATTCGCGGCCAGCCCGGCAACCGCGCGCAACATCGTGCTGACCAATGATGACGGCCTTAGCAGCAATGTCCTGGCGCTTTATCACGCGCTCAAGGCGGCGGGGCACGATGTCATCGTGTCGGTGCCGTGCTTGAACCAGAGCGGCATGGGCGCCGCGGCCTATTTCGGCCGGCCCATCCCTCCGCTCGGCGCGGCATGCCGCAACAATGCGGCCGCGCCTGGCGACCCGGGAGCCGGACCAATGACGCGCGCGGACTTGCCAGCCAAGGACTTTTACTATGTCGCCGGCACGCCGGTGATGGCCGCGCTCTATGGTATCGACGTTGCTGGATCGAAGCGCTGGGGCATTGCACCGGACATCTTGCTGTCGGGACCGAACGAGGGCCAGAACCTGGGCTCGATCATTCTCAGCTCGGGGACGGTCGGCAACGCGCAGTATGCGGCGGCGCGCGGCATTCCCGCAATTGCGCTCAGCGCGGGGATCAATTCTGTCGGCACGGAAACGCTCGACAATCCCGTCTCGAAGGTGGTTGCAGCCCGCACGCTCGAACTCGTTCGCCGGCTTGACCGCCGGACGCGCGGCAAACTGATGCTGCCCGCCGGCGTGGCGCTCAACGTCAACTTCCCGGACAACCCCGAAGGCGCGCCGTGGCGGATCAGCCGGATCGGCAGCTACAACGCCTATGCCGTTCGCTTCACGGACAACATGGCAAGGGACGCATCCGCGATGATGCAGGCAATGGCCAGCCCGCAGGGCGCCGCCATTCCGGAACAGCCCGGCATCACGATCGACATCAACCGGGCAGCGCCCTCGCCCGCGCAAGCGGACGACGAATCCGCAATCTACAAAACGGCGATTGCAGTCAGCCCGATGCGTGCGGGTTACGATGCCGGGAAGACCCCGCCCGGTGCCCTCCGCACACTCCTGCGCGGGCTCAATCGGCAGCGCGGCCAGTGACCGTCCTCCCGGTGAGCCTCGCCCGGCCGGTCGCGGCATAGGGCGTTCGGCGATGGCCAGATTCGTCCTCGTCCATGGCGCCTTCCACGGCAGCTGGTGCTGGGAGCGGGTGCGCCCCATAATCGAAACTCTGGGCCACCGCGCGGCTTGCGTCCAGCTTCCCGGCCTGGGTGAAACGAATGCCGTCAGCCCACGGGAGTGGCTGGATGTCTGGTCGAATGCCGTTGTCCACCACATTGAGGCAGAGCCTGAGCCGGCCATCGTGCTCGGCCACAGCAGGGCGGGCATTATCATCAGCGATGCGGCCGAACGATCCCCCGACAATGTCCGCGGCCTCGTCTATCTCGCCGCGCTGGTCACGAAGGAGGGGCAGACCGCCTCGGAAGCCCGCGCCGCGTTTGGGGAGGGCGCCAGTTCACCCGTCGCACTGGACATGGCCGAAGACGGCCTGTCCGCCCGCATGGCCGGGGATACCCTGCTCGAGGCCGCTTACGGCGACGCCGATCCCGGCGATCTTGACACGGTACGCTCGCGCCTCACCGCGGAACCGCTCGCCGGGTTCGGAATCGCGCCGCGCCTCGATGCACGGTTCGAATCGCTCCCGAAGATCTATCTGGAATGCCTTCGCGACCGCGCGATTCCAATCGGGTTCCAGCGTTACATGCAACGCGCGATTCCCCGCTGCGATACGATCACGCTCGACACCGATCACGCGCCGTACTGGTCCGACCCGCACGGACTGAGCGCCCTGCTGGACCAGTGCGCGCGCCGGCTCGATGATGCAACGGGCTCCGCCGCTGGCGAAACATCCGAATGATGATCGCAAGCGTTAAAGATTTTCGCACCGCCGCGCGCAAGCGTCTGCCGCGCTTCCTGTTCGAATACATCGACGGCGGGTCCTACGACGAAGTGACGCTGAGGCGGAACGAGGTGGACCTCTCAGGCATAGCGCTGCGCCAGCGGGTGCTGCGCAACGTGGCCGATATCGACCTCTCGACGGTGCTGCTGGGCCAGAACTCTGCCATGCCGGTTGCGCTGGCTCCCATCGGCCTTGCGGGGATGAATGCCCGCCGCGGCGAATGCCAGGCGGCAAGGGCGGCGGAAAAGGCGGGAATTGCGTTCACCCTTTCAACCGTGTCGGCCTGCCCGCTCGCCGAAGTAGCCGCTGCCGTCCGCAAGCCGTTCTGGTTTCAGCTCTACATGATCCGGGACCGGGAGTTCATGCGCAGCCTGCTGCGCGAGGCGCGGGCGCTCGGGTGCTCGGCGCTCGTCTTCACGGTGGACATGCCCGTGCCGGGAAGCCGTTACCGCGACTATCATTCCGGACTAGCCGGCGTCACGGGGCTGAGGGGCGCGGCACGGCGCACCTTGCAGGGCGCGCTGCGGCCGCGCTGGGCATGGGATGTCGGGATCAGGGGAATGCCGCATCAGCTGGGCAATCTCGCCCCGGTCCTGCAGGGACGCACGGGCATCGAGGATTTCTTCGCGTGGATGAGGGCAAATTTCGAGCCGGCCATCGACTGGCGCGACCTCGACTTCATCCGGACCGAGTGGGACGGCCCGCTTGTCGTCAAGGGCATACTGGACGTCGAGGACGCGCGGCTTGCGGCGGATGCGGGCGTGGACGGGATCGTCGTCTCGAACCATGGGGGCCGCCAACTGGACGGCGTCCCTTCGACCGCCACCGCGCTGCCTCCGATTGCCGATGCCGTGGGTGATCGCCTGACAGTCCTGGTCGATGGCGGAGTCCGTTCGGGACTGGATGTCGTGCGGATGCTCGCGCTCGGTGCCCGGGGCGTGCTGCTCGGCCGCGCGTGGGCCTATGCATTGGGTGCCAGGGGCGAGGCCGGGGTGACGATGATGCTGCAGATCATCGAGGCCGAAATGCGGGTTGCGATGGCGCTGACCGGCGTCACGCGGATCGACCAGATCAGCCGCGACATCCTGGTGCAGGCGGCACCATGACACCAGCCATTGAGGCTGCATGAACCGGAGAATTCGACTTGATACCTACCCTGGATGATGCCGCACGCGGCGAGGCTCTGGCCGAATTGAGCGACTGGACTTACGATCCGGACCGCAAGGCGCTGTTCCGCGAGATCGTGCGGCCAAGCTTTGCCGAGGCGTTCGGCCTGATGACCGCAATAGCCATCGAGGCGGACAAGGCCGATCACCACCCCGAATGGAGCAATGTCTACAACCGGATCAGCATCTGGCTGACAACCCACGATGCGGGCGGCGTGAGCACACGCGATGTCGCCCTTGCCCGCCGGATCGATTCATTGGTCCGCAGCTAGTTCCAGAAAGGCTCGTCATCGCCGTCCCGGTCTCGGCTGACGGCTGGGTGTCAACGTACTGCGTGCCGCCTTGCGCCCGGTTGGCGCCCAGTTGCTCCATCAGAACACCACGACCGAGCGGATGGACTTGCCCTCGTGCATCAGGTCGAACGCGGTGTTGCCGACACCGGTGGTCCCCCGCAGCCGATGTAGCAGCTTGACTGGAACGGCGCGTCCTCGCGGATCTTTGCCACGGCAATCTCGGGCAGCACGGTGAAGTTCGAAAAGGTCGAGCAGCCCATGTAGTGATAGATCGCCTGGCCCTTGTAGGAAAAACGCGACGTGCCATCGGGCATCAGCCCCTGCCCCTGCGTCGCGCGGATCGCGGTGCACAGGTTGGTCTTGCCCGAAAGGCAGCTTTTGCACTGGCGGCATTCGGGCGTGTAGAGCGGGATCACGTGATCGCCCGGCTTGACGCTGGTCACGCCCGCACCAATTTCGCGCACCACACCGGCGCCTTCGTGACCCAGCACCGACGGAAAGATGCCCTCGCTGTCGAACCCGTCGAGCGTGTAGGCGTCCGTATGGCAAACGCCTGTCGCCATGATCTCGACCAGAACCTCGCCTGCCTTCGGACCTTCAAGATCGAGCTCGACAATCTCCAAAGGCTGCTTCGGCGCAAAGGCAACGGCGACACGGGTCTTCATTCGGCATTCTCCCTGCAACTGCACTGGCGGGTTTCACACCCGCAGCCGCAAGCGCGGCATCATCGCCCAAGCCATAGTGGCGGCGCGATCAGGCGACCAGCGTGTAACCTTGGAAACGGGTATTGCACATTCGTTTCGCCAGAGGCGCAGCCCCTAAAAACGCGGCAAGCCCACTGACCTGCGGGCCAATTCTGGAGAATAGCCAGCGTGATTCGTGTCGTTGTGCTCTCGAAAACGTGCGAGTCGGCTTTACCGGCAACCTGAGAGGCCGCCATCGACGGGAAGCAGGATTCCCGTCATGTAGGCGCCGCCTTTCGAGGCCAGCATCACGGCGACCGCGCCGATCTCATCCGGAAGACCGAAGCGTCCCATCGGGATGTGGGCAGCGAGCTCGGAGTTCGGACTGCCGTTCTCGTCCTGCAAGAACGTGGTCATAGACGTTGCAAAGAAACCCGGCACGATCGCGTTGACGTTGATGCCGTCCGGCACGAGATCGGCCGCGAGCTGGCGGGTCAACTGATGGAGCGCTGCCTTGCTGGCGACATAGCTGTAGGCCTGGAGGCCCTCAACCTTCATGCCCGCGACCGACCCGATGTTGATGACGCGCGCAGGATCGCCGGATGCACCGCTCTTGCGCAGCATCGGGAGGAAAAGCTGCACCAGCTTGAAGGGGATCTGCACATTGACGGCCATCACGCCGGCCCAGGCTTTGTCGGGGAAGCTGTCGATCGGTGCGCCCCAGGTCTTTCCGGCATTATTGACCAGTACGTCCAGGGAATCGCAGCCAGCGGAATAGTCGGCGAACAGCTTCTCCGCGCCCTCCGGCGTGGACAGGTCACTGGCAATGCCGGTGCAATTGCCAAGCGACGCCATCTCGGCCGCGGCCTGCTCCGCAACCTCTGCCTTGCGCGAAGTAATCGCTACCCGCGCACCGGCCGAGAGCAGCGCTTCGGCGATCATTCGCCCCAAGCCCTGGGCTCCGCCGGTCACAAGGGCATTCTTGCCCGCGATATCGAACAGTTGATTACCGGACATCCCATCCTCCGCGTCGGGTTGTTTTCCTAGCCAGACCGATCGAGCAACAAGCAGCCACACGTTCGCGGCGCAAGCCCATTCAGTACGGCGCGGAACTGAACCTGTAAGCGTCCCAGTCGTTTGAGCGGACCCGGTCGCACGCGTCGATGTAATTCACGATGCCGCCGGCACAGGCCAGGATTTCCTTCTTTTTTCCCAGGCACGTTGGTTCCCACGTACCAGCTGTCGGCGCGCTCGAACACCGTTCCGCGGATCACTTGGTCGACGTGCCGGGTCCAGGCTGCCTGCGCGGACAGCTCCACGTCGGACCGGGTAAAGCCGCTTCGGCGCATATGGTCGAGCAGGTCCGCAATCCACCCGGCCTGATAGTCGTTGGCGACCACGATATTGACCAGCACCGGGAGGCTCTTGGCCGCCGATCATGTGCATTGTTGGGAAAGCCGGCGATGCCTATGCCCAGAAACGTTTCCGCCGTCGGCCCCCTGCTCTTTCAGCGACCGGCCGCGGTCCCCGCGAATGTCGATCGCGGTGAGCGCGCGTTTTCCGCGAAGCCTTTGCACTGCCTTAGAACGCCCTGTTGGCGCACGGCGACAACGTGTTATGCAAAGCCGCGAAGTCCAGAGCCGGAGTGTGTTCAACCATGATGTCCAAAAAGCTGCCCATCAGGACCGGAGACGAAGCCCGCCAGTTCAACCGCAGGGACCTCGAAGGGTGACGAACCCGGCGTTCGGGATGACCGGCAAGGTCGCGCTGATCACTGGAGGTACGCGGGGCATCGGTTTCGCCGCCGCGCGCGCGCTCGCTTCGAGCGGGGCCAGCGTCATGCTTTCCTCGCGTAAGGCCGACAACTGCGAGGCGGCTGAATCAGCCCTGCGCGCGGAAGGCGCCACAGTCGCGGCACATCCTTCTCATGCCGCGCGCGAAGAGGACATCAGGCGGCTCGTCGAAATCACACTGGAGCAGTTCGGACGCCTCGATATCGTCGTGGCCAACGCCGGAATCAATCCAACGTTCGATGCACTGACCGATCTGTCCGAAGAAAGCTGGGCGCGCATCCTCGACACCAATCTCGGCGGCCCGCTGCGGTTGGCCCGCCACGCGCTGCCGCACGTTCCGGCGGGCGGCGCGATGGTCCTCGTCTCCTCGATCAACGCCGGGGTCGGCATGAAGGGGTCCGGCGCCTACGCGATATCCAAGGCGGGGCTCGAGGCGATGACGCGCCAGCTCGCGGTCGAATGGGCCGAGCGAGGATTACGGGTCAATGCCGTGCGGCCCGGTACCACGCGAACGGACATGGTGCGGCGCCTGATGGAGCGCGACCATTTCCAAGATGACCTGATGCGCACCACGCCGCTGCGGCGGGTGGCAGAACCCGAGGACATCGGCAACGTGATTGCATTTCTTGCATCGGATGCGGCCCGGCACATGACCGGGCAGGTGCTGACCATCGACGGCGGCCAGTCGATCCTGCGCGGTCCAGCCTGAGCCTCCCCCGGTGCGGCTTCGCTGTCAGGTCGGCGTGGTGAACATGCCGGTCTTGTCGCCCCGGCTCCAGACGAAGTTCAGGAACGAATGGCACAGCTTCCAGCCGTCCGGCGTGCGGCGAAAGCGCCAGTCGTAATGACCGCCCGAGACGACCTGCTCGCCCGGCTTCTCGGCGTCGGGCACGCCAGTGAACAGCACCACGCCGGTGCCGGTCGCCTCGTCGCCGTTCACGCGGAAGCGCGTATTGGCAATGACGTGCACCTGCATTTCGAAGATCTTCATCGCCTCGGCGCAGCCTTGGTAGATCTGTTCCCGGCCTTGAAGCGAGCCGAACGAGTTTTCGAACACCGCGTCCTCGGTGAAGCAACAGTCCGCCCATTCGCGGTAGCGCCGTTCGTCGGCCAGGCGCTGGTAGTCATGCATCAGGTCGTACAGCGCCAGCTTGCTTTCGACCTCATCCAGTCTCTCTTCGAGTGTCCTGCCCATGGCTATCATCCTCTGTCCGGTTGAACGGCTTTTACCGGCCCACGTGCAACCTCGATCGACGGAAATGTCAACGCAGATAACGCGGGATAACGGATGCGGACCCAGATTTGTCGCTTCCTGGGCAAGCCCGGAGATCATGTTTAGGGTCGAAGTCTCAAGGAAGGTGCACGGGACAAAGTCCGTCGCGACGCCTGCGCGAACAGGCCGCACAAGACGCAGCCTGCTCCCCGATGTCACGAGGCTCAGCGGAGCACCCTGCATGAGAAATACGGCCTGTACGATGGGCTTATTTCAGCCACACCGCTTGCTAGAAGTTCCGAACTTGAAATAGAAAGGGCCAGGAACGCGAGCGCTTCCCGGCCCCTCATTTTCATCAGATCATTTGAACGCGAAGCCCATCGTGATGCCATATGTTGCTGGCATCCCCGCAAACCGCGCTTGGGAGTCGTTGGACGGGATGACCGTGGTCCAATAATACTTGTCGAAGATGTTCTTGCCCCAAAGCATTACCTTCCAGGACTCGTCGGCAGCTTCATAGCCAATGCGGCCATCAACCGTGGCATACCCCTTGATATTGAAGACGTTGCCTCCAAGACCGGGGCGCGTGAACGAAGTTGCCGAGTACGGGAACGGAATTCGGTTCGCACCAATTGCCGCATCTGAACGCGATCGCGCATTCACGCTCGCCCCCAAAAATACAGAGCCGCCTGATTGGATCTGGCGCCGATAATCGACGTTGACCACGCCCGACCATTTCGGGGTGAAGGGCAGCGGATCGCCAATGAAATTGTCGACCTGCGCATAGATATTGTTGCGCCTCGCGAGCGGCGGATTTTCCGTAATCTTGGAGTTAAGGTAGGTAACCGCTCCGTTGATCGTCAGTCCCTCCACCGGACGCACAGTGATATCCGCCTCGGCTCCGTAAATTCGCGACTTCGGAATGTTGATCAGCGCATCCAGACCGCCAAAGGTCGCATCGAGCAGCTTGCCGCGGATCTGCTTATCCTTGTAATCGTAATAAAATGCGGCAGCATTGATCTGGACCGTGCGATCAGCCAGCGAAGCTTTGAACCCTCCTTCGTACGCGGTCACCGATTCCTGCGTAACCGGAAGCATTCCCAAGTAGCTTGCGACAGAAAGGCTCGGGAAACTTCCTGCCTTGTATCCGCGCGACACGTTTGCGTACAGGAGAAGATCAGGCGTAGCCTTGTAATCGACGCCGAAACGCCAAGAAATATTGTCTTCCTTCAGCTTGCCCGTGATCGGAGGGCCATTGGTGAAATCAGCGGCAAAAGTGAAGCAGGTGCCATTGATCCCCGCCCCGCCAAACAGCGTTTCAACCCGCCCGGTTGGCGTTGTGTAAGAGCAGATCGAAGAATCAATCGTGCTGTTGGTATAGCGTCCCGCGGCCTTCAACGTGAGTTGTTCGGTGAGATCAAATTCCAGGTTGCCGAACACCGCATAGTTCTTGATGTCCTGACGATTGGTTACGCCGCTCTGATTGATCCAGTTCAAGCCTGGAGAGTGATTTGAGTTGTCGAAATACCGAAGAGACTGATCTTCGAAGGTGGTGCTGTCTTCGTAATTGGCACCAAGCAACCACCGCACGCTTGAAGCGCTGTCATTGGCCAGCCGCAACTCTTGGTTAAAGGTGCGAATGAAGCCGTTGTTCTTGTCGAGGTCGAACGTAACGAGAGCATTGCCGTCCATGTCAACGCGCTGCTTCTGATCGTAATCAGTGTAGGATGTGAGCGAGGTAAGGGTCAGGTCAGCCCCGATCGCGATATCGGCGCGCAGCGCCACTTGCCACAACTTGCGGTCCGATACGGGCTCGAAATTAACCCGGCGGCCAGTACCTGCGACATAGCCGCCCACACCGTTGCCGGGAGCGCCGCCGAACGCCTCGGGCGTCAGAATGACCCCGGTACCAGGATCGATGACCATGCCGGTCCAGTCGGCCGCTCGTGCATTGTCCGGCGCAAAAGGTGACGCGGTGATGCGGGCGGTGGCCGCTGAGCCATCAATCGGGTTCTGCGGATTGACAGAGATGAGCTGCTGCGCCTGTGGCTGCGACTTGTCGATCCAGCCATTCGCGTTGAACTGGAGCTTGATTCCCTCGGATGGCTCTGCCTCAAGGATCAAACGACCCGCGACGTAGGACTTGTGGCCGTTCGTGTCGTCGCGCGAAATGCTCTTCTGCCAATCGTCGGAATTGAGCCCATTCAAAGCAACGCGCATACCGGCTTTTTCGCCAAGGGGGCCGCTGACATAGGCATTGCCTTCGATGGTATTGAAGCGGCCAAAACTGATATCGCCGCCGGCCTCCCAGGTGCTTGTCGGCTTGGCAGCAACGTAGTTAATCGCGCCGCCGGTCGAGTTCTGGCCGAACAGCGTGCCTTGCGGCCCCTTCAGAACTTCGACACGCTCGAGGTCAAACGCTGAATGCGCGGCAAGAATTGGGAATGGCAGCGGTATCTGATCGACATAGACACTGACCGCCGGATACACGCCAAGCGAGCTTTCCTGGAAGCCGATACCCCGCAAGGTGAAAATCGGGGTGTTGGTCGTGCTTGATGAGAACGACAAACCCGGGACGACCGAAGCAATGTCCTCCATCGAGCTGATCCTGCGTTCCTTGAGCGCCTCGGAGCCGATGGCAGTTATGGTCAGGCCGACGTCATTCAGGTTCTGCTCGCGCTTGTTGGCCGTGACGACGATTGCGTTATCATCTTCGCTACTGACGCCGGCATCCTGCGCCAAGGCGGTGCTGGTCGTCGCAGCCACCATCAACGCGGCCAACCCCGACTGGAAGTACAGCCGTGCTCGATACGAATTTCGCATTCTCTTGTCCCCTCATCAATCCCCGGCCGGCACAATCGCACGTGCGCCTTTTTGGTATGGGCGCCTAATCAGCACCCGCGTGGCTTGTCAACCGAACCTCACTTCAACTTTTTTGAATCTCAAAGGCTTGCTTCGCACTTAGGATGCGCGACAGTCGCTCCCGGCGCCGCTGCCAGCAAGTGTACCAAAGCGATGGCCTGTCGCAATTACGTGCATGGCCATTCGTGGCGGGAGTCGAAAGCGGCCAGACACGATGCAAATCCAAGCAGGTCGGCAGCAGCACGGCAAACGCCTCCTGTCGCGCGGACTGCGTCAGATCGGCCGAAGCTGCTTTGTTTCTTGCTGGTAGCGGAGGAGGGACTCGAACCCCCGACACGCGGATTATGATTCCGCTGCTCTAACCGGCTGAGCTACTCCGCCACACAGGTCAAGCGCGCGAAACGCGCTGTGCAGGCGGCGCACATAGGGCGCAGGTGGCGCCGGGTCAACAGTGTCGCGCCAGGGTTTCAATTCAATGCGCGCCGCGAAAGGGAAAGCCTCGGATCTCACGCCACAGGCCGTCTTCGTAAGCGTGGAGCCCGAAGCCGGCAAAGCGGAAATCGCGCGGCTGGAGGCTGGCGGAAAGCTCCGTCTGGAGCGCGCGCGCAATCTCTGCGCCGACCTTGTTCTGGATGGTGATGTGGAGCCGCAGGCCCTGTGAGCCCTGCCGCGTCAGCACACCGTGCATGCGATCGGCAATGCGTCCATGCAGTGCCACCATTTCCGCGCTTCGCACGGCAAGTGCCGTCCCCCCGCCGAGGTTCATCAAACCTTCGATCCGTGCGGGAGGCGGCGAACACGCGGCCAGTTCGCCCAGCAGGCGGCGCACTTCGGGCTCGCTCGACGGCGGCAGGGCGTGAAACAGCGTGACGTGGGCCTGGAGCCGATTGCGCTCGGGCGGATAATGCGCCCGGCGCAGGCCATCGGCCCAGGCCAGCACATCGGGCGGAAGCTGCGCGATAATGAGAAGCGGCGCGCCCCGGACCCGGGAGGGAGGGGCCGGGTCGGGGGCGCAGGCGCCCGTCAAGCGGCAATGGCCAGCTTGGCCCGGAGCGCCTCAAGAAGCTTTTCAGGCATTGTCTCGCCATAGGGGTCGGTGTCGGCGCCACTGTCGTTGATGCCCGGTTCCTCGAACCACTCGGTGATCGTGTTGTCCTCGACTACCATGGCATAGCGCCAGCTGCGCTCGCCGAAGCCAACGTGGTCCTTGCGGATCAGCATGCCCATGCGGCGCGTGAAATCGCCCGAGCCATCGGGCAGCAGCTTGACGTTTTTCAGGCCGAGATGCTGGCCCCACTGGTACATGACAAAGGCATCGTTGACCGAGACGCAATAGACCTCGTCGACGCCGATTGCCTTGAACTCGTCGTAAAGGCGGTCAAAATTGGGGCACTGCTCGTTGCTGCACGTCGGCGTGAACGCGCCCGGCAGCGAGAAGACGACGATCTTCTTTCCGGCGAATTCCTCGCGGACCTTGAAATCCTGCCAGCGGAAGGGGTTCGGGCCGTCAATGCTCTCGTCGCGGACGCGGGTCTTGAGAGTGACATCAGGTATGGTGCGGTTGATCATCCGGAAACTCCTTTGCGGTGCGAACGCAGCACTAGCGCGCATCGTTTCATCGGCAAAGGTGAGCATTGTCGTAATTGTGATCGGAATTTTCGATCAAATCTCGCCACGGGCCCGCCGCGTCGCGAACCATTTCTCGACGTTGCGGTTATGCTCGGCAAGCGTTGCGGCAAAGGCATGTCCGCCGGTTCCGTCCGCCACCATGTAAAGCGCATCCGTCCTCGCCGGGTTGAGGACAGCGTCGATCGAGGCGCGTCCCGGGTTGGTGATCGGGCCCTGCGGCAGGCCGGTCATGGTATAGGTGTTGTAGCCGTTGACCGCGCGGATTTCCGACTGGCGAATTCGGCGGCCCAGCGGCTTGCCCCGTGTGATCGGGTAGATGATCGTCGGATCGGCCTGAAGCAGCATGCCCTGACGGACCCGGTTTGAATAGAGCCCGGCAACCATGCGCCGTTCCGAAGGCTTGCCGGTTTCCTTCTCGACAATCGAGGCGAGGATGACGGCCTGCTCGGGCGTGTTGACAGCAGTGGTGGGCGACCGCTTGGGCCACAGCTCGGCAACCGTGCGCTGCATGGCGAGCTGCATGCGCCGGACCACGGCGGCCCTGCTCTCTCCGCGTTCGAAGTCGTAGCTTTCGGGAAGGATCGAGCCTTCGGCCGGCACGATGAGCGGCCCGGTCAGCATCGGCTGCGCCATCAGCCGTTCGTGCACCATGATCGATGGCATGCCCTCGGGCACAGTGACGAAGCGGCGCAGGAAGGCACTGCTCTGGATGATCGAGAGAATGCGTGACTGGCTTGCGCCTGCCGGCAGCTTGAATTCGCCCGCCTTGATCCCGCCCCCGCCGCCGAGCAGGCGGGCGCGCACGCGGAAGGCATTTGCAGAGGCAATTGCGCCTTCGGCCTCGAGCTTTTCAGCCACGGCGCCCAGACTGGCACCGTCCGGCACAATGAACGCCGTATCCTTTTCCAGCGGGCCGGCGGCATACCAGCCGCCAAGCGCAAACCAGCCGCCAAGGACGAGCCCCAGCGCAACCAGCGCGGCCAGGATCAAGCCGCGGCGCTGGCGCATCAGTCGTCCAGTCTGCGCACGACAAGGCTGGCGTTGGTGCCACCAAAGCCGAAGCTGTTGTTGAGCGCGGCGCGCACCGTGCGCTTCTTCGCCACGTGCGGCACGAGGTCGACGCCCTCGCAGCTGTCGCTCGGGTTATCGAGATTGAGCGTCGGCGGCACGATCTGGTCGCGGATGGCAAGGATGCAGAAGATCGTCTCGACCGCACCGGCACCGCCCAGCAGGTGGCCGATGGCGGACTTCGTGCTGCTCATCGAGACAGTGGAAATGGCATCGCCGAACAGGCGGCGCACCGCGCCAAGCTCAAGTTCGTCGCCCAGCGGCGTCGATGTGCCATGCGCGTTGATATAATCGATCTCGGAGGGATCGAGGCCCGCCTTGCGGAGCGCCATCTGCATCGATCGGAACGCACCCGAGCCTTCGGGATGCGGCGCGGTGACGTGATAGGCATCGCCCGACAGGCCATAGCCGATGACTTCGGCATAGATCTTCGCGCCGCGCGCCTTGGCGTGCTCGTATTCCTCAAGCACCACGACGCCCGATCCCTCGCCCATGACGAAGCCGTCGCGGTCCTTGTCGTAGGGGCGGCTGGCCTTTTCGGGCTGGTCATTGAACGCGGTCGACAGCGCGCGCGCCTGCGCGAATCCGGCAATGCCGATGGGGCAGATCGTTGCCTCTGCGCCGCCGGCCAGCATGATGTCGGCATCGTCGTCGCGGATCATGCGCGCGGCATCGCCGATCGAGTGCGCACCGGTGGAGCAGGCGGTAACGACTGCATGGTTTGGACCCATGAGACCGTACTTGATCGAGACCTGCCCGGAGATCAGGTTGATCAGGCGGCCATGGACGAAGTGCGGGCTGACGCGGCTCGGCCCCTTCTCCGCCAGCACCAGCGATTCGCTCTCGATGCCCGGAAGCCCGCCGATGCCCGAGCCGATCGAGCAGCCGGCCCGCAGCCGGGTCGCCTCGTCCATGTCGGTGAGACCGGCGTCCTCGATGGCCTGTCCGGCAGCGTCGATGCCGAACACGATGAACGGATCGACCTGGCGCTGGATCTTGTGATCAACGCGCTT
This sequence comes from Novosphingobium sp., assembly GCA_040377095.1. Classification (GTDB taxonomy): domain Bacteria; phylum Pseudomonadota; class Alphaproteobacteria; order Sphingomonadales; family Sphingomonadaceae; genus Novosphingobium. The sequence continues at coordinate 13,682 of JBEIPK010000051.1, forward strand.
GCCGGGGTCGAAGCCATAGGGATGGTCCGCCGGCTTGACCTCGCAGGCGATGCGGCACTTCTGGTCGGACGCGTCGAAGTGAGTGATCTTGCCGGCGCCGGATTTGCCAGCCAGCAGATTGGCCCACACGGTTTCGACGTCCGCCCCCAGCGGAGTGACAAGGCCAAGCCCGGTTACCACGACACGACGCATGCACAACTCCATGCTCTTGCTCGGCGCGCGTTGCCGCGGCGCCCGTTGAAATGACAACAGGCCCAGCCCCTTTGCGGGCCGAGCCTGTCGAAGCCGTCACGCCCTCCGACATGCTCGGGGCGCGCGGGGATCGGCCTGCGGAGGCCTCAGCCCTTGTTGTCGTTGATGTACTTGATGGCGTCGGAGACCGTGCTGATCTTCTCGGCCGCGTCGTCGGGAATCTCGACGCCGAACTCTTCCTCGAAGGCCATCACGAGTTCGACGATGTCGAGCGAATCCGCGCCAAGATCGTCGATGAAGCTTGCATCTTCAGTGACCTTGTCGGCTTCGACGCCCAGATGTTCGACCACGATCTTCTTTACCCGATCGGCGGTGTCGCTCATGTTAAATGCCCCTTCTGAACCGGAGGATGGATAATTGCAGCCCGCCCTAATCGCCAGCGGGCGCGCTGGCAAGGGGATTGGCTGCGGTGTTTTCGCCTTGCAGCGGCAGCGACGGCCCGGTCAGGCCTTCGGCGGCTCGACCACGCGGACGTGCAGCTCGCGAAGCTGCTTCGCCTCGGCCGGCGACGGTGCGCCCATCAAGAGGTCCTCGGCGCGCTGATTCATCGGAAACAGCGTGATTTCGCGCAGGTTCTGTGCCCCGCATAGCAGCATGACGATGCGGTCGACGCCCGCCGCCATGCCGCCGTGCGGCGGCGCGCCGTACTGGAACGCGCGGTAGAGGCCGCCGAAGCGGTCTTCGACGTCCTGCTTCGTCAGGCCGACCAGCTCGAACGCCTTGACCATCAGGTCCGGGTGCTGGTTGCGGATCGAGCCCGAAGCGATCTCGAAGCCGTTGCACACCAGATCGTACTGATAGGCCAGAATCGTGAGCGGATCCTGATTTTCCAGCGCCTCCATCCCGCCCTGGGGCATCGAGAACGGATTGTGCGCGAATTCGGGCCGCTTGTTGTCCTCGTCCCATTCATAGAACGGAAAATCGACGATCCAGGCGAGGCGGAATGCCCCCTCCTCGATCAGGCAAAGCTGCTCGCCCACGCGCGTACGCGCCGCACCGGCCAGCTTTGCCGCCTGCTCTTCCTTGCCGGCGGCGAAGAAGCAGCCATCGTCAGGGCCAAGCCCCATCACAGCATAGAGCGCTTCCATGCCCTCCTGCCCGTGGTTCTTGGCGATCGGCCCGCCGAACTCGCCGCCCTTGCGCGTCACGTAGCCAAGCCCGGCATGCCCCTCGGCGCGCGCCCACTCGTTCATTTCGTCGAAGAACTTGCGGCTCTTCTCTGCGGTCGCGGGCGCGGGAATGGCGCGGACGGTGCCGCCCGACCCGACGATCTTCTCGAACAGGCCGAAGCCCGAACTGGTGAAGTGACTGCCGACATCGTGGATGATCAGCGGATTTCTGAGGTCAGGCTTGTCGGTGCCGTATTTCAGCATCGATTCGGCGTGCGGAATGCGCGGGAAGCTGCCCGCCGCCGTTACGCTGCGTCCGTCCGCAAAAGCCTCGAACACCGATGCGATCACCGGCTCCATCGTTTCCCAGACTTCTTCCTGGGTGACAAAGCTCATTTCAAGATCGAGCTGGTAGAACTCGCCCGGCAGGCGGTCGGCGCGCGGGTCCTCATCGCGGAAGCACGGCGCGATCTGGAAATAGCGGTCGAAGCCGGCCA
>JBEIPK010000005.1:0-106918 GCA_040377095.1 Novosphingobium sp.
GAGCAGCCTGATGTTCGCACTCACCCTCGCGTGAGCGGCGCGAAAGAGTAGCCTTGCGCAGCGCGCCTCTCTCAGGGCCGCGCGCAAGGCACTCCGGTTTCCAAATCGTCCCGGCACCGCCCGCCAGGCCTGTTTCCTGTGGACGGCAAGGGTTCTGACGGGTTTCTCAATCCGGGCGGAACCCCTATATGACTGGCATGGCCAGCAATCCTGAAAATAACCCCCCCGAGAACGTCCCGAACGCCAACGCCTATGGCGCGGACCAGATCAAGGTCCTCAAAGGCCTTGATGCAGTGCGCAAGCGGCCGGGGATGTACATCGGCGATACGGATGATGGCTCCGGCCTTCACCATATGGTGTTCGAGGTTTCGGACAACGCCATAGACGAGGCGCTCGCCGGGCACTGCGACCTTGTCCTCATCGAACTGAACCCCGACGGTTCGGTCAGCGTGACCGACAACGGACGCGGCATCCCGGTCGACATGCACACCGAGGAAGGCGTCTCGGCGGCCGAAGTCATCATGACCCAACTCCACGCCGGCGGAAAGTTCGAGAACACCTCCGACGACAACGCCTACAAGGTGTCCGGCGGCCTCCACGGCGTCGGCGTCTCGGTCGTCAACGCGCTGTCGGAATGGCTCGAACTCACTGTCTGGCGTGACGGCAAGGAGTACTGGATGCGCTTCGAGCAAGGGGATGCCGTCGCTCCGCTCAAGGTGGTGGGCGATGCAGCGCCGGGTCAGAAGGGCACGCGAGTCACGTTCAGCGCCTCGAACGATACGTTCAAGAACGTCACCGAATTCGATTTCGAGAAGCTTGAGCACCGCTACCGCGAGCTGGCTTTCCTCAACTCTGGTGTTCGCATCCTGCTGCGCGACAAGCGCCACGAGGAGACGAAGGAGCACGACCTGTTCTACGAGGGCGGGATCGCCGCCTTCGTCAAATGGCTCGATCGCAACAAACAGCCCCTTCTGCCCGACCCAATCGCGATTTCCGCCAACCGCGACGGCATCGGCATCGATGTCGCGCTTGAGTGGAACGACAGCTATTACGAAAACGTCCTGACGTTCACCAACAACATTCCCCAGCGCGACGGCGGCACGCACCTTGCCGCGTTCCGCGCCGCGCTGACGCGGACACTCAATGGCTACGCCGAGAAATCGGGTATGCTGAAGAAGGAGAAAGTCTCGCTTTCCGGCGAGGACATGCGCGAGGGGCTGACCGCGATCGTCTCGGTCAAGCTGCAGGACCCCAAGTTCTCCAGCCAGACCAAGGACAAGCTGGTCTCATCCGAAGTGCGCCAGCCATTGGAAAGCCTGATGGCCGACAAGATGAGCGAATGGCTGGAAGAAAACCCTGCCTTCGCCAAGGCCGTGGTCCACAAGATCATCGATGCCGCCGCCGCGCGCGAGGCGGCGCGCAAGGCCCGCGAGCTGACCCGGCGCAAGGGCGCGATGGACATTGCCTCGCTGCCCGGAAAACTGGCGGACTGCCAGGAACGCGACCCCAGCCTGTGCGAACTATTCCTGGTCGAGGGCGATTCGGCTGGCGGCTCGGCCAAGCAGGGCCGGGACCGCAAGACGCAGGCCATCCTGCCGCTCAAGGGCAAGATCCTGAACGTCGAGCGCGCACGGTTCGACCGGATCATCTCATCGAAGGAAGTCGGCACGCTGATCCAGGCGATGGGCACCGGAATCCGCGACGAGTTCAACCTTGAAAAGCTGCGCTATCACAAGATCGTGATCATGACCGACGCCGACGTGGACGGCGCCCACATCCGCACCCTGCTGCTGACTTTCTTCCACCGGCAGATGCCCGACATCATCCGCGCCGGCCACCTGTTCATCGCGCAGCCGCCACTCTACAAGGTCGCCAAGGGGCGAAGCGAAGTCTATCTCAAGGACAACGACGCGCTCGACCGTTACCTGATCGACACCGGCCTAGCCGGGCGCGTCCTCGAGACTATCGGCGACGGACCGGGCGGGCTGCGGCGCGGCGGCGAGGAACTGGCCGAGCTGGTCCGCCACGCCCAGCAACTGCGCAAGCTGATGGCCTTCGTGCCCCGCAAGTACGAACCCGCCGTGGTCGAAGCCCTTGCGCTGGCCGGCGCGCTCGATCCCGATCTTTCGCGTGAGCGCCGTTCCGCGGCGCTCGAACGGGCCGCCCGCGCGCTCGATCGGGGCGATCCCGAGGCGCGCTGGTCCGCCTCGCTGGCTGACGATGGAGCGATCCGCGTCGAACGGGTGTGGCGCGGCGTTACCGACCATCACCTGATCGAGGCAAGCTTCGTCGGTTCGGCCGAGGCGCGCAAGCTGGCCCGGCTAATGGGCGAGCAGGCCGAAGCCTATCACGGCATCGTCCGGCTCTCGCAGCGCACCACCGCGCAGGCGGAAGCCGCGACCGAAACGGAGGACGTAGCGGAGTCCGAGGATGCGGAAGCCGAGGCGCAGCCCGGCGCGCAGGCAGCCCGGCCGCTGGCCGTGGATGGCGCGATAACCCGGCCCTCGCAGCTGCTCGACACGGTGCTGGCGAACGGCCGCAAGGGACTGTCGATCTCGCGCTACAAGGGTCTTGGCGAAATGAACGCCGAGCAGCTTTGGGAAACGACGCTCGATCCCGACAACCGCATCCTGCTCCAGGTCAAGGTCGAGGATGCCGACGTGACGGATGAGATCTTTACCCGCCTGATGGGAGACGTGGTCGAGCCGCGCCGCGAGTTCATCCAGGAAAACGCGCTTAACGTCGCCAATCTGGACGTTTGATCGAACCGCTCAGGCAAGCACGGGCGTTTTCCTGATACCGGTCAAGACCACGACCAGTGCGGCCAGCGTATGCAGGATACCCGAAGCCACAAGGGCGCCGCTTACGTTGTCGCCATTGACTGCAAGCGAGGCCAGGGCAGGACCGACTGCCACGCCGAGCAGCTGCGCCGTCGTAGTGTGCAGTGCCGAGCGGCGGCTGGGATCGATGTCGATCAGGTAGGGCATGTGGAAGCATGGGGCGAGCATCCATAGAAATGCAAAGGCGGTCGTGGCCGCGATGAACGGCACCGCATCGTGCGCAAAGGCAAGCGCGACGAGCGATACGATACTGGCCGCGCTTGCGGTGGCCAGTATCGGCGCGGCCCGCACGCGCCCTGCCGTCAGCGTCGCCAGAATACCTGCCACGATCTGCGATCCCATGGCAATGGATACGGCAAGTCCGGTCACATCGTCGGAAAGCCCGATCTGGCGTCCGTAAGGCTTGATATAGACCCACAGGGCCAGGATCGCCGACACCTGCGCAAAGACCGCGAACAGCGCGATCAAGCCCTTGACGTCCGGCATGACCGATGCGCCGCCAAAGCCAAGCGCATCGTAACGGCGCGGCACAAACGGGGTCAGAAGGGCCAACAGGCCATAGAGTGCGGCCACTGCGGCATAGCCGGCAAATGCCCCGCCCGCCGGCAGCAGGCTCGACGCGAACCATGTCGAAAGCGCCATCAGCGTCGAAGCCTGCGTTGTCATGTAGAGCGCAAACCACCGTCCGGGATTTTCGCTGCGGGTCAAAAATCCGATCCAGACCCAAAGGAGCAGGCCGGCACAAACGCCGTGCGAAAATCGGGCGGCAAGCAGGGGCACGCCCGAAAGCCGGGTAGTCAGAAGGTCGATCAGCAGGCCTGCAATCGCGGCGGCAATCACATAGAGCCGCAGTCGTTCAGGCTTGAGCCTGGCAATCGCGAAGCTGACGGCCAGCAAGGTGCCCAGCGCCTCCGCCATTGCAACCCGCCCAAGCTCCGCCTGCGAGATAAAGCCCTGCACCTGCATCTGGAAAAGCAGGGTGCCCTGCAGGGCCGGCATCATTCCCGCGATCATGCCAATGATCATGAGCGATAGGCCAGAAGTCCGGCTGAACTGATGTACGATCACGGCATCCCCCGATGTGGCGGAAACTGATCGTCCTCGCCTTATGCGCTACACACCACTGCGGGGGCAAATCGTCAAGCGCGGCTCCCGGAAGATCAGAACCCCACGCCGTCCGGCCAGCCCGGCGCGACGAGACCCATGACCTTGAACAGCGCGCCCATCTGCCCCTCGCCGATCAGGCGGTCGCGCGCCGACGCGATCAGGCCGGCGTGCTGTGGCGCCTTGGCCATCAGCGCCTCGGCCCGCGTCTCGATCCCCAGCCCGCGCAGCCAGCGGCCCTGCGGCACGGTGCCGAGCCAGCGGCACCCGCGCGATTGTGCAATCGTCGCCAGCGTCGCGAAATCGACATGCGCGGTGAGGTCGCACTCGCCCGGCGCCGCGAACGGATCAACCATGCGGTGCGCGCGCAGGGCCTGAAGCGTCGAGCCGTCGCGCACTTCGTCGTGGCCATAATCGATGAACAGCGCCGCACCGCCCTGCTCCACCAGCCTGCCGGCTGTCTCGTAGATGGTCGCCGCCGCGCCGGGGCAGGTTTCTATGATCGTGCCATCGGGCGCGTCCCGCCGCGCTTCGGGAATGGCCGGGTCCATCGGCTGCTGGCCGGCGACAGGGATGAACAGCCCGCTCTTTGCGCCTTCACTGCCCAGCCCGACCATGCGTTCGCGCCAGCCCTCGGGCGTTTTCACCAGCTGGCGCACCGGCAGGGCATCAAGGAATTCGTTGGCGATCAGCAGCACCGCGCCGTGCATGGGCACGCTCGACAGGTCGTGGTGCCAGACCGCCTGCGGCACGGCGACGAGCTGGATGTCCTTGAGTTCGGTCGAGCTTTCGACGAAATGAACCTGCGGAAACAGGCCGTATCGCCGCGCCGTGCGCAGCGCATCGCGCGCCAGTGTGCCCCGCCCTGGCCCCAGTTCGACATAGTGGACCGGATCGGGCCGCCCGGCGCGGATCCAGATGTCGGCCAGCCACAGCCCGATCAGTTCGCCGAACATCTGGCTGATTTCGGGCGCGGTAATGAAATCGCCGTCCGACCCCAGCGGATCGCGCGTGGCGTAATACCGGGCGTTCGATTCGCCCATGTAGTGCATCAGCGAGATCGGCCCGTGATTGGCGATCAGGCGCCGGAAAACGGCGGACAGCGGCTCTGCCGCCGCTCCCGCAGCCTGTTCGCTTCCCGTGGTCATGCGGGGGCCGGCGCTCCCGATGCCAGTGGCGGCCGGATCAGACTCCAGGCAACCAGCCCGCCACCAATCAGCATCAGCGGCACCGTCAGCCACTGGCCCATCGAAAGTCCGGTGCGCATGGCGAATTCCATCAGCTGGGCGTCCGGCTCGCGGTAGAACTCGACCCAGAACCGCGCCATGCCGTAGCCCAGCGTGAACAGCCCGACGAGCAGGCCCGGCCGAAAGCGCGCCCGCGTCTTCCAGAACAGCGCGAGCAGCACGATCATCAGCACGAGACCTTCAAGCAGGGCTTCGTAGAGCTGGCTGGGATGGCGCGGCAGCGGCCCGCCATCGGGAAACACCATCGCCCATGCAACGTCGCTCCCCGCGACCCGGCCCCAAAGCTCGCCGTTGACGAAGTTCGCCAGCCGGCCGAACAGGAGGCCGAAGGGCACGCAGACCGCGATGTAATCCGTCACGCGCAGGAATGGCAGTCCGCCGCGCCGCGCTACCCACGCAATCGCCGCCACGGTCCCGATCAACCCGCCGTGAAAGCTCATCCCGCCGTTCCAAAGCTTGATCAGCTCGCCCGGATGAGCCCAGAGTTCCGGGGCATAGAATGTGGCATAGCCCAGCCGTCCGCCCAGGATGATCCCCAGCGTGCAATAGAAGAACAGATCGTCGGCATGGCGCTGCGCCATGGGCGCGCCGGGGCTGCGGATCATGCGCGAGAGATGCCAGTATCCCAGCACGATCCCTGCCAGATAGGCGAGGCTGTACCAGCGCAGGGTGAAGAACCCGAGCTCGATGCCGCGCGTCAGGCCAAGGTCTACCCAATATATCGGCTGCTCGCCGGCAGCGGCAGCGGCAATCAGTGACAGCAAGTGTCTGCACCCCTTCGATGCGCCGCGAGACGTGCGGGCGTGCGCCTTCTGGCACAGCTGGGGCCGGCGGGAAACCGCAATGCACGGCTGTCACCGGCAAAGGCCGCTATTCGCGGGGCTGGGAACCCGCTACGATCGCGGCATGAATGCCAAGCGTATCCCCAACCAGCGCGCCATCATCGACCGCCGCGGCCTGACCGATGCCATCGCCGGCGTGCTTGCGGAGAAGAACGCCGCGGCCGCGCGCCCGCAAGTGGTCGAGCTGCTGCGCGAGGCACTCGCCTCCGGCCGCGATGAAATTGCCCGCCGCCTCGCCGAAAAGCCCTCCGCCGGGCACGATTCGGCCGAGGCACAAGCCTTCTTGATCGATCAGTTGACGCGCATCGTGCACGACCACGTCGTGGAACAAGTCTACCGCGCCAGCAACCGATCAACCGGGGAGCGGCTCTCGATCATGGCCGTGGGCGGGTACGGACGCGGCGAGATGGCGCCGCATTCGGATGTCGACATCGCCTTCCTGACTCCCGGCAAGCAGACTTCGTGGTGCGAGCAGGTGATCGAGGCAATCCTCTATTTCATGTGGGACCTCGGCCTCAAGGTCGGCCATTCCAGCCGCTCGCTCGATGACATGGTGCGCATGTGCCGGGCAGACCTCACCATCCGCACTGCCATGCTGGAAGGCCGCTACGTGTGGGGAGACCAGCCCCTGTTCGAGGAGGCGCGACGACGCTTCTGGGCCGATGTCGTTGCCGGGACCGAACGCCAGTTCGTCGCGGAAAAGCTGGCCGAGCGCAACGAGCGCCACCGCCGGCTGGGCGACAGCCGCTATCTGGTCGAGCCCAACGTCAAGGAAGGCAAGGGCGGCCTGCGCGATCTCCACACGCTCTACTGGATCGGCAAGTACATCCACAAGGTGCGCGATCCCAGCGAGCTTGTGAGCGTTGGCCTGTTGACGCAGGAGGAATACCGCCAGTTCCGCAAGGCGGAGAACTTCTTCTGGGCAGTGCGGTGCCACTTGCACAACATCACGCGCCGCACCGAGGACCGGCTGACGTTCGACCTCCAGCGCGAAGTCGCGGCGCGGATGGGATTTGCCGACCGGCCCGGCAAGAGCGCGGTCGAGCGGTTCATGCAGTATTTCTTCCTCCAGGCCAAAGTGGTCGGCAACCTAACCGGCGTGTTCCTCGCCCAGCTCGACGGCCAGTTCGCCAGGAAGCAGCCGCGCGGGCTTCTCGCCGGGTTCCGTGCGCGTGCGCGTACGCTGAAAGGCTACAAGGTCTATGGCGGCAAGATTTCCGCGCCCGCCGACGACTGGTTCGAGGCTGATCCCGTCCGCCTGCTGGAGGTGTTCGCCCTTGCCGACAGCGAGGGCCTGGAAATCCACCCCGAGACGCAGCGTCTGATCGCCCGCGATGCGCGGCTGATCAACGGCGCCGTGCGCAAGGACCCGCGCGCCAACGCGCTGTTCCTCGATATCCTGACGAGCCGGCGCGATCCCGAAACGGCGCTGCGCTGGCTCAACGAGGCGGGCGTGATGGGCCGCTTCATACCCGATTTCGGCCGCGTCAACGCACAGATGCAGTTCGACATGTATCATCACTACACTGTCGATGAGCACACGATCCGCGCCATCGGGCTGCTCGCCCGGATCGAGAAGGGCGAACTCAAGGGCGATCATCCGCTTGCCCATTCGATCATCCACAAGGTTCAGTCGCGCCGCGCGCTCTATCTTTCCGTCCTGCTGCACGACATTGCCAAGGGACGCGGCGGCGACCATTCGGTGCTGGGTGCGGAGATCGCGCTCAAGATCGGGCCGAGGCTCGGCCTGGAGGACAGCGAGACCGAACTGGTCAGCTGGCTGGTGCGCCACCATCTGCTGATGAGCGCAACCGCCTTCAAACGCGACCTTGCCGACTGGAAGACGATCACCGATTTCGTCGGCGCCGTGCAGTCGGTGGAGCGCCTGCGCCAGCTCACCTTGCTCACCATTGTCGATATCCGCGCGGTGGGGCCGGGCGTGTGGAACAGCTGGAAGCGCCAGCTTCTTGCCGAGCTTTACGATGCAGCGGAAGAGCGCCTGCGGCTGGGCCATGTCCAGCACGGCCGCGAACAGCGCGTCGCGGCGAAGAAGGATCAGGTGGCGGCGCAGCTTGGCAAGGATGCCGCCCTTGTCGCCGAGCATGGCAAACAGCTGGGCGATGCCTACTGGATCGCCGAGCCCGACGACATCATCGCCATGAACCTGCGCCAGCTTGCCGCCGCCAGGGGCGAGCCGCTGCTGATCGAGACGCATTACTATGCCGCGCGCGGCGCCACTCTGGTCACGGTTGCCGCCGCCGACCATCCGGGGCTGTTCTACCGCATCGCCGGCGGCATTCATCTGGCCGGCGGCAACATTATCGATGCGCGCATCCATACAGCGCGCAACGGCATGGCGCTCGACAACTTCCTCGTGCAGGACCCGCTCGGCCGGCCCTTCATGGAAGAAAGCCAGCTTGCCCGCCTGCGCACCGCGATTGCCGATGCCCTCGCCAACCGGGTCAAACTGGTGCCGCAGCTTGCCGCGCGCCCTCTCGCGCGCGCGCGCGCCGACGCTTTCGAGGTTCACCCGCGCGCCGAGTTCGACAACAATGCGTCGAACCGCTTCACTGTGGTCGAAGTCAATGCAAGAGACCGTCCCGCCCTGCTCAACCGGCTCGCGCGGGCGCTGTTCGAGGCGCGGCTGATCGTTCATTCGGCACACATCGCGACTTATGGCGAGCGCGCGGCAGACACCTTCTATGTCACCGATCTGCTGGGCGAGAAGGTCGACAACGCGGCCCGGCTCAAGGCGGTGGAAAAGCGCCTCATCGAAGCTGCGAGCGAGGAGAACCTGGAAGTGGCGGCCTAACCGCCCGCAGCCTGCCTCAGCCGTTCGAGCGCCCGCTCCGGCCCGATCAGCGGCAGCAGTGCCGCCATGTCCGGTCCGTGGTCCATGCCGGTCAGCGCGCGGCGCAGCGGCAGGAACAGCGCCTTGCCCTTGCGGCCGCTCGCGTCCTTCAGCGTCGAGGTGAGCGCGTGCCACGGGTCTTGGCCCCACTCGAGGCCGGCCAGCGTGTCGGCGGCGAGGCCCAGATAGGCGCGGTCGTCTTCCGCAAATTCCGGTGCGGCCACTGGCCCGGTCACCACCTGCCACCAACCCGCTGCTTCTGGCACGCGGGCGAGATTGGGCCGGATGGCATCCCAGGCCGCCTCGTCCATGCCCTTGGGCAGTTCCGCCGCGACCCGCGCGAATGGCAGGTCATGCACGATCTGGGCGTTGAGCCGTTCGAGTTCGGCTTCGTCAAAGCGGGCGGGCGCCCGTCCGAACGTGCCGAAATCGAAGCTGGCGATGAGCACGCTGCGGTCCGCAACCGGCTCGACCGGCAGCGAGGTGCCCTGCCTTGCCAGCATTGCGACCAGCGCCTCGGGCTCGATCCCTGCCTCGCGGAATTCGCTCACGCCGATCGCGCCGAGCCGCTTTGACAGCTTGCCTTCGCTGCCGGTCAGCAAGGCCTCGTGCGCGAAGCGCGGCAGGAGATTTTGCTGCACCCCATGCTGCGCAGCATGAAGTGCGGTAAACATTTGAATTTGAACGGCAGTATTGGACACATGGTCTTCGCCGCGCAGCACGTCTGTGACGCCCATATCGATATCGTCGATCACGCTCGGTAGCATGTAGAGCCACGAGCCATCGGCACGCCGGATCACCGGATCGGACAGCTGCGCGGGGTCGAAATGTTGCGGCCCGCGCACCCCGTCAAGCCATTCGATCGGTTCGCCATGATCGAGCCGGAAGCGCCAGTGCGGCGCCTCTCCCGTCGCTTCCTTCTTGGCATGATCGGCTTCGGTCAACGTCAGCGCGGCGCGGTCGTAGACCGGCGGCAGCCCGCGCCCGAGCCTGACCTTGCGCTTGAGTTCCAGTTCTTGCGCCGTCTCATAGCAGCGGTAGACGCGGCCCACTTCAGCGAGCCGGGCAAATGCGCGCTCGTAGAGGTCGAAGCGGGCGGACTGCCGCTCCTCGCCGTCGGGCTCCAGCCCCAGCCAGGCGAGATCGGCTCGGATCGCATCGACATAGTCCTCGCGGCTGCGCACCGTATCGGTATCGTCGATCCGCAGCAGGAAGCGCCCGCCGTGCTTTCTTGCCAGCAGCCAGTTGTGCAGCGCGGTGCGGATATTGCCGACATGTAGGGTGCCGGTGGGCGACGGGGCGAAACGGGTAATAACAGTCATCGCCGCTCTATAGCAGGAGATCGCGCCTCCGCCAGAGTGCTGGCGAGGAGCAAGCGCTATGCCCGCTGCTGCAGCTGCGAAAGCGCGACGAGGGTCTGCACCAGCTGCGCGAAGAGCGGTTCGCGTCGTTCCTTTCTGACGAAACCGTCCAGCTCGCAGTCGAACCGGTCCCGGTCGGCCATCAGTCCGGCGCGGGCCAGATTGGCAAGTGTCCGCTCGTCTGGCGACAGCCGCAGGCAGCAGGGCCGCGCCGATACGAACTGTTCCGGCCAGCAGCGGCCGATCAACCGGGCGATCCCCAGCACCTGTTCGGCAATCGTCACGCTGGCAAAACGGGTTGTCAGCTCGACCAGAGGTTCCCGGCCAGCCTGCTCGAACAAGCCGCGAAGCCGCATTGCCATGACCAGATGCATGATCGGCAGCGGGAGTGCACGAATGTCTGCCGGGCGGGCAAGCCCCGTGATGATGCCTGAGTAACGGGTTTTTCCAGGCTGCGGGACCATACCAAGGCTCCATATTGCGAACGACTCGCAAGAAGCTAGGGGCATTGGCAGGGCAGGTCAATGCGAATCATTCGCAATAAGCATTCAACCGCTCCGGAAAGCGTGCGTGATCGGATAGCGCCGGTCGCGTCCGAAATTCCGGGTGCCGAGCTTCACGCCGGGAGGCGCCTGCCGCCGCTTGTACTCGGCAACGTTGAGCAGCCGCTCGATCCGCACGACCGTGGCCCGGTCGAACCCTTCCCTCGTCAATTGCTCGACGCTTTTCTCGTTTTCCACCAGACCCATCAGGATCGGATCGAGCACGTCGTAGGGAGGCAACGAATCGGAATCCTTCTGGTCCGGACGCAGTTCGGCGCTGGGCGGCTTGGTGATGATCCGCTGCGGGATGACCGGCCCGTCCGTGCCCAGCCCGATGCGCGGCTTTTTCGTGTTGCGCCACTCGGCAAGCGCAAACACCGTGGTCTTGTAGGCGTCCTTGAGCGGAGTGTAGCCGCCCGCCATGTCGCCGTAGATCGTCGCATAACCGACGCTCATCTCGCTCTTGTTGCCGGTGGTCAGCAGCATCGGCCCGAACTTGTTCGAAAGTGCCATCAGGGTGACACCCCGGATGCGGGACTGGAGGTTCTCCTCGGTGATGTCGACCGCCACATCTGCGAATGAGCCTGCAAGCATCTCGTCGAAACCCGCAACGGCAGGCTGAATGGGAATGATTTCGTGCCGGCAGCCGATCATCGTCGCGCACTCGGCCGCGTCGTCGAGGCTGTCCTGGCTGGTGAAGCGGCTTGGCATCATCACGCACCATACCCGCTCCGGCCCCAGCGCGTCGGCCGCGATGGCGGCGCAGATTGCGCTGTCGATCCCGCCCGACATGCCCAGCACGACCCCGGGAAAGCCGTTGCGGTTTACGTAGTCTCGCAGCGACACGACCATGGCGCAGTAGATGTCCTCGGGCCGCGCGGCGAGCTCGGCCGCCTCACCCCGGTCGCAGCGCCAGCCTTGCGCGGTGCGCGTCCAGTGCGTGACGACTTCGCTTTCTTCCCAGTCGACCATCTGCACGGCAAGGCTGCCATCGCCATTGATGACGAAGCTTGCGCCGTCAAACACCAGTTCGTCCTGCCCGCCGACGCGGTTGACGTAGGCGAGCGGAATGCTGGTATCGATGGCGCGCCGCTTAGCCACGCCGTCGATGCGAAGCGCGTCCTTGTCGATCTCGTACGGGCTGCCGTTGATGCAGACGAACAGTTCGGCGCCGAAATCGGCGAGGTGGCGGCAGACATCGGGCTGCCAGATGTCCTCGCAGATCGGCACGCCGATCATCACGCCCTTGAAGATGATCGGCTCAGGCAGGGGGCCGGGCTGGAACAGGCGCATCTCGTCGAAGGTGCCGTAGTTCGGCAGCTCGTGCTTGAAGCGCGTTGCGGCGATGCGACCGCCCTCGAGCAGAGCCACGCCGTTGTGCAGCGCCCCGTCGCGCACGAAGACCGAGCCGACCAGCATGGCCGGTCCGGGCGAGGCAGTTGCCTTGGCAAGGTCCTGGAGCGCTGCCGCAGCCCGCTCGATCAGCGCGGGCTTGAGGATGAGGTCTTCGGGCGGATAGCCGATCAGCTGGAACTCGGGAAAGACGATGAGATCAGAGCCGATCGCACGCCGCCGAGCTTCCAACATTGCGGCCGCGTTGCCCGCAAGGTCGCCCACCGACTGGTTGAGCTGCGCCAGCGTAATCGTAAGCTTGTCGGGCATGAGGCCTTCGCGTCCTTGTCTGTAGCATCGCGGGGCGACGCGTTTCGATCAGGACATGGCCAAGGGGTGGCCGCCGCGCAAGCCCGGCTTGCGGCTCATGCCTGCGGGACATGTAAAACCCTCCCGCACGGGGAGGGTTCCAGCGCCGGAATCGGCACCCCTTGGTTCCGGGAACGGCAGGTCATCCCCGCCGCTCCCGGGACACAAGACTTACATCTTCTTTTCAGCATCCGCCGTTGCAGCTTCGGCGGCCGTGCTGGCGGGCGCATCCGAAGCGGCTGCGGAAGCAGCGGCGCCGGCATCTTCCGACGGCATGGCGCTAGCATCGCCAACGGCTTCATCGGCCGGAACCTCGACGCTCTCGGCAGTCGCCTGCTCGCTGGCGTCTTCCGACGTGCCGCACGCGGCAAGGCCAAGCGCAGCGACAGTCACCAGCGCGGCATATGCGATCTTCTTCATTCAAAAACCCTTTCCTGAACCTGGCGGTCCGGTGCGGACTTTGAGCGCAGGGACACGCCACCAGACGCCCGGCCCGGTACCATGTGTGCGACGAAAGGGCCGTGCGCGCGCTTTGTAGCGGCGTGCAGATTTCATGGCAAATGCGAAAAAGACGCCCGCCTTCGCGGCCGTTCCGCGCGCGCCTTGCAATGATATAAAGATTTCTTTATATGCCCATCATGACTGGCGTCCGGATCGAACCCTTGCTGCGCGCGCTTGCCGATCCCACCAGGCTGCGGATAATGCGGTTGCTCTATGCCATGGAGCTTGCGGTGGGAGAACTCGCACAGGTTCTCGGGCAAAGCCAGCCGCGTGTCTCCCGTCATGTCCGCATCCTGTGCGATGCCGGCCTTGCCGAGCGCCGCAAGGAAGGAAGCTGGGTATTCCTGCGCAGCGCGGTATCCGAAAACGCGGCGCCGCCGATCGGCGCGGCGGCGGCCCGCCTGCTGGGCGTGGCCGAACAGGACGATGCCGGATTTGCCGCCCTCTGCGCCGAGGACCGCCGCCACCTCGCCGCGATCCGTGCCGCGCGCGAGACTGCCGCGCAGGCCTATTTCGCGCGCCATGCGGGAGACTGGGACACGCTGCGAACTTTGCATGCGCCAGACGGGCCGGTCGAGCACGCACTGGAATTAGCACTCGGGACAAAGCTCGGCCGCCTGCTCGACGTGGGAACGGGCACGGGCCGCATGGCAGAGCTGCTTGCGCCGCGCACGGCACATGTCACGGGCCTCGACAAGAGCCCCGAAATGCTCCGCATTGCCCGTTCCCGGCTGCAGGCTCTGCCCGCCGATGCGGTCGATCTTGTGCAGGGCGATTTCACCGCCCTGCCCTTTGCCGACGCGTCGTTTGATACTGTCCTGTTCCATCAGGTGCTGCACTATGCGCAGGCACCCGAACGAGTGTTGGCCGAAGCCGCGCGCGTCACGGCAGCGGGCGGCCAGATCGCCGTGGTCGATTTTGCAGCACACGACCGCGAGGAGCTGCGCTCGGTCCACGCCCATGCGCGCCTGGGCTTTACCGACGAACAGATGCTCGTCCTGCTTGGCGATGCGGGGTTGGCGCCTGGCACACCCGCCGCGCTGCCGGGCAGTCCGCTGACCGTGAAAATCTGGACGGCGCGGCGCCCATCGGGCACGGCGACACCGCGCCTCGCCGCGACAGGAAAGAGCCAGACTGCATGAACCACGCTATCGACCCGACGACAGCGCCGCTCTTCGCCGGCATGCCTGGCGACATCTCGGTCAGCTTCGAATTCTTCCCGCCCAAATCGGAGAGGATGGAGGAGCAGCTGTGGGATGCAATCACGCAGCTCGCGCCGCTTGATCCCGCGTTCGTCTCGGTAACCTATGGCGCCGGCGGCTCGACCCGCGAGCGCACGCACGCCACGGTCAGCCGGATCGTGCGCGAAACGGACCTTGTTCCTGCCGCGCACCTCACCTGCGTCGCGGCCAGCAAGGACGAACTGGCCGAGATCGCCCGGCAGTACTGGGATGCAGGCGTGCGTCATATCGTGGCGCTGCGCGGCGATCCGCCGCCGGAGAGCGGAGGGAAGTTCACCCCGCATCCCAGCGGCTACGCCGGTGCCGCCGAACTGGTCGAGGGGCTGCGCGCGCTCCACGATTTTGACATTTCGGTCGCCGCCTATCCCGAAGTCCATCCCGAGGCGGCGAGCGCAGGGGCCGATCTGGACAACCTCAAGCGCAAGCTGGACGCCGGGGCGAGCCGGGCGATCACGCAGTTCTTCTTCTCGACCGACGCCTATTTCCGTTTCCTCGACAAAGTGCTGGCAGCGGGCATCACTGCGCCGATCCTGCCGGGCATCATGCCGGTGACAAGCTTCGCCGCGATCCGCCGGATGAGCGCCAACACCGAGATACCGTCATGGATGGAAGCCATGTTCGAGGGACTGGACGACCGCCCCGGCCCGCGCAGCCTCGTCGCCGCAGTTGCCGCCGCCGACATGTGCCGCCGGCTCTACACGGGCGGCGTGCGCGATTTCCATTTCTATACACTGAACCGCGCGGAGCAGGCCTATGCCGTCTGCCACCTGCTCGGCATGAGGGCCAAGCCATGACCACAATTGTCCCCAGCAAAGCCCGCATCGCCTTCCAGGCCGAGGCGGCAAAGCGTATCCTCATCACTGACGGCGCGCAGGGCACCGAGTTCCAGAAACTGGGCCTCACCGAAGCGGATTTCGCTGGCAGCCTTGGCCTGTCGCACGACCAGAAGGGCAACAACGACATGCTCTGCCTGTCGAAGCCTGACGCGGTCGAATGGGTGCATCGCAACTATTTCGAGGCCGGGGCGGATATTGCCGAAACCAACACCTTTTCCTCCAACCGGATCAGCCAGGCCGACTACGGGGCCGAGCACCTGGTGCGCGATCTCAACATCGCGGCGGCGCGCCTGGCCCGCCGCATCGCCGATGAATATGCCGCCAAGGATGGCCGCCCGCGCTTCGTAGCCGGCGGGATCGGGCCAACCAACAAGACGCTGTCACTCTCGCCGGACGTCAACGACCCCGGCTTCCGCGAAGTCGACTGGGACACCATGGTCGACGTCTACCACGAACAGGCCGCCGCGCTGATCGAGGGCGGCGCGGATTTCATCCTGATCGAAACGGTGTTCGATACCCTGAACGCCAAGGCCGGGATCATGGCCTGCAAGCGGCTTGAGCGCGAGCTTGGCCGGGAAGTGCCGATCATGCTGTCGATGACGCTGACCGACCTTTCGGGCCGCAACCTTTCAGGCCACACGGTCGAGGCGTTCTGGTACGCTGTGCGCCATGCCCGGCCGCTGACCATCGGGCTCAACTGCTCGTTCGGCGCGACCCAGCTTCGCCCGCACGTCAAGACGCTCTCCGCCATCGCCGACGCGCTCATCATGGTCTATCCCAACGCCGGATTGCCGAATGAACTTGGCGCCTATGACGAGATGCCCGATACCACCGCCGCGCTCGTGCGCGAGTGGGCCGAGGCGGGGCAGGTCAACGTGCTGGGCGGCTGCTGCGGCTCCACGCCCCAGCACATCGCGGCGATGGCGCGCGCGGTGGAGGGTCTGCCGCCGCGCCGGATTCCCGCACTCGATCCCGTGACCCGGCTGGCCGGGCTCGAACCCTTCACGCTCGCCGCCTGATCCGACTGGAAGTGACATGACTGCCCCAAGTTCCGCGCGTTTCGTCAACATTGGCGAGCGCACCAACGTTACCGGCTCCGCCGCGTTCAAGAAGCTGATCCTTGCCGACGATTACGCCAAGGCAGTCGATGTGGCGCGCCAGCAGGTCGAGAACGGGGCGCAGGTGATCGACGTCAACATGGACGAAGGGCTGCTCGATGCCGTCCACGCCATGACCACGTTCCTCAAGCTCATCGCCGCCGAGCCCGACATCGCGCGCGTTCCGGTGATGATCGACAGTTCCAAATGGGAGGTGATCGAGGCGGGGCTGAAATGCGTGCCGGGCAAGCCGATCGTCAATTCGATCAGCATGAAGGAGGGCGAGGAAGCATTCCTTCACCATGCCCGGCTGTGCATGGATTATGGGGCGGCCGTTGTGGTCATGGCCTTCGACGAAAAGGGCCAGGCGGATACCAGGGCGCGCAAGGTGGAAATCTGCCAGCGCGCCTACAAGCTGCTGATGTCAATCGGTTTTCCGTCCGAGGACGTGATCTTCGATCCCAACGTCTTCGCAGTCGCCACCGGCATCGAGGAGCACAACAACTACGCGGTCGACTTCATCGAGGCGGTGAAGGAAATCCGCGCCACCTGTCCGCACGTGCATTTTTCGGGCGGCCTTTCCAACCTCTCGTTTTCTTTCCGCGGCAACGAACCGGTGCGCCGCGCGATGCATTCGGTGTTCCTCTATCACGCCATCCCCGCCGGGCTGGACATGGCGATCGTCAACGCGGGCCAGCTTGACGTCTACGACACGATAGACCCGGCGCTGCGGCAGGCCTGCGAGGATGTGATCCTCAACCGCGATCCGGATGCCACCGAACGCCTGATCACGCTGGCCGAAAGCTTCAAGGGAACCGACGCGGCGCAGGAAAAGGCCGCCGAGGACTGGCGCGGCTGGGACGTCGTCAAGCGGCTGGAGCACGCGCTGGTCAAGGGCATCGACGCTTACGTCGTCGAAGATACCGAAGAGGCCCGCGCCGCAATCTTCGCGCGTGGCGGCCGCCCGATCGAAGTGATCGAAGGCCCGCTGATGGCCGGGATGAACACGGTGGGAGACCTGTTCGGCGGCGGCAAGATGTTTCTGCCGCAAGTGGTCAAGTCGGCGCGCGTCATGAAAAAGGCAGTCGCGCACCTCATCCCTTTCATCGAGGCGGAAAAGGAGGCAGGTGCCCGCGCCAAGGGCCGCATCGTGATGGCGACTGTGAAGGGCGACGTCCACGATATCGGCAAGAACATCGTCGGCGTGGTGCTCCAGTGCAACGGCTACGAAGTCATCGACCTTGGGGTCATGGTGCCGTGGGCGACGATTTTGCAGGCCGCGAAGGACAACGATGCCGATATGATCGGCCTGTCCGGCCTCATCACACCTTCGCTGGACGAAATGGTGACGGTCGCCGAGGAAATGCAGCGCGCCGGGCTGACCATGCCGCTGCTGATCGGCGGCGCGACGACGAGCAAGGTCCACACCGCGCTGCGCATCGATCCTGCCTATGACGGGCCGGTGATCCACGTGCTCGATGCCAGCCGCGCCGTCGGCGTCGCCTCGCAGCTTCTTTCCGATACGCAGGCGCAAGGCTTCGTTTCGACCACCGCCGCCGACTACGAGGCGGTGCGTGATGCGCGTGCGGGCAAGGAAGGCTCGGGCCTGCTCAGCCTCAATGAGGCGCGCGCCAATGGTTTCAAGGCAGATATGGCCGACAAGGCGCCGCCGCCCGCGCAGCCGGGCGTGCATGTCTTCGAGACCTGGGACCTTGCGGACCTTGTCGACTGCTTCGACTGGACGCCGTTCTTCCGCGCGTGGGAACTGGCCGGCACATATCCCGCAATTCTCGACGATGCCGTGGTCGGGGAAAGTGCGCGCGGCCTCTACAAGGACGCGCTGGCCATGCTGGAGCGTATCGTCTCCGAAAAGTGGCTGACGGCGCGGGGCGTCGCGGGTTTCTGGCCCTGCCGCCGGGCCATGGAAACCGGGGGCGACGACATCCGTCTCGATGACGGCACGCTGCTTCCTTTCCTGCGCCAGCAGGTCAAGAAAAGCCGCGACCGCGCAAACTTCTGCCTTGCCGATTTCATCGATCCTGCGGGCGACTGGATCGGCGGTTTCGCGGTGGGAATCCACGGAATTGAGCCGCATCTGGCACGCTTCCAGGCGGCACACGACGACTACAACGACATCCTCCTCAAGGCGCTTGCCGACCGGTTTGCCGAAGCCTTCGCCGAACGCCTGCATCAGCACGTGCGAACCACGCTGTGGGGCTATGCGCCGGGCGAGCAGCTCACCAATCGTGCGCTGATACGCGAGGAATACCGCGGCATCCGCCCGGCCCCCGGCTATCCCGCCTGCCCGGACCACAGTCTCAAGCCCATCCTGTTCGACCTGCTGAAAGCGCAGGACAAAGCCGGACTGACGCTGACCGAAAGCTTCGCCATGCTGCCGACGGCGGCTGTCTCAGGCTTTTACTTCGCGCACCCCGAAAGCCAGTATTTCGGTGTTGCGCGGATCGGGCGCGACCAGTTGTCCGACTATGCGGCGCGGCGCGGTATGGATGTTGGCGTGGCCGAGCGCTGGCTGCGGCCAAATCTGGATTGAGCCTCGCTTCGTCCCCAGCTTTGACCAGGCCGGCGATATGAGCGGGTCCAAGCTTCTGGCAGGGCAGCCGGCGCCATGTCCGCTGAATTGATGACTGATCCGTTGCTTGAGCAGCTTCACGCCACGTTCGGCTTTTCCGCCTTCCGGGGCGTGCAGGAACAGGTCGTGCGCCGCGTGCTGGCGGGGCAGTCGACGCTCGCCGTCATGCCGACGGGCGCTGGCAAATCGCTCACCTATCAGCTGCCGGCCACCGTGCTGGAGGGCGCCTGCGTCGTCGTCTCGCCGCTGATCGCGCTGATGCATGACCAGCTGCGCGCGGCCCGCGCCAACGGCATCCGTGCTGGAAGCCTGACCAGCGCCGACGACGAGGACGAGCGCACCCGTGTTGCCCGGGCTTTTGTCGCGGGCGAACTCGACCTGCTTTATGTCGCGCCGGAACGCGCCAGCCAGCCCTCGTTCCGCGCGCTGCTGTCATCGGCGCGGGTCTGCCTCTTCGCGATCGACGAGGCACACTGCGTCTCGGAATGGGGGCATGATTTCCGCCCCGATTATCGCGCGCTGCGCCCCTTACTCGACGTGTTCCCCGATGTGCCGCGCCTTGCGCTCACAGCTACGGCGGACGAACACACCCGAGACGACATCCTCGCCCAGCTTGGCATCGGCCGCGATGGCCTGTTCGTTGCCGGATTCGACCGGCCGAACATCCGCTATCTCGTCCGCCACCGCGACAACCCGGCGCGCCAGCTGGCCGACCTGCTTGCCGAGCAGGCCGGACCGGGAATCGTCTATGCGCCGACCCGCGCCGCTGTCGAACGGCTGGCAGTGCAACTGGCGAGCAGTGGGCGAGCCGTACTGCCCTATCACGCCGGGCTGCCGGGCGAGGTCAGATCCGCCAATCAGGCGGCGTTCGTCGCCTCGGAAGACATGGTCATGGTCGCCACGGTCGCCTTCGGCATGGGAATCGACAAGCCCGACGTCCGCTTTGTCGCCCATGCCGGGATGCCCAAGTCGATCGAAGGCTATTATCAGGAGACCGGCCGCGCGGGGCGCGACGGCGATCCCGCATTGGCGCTGATGCTGTGGGGGCCGGACGATTTCGCCCGCGCGCGCCAGCGACTGTCCGAAGTGGAGGAAAGCCGGCTGGAGCGCGAGAGTGCCCGCATCGACGCGCTGTCCGGGCTGGTCGAGGCCGTGTCCTGCCGGCGCGCCATCCTCTTGCGCCACTTCGGCGAGGACCCGCCCCCCAGCTGCGGCAACTGCGACGTCTGCCTCGATCCCCCAGCGGTGACCGATGCTACCGAGACGGCGCGCAAACTGCTTTCGGCGGTCTACCGCACGGGGCAGAACTTCGGGCTGGGTTATCTGGAAAAAGTGCTGACCGGCACGGCCGACGAACGAGTGACCGCGCGCGGGCATGACCGGCTATCGGTATTCGGCATCGTCGAGGCGGACGAGGCGCCGCTCATCAAGCCGCTCGCCCGTGCGCTGCTGGCACGCGGAAGTCTGGTGCCGACCGAACATGGCGGGCTGGCGCTGGGCGGCGATGCACGCGATATTCTCAAGGGCGGGGTGCCGGTGCCCCTCGTCGTCCCGCCCCGGCGCGAGCGCAAGCGGCGGCGCGGCGCGGCGAGCGAGGCCAACCCGGTCGGCGATCCGCTGTTCGAGGCGCTCCGCGAATGCCGGCGCGAACTGGCCAAGAGCGCGGGCGTACCGCCCTACGTCGTCTTCCACGATTCCACCTTGCGCGAGATGGCGCGCCTTCAGCCGATGTCACCGTCCGAGCTGAGCCAAATCGGCGGCGTCGGCACGCGAAAGCTTGAGGCCTATGGCGACGCGTTCCTGCAGGTCATCCGCAACCATCGCTAGGGCCGCACGGCACCCCTCAAAGCGGGTTATCCAGCTGAACGACCGGCTCGTCGGTCACCCGCTGCGTGGTCTTGGCCTCGCGCGGTTTCTGGAAGCTTGCCAGCACCGGGGCGTCGCGGCCGTAGATGTCGGCGAACTTGCGCATCGTGCCATCGATCGCGGTACCCATGGTCATGTATGTCAGATAGACCGGGAATGTCCGCGTCATCGGCACCTTGGTGTATTTCCCCGAGTTGGATAGCGCTATCGCCTCTTCCGGGGTCATCCCCGCGCCCATGATTGCCATCGTCATGCCCAGCTCCACCGCACGTTCGGTACGGATGCAGCCGTGGCTGTAGGCCCGGACAGGATGTTCGAAGAACGACTTGCTGGGCGTATCGTGCAGATAGATCGCGTGCGGATTGGGCATGTCGATCTTCATGCGGCCAAGCGCGTTGTTGTCGCCCGGCTGCTGAACGACCGAGATCGTACCGTCCGGAAGGCGAGCCACCTTGTAACCTTGCGATGCTGCCGAGCGCGGGTTGGCCAAAAGGCGCGGCCCCAGCCCTTCGCCCTGGACGATCGATTGCGGCACTGTCCACGTCGGGTTGAAGACCACGTTCTGCACGGTTTCGGCAAGCTGCGGCGTCGCCGTGCGTCCAGGCTTGCCCACGACGGTGCGATAGGTGCGCACGATACGGCGATTGGTGGCGAGGCGCAGCTGGAACTCAGGCACGTTAGTCAGAAGGAACAGACTCCCGAGATCGCGGCGCAGCCACCGCCAACGGTCCATGTTGGCGCGGATCAGCGCACGCGTTGTCTGCGCTGATGCCGGCGTGCGCGCCAGTTCGGCTTTGAGCGCGGCATAGTCGGGATAAGTCGGCGCGAGGCTTGCCAGCACGCCCGCGACATCGCCGCTGGCCAGCGCCTGCGCCATCAGCTTGTCGGTCGGGTTCGCGTCGCGGTCAGGGTCGAGAGCGAACCACTGAACCCGCGCATCGACCGGGGTGCGCCCGTCGCGCAGGTCCTCGGCCAGCCATGAAAAGCTCTTGCTGGCAATCTCGTCAAGCGCCGGGCCTTCGCCGGCGGTAAGCGCGGCGCGCAGGAGGTCGGGCCGGTAGTCGGCCGGGATCAGCCCCTCGGCTCCGACCGCGTTGATCGCGTCGAGCAAGGCCTGCGCCTGCATCCGCGGCCAGACCATGATCGGCTCTGCAACGGGCACGACGACAGGAACGGGCGCGGGCGTTTCGGTCGGCACTGGCGACACGGCCGGGGGTGCGGGCGATTCGCTTGCCACCGGCGCAGGCGTGATCGTGGCTGGCACCGTCGCCGGATCAGCCTGACGCGCCGCTGCCGGCAGGGATCCGAGCCCCGCAAGCGCAAGAGTGCCGGAAACAAGGGCCAGCTTGGCCACACCCGATCGCATAACTCGTTAAACCCCTGTTTTTCCGGTCATCGCTCAAGGATGACAACCTGCTGCCACCGGGCAAGGTGCAGAGCCTGAACCCCGTTTTGCCTGTTTGACTGCCCTGTTTCAAGTGCGCGCAGTGTGGCGGCCAAAGGATTACGCTGCGATGAATTTCGCTGCACGCGCCGCAAGTCCTTGCGCTACGGCCGGAACCGCGCAAGACGCGCGCACGATGCCGTCCGCACCAGCGCAAAACTTCGCAGCCGCCCGCCTGCTCCCGTTCGTTGCCGCTGCGGCCGGAATCGCTCTGTTCTGCGTGATGGACGCCCTGGTGAAGAGCGCTTCGATCCAGATCGGAGTGTATTCGGCGCTGCTTTTTCGCAGCCTTGCCGGGACGGCGCTGCTCCTGCCCTTGTGGCTGGTCCAGATCGGCAAGCGACCCTCTCGCGCAGCCTTGCGAATCCATGCGCTGCGCGCCGCCGTGGTCGCGGCGATGGCGGTTTTCTTTTTCTGGGGGCTGGTCCGCATGCCGATGGCCGAGGCCATCGCGATTTCGTTCATCGCCCCGCTGGTCGCGCTCTATCTGGCCGCACTCTTGTTGGGAGAGCGCATTCGCAGGACGGCGGTAACCGCCTCGCTGTTCGGCATCGCGGGCGTTGTGGTGATTGCCGCCGGACGGCTGGGCAGCGAGGCAGGAGAGGCGCAGTCGGCCTCCGCGCTCGGCATCACCTCGGTGCTCGCCTCGGCGCTGCTCTATGCCTGGAACCTCGTCATCCAGCGGCAGCAGGCGCTTCTGGCCTCGCCGGTTGAAGTCGCATTCTTCCAGGCGCTGTTCATGGGGACCATTCTTGCCGTCGCAGCGCCGTGGCTGCTGCGCTGGCCCACGGCTGACGTCCTGATCGAAACAACGGCAGCAGCCGCGCTGGCAGGCATCGCGCTCGTGCTGCTGACATGGGCCTATGCCCGGGCCGAAGCGCAGGCACTGGTTCCCTTCGAATACACTGCGCTCATCTGGGCCGCGCTGCTGGGCTGGTTGTGGTTTGACGACCCTCTGACCCCGTCAACCCTGGCCGGCTCGGCACTTGTCATCGCGGGAAGCTGGCTTGCCGCCGCGAGGCCCGGCCAGCGAGCGCAGGAGGCTTCCTCCGCCTCTTGACCTCGGGGCAAGGAACGCGCAGGGGCTGGCCGCGAAACCGCACTGCACTGCAACATTCCGGCAGGCCCGCCGCCGCGGCGCGCCAGCCATGACGAGGGAGCTTCGCCGCATGACTCAGGTCGGACAGGACACGCTTGGTACCCGCAGCACGATGACCGTGGGCGGCAAGGAATTTGCCTATTATTCGCTGCGCAAGGCGGGCGAGAAGCTGGGCGATGTGAGCCGCCTGCCGTTCTCGATGAAAGTCCTCCTGGAAAACCTGCTCCGCTTCGAAGACGGCGGCTTTACGGTCTCGACCGAGGACGTCCGCTCGCTGGTCGATTGGCAGAAGAACCCCGTCGCACCCAGCCGCGAGATCCAGTACCATCCGGCCCGCGTGCTGATGCAGGATTTTACCGGCGTGCCCTGCGTCGTCGATCTGGCCGCGATGCGCGATGCCATTGCCAGGCTGGGCGGCGATACGTCCAAGATCAATCCGCTGGTCCCGGTCCACCTCGTCATCGACCACTCGGTCATGGTCGACGAGTTCGGCCACCCCAAAGCGTTCGAGCAGAACGTCGAGATCGAATACCAGCGCAACCTCGAACGCTACGACTTCCTCAAGTGGGGATCGAAGAGCCTCGACAATTTCAAGGCCGTGCCTCCCGGCACCGGCATCTGCCACCAGGTCAACCTTGAGCACATTGCGCAGGCGGTTTGGACCAGCACCGACCAGTCGGGCGCCAATGTCGCCTATCCCGATACCTGCGTCGGCACTGACAGCCACACCACGATGATCAACGGCCTTGGCGTGCTGGGCTGGGGCGTCGGCGGGATCGAGGCAGAGGCTGCGATGTTGGGCCAGCCGGTGTCGATGCTGATCCCCGAAGTGGTTGGCTTCAAGCTCACCGGCGCGCTTCAGGAAGGTGTCACCGCCACCGATCTCGTGCTGACGGCCACGCAGATGCTGCGCGCCAAGGGCGTTGTCGGCCGCTTCGTCGAATACTACGGCCCGGGCCTTGCCTCGCTGAGCCTGGCCGATCGCGCCACGCTTGCCAACATGGCGCCCGAATATGGAGCGACCTGCGGCTTCTTCGGCATCGACGACAAGACAATCGAATACATGCGCCTCACCGGCCGCGAGGAAGACCAGATCGCCCTCGTCGAAGCCTATGCCAAGGAGCAGGGCTTCTGGATCGACGCCAATGCTGCTGACCCCGTGTTCACCGACACGCTCGAGCTGGACATGGCCACGGTCGTGCCCTCGCTCGCCGGACCCAAGCGGCCGCAGGACAAGGTCGCGCTCAACGATGTCGACGACGTGTTCAATGCCGACATGAAATCGGTCTACAAGAAGGCCAGCGCCCGCGTTCCCGTTGAAGGCAAGATCCACGACATCGGCGATGGCGACGTGGTGATCGCGGCCATCACCAGCTGCACCAACACCTCCAACCCCGGCGTCCTCGTTGCCGCCGGCCTTGTCGCCAAGAAGGCCAACCAGTTCGGCCTCAAGCCCAAGCCCTGGGTCAAGACCAGCCTTGCGCCCGGCAGCCAGGTTGTGACCGACTATCTCGAAAAGGCAGGCCTCCAGGCCGATCTCGACGCCATCGGCTTCAACCTTGTCGGTTATGGCTGCACAACCTGCATCGGCAACTCCGGCCCGCTGGCCGAGCCGATCAGCGCCGCGATCAACGCCAACAACATCGTCGCCGCCAGCGTGATCTCGGGCAACCGCAACTTCGAGGGCCGCGTCTCACCCGACGTGCGCGCCAACTTCCTCGCCTCGCCGCCGCTGGTGGTCGCCTATGCGCTCAAGGGCACCGTGGTCGAAAACTTCACCACCACCCCGATCGGCAAGGCGACCGATGGCCGCGACGTTTTCCTCAAGGACATCTGGCCGACAAACCAGGAAGTCGCCGAGGTAATGGCCAGCTGCATCGATCGCGGCATGTTTCGTGCGCGCTACGCCGAAGTCTACAAGGGCGACGCGCACTGGCAGGCGATCAACGTCACGGGTTCGGACACCTACCAGTGGCGCGCGGGATCGACGTACATCGCCAATCCACCGTACTTCGACGGCATGAGCATGACCCCGGCCCCGGTGAGCGACATCATCGAGGCCAAGTCGCTGGCGATCCTGGGCGATTCGATCACGACCGACCACATCAGCCCCGCCGGCAACATCAAGGCCGACAGCCCCGCCGGCAAGTACCTGATGGACCACCAGGTCGCTCGCGCCGATTTCAACTCCTACGGCGCGCGCCGCGGTCACCACGAAGTGATGATGCGCGGCACCTTCGCCAACATCCGCATCAAGAACGAGATGGTCCCCGGCGTCGAAGGCGGCATGTCCGTGTTCAACGGCGAGACGATGTCGATCTACGATGCGGCGATGGCGCACAAGGCCAATGGCACGCCTCTGGTGGTCATTGCCGGCAAGGAATACGGCACCGGCTCGTCGCGCGACTGGGCCGCCAAAGGCACCAACCTTCTGGGCGTGCGCGCGGTGATCGTCGAAAGCTTCGAGCGCATCCACCGCTCGAACCTCGTCGGCATGGGCGTGCTGCCGCTCCAGTTCAAGGATGGTGAGAGCCGCACCTCGCTGGGCCTGGCGGGCGACGACAGCTTCACGATACGGGGCGTCGCCAGCCTCAAGCCGCGTCAGGATGTGACCGTGGACGTCACGCGCAAGGACGGCTCAACCTTCAGCTTCACCGCGCTGTGCCGCATCGATACCGCCAACGAAGTCGAATACTTCAACAACGGCGGCATCCTGCAGTACGTGCTGAGGAAGCTGGCGGCGTAAGGGTGAATCGGGGGAGCCATACTGGATCGGCTGTTTCGCCGGCTCTACGGCTCCCCCCTCATCCAGAACAATCGTCGCGGCGAGCTGGTCGAGGAGATCGTGGCTGCCGTTCTTAAGCCAAATTGGCGGCTGTGCGCCGGCGATTGGGCGTCGCACGATCTTGAACACATCACGTCGCGCTTGCGTATCCAGGTCAAGCAATCGGCGGCACGGCAAACATGGCATACTTCCGTTAGTAAACAGTCTCCTGCCCGCTTTTCGATTGCCACGAAATCAGGGCGGTACGAAGGGTCGGACTTCATCAGCGAGCCGGGTCGTAACGCGGAGATCTACATTTTCGCGTGGCATGAGGACGTTCGCGATTCATGCGACCACGCTGATCCTGCTCAGTGGAAATTTTTTGTCGTCGCCGAGCATGATCTGCCTGTCCAAAGCTCGATCGGTCTGAGCTGGCTCAAAGCCAACTGCCATCCCACCGACTTCGCCGGATTGCTCGATACCGTGGATTCTCTTGCCGTCCAAATCGCGCCACGTTGATCGGAACTCAGGCACTCCGCACGCGAAAAGGGCGGCATCCGGTAATGCCGCCCTTCCTTCTCTGCTGGGGGCAGATTACAGATTCGTTTAGGCTACGGCCTTCTTCGCCAGCCGCTTGCGGCCAAGGACGGCTGCAGCGGCCGCGCCGAACAGGATGACCATCGGCGGAGCGGGCACTTCGTGACCGCCCGTGCTCGTCGTTCCGCCGGTACTGGTCGTGCCGCCGGTACTAGTCGAGGTCGAGGTACTCCCCGACGTAGAAGAACTGGTGCTGCTCGACGTGCTGCCAGAGGTGCTGCTCGTCGTCGCACCGCTGCTGGTCGAGGTGCTGGTCGACGTCGAACCGCCCGAGGTGGAACTTGAGGTCGAGGTCGAGACGTTGCCCGAGCTGCTCGATGTCGTGGTGCTGGTGATGCCGCCACTGGACGTCGAAGTCGAGCCGGTGGAGGTGATCCCGCCGGTAGAGGTGGATGTGGAACCTCCGGTCGAGGTTACGCCGCCCGAGGACGAGGATGTGGATCCGCCGCTCGACGTCGATGAAATCACGACGTTGCCGCCGCCGCCACCGCCGCCGCCGAAGAACCCGCCAAAGAACCCGCCGCCGAAGCCGCCACCCCCGCCGCCGATGACGATCGGCACGCCGCCGCCGCCGCCGGAAAACGGCTGGGGCGGTAGGGGCGGAACATAGGGCATTGGCACGACGGCCATCTGGGGCTGCTCGCAGCACGGCTCCTGCACCACGCGGCGGATGCGCTTGATGCGGCGCGGTGCCTCGCGCCTCACGACGCGCTGCGGCACATGGACACGCGGTGCGGCGCGGGGGGCCTTGACGTGCTTGACGTACTGGGTGCGCTTCGGCGGGGCCTCGGCCACGTGGACCGCGCCGCCGCCGACAAGGGCGCCGCCAGCGACCGCAGCCGACAATTTCGCAAGGGCCATCCGAACCGACATGTTCTCGTCTCTCTTTTGCCTCGCCCCTGCGCAGATTGCCGCAGCAGGGACTCCTGTCGCTCAATGAACGCAGGAAGTTACCTTCCCGACAACCGCGTTAAGGCTGTTTTGGCTGTCCCGATGCGAGATTCCCGCAGGAGTCCGGCGGCCGCAGGGTCAAGTGTCCCGGAGTGGAACAGAATCGAGGTCATTTGCTGCGAGTTCGCGGCCCTGCGTTAGCCGTGCCGGGCTTATTCGAGCGGTTCAGCGGCCCCGAAAAGCCCGCCCTGGGTGCCCGTCGGCGGGGCAAGGCCGAGGTGCTTCCAGCCGCCATCGTTGAGGCAGCGCCCGCGCGCCGTCCGCGCGATGAGGCCCAGCTGGATGAGGAACGGCTCGATCACGTCCTCAACGGTATCGCGCGGCTCCGAAAGGCCCGCCGCGAGCGTTTCGACGCCCACCGGCCCGCCCTTGTAGATGTCGGCGATCATGGAGAGATAGCGCCGATCCTGCGCGTCGAGACCGAGCGCGTCGATCTCCAGCCGGTTCAGCGCATCGTCGGCAAACTCGCGCGTGATGACGGCTGCGCCCGCCACCTGGGCGAAATCCCGCACCCGCCGCAGCAGCCGCCCGGCAACCCGCGGCGTACCGCGTGCGCGCCGGGCGATTTCCTGCGCGCCGGTCTGGTCGATGCCGATGCCCAGCAGGCCCGCGCCGCGCGTGATGACCCGTTCAAGCTCCGGAACGGTATAGAAATTGAGCCGCACCGGAATGCCGAATCGGTCACGCAGCGGCGTCGTCAGCAGACCCTGCCGCGTCGTCGCACCCACCAGTGTGAATGGCGGCAAATCAATCCGCACCGAGCGCGCCGACGGCCCCTCGCCGATGATGAGATCGAGCGCGCGGTCCTCCATCGCGGGATAGAGCACTTCCTCCACCGCAGGGGCAAGACGGTGGATCTCGTCGATGAACAGGACGTCGCCTTCCTCAAGATTGGTGAGGAGCGCGGCCAGATCGCCTGACTTGGCGATGACCGGGCCCGACGTGGCACGAAAGCCCACGCCAAGCTCGCGCGCGACGATCTGCGCCAGCGTCGTCTTGCCCAGCCCCGGCGGCCCATAGAACAGCACATGGTCCATCGCCTCGCCCCGCGCCCTGGCGCTTTCGATGAACACCGAAAGATTGCCCTTCGCCGCCGCCTGCCCGACGAACTCGGCAAGCGACTTGGGCCGCAGCGCCGCGTCGGCGTCTTCCGGCTGGCGCTGGGGAGTGAGGTGGGGGTTGGGAGTCATTGGCCGTAATGCCAATCACGGCGCTTATTACCAATTAACTCTTTCGCAGATGTCGCAATCAGCGCACAACAATCAACAAATGCTTCACGACTGAGCGAACACGGGGGATCCGACAATGACCTAATGCATTCGTCATAGTAGGTGGAGACTCCTTTTTCTCCGCCTGGATGCTCTAAGTGCGTGGATACAGAAGCGTAAAAAACTGTCGTAATAAAAGAGTGATTTAAGCACTCTGGATACCTATCAAATATAGCCCTGACCACACTACCGTATACAAATTTCTCAATTTCCATCCCAAGGCCGAACTTAGAAGATTGCCGATTTACTATCGCGATTCCGCAACACGCAATTGCGAGTCCTTCGCGGCGATCCTGCACCATTTCCAATGCCGTTAGGGACATCGACATCGCGACCAGAGCAAGTCCTTCTGAGGCTGGAATCATTCGATCGCTGAACGGCCACATTCACCCCGCCCATCCTTTCATCGCCACGCTGGCATTCATCGCATGATGCACGATCCGGACGATCAGCACCAGTTCGTCCTCGAACGTGTAGAAGATCCGATGCCGCCGGTGGACGAGGCATCGGATGCCGTTGCCTAGTTCGGGGCAGGCCGCCCCGGCTTTAGGGTGGTCACGCAACAGGGCAAATGCCTCGTCGAAGCCGTGCATATATGCTTCAGCCACATCTTCGCCAAACTGTTCGGCGCTGAATTCGTCGATTTCAACAAGGTCCGTTTCGGCAGCATTCGAGAACGCGACTTCAGCCACGCTTTGCCCGACGTCCGGAAATGATGTTTTCAATTATCGTTTCGGGCTTCTGAGGGGAAATTCCAGATGCCAGCCCCTCGGCGATCAGTCCGCGCAGCCACTCGGTTTCTTCGTCGGCGGCTTCCTGATCGCGGCGGACCAGATCGCGCACATAGTCGCTGGCGCTGGAATAGCGCCCTTCGGCGATACGGTGATCGATCCACTGCCGAAGCGAGGGCGGAATGGAAATATTGAGCTGGGCCATACGGTCTTTGTAGCATTTCGTACGAATCCGCGCAAACAATCCCGATGGCCCGCTCTTCCGTTGGGGCTTGGACACGGGCATACCTTCCATGGGCTGGCGAGAAGGGGAAAGCATGGAAGAAGCATCGAAACAGCCGCGCTGGCACTTTGCACTCGGCCTGATCCTGCTCATCGCAATCGCCCTGCGCGCACTTGCCTTCTCGCTGTTCGAAATCGTCCACCCGGACGAACTGATGCAGTATCAGGAGCAGGCCTTCCGGCTGGTGCATGGCCATGGCCTTGCCCCGTGGGAGGCGCGCTATGGCATCCGCAGCCCGCTGATCCCGATGCTGCTGGCCGGGCCGATGGCGCTGGGCGGGTTGATCTCGCCGGGCGAGTGGCTCCCTCTTGGCCTGGCGCACGGCGTCTACACAGCACTGTGCCTGATGATCGTACCGGCGGCATGGTGGATTGGCGCGGCACGGTCGCGCTGGCATGGCGTGGTGGCGGCACTCATCGCCGCGGTGTGGTTCGAGAGCGTGATGTTCGGGGTGCAGGTGCTGTCCGAAAGCCTTGCCGCCGCCTTTGCCTGCGGGGGCACCGCGGCGCTGCTTCACCGCGACCGCAAGCGCGCCCTGCTCCTCGCAGGCTTCCTGCTCGCCTTCGCGGTGCTGCTGCGGATGCAATACGGCATGTGTGCCGCCCTGCTGGTGCCAATGATCCTGCGCACCGATGGCAAGGCGTGGTGCTCTCTGGCCCTGGGCGCGCTCCCGGCGCTGGCACTCTCGGCCGCTGCCGATCTCGCGGCCGGGCTGGTGCCGTTCTCCTGGGCGGTGAAGAACCTGTCCCAGAACATCGGCGAAAACCGCGCCGCCTTTTTCGGGACAAGCGACCACTGGCAATATCTGCGCTATCTCTTCGCGCGGCTCCAGCCGGCGGCGCTGATTATACTCGTTGCCGCGCTGTTCGCGCCCCGCCAATACCGTCCGGTGCTGATCGCCGCTGTCGCCACGATCCTTGCCCACAGCCTGATCGGTCACAAGGAATACCGTTTCATCTGGCTGCCGGTCTTGCTGATCGTCCTTCTCGCCGGGATCGCAAGCGCGGAAATCGCGCTGCGCCTGGCGCGGCGCCGGGGGGAGAGCGATGCTCGGTCGGGCGCGGCCATCGTATTCACTTGCGCGCTGTGGGCCATGCTCTCGTTCGCAAGCTACCGCGCGACGGGCGGCATGGGCGTTTTTCGGGGCGGGGCTTACATGACTTCGCTCGGCCAGATGGCGGCGCGCATCCCCAGCACCTGCGGCATTGCCGTGCCGACGGCGGACCGCGACCATGTAACGCATGCCTTCCTGCCACGCCGGGTGGAGCTGTACCTGTTCTCGCCCGAGCAGAACGAGGGGGCGAAACCATTTGACCCGCGCCTGCTCGACGCCGCCAACGCCCTCATCGTCACGGGCACGGCGGCGGCGCCCGCGCAGTTCGGCGTGCTGGCCTGCCGCACCGGCAATGCGCGCGACGGGGGAAAACGCGCCTGCCTCTACTGGCGGCCGGGACCGTGCCTCAACGTGGAGGCGGCGCGCGGACTTACCTTCCAGGAGGTCATGATCGCCAACGATATGTGACGTTAGCCAGCAGCTTTCCGCAGCGCCACGCGCACCAGATCGTTCAGCGACGCTCCCTCGCCCAGCTCGCCCAGAGCCGCGACGACAGCCGCACCGGCCACCGCTGGCTTGAAGCCGAGGTTCTGGAGTGCGGAGACCGCATCGGCGCTCACCGAGCCCTCGGCCACGGCGACGGGGACCCCCGGACCGCCCGGAGCGGCAGGAAGAGCACCGGCCTTGTCCTTCAGCTCGTTGACGATTCGCCCGGCAAGCTTTGGTCCCACCCCCTGTGCCCGCGTCACTTGTCCCGCATCGCCCCGTGCACAAGCGCTGCGCAACTCGTCCGCCGAGAGAGCAGAGAGCACCGCCAGCGCCATCTTGCTGCCTACGCCCTGCACGCCGGTGAGGAGCCGGAACCACTCCCGCTCGCCCGCGCTGGCAAAGCCGATCAGCCGCAGGTCATTCTCGCTGACCTGCAAGTCGGTATGAACCGTCGCAGGATCGCCCCGCACCCCCAGCGCGTCGAGCGTGCGGGCGGAACAGTGCACCAGGTACCCAACGCCGGAGACATCGATCACCGCCCAGTCGGGGCCAAAGTCGTCGAGGATGCCGGTCAGTTTCGCGATCATGCGCGCCGGTCTAGCGTGAGTGCAGCGAATTGGGAACGCCTGGGGCCGTCCGTTCGTATTCCTTTGCGGACAGACGTAGGAAAGGAGGCAGCGATGGCAGGCGGCTGGACGCGCGACGGCGCGATACAGGACCAGATCGACGATACCGTGAAGGACGCCATCGACGGCGCGCGCAAGCGAATGCCATCGGGCGAGAGCCTCGAATACTGCGAGGACTGCGGCGAGCCCATCCCGCCGCGCCGCCGCGAGGCACTTCCCGGGGTGCGGACCTGCATTGCCTGCCAGTCGGCCCGCGACAGGTCCGTGCGCCACAGCCTGATTAACCGGCGGGGCAGCAAGGACAGCCAACTGCGTTGAATGGCGTCAGCGCGGCCCCATGTGCGCGTGGCAGATCGCCACGGCCAGCGCATCGGCCGCGTCGGCGCCGGCAAGTTTAACGCCCGGAAGCAGGACCTTGAGCATGGCCTGCACCTGCGCCTTTTCGGCCGCGCCAGTTCCGACCAGCGCCTTTTTCACGGCGCGCGTCGCATATTCGGTGACAGGCAGACCGGCTCGGGCCACTGCCAGCAGGCAGACGCCGCGCGCCTGCCCCAGCTTGAGCGTCGATTGCGGATTGGCGTTGACGAACACTTCTTCCACCGCGCCCTGATCGGGCGAGAAGCGCGCGATCACGTCGGCCAGTTCGCGATCAAGCGTGACCAGCCTTTCGGCCAGCGATGCAGCAGGATCGGTGCGGACCTGCCCGTTGGCGATGTGGCTCAGCCGGTTGCCCGATTTGGCGACGATGCCCCAGCCCGTCGTGCCGAGACCGGGATCGAGCCCGATGATCAGCACATCATAGCCTCAGGCCGAAACGCGGCCCGAAATGCGCCATCGCCAGATAAAGAACAACAGTCAGGGCGCAGCCTGCGACCAGGGCTATCCAGAAGCCGGCACCTGCGCGGAGCACCCCGGGAATGAGCAGAAACATCGGCAGCGAAGGCAGGACATACCAGAATGTCGCCTCAGCATGGATTGCCATGTTCACTGGATCGGGCCGCTCGCGCCACAGCAAAATCATGCCGAGTACAGAGACCAGCGGCAACGACGCGACAAGTGCCGCAACTGTGGGCAACTTCTTGCCGATTTCAGAAATCGCCGCGATGATCGCGCCGGACAACAGCGCCTTGGCGACAAGCGGCCACATTACCCCAGCTTTTCCATGACCTCGTCGGGAATTTCGTAATTGCCCCAGACGGCCTGCACGTCGTCGTCGTCGTCGAGCACGTCGATCAGCTTGAGCAGGGTTGCGGCATCGCTTTCGCCCACTTCAGCTTTGATGCTGGGCTTCCAGGCAAGCTTGACGCCTTCCGCCTCGCCCAGCGTTTTCTCCAGCTCGCGCGCGACGGGATGCAGGGTCTCCATCGCCACCCAGATGGCGTGACCGCCGTCGTCGCTCTCGACATCATCTGCCCCTGCTTCGATCGCGGCTTCGAGAACCTTGTCCTCGTCACCAACGCTCGCCGGGTATTCGATCAGGCCAAGCCGCTCAAACCCGTGGCTGACCGCGCCGCTCGCGCCGAGGTTGCCGCCGTTCTTTGCAAAGGCGGTGCGCACGTTGGTGGCGGTGCGGTTGCGGTTGTCGGTCAGCGCCTCGACGATCAGGGCCACGCCGCCGGGGCCATAGCCCTCGTAGCGCACTTCCTCATAGTTTTCCGCATCGCCCTTGCTCGCCTTGTCGATGGCACGTTGGATGTTGTCCTTGGGCATCGACTGCGCCTTGGCGGCGTTGACCGCGGCGCGCAGGCGCGGGTTCATGTCCGGATCGGGCATGCCCATCTTCGCCGCGACGGTGATCTCGCGCGAAAGCTTGCTGAACTGCGCGGAGCGCTTCTTGTCCTGCGCGCCCTTGCGATGCATAATATTCTTGAATTTGGAATGGCCTGCCATTGCTGCGCCGCCTGCTCGTGGTTTGACTTGCGCCGCCCCTAGCTGACCCTTCCCGATCAGACAACCACGCCCGATCAGACGATGACAGCAGTTCCCGAACAGCTGACCATCAGCATCGAGCCGTTGGAGCCAAGCACTTCATAATCGATATCGACGCCAATCACGGCGTTGCCCCCGGCCTTCTGCGCTTCGGCCTCCATTTCCGAGAGCGCCTGCTTGCGGGCGCGGGCAAGGACGTCCTCGTACTTGCCGGAGCGACCCCCGACGATATCGGTGATCGAGGCAAAGAGATCGCGGAAGATGTTCGCTCCTACGATCACTTCGCCGGTCACGATTCCGAGATAGCGCTGGACTGGCTGGCCCTCGATGGCTGCAGTCGTGGTAACGATCATCCCGATCTCCTTTAAACCTATCCCAGCCCGAGCGCCGCCTTGTAGGTGTCGAGCAGCATTTCCATCTCGCTGCGATCGTCGGGCTTCATTTTCCTGAGGCGCACGATCTGGCGCATGATCTTGCTGTCATAACCGACGGCCTTGGCTTCGGAATAGACGTCGCGGATGTCATCGGCGATGCCCTTCTTCTCTTCCTCAAGCCGCTCGACACGCTCGATCAGCAGGCGCAGGCGGTCATCAGTGGTCTCGGCCATGTGGAATTGCTCCGGAAGAGTGAATCGGTCAGGCGCGCTCTTAGTGGCCGGGAGCATTCTTCTTCAAGCTCTCTTCCATCCGCGCGAGCTGTTCCGGTGTCGCTTCCCTGTGGAAACGTGACTTCCACTCCGCCGCCGGCATTCCATGGATCAGCTCGCGTGCCTGCGCCCGGTCTCCCGGATAACCCGCGTCGATGATCCAGTCGGCAAGGCAGTTGCGGCAGAACCCCGACAGCCCCATGAGATCGACGTTCTGCGCGTCGTGACGGTGGCGCAGATGGCGCACGAGCCGGCGGAACACGGCAGCGGCAGCGGCATCATCCAGTGCTTCCAGCGGATCGCCGGGGTTCATCGGGGTGTCTTCGTTGCAGCTCATTTGTCCGCTCCCTCAGGGTTTTGCCGTCTTGGGCAATCCGGGTGCCTGTGCCATAGGCGGGCGCACCAAAGGAAGGGAATTTGCGTGGCGAGGCCAGAGACGTCGAAGACCAGGGTTGCGGGACTTCACATGCGCGGCCGAAAGGTCAAGATCCTGGCGACACTCGGCCCGGCCAGCCGCGATCCGGCGATGATCGCCGCGCTGCTCGAAGCGGGGGCCGATGCGTTCCGCGTCAACATGAGCCACGGCGACCATGCCACACACGCCGAAACCATCGCAAACATCCGCGCGGCCGAGCGGGATTTCGGGCGGCCTGTCGCAGTGCTGTGCGATCTGCAAGGTCCCAAGCTGCGCGTCGGAACCTTTCGCGATGGCCGCGCCGTGATTCGTCACGGAGGGCACTTCACGTTCGACCGCAACCCCGAACCCGGCGACGATACCCGCGTCTGCCTGCCCCATCCTGAACTCTTCGAGGTCCTCGTCAAGGACCAGCGCCTGCTGATCGACGACGGCAAGCTGAAACTGCGCGTGATCCGCGCCGATGGCGATAGCATCCTGTGCTCGGCGGAAGTCGGCGGAGTCATCTCGGACCGCAAGGGCGTGAACGTTCCCGATGCAGTCATACCGGTGCCAGCCATGACTGAGAAGGACCACCGCGACCTCGCCTTCGCGCTGGAGCACGGGGCAGACTGGATCGCGCTGTCGTTCGTCCAGCGGCCCGAGGACGTGGCCGAAGCCCGCCGCCAGATGGCCAGCGCCGGCGGCGCGGGCGCGGCGCTGATGGCCAAGATCGAGAAGCCGGCGGCGGTCCAGCGGCTCGAAGAGATCATCGAACTCGCCGACGGCATCATGGTCGCGCGCGGCGACCTTGGCGTCGAACTCAACCCGGAGGACGTTCCGCCGCTGCAAAAGCGCATTGTCGAGGCGACGCGGCGCAGCGGCAAGCCGGTCGTTGTGGCGACGCAGATGCTCGAATCGATGATCGAGAGTCCGGCGCCGACGCGCGCGGAAGTCTCCGACGTCGCCAATGCCATCTACGACGGCGCCGATGCGGTCATGCTCTCGGCCGAGACAGCGAGCGGGGCCTGGCCGCTCGAGGCGGTGACCATCATGCACCGCATCGCCGCCAAGGTCGAAAACGATCCCGGCTATCAGGCGCGGATCAACTTCACCGAAATCCTGCCGGACCACACCACAGCCGACGCGCTTGCACAGGCGAGCGCCTCCATCGCGGCGACACTGACTCTGGCGGGCGTCGTGCTGTTCACCGGCTCGGGCTCCACCGCAAGGCGCGTGGCGCGCGAGCGGCCAGGCCTACCGATGCTGGTACTCACACCCAGCCCGCGCATCGCGCGGCGGCTGGTGTTGCTCTGGGGGGCGCATACCGTCCATTCAAAAGATATCGGCAGCTTCGAGGAAATGATCGCCAAGGGCAAGCGGATGGCGCTGCGCCACGGCTTCGGCAAGGCAGGCTCGAAAGTCATCATGCTGGCGGGCGTCCCCTTCGGAACGCCCGGTTCGACCAACCTGCTGCACATCGTCACGCTGTCGGGCGACGAACTGAAACGCTGACCGGCGGGACGGGCCAAGCCCGTCCCTGACCGGCGGCTCTAGAGGCCGTCGAGCCCTTTGCTGACCAGCACGTTCACGGCAACGCGGCGGTTCTGCGCCTTGCCTTCCCAGCTCTCGTTGTCGGCCAGCGGGTCGGCCTCGGCCATCCCGGTCGGCGTAAGCATGCGATAGGGCTTCCAGCCGCAGACCTGCTGAAGATGGTTGACGACGCGGCTGGCGCGCCGCTCGCTCAGCACCTGATTGTAGTCCTGGCTCCCGGTGGAATCGGTGTAGCCGACGACCAGCAGCATGGCGTTCTTCATGCCCTCGGCCGTCGTTGCGGTTGAGCACAGTTCGTCCTTCGCCTGCGCCGAGAGCACCGCCTTGCCCACATCGAAGTTCACGTTGGTCGTGGCCTTGATATTATACTGGTCGATATCGGCCATGCGGTTGCGAAGTGCGTCGGTCGCCGCGGTCTGCTGGGCAAAGCCCTGTTCTGTGCCGTTGTGGATCATCGCGGCGGTGCGCAGGTCCCTCGACTTGAGGGCGATCCGGCTTGCCACGAGGCCGCCAGGGAACTGAAGGGTCTTCACGCTGACCGGAACGCCATTATAAAGCTGCGTCGCGGCCAGCTTGTCGCGGTCGAGGCCGAGGAAGCCGCCCGTCGAGGTAATGCGCGTGTCATCGGTAATGGTGACGACTGTGCGGGCACCGCCCGGGCTGGTGACCTGCATCCTGTCGCCGCTGCGTGCGGAAATGAAGCCTTCGATCGCCGGTCCCTCAGTCATCGAGGACGCGGGGGGCAGCGCGGTATCGGAGACCGTGCCCATCACTTCGGGTTCGATCGATTCCTGCGGCTGCGCAGCGAGGACGGCCGATGCCGGGGCGGCAATCATGGCCAATAACATGAGGGCCTTTGGGGTTCTGGACTTTGAATTCATTGCGGTCTGTCTCCAAGACTTAATCAGTCGGGCCTGAGGGTTAACCATTGCCTGTCGGCCGCCAACCTTTCTCCCAGATGAACAGACGGCGTTTCGTCAAGCGCGGACATGGCAGTTCGGGCGCGCCGTGCGGCGAACCGAGCAGCGGACAACAGCCGCGAAGACGAATTCAGCGCGTCAGCCGCGCGCGCCGAACAGGGCACTGCCAACGCGGACATGCGTGGCGCCGAGCATCACGGCAGTATCGAAATCGTCGCTCATCCCCATCGACAGACCGGCAAGGCCATTGTCGTCGGCCAGCTTGGCCAGCAGCGCGAAATAGGGCGCGGCCTCGATTCCGGCGGGGGGCACGCACATCAGCCCGGCGAGCGGCAGGCCGGCGGCGCGCGCCTC
This sequence comes from Novosphingobium sp., assembly GCA_040377095.1. GTDB lineage: Bacteria > Pseudomonadota > Alphaproteobacteria > Sphingomonadales > Sphingomonadaceae > Novosphingobium. The sequence goes on from JBEIPK010000005.1 coordinate 37,723, forward strand.
GGCCAGCAGTGTCGGCAAAGCGGCAATCGCGCAGCCGCCTTTCTGTTCTTCTGCGCCGATATTGACCTGAACAAAGCAGGGTACGCGGCGACCCGCTTTGTCCATCGCGCGCGCCAGCCCCGCCACCAGCGAGGACCGGTCAAGCGAATGGATGCAATCGAACAACATGACCGCCTCGTCCGCCTTGTTCGACTGAAGCTGGCCAACGAGATGCAGTTCGATGCCGGGGCGCGCTTCTTTCAGCGCCGGCCACTTGGCCTGCGCCTCCTGCACCCGGTTCTCGCCAAAGACGCGCTGCCCGGCGTCGATCAGCGGTACGATTGCTTCGGCAGGATGCGTTTTCGAGACGGCGATAAGGGTTATGTCGGCCGCATCGCGCCGGGCAAGGCGGGCGGCAGCGGCGATCCGGGCGGAAACCTCCGCGAGGCGACTGGCTGGCTCATTCATGGCGGGATGCTATAAGCGGCTGCGTGAAGCGCCGCCACCCCCCGATCCCTCGCCTTTGGCTTGTCAGCGACGCGCGGAATGACGCATCGCTCGAAGCGGCGCTGGCCGGCTTGCCGCACGGCAGCGGGTTCATTTTCCGGCACTACCATCTGCGCGAGGCAGAGCGGCGCGCGCGGTGGCGCGAACTCGTCCGGATCGCCCGCGCGCGCGACTGCATCGCTGTGCTGGCAGGACCGGCGCGCAAGGCGCGGGGCTGGCGAGCGGACGGCTGCTATGGTCCGCCCGGAATGCTGGCGCAGGGACCTGCGCTGTTGCGGCTGGTGACCGCGCATTCGCTGCGTGAGCTTGGTCAGGCCTGCCGCGCCCGCGCTGACCTCGTGCTGCTCTCGCCCGTGTTCCCGACCCGCTCGCACTCCGGCGGCAGCACGCTCGGCCCGCTCCGCTTCCGTTTGCTCGCGCGGGAGTCGGACGTGCCGGCGATCGCGCTGGGCGGGATGGACGCGAGGAAGGCGCGGCGGATTGACGCCGAGGCGTGGGCCGCAATCGACGCATTTCGCGCACCGAATGGCGGGCCCGGTCATCAGGATTCTTGACGCGGAGTCGCCCGAGGGCGCATGATCGCCGCGCATTCGGGGGACGATCATGGCTACACGTGCAATATCAGCCGCGCCGGGCCGCATGGCGAGGCCTGACTGGCGTGCCGTGCTGCGCCGGTCGCTACGCCGGTCGAGCGAGATCGGCGGCGCGCTAGCGCTGATTGCCGCCATGGTGTTCTTCGCCGTCGCGCTCCTCAGCTATCACCAGACAGACCCCTCCGGATCGACGGCGGCGGGCGGCGACGTGCGCAACTGGGCCGGCCCGGCAGGCGCATGGGTGGCGGACGCGGCACTGCTCGTGTTCGGCCCGGTCTGCGCGCTGCTTCTCCCCTTGCTCTACATCTTCGCACGCAAGCTGTGGCGGCTGGTCGAGGAAGAAGACGGCCTCGTCGAAGTGTCCGACCAGCGTTGGTGGCGCCCGATCCTCGTGCTGCTGGCCGGCATGGTACTCCTTTCCACTGTCATGTCGCTGGTCTTCACCGCGCGCGGCGGATCGCTGCCTGCATCGATGGGTGGGATGACTGGACTGCTGGGCGCGCAGGGCATCCGGGCGCTCGCGGGGCTGTTTCCCGAAGCGGCGCAAGGCTGGGCGATCCTGGGCGCCACGCTTGTCTGCCTTGTCACCGGGGCTTTCCTTGCGGGGCGCGTCTTCGCCATCGACTGGGCGCTGCTGCTGACGCTGCCCGGACGGCTGACCGGGCACCGCGAGAGCGAAAATGCGCCCGCGCTGGCCTTCGATGCGCCCGCTGCCGAACCCCGGCGCCGCGAGGCCCGCGCCGCTGCGAGCGTCACCATCACCGATCCGCGCAAGCCGCCCGAAATTACCGATCCCACCCGCCCGGCCCAGCCCGCCCAGCTTTCGGCGCGCAGCCGGCAAGGCGACCTGTTCGACGAGTACGAACTGCCCTCCATCGACCTGCTCGGCGACCCGCCGCCGCAGGGGCAGAAGAAGATCGACAAGCTGAGTCTTGAGCGCAACGCCCGCCTGCTCGAAACCGTGCTCGACGATTTCAACGTCAAGGGCGAGATCACCGCCGTGCGCACCGGCCCGGTCGTCACGATGTACGAGCTGGAACCAGCGCCCGGCATCAAGGCCAGCCGCGTCATCGGCCTTGCCGACGACATCGCCCGCAACATGAGCGCGATCTCGGCGCGCGTCTCCTCGATCCCCGGCCGCACGGTCATGGGCATCGAGCTTCCCAACGCCGACCGGCAGATGGTCGCTTTGAAGGAACTCGTCGCTTGCGAGGCCTTTGCCCATCACAAGGGCATGCTCCCCATCATCCTGGGCAAGGACATTTCGGGCGAACCGGTCATTGCCGACCTTGCCGCCATGCCGCACCTGCTGGTCGCCGGCACGACCGGATCGGGCAAGTCGGTGGGGCTCAACTGCATCCTACTCTCGCTGCTCTACCGGCTCACCCCGGCGCAGTGCCGCCTGATCCTGATCGATCCCAAGGTGCTGGAACTGAAAAGCTACGACGAGATCCCGCACCTGCTCTCGCCGGTTGTCACTGAGCCGGCCAAGGCGGTGCGCGCATTGAAGTGGGCGGTCGAGGAAATGGAGCGCCGCTATCGCCAGATGAGCGAGATCAGCGTGCGCAACCTCGCCGGTTTCAATGAAAAGGTCCGCAATGCCGCCGCCAAGGGCAAGCCGCTGGGCCGCCGCGTCCAGATCGGCTTCGATCCCGATACGGGCGAGGAAATCTACGAGGAAAACCAGCTCGATTATCAGGTCCTGCCCCAGATCGTCCTGATCGTCGACGAGCTGGCCGATCTCATGGTGACTTGCGGCAAGGAAATCGAGGTGCTGATCCAGCGCCTCTCCCAGAAGAGCCGCGCGGCAGGCATCCACCTCATCATGGCGACGCAGCGCCCATCGGTCGACGTCATCACCGGCGTCATCAAGGCCAACCTTCCCACCCGCATCAGCTTTGCGGTGACCAGCCGGATCGACAGCCGGACCATCCTTGGCGAGCAGGGCGCCGAGCAGTTGCTCGGCAAGGGCGACATGCTCTACAAGCCGAGCACCGACCCGATCCGCCGCGTCCACGGGCCGTTCGTGTCGGACGAGGAAGTGGAGGCCATCGCCGACGCCTGGCGCGCACAGGGCAAGCCCGCATACGTCGATTCGGTCACCGAGGAGCCGGAGGACGGCGGCTTCGGCTTTGACGACATCGATGCCGCTTCCGATTCACCCGACGAGCGCAAGTACCGGCAAGTCTGCCAGCTGGTTTTCGAAAGCCAGAAAGTCTCGGCCAGCTGGATCCAGCGCCAGATGGGCGTGGGCTACAACACCGCGTCCAAATGGGTGGAGCGGATGGAAGCGGACGGCTTCGTCGGTCCCGCCAACCATGTCGGCCGGCGCGAGATCTACCGCGACCGCGACGGCAGCCCGCTCTAGGCGATGAGCGCCACGGCCGTCGTCTCGCTGGTCGCCGAGATTATCTGTGTGCCGATCATGAAGGCGCCGGTCGTGGTATTGATGTGCAACTCTCGCGAGATGGACGCCTGTCCTTCCGGCGCGAATTCGAGCGCCATCCCGGTCTGCCCGGCCGGGACGCTGGCCGCGCCGTCAGGGCCGATCAAAATGACGCGCGATCCCGAGACATAGGCTTCGTACTGGGTAACGGAGTTGTGGCTGATCAGAGTGTCGCCGCCCCGGTTGAAGGTGGAATCAAAGTTGAGATCGCCGCCCAGCCAATCGATCGTCTCGGCGCCGGTCGCCGAGCCGTTGACCGTATAGTCGCCATCGAGGCTGACGGTCGCGTCGATGCCTACGAACATGCGTGCCGTCGCAGCCACGTTTCCTTCCGAGGGAATGGGGAAGAGCGCGTCGGTCGCGGTCACCGCTGTTTCGATCGACGTGATCGTCTGGCTGCCGAGGCGCATAATGTTGCCGTCGACAAAGCGAACCTGCCTGGACAGGTTGCCGGCGTCGTCGTCGAACACGATGGACGTGCCATTGAGGCCGACCGGGATAGAGTAAGTCGAGACGTCGTTGGTCAAGACGATCTGTGAGCCTGAACGCGTGGCGAAATAGTCGGTCGCCGATCCGGTCAGGCGAATGACGTCGCCGCCCCGGTTGAATGTCGGATCGAAGTTGATGATGTTTCCGTCGCCGATGACGCGCACTTCCTCGAAGCCAATCGTCCCCGAAACGATGCCGACCCCGCCGACGCCGCCAGAAAAGCCCTCGCCCAGGAACAGGCGGAACAGGCCGCCCCCGCTAACTTGCGGCGCGGGGAGGAATCCGCGCGCTTCATTCCATACGAAATCGCCGTCGCCGAAGCGTAGGACCTCGATACGGTCGAGCGTGTCCACGCCATCAGGCCCGGTTGTCGTCAACGTGCCATCGCTGTTACGCGCGACGGTATAGGCTGTGTGGGCGCCCGCAAAGACCGCCGTGTCGCGTCCAGCATCGCCCTGGATGATGTCGTCGTCTGCATTGCCGGTAAGCACATCGTTGCCATCGCCGCCCGAAAGCAGATCGACGCTCGATGAGCCGAAGATTGTGTCGTTGCCGCTGTTGCCGGCGATCAGCAGCCCGATATCGGCATCCGCGTCGAACTGGTAATCCGAAGCGTCGAACGTGTGATCGTTGGATGGAAGTACCACGACCAGAATGCCCTCGCCGTCCAAGCGCAAATTGTCCGGCATCTGCTGTTCGAGCCATGTGCTTTCGACCCGGGCGAGCGTCAGATCCTGCCGCTGGCTGACACCTTCGGGAATGATGACCGCAGCATAGGCCGGCGACAGATAGATGCCTTCGATGCTGTCGACGTCGAGCGCGCTCGTCACGCTGACTTCGCCGCCAAGTACCAACCAGTCGACACCTTCCCCGCCCCGGTAGATGCCGCTTAGTGGCGAGGTGATCGAGCGCGCCTGGCCGACGACCTGTCCCGCCGCGTTGTATTGCACCGCAATGGCGTCGACGATCGCGAAAGCATCGTCGCCGCCGTTGCTGTTGAGCTGCACGCCGTTTCCGCCGGTAATGTAATCCATGTCGTCGGAGCCGTTGACTGTGCCGCCATTGACGATCGACAGGTACTGAACGCCCTGATGCGCCGAACCGTTGAGCGTCACGCCGTTGCCGCTTACCAGCACGGCAACCGTGTCGGACGGGTCGTACGGCCGGGTGGGCGTCAGCCAACTGCTGTAGGTGAAGGCCGGTGCACTGTAGGTCAGGTTCGCGGCCCCCGTCGGCACCACGAGCACCACCGAGTCAAGACCCGCACCGCCGATCAGGACGGCATTGGCCGCGATCTGTCCGCCGCCGATCTGGCTTGGATAGTCGGTATCGAAGCCGAACCCGAAAACGCCCTGCACTTGAGTCCCGGCGGTCGAATCGAACTCGATCCGCTCGATCGACCGGATGTCGGCGATGAAGGGAAGCAGGAACTGGCTGGTGACGGGAACCTGGAGGGGGCCTTCGACGAGCTGGCCGGGATAGGTCTTGAGGACAAGCGTGTCGGTGCCCGGGCCGCCGTCGATCAGAGAGAGCTCGAACAGCGGGAAATCAATGATGAAACGATCATCGCCGCCCGCTCCCGACAAAAGGTCAAGCCCACCGCCGCTGGTGATGACGTCGTTCTCGCCGGTGCCGGCATAGGTATCGTCGTTCTCGCTTCCGGTAAAAGTCGCCATCTTGTCCTCGTCGCTCGCCCTCGGGGCAGTCTGATCATTTGGCTCGCGAAAACAAGGACTTTTACCGGTATCCCCTCGATCAGACTGGCACAACGGCGGCCAGGCGCCGATGCCGGCGAGCGTGGCCGCCCTTTCGCCGTCCTTCCCGCACACCTAGATACAGGTGAGAGGAGACCGCAGATGCGCATCGGCACTGTCCGCGAAATCAAGAACCACGAGTACCGCGTCGGCCTGACACCCGAAAGTGCGCGCGAGTTGGCCACGCATGGGCATGAGGTCTGGGTCGAAAGCGGCGCCGGACAGGGCATCGGCGCGACCGATGCCGCCTACGAAGCCGCGGGTGCACGCATCAAGGCCTCTGCCGCCGAAGTGTTCGAAGGCTGCGCGATGATCGTCAAGGTCAAGGAACCGCAAGCCGGCGAGCGGGCCATGCTGCGCGAGGGGCAGATCCTCTATACCTACCTTCACCTTGCGCCCGATCCGGAGCAGACCGCCGATCTGGTCAAATCCGGCGTCACCGCGATCGCCTATGAAACCGTGACTGGTCCGGGTGGCTCGCTGCCGCTCCTGAAGCCGATGAGCCAGGTTGCTGGGCGGATGTCGATCCAGGCTGGGGCGACCGCGCTCGAAAAGGCGCACGGCGGGCGCGGCGTGCTGCTGGGCGGCGTGCCGGGAGTTCTGCCGGGGCGCGTGCTGATCATCGGGGGCGGCGTGGTCGGCTTCAATGCGGCGCAGATGGCCGTCGGCCTGGGCGCCGACGTCACGATTCTCGACCGCGATCCCGAAGTCCTCGAACGGCTCGGCATCCATTTCGAAAGCCGGGCCAAGACCCGTTTTTCCAACCGTTCGAACATCGAACAGATGCTGTGCGAAGCGGAGCTGGTGATCGGCGCGGTGCTGGTGGCGGGGGCCGCCGCGCCCAAGCTAGTGATGCGCGACATGCTCGGTTGCATGAAACCTGGCGCTGTGATGGTGGATGTCGCGATCGATCAGGGCGGCTGCTTCGAGACGAGTCACCCCACCACCCACGCCGATCCCACCTTCGTGGTTGACGGCATTGTGCACTACTGCGTCGCCAACATGCCGGGCGGGGTTGCGCGGACCAGCACTTATGCCCTCAACAACGTGACCCTGCCGCACGCGATGCGCATCGCCGATGCGGCGGACGCGGGCGACTGGAGGGCTGCGCTGCGCGCCAATCCGCACCTGGCCGCCGGGCTCAACGTCCACGCCGGCAAGGTGACCTACGAGGCCGTGGCGCGGGAGCTTGGCTACGATTTCACGCCGGTCGCCGACGTGCTGGGATAGGCGAGGAACGGCGCCGCGACCTCGTCGGGCACGCGCATGACCCGGCCGCTGGCAAGGTCGATCATCGCCCAGGTCGATCGCGCCGTCACGATGGCCTTGCCGGCACTGTTGCGAAACGTGACCTCGCGCACGAAGCGCGCGCCGCTCGGGCCTTCGGGGATCACGGTTTCGGCCATCGCCATTTCGCCCTCGCGGATATTGCCCCGGTAGTCGATCTCGTGCCGGGTGACGACCCAGGCATAGGCGGCGACGTGTTCCGGCGCGGCGTCTGCCTCCCAGTGCGCGGTGGCGATGGCTTCCATCCACTGGACCCAGACGGCGTTGTTGACGTGGCCCATGACGTCGATGTGTTCGCGCCGCGCCGTGAAGGCCATGGCATGGCGATTGCTCACGCCGCGCCTACCTGTCCGCGCCCAGATGAGACAGAATGAAAGCAAACTCCTCGGCGGTTTCGCGCAGGCTCTCGAAGCGGCCGGATTTGCCACCGTGGCCTGCGCCCATGTTGGTCTTGAGGATCAACTCGTTGTCGTCGGTCTTCATCTCGCGCAGTTTCGCGACCCACTTGGCGGGCTCCCAATAGGTCACGCGCGGATCGTTGAGCCCGGCCGTGACCATGAGCGGCGGATAGGCCTGCGCGCGTACCTGATCGTAGGGTGAGTAGGACCGGATCAGGTCGAACGCGGCGGCATCCTCGATGGGGTTGCCCCATTCGGGCCACTCGCCCGGCGTCAGCGGCAGCGAGGCATCGAGCATGGTGTGGAGCACATCGACGAACGGCACATCGGCCACCACCGCGCCGAACAGCTCGGGATCGGAATTGACCACGGCGCCCATCAGTTCGCCGCCCGCCGATCCGCCAGAAATGCTTATGCGTCCGGCCTGTGTAAACCCGCGCTCGATCAGTCCCTTCGCCACGTCGACGAAATCGTTGAAGGTGTTGGTTCGCGCCTCAAGCTTGCCGGCCTTGTACCATGCGCGGCCCATGTCATCGCCGCCGCGGATATGGGCGATGGCATAGGCGAAGCCCCGGTCAACCAAACTCAGCCGCGAAGTGCTGAAGCCCGGCTCGATGGCGATGCCGTAGGCACCGTAGCCATAGAGGTGGAGCGGGCCGCCGGGCTTCCGGTCGCTTCGATAGACGACGCTGACCGGAACCATGGTGCCATCGCGCGCGGGTATCTCAAGCCGCTCGGTCGCATAGTCGCTCGCATTGTAGCCCGAGGGGATTTCCTGCACTTTCAGCGTTTCGAGCCGTCGGTCGGCAACGTGATAGTCCATCACGGTGCGCGGGCTGACCATCGATTCGTACGTCAGCCGCAGCGCGGTCATCGCCCATTCGGGGTTGTCGGCAAGGCCGGCCGAAAAGCTGCTTTCAGGAAACTCGATTGCTTCGACGCGGGCCGGATCGTCGTAATAGCGCACCTCGATCCGGTCGAGCCCGCGCACCCGGCCCTCGACAACGTAGAAGTCGCGGAACAGCTCGAAGCCGGTGAGATAGAATGCGTCCGACCCATCAATCAGCGTGGTCCATTCTCCCGGCCCATCTAGCGGCGCAGTGGCCAGCCGGAAGTTCTCGTGCGTGTCGTTGGCGTGGATATAAAGTGTGCCATCGCGCTCCTCGACATCGTATTCGACGCCCTTCTCGCGCGGCCTGACCAGGATCGGCGCGGCCAGCGGGCCGGCGGCGGGGATGAGGCGCACCTCGCTGGTCTCGTGGTCGCTGGTCGAGACGATCAGCCACTGCTCGTTGGCCGACAGCGCAGTGCCGACGCGGAAGCCCTCGTCGTCCTCGTGGTAAAGCTCCACATCGCTAGAGATCGGCTGGCCGAGCCAATGTAGCCGTGCGTTGTCGGTGCGCCACTGTTCGTTGGCGAGGCTGTAGACGAGGCCAGTATCGCCCGCGACCCAGACCAGGCCAGAAAGCGTGCCCGGTATCTTGTCCGGCAGCACTTCGCCGGTGGCGATCACCTTGATGCGCACCGTGAAGCGTTCCGAGCCATTGTCGTCTACGGCCCAGGCGAGGCGGGCGCCATCGTTGCTGACCGAGATCGCGCCCAGCCGGAAATAGTCGTGACCCTCGGCCAGTGCCACTTCGTCGAGAATCAGCTCGTCAGGCCCGCCGCCCACCGGCCTGCGCCACCATTTCTTGTATTCCGCGCCCTCCTCGAACTCGATCCAGTAGAGCCAGTTGCCATCTTTCTGGGGCACGGACTTGTCTGCTTCCTTGATGCGGCCGCGCATCTCGGCGAACAGGGTGTCGATCAGCCCCCCTCGCGGCGCCATTGCCGCCTCAAACCAGGCGTTTTCCGCTTCGAGGTGGGCGAGCACGTCCTTGTCGGTCACCTCGGGATAACCGGGATCGCGCAGCCAGGCGTAGTCGTCGTGCACGGTCCGGCCGTGGAAAGTTACGCTGTGCGGCTTCTTCGCGGCGACGGGGGGAGTGGTAAGGCTCATCCCTCGCATCTATGTTGGGGACAAGAGGACCGCAACCATGCTGATGAACGCACACGAAAGCCGGCTCGCCGCCCTGCGGAAGGAATTGAAGGCGCGCAGCCTCGACGGGTTCGTCATACCCATCTCCGATGAGCACATGAGCGAATACGTCGGCACCTATGCCCAGCGTCTCGCCTGGCTGACCGGCTTTGGCGGATCGGCCGGGACGGCGCTGGTGCTGACCGATGCTGGACGCGCGCCTGCGGCGGCCATGCTGGTCGATGGACGCTATACGCTGCAAGTGCGCGATCAGGTCGATGGGCGGTACTATGCCTACGAGACCGTGCCGCAGACGAGCACTGCCAAGTGGCTTGCGGCGAACGCACCGCAGGGCGCGCGCATAGGCTATGACCCGTGGCTGCACGGCAAGCGCTGGGCCTCGGATGTCACCAAGGCGCTGGAAGGCATCGGCGGCGCGCTGGTCGCGGTGGAGAGCAACCCTGTCGACGCCGTGTGGCAGGACCGCCCCGCCCCCTCGCCCGCGCCGCTGCTGGTGCATGACCTGCGCCATGCCGGCGTTTCGAGCGAGACCAAGCGAACCGAGGCGGCGCAGTGGCTTAACGAACACAAGCTGGATGCCGTCGTCATCACCGCGCTCGATTCGATTGCCTGGATGCTCAACGTGCGCGGCAGCGATGTGGAGCGGACCCCGGTCGCGCTGTCGTTCCTCATTTTGCATGCCGATGGCTCGGCCGATCTGTACGCCGCGCCCGAAAAGCTGACCGCCGAGGTACGCACTCACCTTGGCAACGCGGTGCGCAGCCATGATCGGGCCGACTTCGTGCCGGCGCTCAACCAGCTTGCCGGCAAGCGAGTCGCCATCGATCCCGAGCGCGCGGTGCAGGCGGTGTTCGCTGCGCTGGCTGGAGCGGGCGCGGACGTTCAGGAATTGCGCGATCCGGCCGTTCTTCCCAAGGCGGTGAAGAACCCGGTCGAACAGCAAGGGCACCGCGATGCGCAGGCGCGCGACGGGGCGGCGATGGCCTGTTTCCTCCACTGGCTGTCTCGCGAAGCAAAGGATGGCGCGGTCGATGAATTGCGGGCGGCAGAAAAGCTACACCTGTTTCGCCGCGAAACCCCATCGGCAGGAGAGGGCGACTTGCGCGACCTTTCGTTCGACACGATCTCGGGGAGCGGCCCCAACGGCGCGATCGTCCATTACCGCGTCAGCGAGGAGACGAACCGGCCGCTTGAGCCGAATAGCGTCTTCCTGGTCGATTCGGGCGGTCAGTATCCTGATGGAACGACCGACATCACCCGCACCGTGTGGATCGGCCCGGATGAAGCGCCCCCCGAAGTGCGCGACCGCTTCACCCGCGTGCTCAAGGGCCATATCGCGCTGGCCCGCGCCGTCTTTCCCAAGGGCACCGTCGGCAGCCAGCTCGACGTGCTGGCGCGCCAGTTCCTGTGGGCGGCGGGCCTCGATTACCAGCACGGCACCGGGCACGGCGTCGGCAGCTTCCTCTCCGTCCACGAAGGGCCGCAGCGCATCGCCAAATCGGGCGGCGGACAGGGGGGCACCGAGCAGGAGTTGCTGGCAGGGATGATCGTCTCGAACGAACCCGGTTATTACAAGGCGGGCGAATACGGCATCCGCATCGAGAACCTGATCCTCGTTGAACCACGCATCGTCGAGGGCGGCGAAGGCGATTTCTTGGGCTTCGAGACGCTGACGCTCGTCCCCATCGACCGCGTGCTGATCGAGCCGGGATTGCTCAGCGATGAGGAACGCGGGTGGCTCGACGCCTATCACGCCCGCGTCGCCGAAGTGATCGCACCCCGGCTGGAGGGAGAAGAACGCGACTGGCTCTTGGCCGGCTGCGCGCCGCTGGGCATTTCGGCCGGATGAACGCGCGCTGCCGCCTGTGACAAAAGGCGACAAATTAGGGCGGGACCGGCACACCCGCGCGACACTTGAGCGTTAGATAAGCGGCAGGAAGTCGCGCGGCGTTTCTCCCTCCCCTCCCAGGACGCCGCGCGGCTTTCTCCGTTTCATTGCCCGCACGGACGGGCACCGATGGAGATTGACGCAATGAAGAAATTTGCTCTTGGCCTTTCCGCCGCCGCACTCGTGCTCGCGGGCGGCACGGCCATCGCCCAAGGTTCGCAGCATCAGGGCTCGCAGCATCACGGCATGCGGGGCGGCGACGCAGACGGTAACGGCCAGGTCAGCCGCGCCGAAGCCCAGGCTCATGCAACGGCCATGTTCGCCCGCATGGACGCCAACAAGGACGGCAAGCTGGACGCCGCCGACAAGGCCGCGCGCCATGCAGCCATGTTCGACCGGATGGACACCGACAGGAATGGCCAGATCAGCCGCGCGGAATTCGACGCCATGCATAGCGGCGGTGCGCGCGGCGCCGGTCATGGTGGCCATGGCGGCATGAAAGGTCATCGCGGCCACGGCATGATGAAGATGGGCGGCATGGCGGATGCCGACAAGGACGGCAATGTATCCCAGGCCGAGTTCATGGCGGCTGCAACGCAGCGCTTTGAACGCGCCGACGCCAACAAGGACGGCTCGGTCACGCAGGAAGAACGCCGCGCTGCACGAACCGCGATGCGCCAGGAATGGCGGCAGAACCGCGAGGCCGAAAAGGCCGCGTCCGGTCAGTGATGCCGGTCCGGCACTGAACAGCAAGGGGCGCGGCGCCGGGACGACCCCGCATCGCGCCCCTTAGCACATCGGCGCTGGCAGCACGCACGTTTCAGTGTAACCTTCCAGCGATGACGAGAGAGCACGAGCCTTGAGTGAAGACCGGCCAGACATCCTGCTCGTCCCAAAGATCCTGCTGGTGGACGACGAAGCCTCGCTGCGCGAACCGCTGGCCGAGTATCTCATCCGGCAGGGTTTCGGCGTCACGCAGGCGGCCAGCGCGGCCGAAGCGCGCAGCCGCCTGCGCGACGAGACGCCCGATCTGGTCCTGCTCGACATCATGATGCCCGGAGAGGACGGCCTCTCGCTGTGCCGCCATCTGGTCGAGACGCGGGCCATCCCCACCATTTTCCTGACCGCGCGCGGCGAGGCGACAGACCGGATCGTCGGGCTTGAGATCGGCGCCGACGATTATGTGGTCAAGCCTTTCGAGCCGCGCGAACTGGTCGCCCGCATCCGCAGCGTGCTGCGCCGCGCCGCGCGCGCCGGCCCGGCACCGGTGGCGGAGAATGAGATCCTGGAATTCGACGGCTGGCAGCTCGATCCGCTCAAGCGCCGGCTGACCGATCCCGAAGGCGCGCTGGTCGCAATCTCGTCGGTCGAGTTCCGGCTGCTCATGGCGTTCCTTGAGCACCCGCGCCAGGTGCTCGACCGCGACCGGCTGCTCGACATGGTGCAGGGCCGCGAGGCGCACCTGTTCGACCGGGCGGTCGACAACCAGGTCAGCCGCCTGCGCCGCAAGGTCGAGACCGACAGCAAGAGCCCGCAGCTGATCCAGACGGTGTGGGGCGGCGGCTACATGCTGGCCGCCGACGTGCGGCGCATCAGTGCCTGATCCCGCGCAAGCGCGCTGGTGGTCAAGGCTGGTGCCGCGCAGCATGCTCGGCCAGCTCATGCTCGCCGTGGCGCTGGCGCTGCTGGCGGCGCAAGGTGTGGGCACGGCGCTGCTTTACCGCGCGCAGGCCGAGCGGCGCGATGAAGCGCTGGTCCATGCTGCCGCCTTCCGCCTGATCGGCGCCGCTCGGGGCACGCCGGGCTTGCCGCGATCAATGCACGGGCCGCGCGCCGACCCGCCATTCGGCTCGATGCAGCCACGCGGCATGCGGGTTGAATATACGGCCGCCTCTCCGCTCCGGGTCGGCGAGCGCCGCGATGCCCGCGCGGAAAGCGAGCTGCGCCACTTCCTCACCGAACAGATCGGAGGCACGCCTGAGGTCGTGGTGATCCGCCGCAGAATCGCCGACGATGCCCCCGCGCGTGAACGCATGGCCCGCCGGATGGCACGCTTCGGACATACAGCGCCGCACATGTCCGGCCATGTCATGCTGGCCGCTCTGCATGACCCCGGCGCGGGCCAGTGGATGGTTGCGCGCGTCTTCGTGCCAGGCGGCGGACGCCAGTTCCTGATCTCGCTTCTGGGACAGACGCTGCTGACCTATGTCGTGCTGATCGGCGCGATTGCCCTTATCCTGCGCCGCATCACCCGTCCCATCGCGGCGCTCACCCGGCGACTTGACCGCTTTGCCCGCGCGCCGGGCCTGCCCGGCCGGATCGAGCCCGAAGGTCCGGACGACGTGCGCCGCCTGATCGAGGCGCACAACGCGATGGAGGGGCGCATTTCCGCGCTGCTCGACGAAAAGGATGTCATGCTCGGCGCTATCGGGCACGACCTGAAAACGCCGCTCGCCGCCCTGCGCGTCCGCATCGAATCGGTGGAGGACGATACCGAGCGCGCGCGCATGGCGGCGACGATCGAAGACATCGTCCGCTCGCTCGACGATATCCTCTCGCTCGCCCGCGTCGGCCGGCCGAGCGATCCGCTTGAACAATCGGAGCTATCGGCGCTCGTCGCCTCGGTCGTGGAGGAATTCGAAGACATGGGCGAGGCTGTCGAGCTGGGCGAAACGCAGCGTATTGCCCTGCCGATTCGCGCCACGTGGCTGCGCCGCGCGCTGCGCAACCTCATCGGCAACGCGCTGCGCTATGGCGGCACGGCGCGCGTCTCGGTGGAGCGTCGGAACGGCGAGGCCCTGGTGCGGATCGAGGACGACGGGCCGGGCATTGCCCAGGCAGACATCGCCCGCATGCTCGAACCGTTCACGCGGGGCGAACCATCGCGCAACAGCGAGACGGGCGGCGCCGGACTTGGCCTGACGCTGGCTCGCGCGATTGCCGACCAGCACGGCGGGGCACTGCAGCTCGTCAACCGGCGCGGCGCGGATGGTCGTGTGGCGGGCCTGAGCGCGACGTTGAGCCTGCCGCTGGAACGCTGAGGTCAGGCCTCGACGACAGCGAAGGCGCCATGCATCAGCGCTTCGCAATCGGCCAGGATCGCTTCGCCGAGAGCGGTCAGTCCAGCCTCTTGCCGGACGGTTCCGACGCAGTCCCAGAACATCAGCACGCTTTCATCGAGAAGCCGCACCACCTCTCCAGCCTCCTGTTCGGAGAGACAGGGCGTTTTCTCGTGGTGGACGAGCAGCAGGTCGAGCGCCAGCGCCTCGCGTGCCGAAACGAACGCGGCGTGATAGATGCCGTCCATGGGCCGCTTTGAACGCCGCAGCGGCGAGAGGCTGCGCTCCATGCCGCCACCTTCGATCAGCGGTTCGTCGCGGGCATGGGCGAACAGCAGATTGTGCGCCGCTTCATGGACGATGGTCTGACAGACGCGCGGCCAGCTGTCGTTGCTCGAAGCGCTTAGCGCCGCCGCGCCCCACAGGCAGAACGAGGTGATGCCGCCGAAGTCGATGCTTTGCGAGCCGTCCTGCCCGGCCAGGACAATATCGCTGACGAGGTGGCAGATCTCGTCATGCAGTTCAGGCGCGGCGGCCTCCAGGTGATCGAATGCGAGAGCGACCCTGCCTTTCGCAACCTCGGCGTCCGCCGGATCGGGCGCGGCAAGGTTGAGGGCGTTTTCCGGCTCGATATCCCACCAGCGCGACAGACGGGCGCGGTCATCGGGCGAATAGTCATCGTCCGAGAATGTGCTGACCCTTGGCCGGCGGACAGGCGCATCTCCCTCGGCGCATGGGCGCGCGACGGCGGCGTATCGCGCTGCAAGCGAGGTCCGCGCTGCTTGTGCCAGCGCCTCGGGCGCCGCGCTGCCATCTGGAAAACCGAGCGCCAGATCGAAGTAAGTGCCGAAATCGAGCGGGCCCGTCAGGCCGGGGCGAAAACCCCCGGCAAGCGGACCGTCCGGCAGCGTCAGCACAACCGAGACGCTGCCCCACAGGCCTTCTTCCATATGGCGGCGCAGCGCTCGCCCCCGATCAGCGGAAGGTTGGCAATAATTCAACTTGCGCGCATCCGGCCTTCTGGTTCCGCCCTGCGAAGTGCTCCACGCCGGCTTGGTGGGATCAGGACGCGGCGTTCAGGCGGATCACCCGGCGGGTCTGCGCGGTAGCGACCTTGCCGCCCCCGCCATTCGAGCCGACCTTGGCACCCAGACCAACGTCAGCCGCATCGCCATAGGGCGCGAGGATTGGTGCGCCGCGCTTCCCGCAGACCTTGGCGCTGAGGGCCATGTACGCCGCACCGGCTTGCTTGTTGGCCACTTTGGCACTCAGGGCCATGTCCGTGCCGCCATATGGCACCATCAGTGCGTCGTTGATCTTCGGATTGCCAACTTTGGCGCTGAGTGCAATGTCGCCTCCGTCACCGTAAGGCGCCAGCATGGCCGTGCCGATCTTCGCACCGCCAGGCTTTGTCGCAAGAGAGCGAAAATCAGCTGAACCGGAAGGCATGAGAAGCTTGGCCATGTCGAACGATCCCGTCCTGTTTGAATACGTGGAAACCGATGGTAACCTTCGCCTCGGACCGGTGCAAGCCACAAACACAGATGCAAACAGGGGACGTTCTTGAAGCCCGCTTCGTTCACCGGTTACCGCCATCGCAGGAAAGCCCCGGTTTTGCTGGTCCCGGTCAGGATCGCGCATGATCCAAAGGTCAGCATCTCGGCCACCGACACCTGGTTCGCCCGCCATCTCGATATTGCCGGCCCGTTCGCGCCGTTCGATCCGGCGAGGGGAGACGGCCCGCGCGAGCATGTCGCGGCTGTGGCAGAGCGTGCGCTCGGCCTCTACGGCGAGTTTCTCGGCGCATCGTATCTGACCTGCTTCAAGGGTGGCACCATCGTCAGCGTGTTGCCGCTGAAGGGCCGGCCCGGCCAGTTCGAAGTCATGGCGGCGATCGAAGTGATCGACAATATCCGGTCCGAAAACTTCGCCGCCACCTTCCGCGAGGCACTTCGCATCACGCAAGGCCTGCTCGGCCGCTATCCCGGCCCGGAGGCCGCCGAACAGGCGGTCCAGGAGGTCAAGACCAGGGTCATCGACCGGCTGCGCAAGATTTCCGCGCTGGGTCATGCCTCCGAGACCATTGTCGACATGGTCTACCGGCAGGGCATTCCCTTCCGCCATCTTGGCTCGGGCATCTGCCGGATCGGATGGGGCGTCAATTCGTGCCTGCTCCACGATACCGTGTCGCAAGACGACAGCGCCATTGCCGAGAAAATCTGCCACCGCAAGAATCTGACCGCGCACATCCTGCGCTGCGCGGGCTTTCCGGTGCCCGACCACGTCGTGGCCCGGACCGTGCCTGAAGCGATCGAGGCAGCGCGGACCATCGGCTACCCTCTGGTCGTGAAGCCCGCCAGCCGCGAACGATCCGAAGGCGTGACCGTGAACGTCAGCGGCGAGGCCGAACTGGTCAGTGCGTTCGAGGCATCGCGCGCGCTGGACGCAGACGTGCTTGTCGAACGCCATCTCCCCGGCATCACTTACCGCATCCAGGTTG
This sequence comes from Novosphingobium sp., assembly GCA_040377095.1. GTDB lineage: Bacteria > Pseudomonadota > Alphaproteobacteria > Sphingomonadales > Sphingomonadaceae > Novosphingobium. The sequence goes on from JBEIPK010000005.1 coordinate 54,661, forward strand.
CGGGCGGCGAAGTGATCTACGTCGTCAGGCGCAATCCCAAATCCGTCAGAGGCGACGGGACGCGCACGATCAGCCAGATCGTCAAGGATCTCAACCGCGAGGCGATGAGAAAACCGCCGTGGCGGCGGCTCAAGCTCTGGGTCCAGGATGAAGCGAGCGATCTTGAACTGGCGCGGCAGGGCTTCACACGAGACACCGTGCTGCCGGAAGGCCAGATCGCCAATCTGCGGGACATTCCATCCGACACTTGGGGCGGCGTCATCGAATTGCTGTCCGGCGAAATCCATCCGGACAACGCCCGGCTTGCCCTGGCTGCAACCCGCGCGGCGGGGCTTTCGATCTGCGGGGTGGACCTGATCAGCACCGACATCACCCGGCCGTGGCACGAGAACGGCGCCGCGATCAACGAGCTCAACTTCATGCCGCAGTTCCGCTGGAGCGACCGCGAGGCCGATTCCGCAAGCGCGCCGCATGCGCTGGTGGCAAACGGCGGACGCATTCCGGTCCACATCGTCTGCTGCGAAGATGATGTGTCGGACCACGCGGCGGCCTTGCGCCGGCGGCTGGGCGGCGATGGTGCGCGCCTTCACCTGACCACTGCGGCGCACTGCGAAGACCCGGGCGGCGCCGCGATCCCAATGCCGCAGGACACGCTGCTCGGCCGGGGCATCGCGCTGCTGCTGCGCAGCGACGTCGAAGGCCTGATCCTTGCCGGATCAGCGGACGAGATGCTGGCGGGCGGCTTTGCCGTCGACCGGGCCGACAGCCTGCTGATCGTCGAAGCGGACAAGAAAAAGGCCGGGCGGATCGCCGCCGAAATCGCGGTTCACATCGAGGTCGGCACCGTCGAAGTCCTGACCACCTCCCCCGCGTGATCTACTTCAGCGCCGCAAAATCCGCCGAAATTGCCGCGCCGCGCTGATCGCGCAGCACGCCGCAGTTTCGTACCCGCGCAATTGCACGCTCAAGCCCAAGCTCGCCGGTCCTGCCCTTGAACCGGGGACGCAGATCGCTGGCGAATTCGTTGGCCATGTCCACCGAACAGAACCGCCCCAGCCAGTCGGGCAGCTTGGAGGCATAGAAGATGCCTCCCGAGCCGCCCAGCAGCGTGTCGAGATTGGCACGCATCCAGTCATAGCCAAGCCGCGCCGTAGGGCGGGAGGCCAGCACGCCGGGCAGGAAGCTGCGCTGCTCGTCGGGGCGAAGGCGCTTGTCGTCGATCCCCGCCAGCAGCCAGCGCGCCACCGGCAACTGCCCGCTCATGGCAACGGCGCCGAGCGCCTGCGGCCGCATCGAGGGATCGTCCGAGGCGAGCGCCGCTTCGAGCAGCGCACGCGCGCCCTTCATCTTGCGGCGCGAGACATAGGCATCGAAAGCCTTGTCGAACCACATCGGATCGAGCGCCTTCGTGTCGCCCCCAAGAAAGGCCGCAGCAGCAGCATCGAGCCGGGCGCGCAGGGCCTTGTCGCCCGCCGGGCCGGCCAGAAACTCGACGATCTGAAGCCGGCGCTGCACGCTGTCCGGGTCCTGTCCGGCATAGGCACCGGCACGTAGTTCAAGCCCGGCGGTGTCCAGCAGCGGCCGGTAGAGCCCCGTCAGGTACCGCCGCCAGCCCTTGCGGGCCCGCGTATCGATCAGGCCGGACGTGGTCAGCCGCGTCAACTCGCCAGTCGCGGCATCGGCGGCATGGCTATCGGGATGGCGCACCAGCACGCGCGCAAGCGCTGCGAGGCGGCTTGCCGGAGAGCGTCCGGCCCGCACGCTCGCGCCTAGCGAATCGGACAGCGCCAGCGCCTCGCCCGCGCTGAGCGATCCGGCAGCAGCCACCAGCGCTTCCCAATCCGCGTCCGCCAGCTCGAAGCGGTAATACCCCGTGCCGCCCGCGTTCGGCACCAGCGCGCCTGAGAGCGAGAATGTGAGCGTCTCGTTTTCCTGAACGAGGAGCTGGCACTGCCGCGCCTCGCCGCTGCGCAGGCACATCGGCACGCCCCAACGCAGCGCCGGTGCACTGTCGCCAAGCGGGGCATAACGGCTTTGGGTGACTGTAAGGCCTCCGCCAACGCGGCTGAAGGTCAGGAGCGGCACGCCCTGCTGCTCGATAAAGCTTTGCATCGCGGGCACGAGGCGCGGGTCCCGGCCGGCCTGCGCCATCGCGGCGAAGAAATCGCGCGACGTGGCGTTGCCGTTGCGGTGCGCGGCCATGTAGCGACGCACGCCGTCGCGGAAACGCTCATCGCCCATGAAGGCTGCGATCATGGCGACGACCTGTCCGCCCTTGCCGTAGGTGATCGAATCGAAGGCGGCGTCAATCTGGGCATTGGTTTCGATGGGCTGGCGGATCGGCCGGCCGGCCGACAGCTCGTCGATCTTCGTGGCGTCGAAGCCCTCGGCAAGACCGCCGGTGCCGATCTTGAGATCGGGCCGCCATTCGTTGCCGATGCGGTAGCCCATCCAGTTGGCGAAACTCTCGTTGAGCCAGATGTCGTCCCACCACCTCGGGGTGACGAGATCGCCGAACCACTGGTGCGAAAGCTCGTGCGCCACGTACATGCCGAGCCGCCGCTTGTCCTCCACCGGCGCGGCCTCTTCCATGACCAGCGCCGCATCGTTGTAGAGGTCAGCGCCCGCGTTTTCCATCGCGCCGGGCATCAGCGGCGAGGTGATCTGGTCGAGCTTGGGATAGGGAAACGCGTCGGCGAAATAGTCCTCCAGAAGGACGACGATATCCTGCGAGGCCTTCAGCGCGAAATCGAGCCGTCCGGCGTTCTGCGCCGTGGAAATCACCCGCAGCGGCAGCGGTGACGCGCGCTGCGCGGTGGGGCGGACGGGCTCGGCAACGCTGGTGAAGGGGCCAACCATCACCGCGACGAGATAGGTCGGCAGCGGCAGCGTGGGCGCGAAGTGGTGAACGTCCATTCCGCCTTCGCGCGTGGTGCCAGTCTGCGGCGCGTTGCCCACCGCCATGAGGCCTGGCGGGGTGCGCACGGTGAGCGAGAAAGGAGTCTTGAACGAAGGCTGGTCGAAGCCCGGAAAGGCGGCGCGCGCGTCGATCGACTGGAACTGGCTCCAGCTGTACCACCGGCCCGCGACCTGCGCGCGGAACAAGCCCTGCGCGCTGTCGTTGAAACCGGCCTCGTACTCGAACATCAGCGTGACCGGCTGGCCAGAAGGCAGCGCCCGGCCGAAATCGACGCGGGCCACGCCGCTGTCATCGACTTGTGCCCAGCGTCCGGGAATGTCCTGTCCGCCGGCGCGTGCCGATACCCGGCCCATGGCAAGGCTGCGCCCGTGCATGTGGAACGCACCGCTGCTTCCGTCCTTGAGCACCACGTCGATCTCGGTACGCCCGGAGAACCGCTCCTTCGCGGGATCGACCGCGAAATCCAGCCGATAGGCCTGCGGCGTGACGGCATCGCCCAGTTCGCCGAGCGGAACGGCAGGCGCGGCGGCGGAGGTCGCCGGAACCGAAACGGCAGGCTGCGCCCATGCGCCTGCGGAAAGCGTCAGACAGAGCGCAGCGGCAAGCGAAAGCAGGGGCAGGCGCATGGTGATTACTTTCACAGATGTAAGCAACCTGGCGTGGCTAGCTACCTTGCTCCCGCTTGGCAACAGCCGGCGTGCGTTTCATCAGCGCAGCAGGCCTCCCAGCAGACCACGCGCAAACCGCCCGAATGCCGCGCCGCCCAGCGCCGTGGCGATGGAGCCGGCCGCCGCACTCGCCGCCGAGGCCATCGGCGAGCCTGCCGACTTGCGCCCCGTGACCGAGCGCGCGACCATTGTGCCGGCCGAGGCCGCCGCCGCCCCAAGCGCCGCCTTGCCTGCCTTTTCCCATAGGCTGGGAGACTGGCGCGGTGCAGCGCGCTGCTTTTCCTCGCCCTCCTGCTCGACCAATTGCGCCGCATTGGCCGCATCCTGCGCTTTTTGCGCAAGCACTTCAGCCGCCGACTCGCGGTCGACGGCGGGGTCGTACTTGCCGCCGAACGGGCTGATCGACTGGATGATTGCGCGCTCCTTGGGCGTGACCGGCCCCAGCCGCGAGCGCGGCGGCGCGATCAGCGTGCGCTGCACGATGGAGGGCGCGCCGTCCTCGTCGAGCGTGGAGACCAGCGCCTCGCCCACTTTCAGCTCGGTGATCGCCGTCTCAACATCAAGATCGGGGTTGATTCGGAACGTCTCCGCCGCAGCGCGGATCGCCTTCTGGTCGCGCGGCGTGAAGGCGCGCAACGCGTGCTGCACCCGGTTGCCAAGCTGGCCGGCGATCTTCTCTGGTATATCGATCGGGTTCTGCGTCACGAAATAGACGCCGACGCCCTTTGACCGGATCAGGCGGACGACCTGCTCGATCTTGTCGAACAGGGCCTGCGGCGCATCGTCGAAGAGGAGGTGCGCCTCGTCGAAGAAGAACACGAGGCCCGGCTTTTCGGGATCGCCGACTTCGGGCAGCGCCTCGAAAAGTTCGCTCAGCAGCCACAGCAGGAACGTGGCGTAGAGCTTGGGGCTTTGCATCAGCTTTTCGGCGGCGAGCACGTTGATGATGCCGCGCCCCTCATCGTCGCAGCGGAGAAAGTCGTTGATCTCGAACGCAGGCTCGCCGAAAAAGCGGTCCGCGCCCTGGCTCTGGAAGGCGAGCAGCTGGCGCTGGATAGTGCCGACGCTGGCCTTGGAAATGTTGCCGTACTTTGTCGCCAGTTCGCTCGCCTGCGCGGCACAGGCCATCAGGGTGGATTGCAGATCCTCGAAGTCGATCAGCAGCAGCCCGTTATCGTCGGCATAGCGGAAGGCGATGTTGAGCACGCCTTCCTGCGTATCGTTGAGGCCCATGAGGCGGGAGAGCAGCAGCGGCCCCATTTCCGACATGGTCGTGCGGATCGGATGGCCCAGCTCGCCATAAAGGTCCCAGAACACGGCCGGATTGTCACGGTAGGCATAGTCCGAGATGCCGAGTTCGGCGGCGCGCGATTCGAGCTTGTCCGCATGCTTGAAATCGTGGCTGCCCGCCATGCAGATGCCGGCAAGGTCGCCCTTGACGTCGGCAAGGAACACCGGAACGCCGGCAGCGGAAAACTGCTCGGCCAGGGTCTGGAGCGTCACCGTCTTGCCCGTACCGGTCGCGCCGGCGATCAGCCCGTGCCGGTTGGCGCGGCCGAGGAGCAGCGTCTGGCGCTCCTTGTTGGCGCCCAGTCCCAGAAATATCTCGCCCATCTACCGCTCCGCAGCTGAAACTCCCAAGGCGCCACGATAGGGGCAGACCCGGCGCGGGGCGAGCTGATTTTGCCCCGGTTTGCGGGATCGGCGGCACAGGGCTATGGCGCGGGTGATGCGCGAACCGTTCATCCTGCTCGACGATGCCCGCAGCGAAGGCGCAAGCGACGCCCGGCTCTATCGCGCGCCAAAGGAACTGATCACGGCGCATCGGCCGGACGAGGTGAGCCCCGCGCTTGAACGGATCGATGCGCTGGCCCGGCAGGGTCTGCATATGGCGGGCTACCTTGCCTACGAGGCCGGGTTAGCGCTTGAACCCCGGCTCGCCCCGCTGGCGGAGGCGCGGTGCGGCGCGGACGGTTCGCTAGTGTGGTTTGGCGCGTTCGAAAGCTATGAAACGATTCCGGCCGCCGAGGTTCCGCACTGGCTCGCGGCGCACGCCAGCCGCGGCCCCGCCGGCATCGGGCCGCTTGACCCGGCGCTTTCGCCAGGGGCTTATTCCGAGGTGTTTGCCCGGCTCCTGTCCGCCATTTCCGCAGGCGATATCTATCAGGTCAACCTCACCTTCCCGCTCGCCGGCAGCTGGCAAGGCGACCCTATCGACCTCTACGCAGCGATCCGGCCGACGGGCCGCGCGGGCTATGGCGGGCTGATCTTCGACGGGACGCACTGGATCCTGAGTTTTTCGCCCGAGCTGTTCTTCGCGCTCAAGGACGGTGCCGTGACGGTCAGGCCAATGAAGGGCACCCGTCCCCGAGGGCGCGACGCCGCGGAAGACGCGGCGCTCACGCATGAACTCGCAAGCTCGGCCAAGGACCGGGCCGAAAACCTCATGATCGTCGACCTGATGCGGAACGATCTCTCCCGCGTCGCCGAAGCGGGATCGGTCCGCGTGGAAAGCGCCTTTGCGGTGGAGACATATCCCACGGTGCACCAGATGGTCTCTACCGTCCGCGCCCGCCTCACGCCCGGCAAAGGCGCGGTCGACCTGTTGCGCGCACTGTTTCCCTGCGGTTCGATCACCGGCGCGCCCAAGATCCGGGCGATGGAGCTGATCCACGAGGTGGAAGCCAGCGCGCGCGGCCCCTATTGCGGCGCCATTGGCCGGATCGATCCTTCTGCCAGGGCACCGGACCGCCGCTTCCCCGCTGGCGATGCGGCATTCAATGTGGCAATCCGCACCTTGCGGCTGACACCGGAGGCTGGCAACGCGGGTTCCGGAAGGCGGGGCTCGGCGGTACTTGGCGTCGGGTCAGCGATTGTCGCCGATTCGGCGGCGATGGCCGAATGGCGCGAGTGCCTGGTCAAAGGGGGTTTCGTGCGGCAGTCGTCTCCAGAAAACCGATCGGGTGCGGATAGCCAGTCCGTCGCACCGCGCTGGGCGCCGGTCGCTTCGTTCGACCTGATCGAGACGATGGCCTTTTCGCCCGACGAGGGTATCCCGCTACTTGAAGGCCATCTCGCCCGGCTCGGCGCGAGCGCACTGGAGCTTGGCTTCGCGTTCGACCGGCACGCCATCAAGAATGCCATCCAGGCGCTGTGCTTCGATGCCGACAGCCCATCGAAACTGCGGCTTATGCTGGCGCGCAGCGGCGCGATCAGCCTTGAGCTGTCCGAACTGCCCGCACCCTTTGACTCGCCGGTGCGCTGCGCCGTGCTGCCCCTGCCGGTCGATCCCGGCGACTGGCGGCTGCGGCACAAGACGAGCGACCGGGCGTTCTACGAAACGGGGCTGGCGGCCGCCCGCGCGGCAGGCGCGGACGAAGCCCTGTTCCTGCGCGAGGACGGCTTCGTCACCGAGGGCAGCTTCACCAACCTGTTTGTCGAGCGCGGCGATACGCTGCTCACCCCACCCCTTGATCAGGGCCTCCTGCCGGGTGTCCTTCGCGCATCGCTTGTCGGCTCGGGCCGGGGGTGCGAAGCGCCGCTGACGCTGGACGATCTGGCTGGGGGCTTCCTTGTGGGCAATGCCTTGCGCGGGCTCATGCCTGCCGTCCTCCTGACTTGAGAATGCGACCCAGATGATCCAGCTTTCCGCCGCGCTCTCGCGCATCCAGCCCTCGCAGACCACCGCGATGACCGACCGGGCCATGGCGCTGCGGGCCGAAGGGCGCGACGTGATCTCGCTTTCGGTGGGCGAACCCGATTTTGCCACGCCGCCGCATGTGATCGAGGCGGCCAAGGCTGCTCTCGACGCGGGCGACACGAAATACACCGCAGTTGGTGGCACTGCCCGCCTGAAGAAGGCGGCCGCGCTCCATTTCGAGCGCGACCTTGGGATCAAGGTTCCGACCAGTCAGGTCACTGTCAGCGCGGGCGGCAAGCAGGCGATCTTTCATGCCCTGCTCGCCACGGTCAGCGCTGGAGAGGAAGTGATCGTGCCGAGCCCGTGGTGGGTGAGCTATCCCGAGATCGTGCGCTTCGCCGGCGGGCAGGTCGTGCCGCTGCGAACCCGCGCCGCCGACAGCTTCCGCTTCACGCCCGGCGATCTTGAGGCGCAGATCGGCCCGCGCACCACGTGGCTATTGCTCAACAGCCCTGGCAATCCGACCGGGGCGACCTATCCGCGCGACATGCTGCTGGGCATTGCCGACGTGCTGCGCCGCCATCCGGGCATTCTGGTGCTAAGCGACGATATCTACGCGCCGATCGTCTACGCGGACCAGCCGCATGCGACGCTGGCTGCACTGTGCCCCGATCTTGCGGACCGCATCCTGACCGTTTCAGGCGTCTCCAAAAGCCATGCGATGACCGGATTCCGCATCGGCGTCGCGGCCGGGCCTGAGTGGCTGATCCGGGCGATGGAGACGCTGCAGTCACACTCCTCGGGCAACCCCTGCTCTATCAGCCAGGCCGCCGCCGTCGCCGCCTTCGAAGGGCCGCAGGACTTTCTCGCCGACTGGCGCGAGCGGTTCCGAACACGGCGGGACACTGTCGTCGCCGCGATCAGCGCCATTCCCGGCCTGCACACCCCTGTGCCCCACGGCGCGTTCTATTGCATGGTTGATGCCGCGCCGCTGATGCCGCGCTTCGGAACCGATACGGCGCTCGCCATGCACCTGCTGGAACACGGCGTCGCCATCGTGCCAGCAAGCGCATTCGGCGGTGCGGATGGCTTTCGCATCAGCTTTGCCGCCGATGACGAGCGGCTGGCCGAAGCCGTGCGCCGCATCGCAGCGGCGCTCGCCGCGTGATCCCCTACCCCATCCTGTTCGAGGACGGCGAGGCACTGGTCATCGACAAGCCTGCCGGGCTGCCGCTCGACCGTCCGCGCGCCGGCGGCCCCTGCCTCGAGGACCGGCTGGGCGACCTGCGGCTCGGCTTCCAGCGGGCGCCGCTGCCGGTCCACCGGCTTGACCGCGACACATCGGGCTGCCTGCTGCTGGCACGCAACCCAAAGGCGCACAAGCGGTTCTGCGCCGCGTTCGAGAACCGCCTTGTCGAGAAGACCTATATCGGACTCGTCGCGGGCGAAGTGACCGAGGCTGAAGGCACAATCGAGCTTTCGCTTGCCAAGGTCAGCACGGAGAAGGACGGCTGGCGAATGATCCCCTCGCGCAATGGCAAGCCCGCGTTCACCCATTGGTCACGCATGGCGGCGGGCGAGGGCTGGACGCTGGTGCTGTTCAAGCCGGTGACGGGACGCACCCACCAGATCCGCATCCACGCACTGGCGGGTCTCGGGCACGCGCTGGTCGGAGATCCGGTCTACGGGAAGGCTGATCCGCGTGTGAAGCGCACGATGCTCCACGCGGCCAGTCTGATGCTCGATCGCGGCGAAAAGCCGCCAATCGTGGCCCATGCACCGCTCCCGTCCGATTTCGCCGCGCTGGGCGTTACGCCGGATATGATCGGGTCGTGACCGCCAGCCTCGCCGCGACGCTCGCACGAGCGCAGGCGCTGGCGAGCGAGAGCTTCATTGCTTCGACCGGGCCGGGCGGGCAGAACGTCAACAAGGTGGCGACGGCCGTGCAGTTGCGGCTGAACATCTATGCGCTCCGCCTCGATCCTGCTGTTTTCCAGCGCATGCGCGAACTGGCGGGCAGCCGGATGACGGCCAAGGGCGAAATCGTGCTGACGGCAAGGCGCTTTCGCACGCAGGAAGCAAACCGCGCCGATGCCCGCGACAGACTCGCCGCGCTGCTGACCGAAGCCCATCAACTGCCGGAAAAGCGGGCCAAATCGCGGCTCAACCGGATCGGCAAGGAAAAGCGGCTTCAGGGCAAGAAGCTGCGCGGCGCCGTCAAGGCCGGGCGCGGAGTGTCCAGCCGAGGTTCGTTCCCGGCGGACTAGGCGCCGTAGCCACTGCGCATCGGCACCACGATCAGGCGTTCGATGGTGGCCGCAACCTCTTCGCGCGTCGTCTCCGGCGAGCGGACCAGCCACCACGCCAGAATGTCGATGACGCCGCCGCTCAGGCAGATCATCAGCAAGTCCGCCGGCAGCCAGGTGGAAGCCGGGTCTATGGTCTCGTGCAGGGCCAGCGTATGCGCGGTGAACGCCTCGCGCATGATGCCCGATGCGCCTCCGGTCAGCAGCGCCGCCCAGACGACGCGGTGGCCTTCCACGAAGTAACAGATTGCGGCGCCGAGCGACTGGCTGTCGGCACTCTCGAGGATTGGCACGATGCGCTGCATGAGCGCATCGATCTCGCCCTCGGCGAGGTCCAGAAGCAGGGCTTCCTTGCTGGTATAGTGCCGGAAGAAGGTGGCATATCCCGTCCCCGCACGGTCGGAAATCTCGCGGATGGTGATCCGGTCGAACGGTTTTTCTTCCAGCAGGGAAAACAGCGCGAGGTTGAGCGCCTTGCGCGAGCGGGCCTGCCGGGCGTCGAGGCGGGGAGCGGGCTCCTGCGAAGGCGCGCGCGCGCTCATCTCGGCAAGGTCAGGCGTAGCCGATCCGGTCCGCGAAAAGGAGGCGGCCGCCTGACAGGTGCCACAGCGCTTCATTGAACTGCGCCGGCGCCATGGCGAAACAGCCCTCGCTGCGGCCGAGCTTGCCCTGTTTGCCGATCATGTCAGGATCGACGTACCAAGCAGGGTGCATCACGATCGCCCGGTCGAGCGCCAGCGAATTGTCCGGATCGAGGCCGACCAGCCGAATCGAAGTGCCGTACTTGCCGTTGTACCACTCACAAGTGAGATAGGCCCCGCGCGAGGTCGCCTCCGATCCCGGCACGTTGGAAAACGACTTCAGCCAGCCGTCATGCTCGGGATCCGAACCGCGCCCGTGCGCGACATAGAACGAACGCACGGTGCCGGACTCAAGATTGACGAAATGGAAGCGCGGCTCTGAGGACGGCAAGGCGAAATCCGCCAGCCCGACAAGTTCGGTCCGCCACAGCTTGTTTGCAACGCGCTCCTTTTCGCGCGCGGCTGCCGTGATGATCCGCTTGTGATAGGCGGCCATGTCGATCGGAGGTGCTGGCGGAGCGGAAGGTGCCGGCGTTTCGCCGCGAAGGATAGCGTCAAATGCGCTAGTCAGTGGATCGGCGCCAACCGGCTGGGCGAGCAAACGCGTCGGCAGCGCCCCGAGGGCACCGGCCGCAAGCCCGCCCAAAAGCAGGTCCCGCCGCTTCATTCCCGCATTCATGACCGGCAATATAGCCGCCTGCGGGTAAAATTTCCACTCTGATTCGCAAGGCCCTCCCGCGCGCCGCCGCGCGGGTAGCCCGGTTCAGGCGACAGCCTTGATCCGGGGGCGCATGTGACGGGCCATCCAGTCTTCAAGGACCGGCGCGATCTCTGTGCGCCAGCGACGGCCGTTGAAGATGCCATAGTGACCAACCTGCTTTGCGAGCAGGTACTTCTTGCGCGATTCCGCAAGTCCGGTCGCCAGCTTGAGCGCAGCCCTGGTCTGGCCGATGCCGGAAATGTCGTCCTGCTCGCCCTCGACGGCGAGCAGCGCCGTGTCGCGGATCGCGCCCAGATCGACCCGCTTGCCGCGATGGGAGAACTCGCCCCTGGGAAGCGAATGCTTCTGGAACACGTTCTCGATGGTCTGGAGATAGTATTCCGCGGGCAGATCGCTGACCGAACGGTATTCATCGTAGAAGCCCTTCGTGGCATCCGCGCTGTCACCGTCGCCCGCGACGAGGTGCTTGAACATCGAATAGTGGCTCATCATGTGGGTGCCGAGGTTCATCGCCATGAAGCCCGCCAGTTGAAGGAAACCCGGATGGACGCGGCGCCCTGCGCCGGGATAGTTGAGCGGGACCGTCGCGATCACGGTGTGCTGGAAGTATTCGATCGGGCGCTGCATCGCGTAATCGTTGACGCTCGTCGGCGCCTCGCGCGTGTCGACAGGCCCCCCCATCATGGTCAGTGTCGCAGGGCGGCAAGCGTGCGCATCGGCGTTCATCACGGCCGTCGCGGCCAGCACCGGCACCGAAGGCTGGCACACGGCCAGAACATGCGTGCCGGGGCCGATGTATTCGAGAAAATCGACCACATAGTCGATATAGTCGTCAAGATCGAAGCGCCCGGCCTCCAGCGGGACCATCTTCGCGTCCGCCCAATCGGTGATGTAGACCACGGCTCGTTCCATCATCCGCGCCACGGTCCCGCGCAGCAGGGTGGCGAAGTGGCCGCTCATCGGCGCGACGATCAGCAGGCTCGGCGCATCATCGGGCAGCCCGGCATGAGTGAAGCGCAGCAGGTTGCCGAACGGTCGGTGCACCACAATCGATTCGATCACCGGCTGGGCGACGCCGTCGACAGTCACCGTCTCGATATCGAAGGCCGGCTTGCCGCGCGGTGCGGCGGCGTGCGCGAAAACGTCGAGCGCGGAGGCAACGACCGGTGCAAGGCCGGTATAGCCTAGCGGCAAGGACGGATTGGTGAGCATCTCGGCGCCCACCGAGGCCCACGCGCTTGCCATGTTGAGGGAGGCGCGCTGCAACTCGTATGCCGTATAGAGCAACTTGAACTCCGATCCCGCTGATTTCCCCTGCCTGCCATTCTGGGGACGTTACACTGATTGTGCAACGCACAATTTCCTCCCCTGTTTCGGGCCTTCTTCCCGGCTTGGCACTTTCCCTTGCCCCGGCAAGCCTGTAAGGGCGCGCCATGACAGCCCCGAGCGAGCTCCAGGACACGGCTGGCCCCCGAGGGGGGGCAGGCACAGGCGAGGCAGGCGCCGGCGACAGCGAAGCTGCAGAAGCCCCCGTCTCGCCGCGCCGCAGCCTCGGCCCGCTGCGGATGATCTGGACGGCTGCGGCGGCCTATCCCGGACGTGTCGCCGTGGCGGGCGTCGCGCTCGTCATCACGGCCAGCGCAACGCTGGCCATTCCTTCCGGCTTCCGCATGGTCATCGACCGGGGCTTCGAGCGCGGCGGCAATCCCGCCGATATCGCGCACTGGTTCCAGTACCTGCTGATAATCGTCGCCATCCTCGCCATCGGCACGGCCGTGCGGTATTACGCCGTATCCTGGCTGGGCGAGCGGGTCGTCGCCGACATCCGGCTTTCGGTCCACGATAACCTGCTGCGGCTTGCGCCTTCGTTCTTCGAAGAAAACAGCCCCAAGGAAATCTCCTCGCGGATGACGGCGGACACCGCGCTGATCGAGCAGGTAGTCGGCACCACGGTGTCAGTGGCGCTGCGCAATGCGATCATGGCTGTGGGCGGCGTCATCTATCTGTTTGCGCTCGCCCCGATGCTGTCGCTGCTCATGGTCGTGGCGATTCCGGCGGTGATTGGCCCGATCCTCCTGTTCAGCCGCCGCCTTCGCAAGGTGTCGCGCTCGAGCCAGGACCGCATCGCCGACATCGGCACGCTGGTCGGCGAAGTGCTTGGCGCGATCCGCATCGTCCAGGCGTTCAACCAGGAAGACCGCGAGAAGCAACGCTTTGCTATTGCAGTAGAGCACAGCTTTTCCACCGCCCGGCGGCGCATCGTGATCCGCGCGGCAATGACCGCGATCCTGATCATGGTGATCTTCGGCGCGATCACCCTGCTGATGTGGCGCGGCGCGCTCGGCGTCGCGGACGGCACCATCAGCGGCGGCACCATCGCCGCGTTCGTGATTACCGGCGGCCTTGTCGCGGGTGCGTTTGCCTCGCTGACCGAAGTCTACGGCGACCTTGTGCGCGGTGCGGGCGCGGCCAGCCGGCTGGCCGAACTGCTGAATGAGCAGCCCGCCATCGCGCCGCCCGCGCGCCCGGTTGCCCTGCCGGTGCCGCCGCGCGGCCAGATCGCGTTCGATCGGGTGACATTCCGCTATCCCTCGCGGCCCGGAACCGCCGCGCTGGTCGATTTTTCACTGAACGTCGAACCGGGCGAGACTGTGGCCATCGTCGGCCCCTCGGGCGCCGGCAAGTCGACACTGTTCCTACTTGCCGAGCGCTTCCACGATCCGCAGGCAGGATCGATCAAGATCGACGGCGTGCCGCTGACGGCGGCGGACCCGGCCGAGATTCGCCGCCGCATCGCGCTCGTGCCGCAGGAAGGCGTGCTGTTCGCCGCCGATGCGCGCGACAACCTGCGCTATGGCAACTGGGACGCCAGCGACGAGGCGATCTGGGACGCCGCACGCGCGGCCAATGCCGAAAGCTTCTTGCGAGCCCTGCCCGAGGGACTCGACACGTTCCTGGGTGAGGACGGCGCACGGCTTTCCGGCGGACAGCGCCAGCGCATTGCCATTGCCCGCGCGCTGCTGCGCGATGCGCCGATCCTGCTCCTCGACGAGGCGACGAGCGCGCTCGACGCGGAGAGCGAACGGCTGGTGCAGGACGCGCTCGATCGCCTGATGGCAGCACGGACCACGCTGGTCATCGCGCACCGGCTCTCCACCGTGCGGCAGGCCGACCGCATCGTCGTCATGGATCATGGCCGCATCGTCGAGCAGGGCACTCATGAGGTGCTGTCGCAGGCGGGCGGCCTCTATGCGCGGCTGGCCTCGCTCCAGTTCGACGATCGCCCGCACGTGGCGGTCGCTTAGCGCGTTCAGCGCAACTTAAGCAAGGATTGGCGTTTACACGCTGCATCTGGCCCGATGGGGCCACCAGCGTTCCCCGACGGGAGATTTCCATGACACTCAACCAGACCTTGCGGACCCTTTGTGCATCGAGCGCGATGACCGCCGCCCTGCTGCTTTCCGCCGCGCCACTGTCGGCCGAAACGCCAGCCTCGCAGCCGGCACAGGGCGAGTGGGGGTCCTTCGGCATCCAGACCGAGCACGTCGACCCTGCGGTCAAGCCGGGCGACGACTTCGCGAACTTTGTCAGCGGCAAGTGGATGGCGGCGACCGAAATCCCGGCCGACCGTACCCGCGTCGGTGCGTTCATGACGCTCGACGATCTGTCGAAGGCGCGCCTCAAGGTCATCCTCGACGAACTGGTCGCGGCAAGGCCCGCGCCCGGTAGCGACGAGGCGCGGATCGCTGATGCCTACCGCGCGTTCATGGATGCACCGGCAATCGAGGCGGCGGGCCTTGCGCCGGCGCGCCCCGCGCTGGACCGGATCGCCGCGGCGCGCAGCCTCGACGATATTGTCGCCCTGTTCGCGGCGCCAGGCTTTGCATCGCCGGTCGGGCTGATGGTCGAGGCCGATGCGAAGAACAGCGACATCTATGCACCGTATCTGTCGCAGACCGGACTGGGCCTGCCGGACCGCAGCTATTATCTCGATCCGGCTGACAAATTCGCGTCGATCCGGGCGAAGTATGTCGATTATCTCGCCTTCATGCTCGGACAGGCGGGCGTGGCCGACGCGTCCGGCATGGCGCGGCAAGTCATGGCGCTGGAAACCGCGATGGCGCGCGCCGGCTGGGATCGTTCGGCGCGGCGCAGCGTCGATCTGACCTACAACCGCCTGAGCCACGAAGAGCTCGCCGCTCTGGACAGGAAGGGCGTGATGAAACGGCTCCTCGCCGGCTTCGGCATCGCCCCCGATTACGCGATCGTCTTCGAAATCCCGCCGACTGACGCGGAGCTGGCCTCGGCCCGGCTGACACGCGATCCCGCGAAGATCGGCGGCGGCATGCCAGAAACGCTGCGCCTCGTTGCCGACACGCCGGTGCCGGTGTGGCGCGCCTGGCTTGCCGCGCATTACCTCAGCGATCATGCGCAGTACCTGCCCAAGGCGCTCGATGACGCGCGGTTCGCCTTCTACGGCACCGTGCTTTCGGGCCAGCAGCAGCAGAAGGACCGCTGGCGGCGCGGGATCGAGGTCGTCGAGGGGCAGGTGGGCGAACTGCTCGGCAAAGTCTATGCCTCCCGGCACTTCCCGGCCGAAAACAAGGCGGCGATGGCCGACCTCGTCGCCAACTTGCGCAAGGCGATGGCCGCGAACCTCTCGGACCTCGCGTGGATGGGCGCCGAAACCCGCCGCGAGGCCGTTACCAAGCTTGGTTCGTTCGTGCCCAAGATCGGCGCGGCCGAAAGCTGGAAAACCTACGATGGGCTGGTCCCGCGCGAGGGCGCCCCGCTCGCAAACCAGCTTGCGGCCGAAAAATGGCAGTTCGAATTCCAGCGCGCCCGCATCGGCAAGCCGGTCGACCGAGCCGAGTGGGGCATGCTGCCGCAAACGGTGAACGCCTATTACAACCCCAGCTTCAACGAAGTGGTGTTTCCGGCTGCCATCCTCCAGCCGCCCTTCTTCAACCTGAGCGCGGACCCGGCGGTCAACTACGGCGCGATCGGCGCGGTGATCGGCCACGAGATCGGCCACGGCTTCGACGATCAGGGCGCCAAGTCGGACGCAAAGGGCAACCTGCGCGACTGGTGGACCGCGCAGGACAAGGCCAATTTCGAGGCCCTGCAAAACAGGCTTGCCGCGCAGTACGATACCTTCTGCCCGTTCGACGAAGGCAAGACCTGCGTCAACGGCCGCCTGACGATGGGCGAGAACATCGGCGATCTTGGCGGGCTGAGCCTTGCCCACCGCGCCTGGAAGCTCTCGCTCGGCGGCAAACCCGCGCCAGTGATCGACGGCTACACCGGTGACCAGCGCTTCTTCATGGCGTGGGCGCAGGTCTGGCGCGTAAAAGTGCGCGAGGCGCTCGCACGCCAGCATCTCGTCACCGATCCGCACTCGCCGCCGCAGTACCGAATCAACGGCGTCGTCCGCAATTTCGACGAGTGGTACAAGGCGTTCGACGTCAAGCCGGGCGATGCCCTTTATCTGCCGGCCGAGCAGCGCGTGCGCATTTGGTAGGATAATCCGGTGACCCGGCACGGCGCGGCTTGATCCGGCGCGCCGTGCCCGGCATCACGCCTTCCATGGACCTGACACTCACCGCGATCCTGCTCGGCATTGTCGAGGGGCTGACCGAATTCATTCCGGTATCCTCGACCGGCCACCTGATCCTCGCCTCCGAGATCTTCGGCTATGATGCCGAACAATGGAAGGTATTCAACGTCGTCATCCAGCTGGGCGCGATCCTTGCCGTCGTCGTCCAGTACTGGCGCACGTTCTGGGCAGTTGGTGGCGGCCTGCTGAGGCTTGAGCCGATCTCGATTCGCTTCATCAGCAATATTGCGATCGCCTTCCTGCCCTCGGCGATAATAGGGTTGGCGCTCAAGGATTATATCGACGTCCTGCTCGGTAGCCCGATGGTGGTCGGCTGGGCGCTGATCGCGGGCGGGATCGCCATTCTCGCCATCGAACGCTGGGCAAAGCCGAAGGGCTACAGCGGCATCGGCCAGCTGCCCATGCGCCAGGCGTTCTACGTGGGCCTTATCCAGTGCATCTCGATGGTGCCGGGCGTTAGCCGTTCCGGCGCGACGATCATGGGTGCGCTCGCCATCGGCATCGACCGGCGGACAGCGGCCGAGTTCAGTTTCTTCCTCGCCATCCCGACGATGCTGGGCGCGACGACGCTGGAGCTTTGGGGCAGCCGTGAGGCGCTTGCCGCCGGCACCGGCCCTGTCGGTTGGAGCGAGATCGCGGTGGGGTTCGCCGTGTCGTTCGTCGTCGCGCTGGCAGTGATTCGCATGTTCGTCGCCTATGTCAGCAAGGCCGGCTTTGCACCCTTCGCGTGGTACCGCATCGCGGCGGGCATCCTCGCGGTCGTGCTGCTGTCGCGGGCATGATGCCAGCCGGAAAGGGAAGGCCATGGGCAAGCTGAAACGCAAGGATTACGAAGCGCTACTCGCGCCGATGGAAGAGGAGTTGGTCGCCATGGCGCGCTGGGCGGCGGCCACGGGCGCGCGGATCGTCGTGCTGTTCGAAGGGCGCGACACCGCCGGCAAGGGCGGCGCAATCAACGCCATCGCCGACGTGCTCAATCCGCGCCAGTGCCATATCGTCGCGCTTTCCAAACCGAGCGAGGCAGAACAGGGCCAGTGGTATTTCCAGCGCTACGCCGCGCACTTGCCGTGCAAGGGCGAGATCGCGCTATTTGACCGCAGCTGGTACAACCGCGCCGGGGTCGAGCGGGTGATGGGCTTTGCGGAGGAGGCGCAGGTTTCCGCATTCTTGCGCGATGCGCCCGCCTTCGAGAAGCTGCTCGTCGATGACGGCGTGCTGCTGTTCAAGTACTGGCTGGCGTGCGATCAGGACAAGCAGGAGGAACGCCTTGCCGAGCGGCTTGCAGATCCGCTCAAGCGCTGGAAGCTCTCGCCAATCGATCTGGCCGCGCGAGAGAAATACGATGACTACACCAAGGCGCGCGAAGAGATGCTGGCCGCCACCCACACGCCCCATGCACCGTGGACAGTCGTCGATTTCAACGACCAGAAGCGCGGGCGGCTGACCCTGATCCGCGATTTGCTCGACCGCCTGCCCGATACGCACGTGGACGAGGCGCCGCTCGACTTTCCGCCGCTTGGCCACGAACCGGCGAAGGAGCGCTTCGAGGTGGTGGGGCCGATTCCGGATTTTCCAGCCTGAGCGCACATTCCCGCACCTTGACTTATCCCCCGCCCTGCCTCATGGGCGGCGCCGTGCAGGGCGGCGACTTTCGCCGCTCTCGTCGTTTTACCGATAATGCGTTCGGGCCAGATTGCCGGCCCCAACTGGATACAGGATAGCGTCATGGCGAAGCCCGCAACCGTCAAGATCCGGCTGGTCTCCTCGGCCGACACCGGCTTTTTCTACGTCACGAAGAAGAATCCCCGCAACACGACCGAGAAAATGAGCTTTCGCAAGTACGATCCCGTCGTGCGCAAGCATGTCGAGTTCAAGGAAGCGAAGATCAAGTAAGGTTCACTGCCCGTTCAAGGCTGGACCGTTACGTGCGGAGGCCATGAACATCATGAACTTTAGACGCCGTTTTATCGGCAAGACAGCAAGCGCGGCCGTTCTGGCTGCGCTTTGCGTTTCTGCTGGCCTCTCGCCGGGCGCGACGACACCTGCAATCGCTCAGGCTTCCGCCGCCTCGCCCTCGCTCGATCAGGTCGTTGCTGCCCTGCGGGGCATCTCGACGATGCGCGCCAACTTCACCCAGACCGATCGCAACGGGCAGCGCGTTTCCGGCGTCCTCACCCTCAAGCGGCCCGGCAAGATCCGGTTTCAGTACGAAAAGGGCGTGCCGCTGCTCATCGTGGCGGACGGCGCCTCGCTCACCATGATCGATTATGAAGTTGCGCAAGTGCAGCGCTGGCCGATTCGCAACAGCCCGCTGGGCGCGCTGCTCGACCCGACTCGCGATGTCGCGCGCTATGGTACCTTGCAGCCGACTTCCAACCCCGACGTGGTCAGCATCGAGGTGCGCGATCGCTCGCACCCCGAATACGGCGTCATCACTCTTATCTTCGTCCGCAAGTCCTCGGCCCCGGGCGGACTGGAGCTTACCAGCTGGGTCGCACTCGACTCGCAGAACCGGCGAACGACGATTCGCCTGTCCGACCAGCAGTACGGAGTCGGCGTTCCCGACAATACGTTCAGGTGGAATGATCCGCGTCGTTCGCCCCGTCGATGAGAGGCCACGCGTGAGCGCGTGACGTGCCTGCAATGCGACAAGTTGCGACACTCCTGACAGCCCTGTTCACTTGGCAGAAAGCCGAAAAGGTCTAAATAGGAAGGGTCAGAGCGGCTTGAGGCGGGTTTCCCCCCTGTTGCCCGCGCCTCCTGGTTGGTCGCTCTGCCGAAGCGTGACGAACGCTCAAAGGAACCCTCGTCCCCCCTTGCCCCCGGGACGAGGGTTTTCCTTTGCCTGGCGCCGGTGGACCGGCGACACCAGCCTTTACGCGGGGGTTTCGCTTTGCCCTGCCAGCCGCTAACGCCGCGCCATGGTCAGCATCGCCACCTGGAACATCAACTCCGTCCGCCTGCGGATCGAGCAGGTCGCGCGCTTTCTTTCGGAGCAGTCGCCCGATGTCCTGTGCCTGCAGGAGATCAAGTGCGCCGAGCACCTGTTCCCGCACGAAGCGTTCGAGTCGATGGGCTATGTCCACCGCGCCGTACATGGCCAGAAGGGGTATCACGGCGTCGCGACGGTAAGCCGCATTCCCCTGCGCGAGCTTGGCCGGCATGACTGGCAGGACAACGGCGAGGCGCGGCACATCGGCGTTGAGCTCCTTGGCCCCGGACAGGGCATGCTGCTGGAGAACGTCTACATCCCCGCCGGCGGCGACCTTCCTGACCGCGAGGCCAATCCCAAGTTCGGCCAGAAGCTCGACTTTCTGGAGCGTATGACCCGTTGGGCAGAACGAATCGACCGGCCGACGTTGCTTGTCGGCGATTTCAACATCGCGCCGCTCGATTGCGACGTTTATGATCACAAGGCGCTGCTCAAGGTCGTCAGCCACACCCCCGTCGAGGTGGAAACGCTCGGCCGCCTGACCGACGCGCACGGCTGGGTTGATCTGGGCCGCAAGCACATCCCGGCGCCGGAGCGCAATTATTCGTGGTGGTCATACCGCTCCTACTGGCGCGAAAAGGACCAGGGGCGGCGGCTCGATCACATGTGGGCCTCGCCTGAACTGGCGGCACAGACGCGCAGCCACCGCTTCGTCGAGGAAACGCGCCGCTGGGAGCAGCCATCGGACCACGTGCCGCTGATCACCGAGTTCTCGCTGTGAGCGCCGGCCCGTCCGCCACCCGGCGCGTTGCGCTCGCCATCGACGCGCTGCGCCACGGCTGGCCGATCCGCATCGGTGCGGGCGCGGCGCTGCTCCCGGCCGAAACTGCCTTTGCCGCCAGGTCCGCCACGTCGGGGCGGATGCTGATATCGGCCGCCCGCGCGGTCACCCTCAAGCTCGCCAACCAGCGCGAGGCGGCGACGCCGCATGCGCCGGTGCTGATCCGGGGCGCGGAGCCGTTCGACCTCGATCTGGCGCGCGCCATCGCCGATCCGGCGCTCGATCTGCTCTATCCGCTCAAGGGACCGTTCCTGGCCGAACCGATTCCCGATGAAGCCGCCGCCGCGGTCGCCATGGAACTGGCCCGGCTGGCTGGGGTGCTGCCGGCCTTCCTGATCGATCCGGAACCCGCAGTCGAAGCGCAGCAACTTGAACCTGGTGACCTGGCGCAGTGGAAGAACGCCAATCACCTCACAATTGCGACCCGCGCGCGGCTGCCGGTCCTTGCCTGCGAGGATGCAGAAATCGTCGCGTTCCGCTCTACTGATGACCTGCGCGAGCATGTCGCTCTTGTCATCGGGCGGCAGGATGGGGATCGCGCCCCGCTGGTCCGGCTCCATTCCGAGTGTCTCACTGGCGACATCCTCGGCAGTCTCAAGTGCGATTGCGGGCCGCAGTTGAGCGCCGCACTCGAAGCCATGGCAGGCGAAGCGGCACAGGGCGGCTGGGGCGTTCTGCTCTATCTTCGGCAGGAAGGGCGCGGCATCGGCCTCATCAACAAGCTGCGCGCCTACCGGCTCCAGGACCAGGGTTTTGACACGGTAGATGCCAACAACCGGCTCGGCCTGCCGACCGAGGCGCGCGACTTTCCGGTGGCGGCGCGGATGCTGCAACTGCTCGGCGTCCACGCGATCCGGCTGATGACCAATAATCCCGCGAAGGTCGAGGCGCTGGCCGCGCAGGGCGTCGAGATCGCCGAGCGTGTGCCGCACCAGTTGCCGCCCAACCCGCACAACGCGCGCTATCTGGAAACCAAGCGCGACCGGACGGGGCACTTGCTCTGAGGGTTAGCGCCTGTCCGACCGCTTGATTCCGGCCGCTAGCGCATTCGTGCCGATGGCAAGCGCATCGCCCGACCAGTCCGCCACGAACGTGCTTTCGCGGCTTACGCCGGGTGCGAAACGGGCATCGTTGCCCCGCACCGCGAGGCCAGCCGAAGAGTGGCTCTTGCCCTCGGCGGCGACAGCGATGAACGCGGAATAATTTTCCTTGTTGCGGCCCTGCACGAACCAGTTGCCCGCGATCTCTCCGGCCGAACCGGCGGGAAGGTCGATCATGTAGTTGGTGGCGCGGCCACCCGAATCGTCAAAGCTGTTGTCGCGGATGGTGACATTTCCGCTACGCGACTTGAGGTAGTGCCCGCCCCGCCCGGCCTCGAATCGGCTGCTGCGCACGGTCAGCGAGCCATAGTCCCCGGTATAGACCGAGTGCGCGCAGCCCCCGCCGCCTTCGCAGGTGCCGAGCCGGGTGAAGGTCGATTTCTCGATCACAATGGCCGCGTCGGGATCGTCGCCGGTGAGGATGCCCTGCTCGCTGTCCTTGAACCAGCTCTGCGTCACCTCGAGGCCGCCGCGTTCGAGCCGGATGCCCGCGCCGTTGCGGTCGGACACACGAATGCCGGAGAACACCATGCCTTCGACGCGCGCTGCCCGGCCGCGCAGAACCAGCGCCGCCTTGCCTTCGCACGCGACGCCGTCCAGCACTGCCTGACCAGGGACGCTGGCCTGATAGGTGATCGAGCCTGCCTCCTGCACGCCGCAATCCTGGAAACGGAACGGAGCAAAGCGGATCGTCCCGCTGCCCTGCCCGATGGCGTTGATCGCGTCCTGAAGCCGGTCATAGCTGCGCCCCGTCTCCACGACTGTATAGGGCGGCGCGCTGGCCGGTGTCTGCGCCGGCGCGCCGTTGGGCGTGAAAGTCGCGAGCGCCGCTGCGGCGACGGCAATCGAAAGGCGCAGGGCGGAGGATCGGGATTCGTCGGTCATGCTGACGTGTTACCCCTTGCCGGAGACCAGCGCACCAGCTCAGAAGGCGCCGTCCTGCGCCGGGACAGCGCAGCGCAAAACGTTAACGCGCTGCGACAATTTGACGCACCATTGATCTTGAATTCGCCTGCGGCCGGCATAAGTTGCGTCTTGCGGGCCGGGCCCCTCTGGCGCGTCGCACTGGCTTCCTGAGAGCAGAGCGGCGCGTGATGTCGGACCGCATCGGATGTTGCCGATGCACCGGGTCCGGACAGTCCTGTCCCCCCTCCACCGGGCCCCCGCGTCGGCACATCCGATCGAACATAAATCCAGTTCGAAGGGATAAATACCGATGTCCAATCTCGTTTACCGCCTGATGGAACGCCACCAGCAGCTCGACGACCGGCTGCGCAGCGCGCAGTCGCGGCGCTTTGCCGATCCGTTTGAGATCGGGCGGCTCAAGAAGCTGAAGTTGATGCTCAAGGACCGCATCGGGAGGCTGGCAGAGCGGCGCTCTCCGGCGTGAGCCGTCAGGCTCAGCGATTGCGCCTGAGCACGAGGTAAACCGCGCCGGCTCCCCCATGGCGTGGGTGGGCGGGCCGCACTGCCGCGATCCGGGCGGCATGCGGCCCGGCCGTCAGCCAGTCGAGAAACTTGGCCCGGATCGCACCGCGCCGTTCGCTGCGGCCATGCGATCCGGCCACCCCGTTATCCTGTCCGGGACGAGCCCGCCCGGTGACCAGCAACACCACACGCGCGCCCTGCGCCGCCGCGAGCGCCAGCCCGTGATCGAGCCGGACGTGCGCCGCATCAAGCGACGCGCCGTGCAGATCGAGCGTGAAATCAGGCTCGACCGTGCCGCGCGCCAGTTTTCGGTCCCACCCGGCATCAAGTCCGTGACTCTCAGGCAGCTTGCGATCGGACGTGCGTCGCCCGGGGTCGTCAGGCACGACGACCACCCTTGCGGGAGGCACCTTCACCCGCACGCCTTCCGGCCGGAGCGGCGCATCGTTCAGGGGCGGATTGCGCGAAACCCTTCGGATCGGCTCGACAGTTGCCGCCACGCGGTCCCACAGGGCGCGCTCGCTCTGGGACAACTTGCGGCTCACCGGATGCCGAGGCGGCCGAGCGTGCCCTTGGGCAGCAGCACCAATGCCGAGCCGCGCGCGCTCATGCCGCCGGCAATGGTGCGCGCTGCCTCGCCGCTGCCCCAGAAGCTGTCAAAGCGATTGGCGCCCTTTATCGCGCCGCCGGTATCCTGCGCAATCCAAAGCCCGTTCGCTTCAGGCCGGTCCACCGTCAGCCAGACCGGCGCGCCGAGGGGGACGTAAAGCGGATCGGCAGCAAGCGTGATCCGCTCGCGCACCGGCACGCCCAGTGCGCCGGGCGGCCCTGTGCTCAGGTCCGGCGTGGTCAGCTCACGGAAAAACACCCAGCTCCTGTTCTCACGCATCAGCGCGCGGCCGTCCTCGGGATGCTCGCGAAGATAGCGCATGATCCCCTGCATCGATCCGGGGTACTTGCCCGGCCCTTCGCCCAGCAGGCCCCGCGTCCGCATGATCGCGCCGATGCCGGCATAAGGCTGGCCGTTGGTGCCGGCATAGCCGATCCGCACCACGGTTCCATCAGGCGCGCGCAGCCGGCCCGAGCCCTGCACCTGGAGGAAGAAAAACTCGACCGGATCGGCCGCCCAGGCAATCTCGAGGCCTCGCCCGGCGAGTGCGCCGTCCTCGATCGCCGCGCGGTCATGATAGGGCACGAAACGGCCACCTTCTGCGATCCGGCCAAGCGGCGGGGTTCCGGTCCGCTCAGAGGGCGGCACCTCGTCTGGCCAGCCACGCGTCAGGTCCGGCGGGAGGCCCAGCACCGGGACGTCAAAACCGGGCTGGCGGGTGCGCACGCCGGCGATTTCGGGTTCGTAATAGCCGGTGACCACCGACTGTCCGGCGCCAACGCGAGCGGTCTCGAAATGGCGATCGAAAAAGGCAGGCGCGTCGGAAACCGGCCAGTCCGCCGCGCCGCTGCACGACGGTTTCCAGTCATCGCCCCGCGTCAGCCCGCTGGCGTCGCTGCGCGAGGTCAGGCGCGGGCACGACAGCCGGAACGATTCGAGCGCGGCAACCGCATTTTCGGGACGAAGCCCCAGTCCGCTGATGGCCGGGCCTTCGCGCAGGCCCAACATCACGGCGTTCGCCTGGGGGAGAATAGGAGTGGTTGGCGGCGCCGGGGGCGTCTCAGGGAACGGGATGATCCGCCCGCAGGCGGCCAGCGCCAGGGGCAGGAAAACGCCTGCCAGCAGGCGCAACCCCCGCCAGTTCACCGTCAGCCCCGTCCCACCGTCAGCCTTCGTCGGTTTCGTCGAGCAGCCAGTCAGGATCGGACGAGGTGACATCGCGCTTGAAGGTCCAGACATCGACCGCCTCGACCGCGTCATCGAGCGATCCGGCGACGACGAGCCCCTCGGCATTGCGCGTGACGGCAGCAATGTCCGACCGGAAGCGCAGCGTGATGCGCGCATAAGGCGCGGCATACTCAGCGCCTGCGATGGATACCTCCTCGATCCGGACGAGCCGGTTATCGATCGTCTCACCCGCAGCCTCGCGTGCGTCGATGGCGGCGGCGAAGCCCTGGTAAACGTCTTCGTCGCACAAGTGACGAAGCTCCTCGCGGTCGCCGCGCCAAAACGCTTCAAGCACCATGCGATAGGCGCCGCGCGCAGCCTGAACGAAGGTCAGCACATCGAACCGGCGGTCGGCAGCGGCGATGGCGCGCAGTTCGCGTTCGACCACCGGTGACAGCAGCGGAAGATCGCGCGCTGCATTGCCATTAGGCGCATTATTGCGATCAGAAGGCTGTCCCAAGGCCGGGGGGGCGGAAAGACCGGCACCGTTGCCCGGTTTGGCATTGGCGTCGAAACGCCCTGCAATCGGCTCCTCCTCATGCTCGGCACGCCGGCCAAGCACGGAATAGAGCCGCAGGCCCAGAAAGGCCGCGATCATTGCGAGGATGACAATTTCAACAGTCACGCCAGAGTTCCATCCTTCGCCGCCCGGACCGGCGGCCGTACCGGCGGATGCACCATGCGGACGGCGCGAACCGCCGCGAATGGCCACCATCTGCCATGCATCCTGCCTCAGATAGGTAAGGTTGACAAATGAACAACGCTTTTACAGCCCGTCCGGGCAATTTTTTCGGTGCTCCGATGCATACTGGTCGCGCTGCAACCCAGCACAGGAGCCACAAGGGCCAAAGCGCCGGGCCATTGCTGCCCGCGCAAGGCAGTGCTAGGCGCGCCCGCAAGCAAGAACTCAACCCCTATCGACGCAGGATTATCTGACCATGGCCGATGCCAACGACGACGGCAATATCATCACCCGGCTGGATACGGCCGAACCCAATGGCGAGGATACGGCGCCTGCCGCAGGGATTATCTCGCAGTATGTGAAGGATCTCTCGGTCGAGAACCCGAATGCGCCAGCCTGCTACCAGTGGCAGGACGGACCGCAGGTCGACATCCAGTTCAACATCGCGGCGAAGCCAATCGCCGAGGAAGTCCATGAAGTCGAGCTGAAGATCGTGCTGACGGCGCGTGCCGAGGCCGGCACCGCCTACGTCGTCGATCTGTCTTACTGCGGCCTCGTCGGCATGCGTAATCTCGATGAGCCCAACCAGCACGCCTTCCTTTATGCCGAAGCGCCGCGCATCCTGTTTCCCTTCGCGCGCCGCGTGGTTGCCGATGCTGTGCGCGACGCGGGCTTCCCGCCGCTCCTGCTCGAGCCGGTCGATTTCAACGGGCTCTACCTCCAGCAGCTTGCCGCCGCGCAGCAGGCGCAGGACGAGCAGCCGGCCGGCAACGCCTGAGCGGCCGCGAGCCGCACATGAGCCCGGCCAGCCCGTGAGCCCCGCCCGCCCATGAGCCTCATCAGAAATGTCGGCACGATCGGCGGATTGACCGCGATCAGCCGCGTGTTCGGCTTTGTCCGCGACATGCTGCTGGCGCGGCTGCTGGGCGCGGGCCTTGCCGCCGACGCGTTCCAGCTTGCCTTCACGCTGCCAAACACCTTCCGCCGCCTGTTTGCGGAAGGCGCGTTCTCGGTCGCCTTCGTGCCGCTCTATTCGCGCGCGCTGCATGGCCATGATGGCAAGCCGGGCAGCGAGGATGCGGCCGAGAAGTTCGCCGACGACGTGCTGTCGGTGTTCATCTGGATCCTGCTCGCGTTCAGTGCGCTGTGCATGGTGGCCATGCCGGGCATCGTATGGCTGCTGGCGCGGGAATACGCCGAAGTCCCTGGCAAGTTCGAGCTTTCGGTCCTGCTCAGCCGGGTAACGTTTCCCTACCTCTTCTTCATAAGCCTGGTGGCGATGCTTTCAGGCCTGCTCAACGCGCGCTCACGCTTTGGCCCCGGCGCCCTTGCGCCGGTCCTGCTCAACGTGTTCCTGATCAGCGGCGTATTGCTCGGATCGTGGGAGCGGGGGAGCAGCGGCAACGACGAAGTGGTGGTGCATTATCTTGCTGCCGCCGTATCGCTCTCCGGGCTCGCGCAGTTTCTCTACCTGTGGTGGGAAACAAGGCGCGCCAGCGTGCGCCTGAAAATCCAGATGCCGCGCCTGACGCCCGAAGTGCGGCGATTAGGCATGCTGATCCTGCCCGCTACGTTCGGCGCCGGCATCTACCAGATCAGCCAGCTGGTCGACACATTCTTCGCGACATCGCTGCCGCAAGGCTCGCTCACCTTGCTCAAGCTCGCCGACCGGCTGAACCAGATGCCGCTCGGCATTGTCGGCATTGCGCTGGGCACCGCGATCCTGCCGATGCTGTCGCGCCACATCCACCAGGGCGACGCGCGCGAGGCGCAGCGGCTGCAAGGCAATGCCTTCGAGATCGCCACGCTGCTGACTTTACCGTCTGCCGCCGCCCTCGCCATCTGCGCGCCTGCATTCTGCGCTGCGTTCTTCGTGGGTGGCAAGTTCACTGCCGGGGACGGCGCGCTGATGGCCCAGATCGTCATGGCGCTGGTGGCGGGATTGCCGGCCTATGTCATCGTCAAGATCCTCAACCCAGGCTTCTTCGCGCGCGAGGACACCCGCACCCCGGTGTGGACGGCACTGGTCTCGCTGATCTTCAACGTGGGTGTGAACCTGTACGTCGTGAACCGCTACGGCATCGTCGGGCTGGCGGGCGCGACGGCGGCTTCGGCGACGCTCAACTGCCTGCTGCTTTACGCCATCCTCCACGCGCGCGGCTGGTTCCACTTCACCGCCAGGCTGGCGGGCCGCGTCGCGCGCCAGATCGTGGCCACCGCTGCGATGAGCGCCGCACTGTGGTGGGTCTTGCCGACGATGGCGGATCGCTATGGCGGCAGCGTGATCGAGCGGGTTTGGTCGCTCTCCGTGCTGGTCGGGCTTGGCATGACGGTGTTCTTCGGCGCGGCCTGGCTGGTCGGCGCGCTCGACAAGGACCTCATCGCCCAGCTAAGGCGCCGCCGACCCCGCCCCAGCAAGGCGGACGATGATATCCTGAAGGTCCAGTGATCATGCGCGTCGTTTCCGGCATCCAGCCCACGGGCAATCTCCACCTCGGCAACTATCTCGGCGCGATCCGCAACTGGGTGCGCATGCAGGACGAATACGACTGCCTGTTCTTCCTGGCCGATCTCCACGCCATCTCGATGCCGCACAATCCGGCCGAGCTGTCAGCCGCGACTCGCGAGATGGTCGCGGCGCTGGTGGCCTGCGGTATTGATCCTGACCGTTCGGTGCTGTTCAACCAGGCGCAGGTTCCGGCCCATGCCGAAATGCAATGGCTGCTCAACGGCACGGCGCGTATGGGCTGGCTGAACAGGATGACGCAGTTCAAGGACAAGTCGGGCAAGAACCGCGAGGGCGCCTCCATCGCGCTGTTCACGTATCCGGTGCTCCAGGCCGCCGACGTCCTGCTCTATCAGGCGACGCACGTGCCGGTAGGCGAGGACCAGAAGCAGCACCTGGAACTGGCGCGCGACATCGCGCAGAAATTCAATAACGACTTCGCATCAGAGGACGCGCCCGTCTTCACGCTACCAGATCCGATCATCCCGCCCGAAGCCGCGCGCATCATGTCCTTGCGCGACGGATCGGCTAAGATGTCCAAGTCCGATCCGAGCGACATGAGCCGCATCAACCTGACCGACGATGCCGACACGATCATGCAGAAAGTGAAGAAGGCGAAAACCGATCCCGAACCGCTTCCGTCCGACAAGGACGGACTTGCCGGACGGCCCGAGGCGGCGAACCTCGTCGGCATCTACGCCGCGATGGCCGATACCAGCGTCGAGGCGGTGCTCGGGCAGTTCGCGGGACAGGGCTTCGGCGCCTTCAAACCGGCGTTGGGCGAGCTTCTGGTTGAGCGTCTGGCGCCCATCAACGCCCGCTTCGTCGAGCTTCGACAGGACCGCGAATCGCTCGACGCGATCCTTGCCAAGGGCGCGCTGAAGGCGCGCGAGTTGGCCCGCCCGACGCTTGACGCGGCTTACAAGGCGCTGGGGTTGGTCCGCTTCTGAACGGGCAACGGGTCGGCCGCCCTCGCCACGTTGTCCCGAATGGAGCCAACGGCCGGCTAAAGCCTTGAACGGGCTATCTTATCCGTGCCTCCATTCAACCCCTATTCAGCGGGAACGGACTAGGCCAATGTCACATTCAGATAGGTGGCGGCCATTCCGCGCCCGCATTTCATGCCGGCGACCGCCCGACGCGGAGAGAAAAACATGCTGAAATATCATTTTGCGCGGATCGGGAAGGCAAGGGTGGCAGTCGCAGGCGCGCTGCTTCTGGGCCTTGCCGCCTGCGCCTCGCCGTTCAATGCCAAGGTCTCGCGCTTCCAGTCGCAGCTGCCGCCGCCGCAGGGGCAGACGATCGCCGTTGTCGCCGATGATCCGGCGATGGCTGGCGGGATCGAGTTTTCGAACTATGCCCGCCTTGTCGAGGCGCGGCTGGCGCAAGTAGGCTATACAATCGCCCCGCCCGAGCAGGCGCAGCTGATCGCCCGCTTCGACTACGGCGTTGACAAGGGCCGGGAACGCGTCCGCTCGACCGGTTTTCGCGATCCGTTCTACAGCCCGTGGTACGGCGGCTATGGCCGCTTCGGCGCTTGGGGCAGCCCGTACTGGAGCGGCGGCGGGTACTGGGGCCGCCCCTATTTCGGGCGCCCGTGGGGCTATGGCTGGTATGATCCGTGGTTCGATGGCGGCGTTGAAAGCTACACTGTCTATACCAGTGGCATCGATCTGAAAATCGATCGCAAGGCCGATGGCCAACGCCTTTTCGAAGGCAAAGCGGAGGCCGTTTCGTCATCGAACCGACTTGGCTATGTGGTCCCCAATCTGGTTGAGGCGATGTTTACCGGCTTCCCCGGCAATTCAGGCGAGACTGTCAGGATTTCGGTGGCGCCGGAAAAGAAGCGCCGGGACTGACCGGTCGATCCTGATGTTGCATTGGGGCGGATCCGCAGGCGCGGGTCCGCCCTATTTCTTTGCGCCCGGCGTTCAGTTGCCCAGCGAAACCACTCCGCCAGTCGAGCCGAACCCGCCTTCGCCTCGCTGTGTCTCATCCAGTTCGCTCACCGCCAGCCAGCTTGCCCGCACCACCGGCGCGAGGACAAGCTGCGCAATGCGGTCTCCGCGCCGGATGTCGAACGCGGCATCGCCGAGGTTGACGAGGATCACCCGCACTTCGCCGCGATAGTCGGAATCGATGGTGCCCGGCGCATTGGCGACTGTGACCCCGTGCTTGAGCGCAAGGCCCGAACGCGGCCGCACCTGAATTTCATAGCCCGGCGCGATTGCCACGGCGAGGCCGGTCGCCACGGCATGGCGGCCGCCCGGCGGCAAGATTAAGTCCTCCGCCGCGAGAACGTCCATGCCCGCTGCGCCCTCGGTGGCATAGGCGGGCAGCGCGAGGCCCTCGGAGCCCGGCAGGCGCTTGACCAGCACCGGTACCGTGTCAGGCAAGCTCATCCGCGATCCTTTCGATGAGCGCGCGCGCGACAAGGTCCTTGGGCAGCTCGGGCAGGCTCTCCACCCCTTTGGCCGTCACGATGTGCACGGTGTTGGTCTCGCCGCCCATGACGCTTTCCCCCGGCGGGCCGGATACGTTGTTGGCCACGATCCAGTCAGCGCCCTTGCGCTTGCGCTTGTCGGCGGCGTGATCGAGCACCTGCTCGGTTTCTGCCGCAAAGCCGATGACGAGCCTGGGGCGCTTCGGGCTGGACGAAACAGAAGCCAGGATGTCGGGGTTCTCGGTCAGCAAGAGGGCAGGCGGCGCGGAACCGCGCTTCTTGATCTTTTCCTGCGCCACGTTGTCGGTGCGCCAGTCTGCCACGGCGGCAACCATGATCGCAACGTCGGCGGGGAGCGACGATTTCACAGCCTCGGCCATGTCGCGTGCACTTTCGATATCGATGCGGTCGACGCCGGGCGGCGTGGGCAAGTGGACAGGTCCCGAAATGAGCGTCACGCGCGCACCTGCCGCGGCGGCGGCGGCGGCAATGGCAAAGCCCTGCTTTCCGGATGAGCGGTTGGCGATGTAGCGCACCGGATCGATCGGCTCGTGCGTCGGGCCAGCCGTGACCAGCACGTGCCTGCCGAACAGCGGCCGGTGCTCAGGCTCGTCGGCAAAATCGGGCTGATCGGCAAGCAGGTCGTTCGCCCCGGCGGCATCGCCGTTCTCGAACGGCTCCGGTGCCGCCCCGTCCCCATGCGGCGAGACTGTGTGGTTGATCGCGTCAGGATCGGTCGGCGGCGCACCGCGCGCACCGCCCTTTTTCGAAAGAAGCGGACTGTCGAGATTGAGCGGTATCGGGGGAGCGTCCTGCTCGATGCCTTCGAAGGAAGGCAAATCCTCGCCGCCAAACGTCGAATGGAACACCGGCGGTTCAGGCGGAAAATCTTCCCCGCCGCCGTCATGGGCCGGTCCGTCGCCCAGCAGGTGCTGCAACTTGCGCTTGCCGCGCCGGATCAGCGAGGCAGAAAGCCCGCCAAGGCCCGTCTCCGCCATTTCCTGAGGTTCGTCGGGATCGTATTCGACTGGGAAGTGGCCCTCTTCCGTCGCTTGCGGCAGCGCAGTTGCGGGGACCGGCAATTCGTAGCCCGCATGTTGCAAGGCCTGCGGCGGCTGCTCGCCGGGATCGACATCAAGGAAGGCCGCGATCTGGTACCAGATGTCCGCCGGTTCGGGCAGCCGCCCGGGGCCGAACTCACCGCAGGCCATCGCGCCTTCCGCCGGGTCCATGACATAAACGCCCGACTGGCGCAGGGTCTCCACATTGCGGACCGTCGCGGCGTGCTGCCACATGCGAACATTCATCGCAGGCACGGCCATGACTGGCTTGTCCGAGGCAAGGAGCAGCGTGGTCGCCAGATCGTCGGCAATGCCGGCCGCCATCTTGGCGAGGAGATCGGCTGTCGCCGGGCAAACGACGATGAGATCGGCCGATCGCGACAGCTGGATATGCCCCATCTCGACTTCGTTCTTGAGATCCCAAAGCGTGGTGTGAACCTGGTTTTCCGACAGCGCGGCGAGTGCCATGGCCGTGACGAACTTCGACCCGCCCTCCGTCAGCACGCATGTCACCTCGCCGCCGCCCCTGCGGATCAGGCGGACGAGTTCGCAGGACTTGTAGGCGGCAATACCGCCGCCCACGATGAGGAGAATGCGCGGACCCATCACGAAGCCGCTTGTGCCCTGCGATCTCACGGTGTGCAATCAGTTTGCGGGCTGGGCGTGCGCCGTTGCAGGAGCAAACCCCGTGCGCAACAGGGAGCGCAGCGCCATCGGCGCGAAGGCCAGCCCGGCGAAGATCGTGGGCGAAACCATGAAACCCCAGTAATAGTTGTCGGGACGGCCCGCGACCATGAAGGCCACCCCGTATCCTGTATAGAGGAACGTCCCGAACTCGCCCGCCGGCGTGCGCCAGCCAGTCCAGCCGAGGATCGCCAGGACCACGAGCGGTCCCGCCAGCCAGTGCGGCAGGAAGCGCAAATTGCTGGTGAGCACGACGTTCGACAGCCAGCCGGAGAACCCCCGCATCGCCAGCCAGTCCGCCCCTGTTCGGTCAGTCGGCAGGACATGGCCCGCAACAATGTGCAGGTGCAGCGCCAGCAGGCCAAGGAATGCCAGCGCCAGCCCGCTCCACGCCGCGCCTTCGCGCCAGCTGCGGCGGTTGAACGCCAGTGCCGCCATGAGCAGGACAAACGGCAGCGCATGCTCGCGGATCGCCAACGCCAGTGCGGCGACGGCAAGCGAAGCGCCCCACTTGCCCACAAGCGGCCGGTGCAGCGCAAATGCCAGCGCGAGCAGCATGCCGGACCATAGCTCGTGCAGGGCAAAGAAATAGCGGTTGAGGCCCAGGCTCAGCCCCAGGACAAGGAACGACATCGCCAGCGCCAGCTTCTGGCGGCCGCCCGGTTCCTCGCGCAGGCGGCGCCACCAGGCCCAGATCGCCGCGATCAGAAGCGCGATCGAGGCGGCGAGCTGGCCCGCGGTGCCAAGCCAAGCATTGAGGTAAGCCAGCGTCGGCAGGCGCACCGCAAGGCCGGGGCGAAGCGGGTAGTCCGCCGCTCGGTGTTCCTCGGCAATGAAATCGTAATAATTTTCGCCCTTTGCAATCCGTTCGGTCGCCTTGTCATAGAGCGCAAGGTCATCGTCGCGGGCGCGGCCCGGCCCCTCCTCGCTGACGATGTTCTCGACGAAGCCGCGGGTGTTGAGTGTGGACTTGCCGGCATTGATCGGGGCCAGCATCGAACTGAGCAGGATCACGGCGAGCGCGACCAGCGCAAGCCGCGCGGGCAAACGCTCCCAGTGGGCGAAGCGGTCCCACAGCGCATCAGTCGTTCTACTTAATGGGGCAGTGCCCCCTGCATGATCGCCCATACTGCCGCTCCCCCCGCGAGCGCGGCCAGAATTGTGCCGCTCCAATGGTTACCACGCGGTTTACGCCGCCACATCAGCTCGACGCGAGGGAGCGGCGGCTGTTCGGGCGCACCGCCCTTGGCGGGGAAGCGGTCCTCGATCCGGCGGATCAGTTCGGGCAGGCGCAGCAGCGTTTCGGCATCGCTGCGCAGCCGGTCGGCCAGCATGGCCTCGGGGCCGAGCTCGTCGCGGATCCAGCTGCGCACGAACGGCGCCGAGACGTCCCACATGTTGATCGCGGGATCGAGCGAGGTGGCCAGCCCCTCGACCATGACCATCGTCTTTTGCAGCAAGAGCAGGTGGGGCTGGGTCTGCATGTCGAAATCGCGGGTGATGGCAAACAAGCCGTCAAGCATCTGGCCGACCGACAGCTCGCTTACCGGTTTGCCGCGCATCGGTTCGCCGACGGCGCGCAGCGCGGTGGCGAATTCGTCGACTGAATGGTGCGAAGGCACGTATTGCGCCTCGAAATGGATCTCGGCGACGCGGCGGTAATTGCCGGTGGTCAGCCCGTAGAGGATTTCGGCCAGCCACTGGCGCGCGCGGCGGTCGATCCGGCCCATGATGCCGAAATCGATGGCGGCGATGGTGCCGTCCTCCTCGACGAAGAGGTTGCCCTGGTGCATGTCGGCATGGAAAAACCCGGCACTGATCGCCTGGGTGAGGAAGGCGAGCACCAACCGGCGCGCCAGTTCGGGCAAGTCGTGCCCGGCAGCGATCAGCGCCCCGCGCTCGCTGATCTTGCTGCCGTCGATCCAGGCAATGGTCATGACGCGGCTGGTCGTGCGGTCCCAGTCGATGCCGGGAACGCGGTAGCGCTCGAATCCCTTCATCGCCTCGGCCAGTTCGGAGGCAGATGCCGCCTCGCGCCGCAGGTCCAGTTCGCGCAGGGTCCAGCGCCGGAAGTTGGCGATGACGGCGCGGGGCCGCAGTCGCCCCGCCTCGCCGCCCAGCGCCTCGAGGTGCGCGGCGGCCCACTCGTAGGTCTCGATATCGCGCGCAAAGCGTTCGCGGATGCCAGGGCGCAGCACCTTGACCGCGACCGTTCTGCCGTCGGTGGTGACGGCGCGGTGGACCTGCGCGATGGAGGCGGCGCCGACGGGGCTCTCCTCCATGCTCTGGAACAGGTCGGGAATCGGCCGGCCGAAGCTCGTCTCGATCTCGCGCCGGATAAGTGCGAAATCGACGGGCGGAAGGCTGTCCTGCAAGCTGAGCAGATTGCGTGCGGCGGCTTCGCCGACAATGTCGGGTCGGGTCGCCAGTGTCTGGCCCAGCTTGATCGCGGCCGGGCCTATGGCCTGCAACGCGCCGGCATAGTCGGGCCAGTCCTTGCTGGAATTTGGCGGCTGAATCGTGCCAAGCCTCGCAATGCGGCACAGCCGGCGCACCTGCGGCGGCGTCGCCGGATCGCGCTCGATCCCGCGCAGCGCACCGTGACGGGCCAGAGTCCGGCCCCAGCGCAGCAGGCGCAGGATGTGCGTGGCGGGACGTGTCACTTGCTAAATCTTCCACCCCGAATGGATCGCCACCACCCCGCCGAGGATCGGCTCGACTTTCACTTTCGCGAAGCCCGCGCCTTCGATCCGCCCCGCGAAATCAGGCATGGCCGGAAAGCGGCGGATCGATTCGATGAGGTAGCGATAGCTTTCCGCGTCGCCGGCAATCGCCTCTCCGATCCGGGGCACAAGGTGGTGCGAATAGGCATCGTAGGCTTGTTTGAACCCCGGCCACTCGGTGGTCGAGAATTCGAGGCAGAAGAACCGTCCGCCGAACTTCAGCACGCGGAACGCCTCGGCCAGGGCCTTGTCCAGATGGGTCACGTTGCGGATGCCGAAGGCAATCGTGTAGGCATCGAAGGTCCGGTCCGGAAAGGGCAGCGCTTCGGCGTTCTGGCAGGACCAGACGAGCGTATCGAGGCCGCGCTTGATCGCCCGCTCGACGCCAACGTCGAGCATGTCCTGGTTGATGTCGGCGACAGTGACTTCGGCGCCTGCCTCGGCCAGCCGGAAGGCGATGTCGCCCGTACCACCCGCCATGTCGAGGATCTCCTCGCCCGGCTGCGGCTTGATCCGGCGCACGAAGCGGTCCTTCCAAACGCGGTGCATGCCGCCCGACATGGCGTCGTTCATCACGTCGTACTTGCGCGCGACATTGGAGAAGACGGCACCGACGCGGGCGGTCTTTTCCTCAGGAGTGACCTCTTGGTAGCCGAAGGAGACAGTATCGTTCATGGCCCCTCCTCTAGCGGCGGGCCGGCGGCGGCGCCACCGCCGTTTCGCCTTCCCAGTGCCGCTAGGCGCCGCGCCGCAAGCGCAGAGGCGGCGATGCCCGCAAGCACGAGGGCCATGCCGGTCCAGTGGTAAGGCTCGAGCTGTTCTCCGAGCAGGGCCACCGACAGTATCGCGCCGAATACCGGCATCAGCGTGATGGCCTGGCCCGCAGTGGCTGGACCGAGATCGGCCGTCGCGCGGTTGAACAAGAAGAAGGAGATGACCGAAGGAAAAACGCCGACGTATGCGAACGTCGCGAGGACCGGCAGGCCCCAGACGATGTGGACGCCCTGTTCATGCTCGACGAAGGCCATCGGCGCCATTGCCAGCGCGCCCAGTGCGAACGTGCAGAACAGGAAACTGGCCGGCGAGATATTGGGCCGCAGACGCAGGCACACGGTATAAAGAGACCAGCCCACCACGGCGAGGAGGATCAGCACGTCCCCCCTTCCAAGCGCGAGCGCGGCGAGCACGCCCGGATCGCCGCGCGCAACAATGACCACGACGCCGATAGTCGAGATCGCGACACCCACCACCTGGCCCACGCTGGCCCGGACGCCGAAGCCGATCCGCTCCGCCAGCAGCACCAGCGCCGGGATTGCCGCCTGAAGCAGCAGCGCGTTTGCGGCCGTGGTATAGTGCAGGCCCTTGTAGAGAAGGGTGTTGAACGTCGCGACGCCAAGCACGCCGAGCACGAGGATGACTTTCCACCCCTGTCGGATTCCCGGCCAGTCGGCCCGAAGCGTTCGCGCCGCGAGCGGAACGACGAGCATCGTCGCAAGGGACCAGCGCACGAAGGAAAGCGTAAACGGCCCCGCCAGGTCGCGGGCAGCGCGTCCGACGATCGAATTGCCCGCCCACATCACCATTACGAGCGCCAGAAAGACGTAGGCGCGCCGGGCGGGGTTTCGGGGAGAAGCGGAGGCCATCACCTGCCCGCCTAGCGCCGCGCGGGCACCTAGGCTAGGGCTGCGGACGATCATGCCCGAACTTCCCGAAGTCGAGACCACAGTGCGCGGGCTGGCCCGTGTGCTCGATGGCGTCAGGATCGTGCGCGCCGAGGTGCGCCGCGCGGACCTGCGCCGTCCCTTTCCGCCCGGCCTCGTCCAGGCGATGACCGGGGCGACTGTCACCGGCGTCGGCCGCCGCGCCAAGTACGGTCTCATCCATACCGACCGCGACCAGACCATGGTGTTTCATCTCGGCATGTCCGGGCGATGGCGGATTGACCCCAGCGAGATCGAGCGACACGATCACCTGATTCTGGAAACGGCGGGCGGGCACTGCCTCGCTCTCAACGACGCGCGCCGCTTCGGCTCGGTCGATCTTGTCGATACCGGCGCGCTCGAAACCTGGCCGCCGCTCGCCGCGCTCGGCCCCGAACCCCTGGGCGACGACTTCACGCCCGCGCATCTGGCTCGCGCGTTCAGGGAGCGGATCTCGCCCGTGAAAGTCCTGCTGCTCGACCAGCGCATCGTCGCCGGGCTGGGCAACATCTATGTCTGCGAGGCGCTGTACCGCGCCCGCGTCCGGCCTGACAAGGCTGCCGGCAAAGTCAGCCGCGCGGCACTCGCCCGCCTTGTTCCCGCGATTCGTGCCGTCCTTGACGAGGCCATCGCGGCAGGCGGCTCCACCATCCGGGACTATGCCCAGCCCAGCGGCGAGCTTGGATATTTCGCGCATTCATGGCAAGTCTATGGCCGCGAGGGCAAGCCCTGCCCGTGCGGCGGAATGGTTGAACGCATGGTGCAGGGCGGGCGGAGCACGTTCTGGTGCCCTGCCTGCCAGAAGTAGGAGCGCCACCCAGGGTGGAGCGTGCTTGACGATTCGCCCCTGCACCGCTAAGGGCCGCGCTTTCCGCGGGACCGGCTAGCCGATCCTGCGATCCCGCATGACATTCACCATGGGCGGCAACCGGTTTGCCGCGCCGCGAAGATCAGAGGTTCACTGGATTTATGGCCAATACGCCGCAAGCCCGCAAGCGCATCCGCCGCAACGAGCGCCGCGCAGAAGTCAACGGCAACCGCCTTGGCCGCATCCGCACGTTCATCAAGAAAGTCGAATCGGCGATCGCCGGCGGCGACAAGGCAGCGGCTGCCGAAGCGCTTCATGCCGCGCAGCCCGAACTGGCGCGCGGCGTCGCGCGCGGCGTACTTCATCGCAACACCGCGTCGCGCAAGCTGTCGCGTCTGTCGAAGCGAGTCGCTTCACTCTGAGCGAGACTTTCCGGCTGCGATTCGCAGCGATGCAGGCAGCCGGATAGGGACGAATACGGAACATAGCCGGGGCGCATTCCGCTCCGGCTTTTTTGTGCCTTGCAGCAGGCTTGAAAGCGCTTGCGGGAAACGCTTGAAATTCCCGCGATTCGCGTTGCAGGCCAGGCAATTATCTTGGCATAACAAGAACTTGAAAATATCACTCGGCTTTCTCAAGACCTTTCAGTGTCAAGGTCGTTTATTTCACTTTTTTTACCATCCCACGCCTTGCCCCCCTCACGGAAAGCTTCATAACAAGCTCGGCAGTCGCGTGATGCGGCGGCGGGGACATCAATCGTTGAAATCGTATCGGCGCACGCTGCATTTATCGCAGCGGGTGAGGCCGTACGGCTTCATCGGCGAAACCGGCCGCCCTGACGCAACCATCGCGAACAACGTGGTTTGAGGTCGTATCCCACGGGAGAGGATTCCGGATGAATAGGTTTACATCTGGCAGTGGGCTTTCGTCGGCGTCGGGCAAGGGAAAGGCGAGTGTAGAGGGCATGGACGATCAGGAGGCTCTCGATTTCGCAGCGGACTGGTCCGACATCAGCCAGGGTCTGCGCAAGGATCTGGGGCAGCAACTCTACAGTCAGTGGATCCGGCCGATCCAACTTGGCGCGTTCTGCAAGGAGACCGGCACGCTCGACCTGTTCCTGCCGACCGAATTTTCCGCCAACTGGGTGGCTGACCGATTCGCCGACCGGCTATCGCTCGCGTGGAAGATCGCGCGGCCCGACGTACGCAATGTCCGCGTTTCCGTTCATCCGGTCCGCCGCCAGCTTCCCGAGCTGAGGCTTGGCAATGGCAGCGTCCACAAGGACCCGGCCAACGACGGCGGCGTTCCAGTCCAGACGGCTGCCGCCAGCCTTGGCGGGCAGGAATTCGGCGCGCTGGGACAGGGAACGGTCGGCCTCGATTCGTCGCTGACTTTCACCACGTTCGTCACCGGTTCTGCCAACGTGCTCGCCTGCAACGCGGCGCAGCGCATGGCGGCCACGGAAACGCCGCAGTTCTCGCCGCTCTATCTCAAGGGGGCGACCGGACAAGGCAAGACTCATCTACTCCACGCCATTGGCCACGCCTATCTTGCTGCCCATCCGCGCGCGCGCATCTTCTACTGCTCGGCCGAGCGCTTCATGATCGAGTTCGTGCAGGCGCTGCGCCAGAATCTGATGATCGAGTTCAAGTCGCGGCTGCGCGGCTTCGACCTGCTGCTGGTCGACGACATCCAGTTCATCATCGGCAAGGCCAGCGCTCAGGAAGAGCTGCTCTACACGATCGACGCGCTGCTCGCCGAGGGCAAGCGCCTGGTCTTCGCCGCCGACCGTGCGCCGCAGGCGCTGGACGGCGTCGAGCAGCGCCTGCTGTCGCGCCTGTCGATGGGGCTGGTCGCCGATATCCAGGCCGCCGATATCGAGCTGCGCCGCTCGATCCTCGAGCATCGGCTTGCACGTTTCTCGCCGGCCGACGTTCCGGCCGACGTCATCGAGTTCCTCGCCCGCACCATCAACCGCAATGTGCGCGAACTGGTCGGCGGGCTCAACAAACTGATCGCTTATGCCCAGCTGACGGGGCAGGAAGTCTCGCTCCAGCTGGCCGAGGAGCAGCTGACCGACATTCTCTCGGCCAACCGGCGACGCATCACCATCGACGAGATCCAGCGCACGGTCTGCCAGTTCTACCGGGTTGACCGCACCGAGATGTCATCTAAGCGCCGCGCGCGCGCCGTGGTCCGGCCGCGGCAGGTGGCGATGTACCTTGCCAAGGTGCTGACGCCGCGTTCCTATCCCGAGATCGGCCGCAAGTTCGGGGGGCGCGACCATTCGACGGTGATCCACGCCGTCCGCCTGATCGAGGAACTGCGCACCCGCGATGCTGACATGGACGGCGACGTGCGGAGCTTGCTGCGGCAGCTGGAGAGCTGAGTTTCGCGCTGCGCACGCGCAGTTGCGGCAATTGCGCTTCCGCCAGCCCGGCGATTGCTCTAAGCGCGGCGCCATGACCGCGCACGCTCTTCCAGCCAACCTTCCCGCCACTTTCGTGCAGGCCGCGCTGCGCGGCATCCGCAATCGCTGCCCGCGCTGCGATGGTGGCGAACTGTTCCGCGCCTTCCTCAAGCCGGTGGACACTTGCCGCTGCTGCGGGCAGGATTTCACGCACCAGCGGGCCGACGATTTTCCGGCCTACCTTGCGATTCTTGTCACAGGACATTTGCTGGCGCCAGTGATGATCTGGCTGGGCATGGAAACCACGCTTTCGCTGCTGGCCATCTTCTCGATTCTGATCGTGGTCTCTGTGATCATGCTGATTGCCATGCTGCAGCCGGCCAAGGGCGCAGTGATCGCCGCACAGTGGTGGCACGGGCTGCACGGCTTCCGCAAGGAACGCGAGCCGGAAGCGGGTGCCTCAGGCTCCGCATGAGCCTTGCCGGCGACCGTCTGGAGCGTTTCGCCCGGCACATCGTGCTGCCCGAGCTTGGCGGGGCCGGACAAATCGCACTCACGCAGGCGCACGTTGCGGTGGTGGGCTCCGGCGGCATCGGCAGCCCCGCGATCCAGTATCTTGCCGCGGCTGGCATCGGCACCCTCACCCTCATCGACGACGACCGGGTCGAGACCTCGAACCTGCAACGCCAGACGATCTTTGCCGAGGCAGATCTGGGCCGCAGCAAGGCCGAAGCCGCCGCTGACTGGGTGGGCCGTTTCGATGCCTCTCTGAAAATCCGCGCGGTCGTCGAAAGGCTTGGAGAGAGTAACGCCGCGCGGATCCTCAGGGGCATGACCGTGGTAGTCGACGGCTGTGACAATTTCGCGACTCGGCTCGCCGTGTCGGACGCCTGCGTTGCGCTGGGCATTCCGCTGACCAGTGCGGCGCTCGGCCGCTTCCAGGGCCAGATCGCCAATTTTGCCGGGCACTTGCCGGGCGAGGCCTGCTACCGCTGCTTCGTGGGCGATGCATTCGATGCCGAGGACTGCGACACCTGCGCCGATGACGGCGTACTGGGCGCGATGGCGGGCATGGTGGGATCGATGGCGGCGATGCAGGCGATCCGTGTGATCACCGAAGGGATGGCCGCGCTGGGCGATCCGCAGTGGGGACGGCTCCACTTGCTCGACGGCCTCGCGCCGTCACTGCGCTCGATGACGATCCCCAAGGACCCGGCTTGCAGGGCGTGCTCAGTCGCCTAGCACTTCGTCCACCCACGCCGGGACAACTTCGCTCGCCGGGCCGTGGCGGCACTCGTGGAACCAGGCGGACCCCTGCGACGGTTCGAGATTGAGCTCCAGCGTCGCCGCGCCCAGATCGCGCGCCTGCCGAACCAGCCCGGCGGCGGGATAGACCGCGCCCGAGGTGCCGATGGAGACGAACAGGTCGCATGTCCGCAGCGCACCATAGATGCGGTCCATGCCGTAGGGTACCTCGCCAAACCAGACAATATCGGGACGCAGTGCCCGTGCCCCGCAGGCCGGACAGCCCGGCCGGTCGATCAGCGGCCTCCTCCAGGGCGAGCGGCGGTCGCAGGCGGTACACCAGGCCTTGAGGTGCTCGCCGTGCATGTGGTGCACGCTGCTCGCACCCGCGCGCTCGTGCAGGTCATCGACGTTCTGCGTGACGATGAGCAGGTCGTGCCCCAGGCTGCGCTTTGGCCACGCCGCGTCGAGCCGGGCGAGGGCATGGTGGGCGGCGTTGGGCAGCTTTTCCTGAATGGCGGCGCGGCGCATGTCGTAGAAACGGTGCACCAGATCGGGATCGTTCACGAACGCCTCAGGCGTCGCGACGTCCTCGACCCGGTGCTGTTCCCACAGGCCGCCCCGCCCGTCATTGGCACCGCGGAACGTATCGATGCCCGATTCGGCGCTGACCCCCGCGCCGGTGAGAATGACGATGTTGCGGATTACGCTCATGTCGACCATGAAGCACGCCAGCCTGGGGAGTTGCAATGGCACGCATCGGAATTATCGGCAGCGCGGGACGCATGGGGCAGGCGCTTGCCCTCGCCATCGCGGACGCGGGCGAGGAACTGGCTGGCGGCATCGACGCCCCTGAAAAGGGGGGCGGCGATCCGCTGTCGCTCGCCCGACAAAGCGATGTGCTGGTCGATTT
Source organism: Novosphingobium sp. (assembly GCA_040377095.1). Lineage (GTDB taxonomy): Bacteria > Pseudomonadota > Alphaproteobacteria > Sphingomonadales > Sphingomonadaceae > Novosphingobium. Next base: position 96,427 of record JBEIPK010000005.1, read on the forward strand.
CTCCAGCCCCCATGCGCTGGAGGCCAATCTGGACGCCGCCGTGGCCGCAGGCCTGCCGATCATGGTCGGCACCACCGGCCTTGAGGAGCGGCACCATTTCCTGATCGATCACGCCGCCGAGAGCATCGCAGTGCTCCAGACGGGGAACACCTCGCTTGGCGTCACGCTGCTCGCCCATCTGGTGCGCGAGGCCGCCAGCAAGCTGGGCGAGGACTGGGACATCGAGATCAGCGAAACCCACCACCGCATGAAAGTTGACGCGCCGTCGGGAACCGCGCTGCTGCTGGGACAGTCGGCAGCCGAGGGACGCGGCATCGATCTGGCGGCGAGCAGCGAACGCGGCCGTGACGGCATTACCGGCGCGCGGGCGCCCGGCAGCATCGGCTTCGCGTCCTTGCGCGGCGGGAGTGTGGCAGGCGATCACACCGTGCATTTTCTGGCCGATAATGAGCGCATAGCGCTCTCGCACCTCGCCGAAAATCGCGCGATCTTCGCCAAGGGTGCCGTGCGCGCCTGCCAGTGGCTGATCGGCAAGGCGGCGGGGCGCTACGGCATGCCGCAAGTGCTGGGGCTTTGATTTTTTTGGAGAGTTCCATGGCGACTCGTAGGTTCGAAATTGACGCAGAGACTCTTCCCAATCTTCCAGGAATGATGCTGGTTACCGTTGAAGCGCTTAAAGCGTTGGGTGGGTCTGCCACTATTGAAGAGCTGGACGAGAAGGTAATTGAAATTGAGGGCGTCACGGAGGCTGAGCAAGCCTTTCAGATGAAGGGTGCCGATAACCGTCCACGCGTGAACTATTATCTTGCTTGGTCACGAACCTATCTGAAGCGTGGGAACGCTGTGATTAATTCTGCGAGAGCTGTCTGGGCGCTCACTGAGCGCGGCGCCGCAATTTCAAGTCTAAGCCAGACACAAGCAATCTACGACCAAGTCAATTTGGAAGAGCGAGAGAAAGCTCGTCAGAAACGTTTGGCGAGCAAGGAAGCCAAAGCGCCAATTGATGACGTTGACGAACAGGGGCCCGAAAATTCCGAAGATTGGAAGGGCAAGCTCTTGGCTGTCCTCGGCGCTATGCATCCGAGTGCCTTTGAGCGCCTTTCCCAGCGCCTTCTCAGGGAAGCAGGCTTCACAAAGGTCGAGGTGCGAGGGAAATCGGGCGATGGAGGGATTGACGGACTCGGCGTTCTGAGAGTGAACTTGGTGTCCTTCCAAGTGTATTTTCAATGCAAGCGCTGGAATGGAAGCGTCGGTTCGAAGGAAATCCGCGACTTTCGCGGTGCTGTTCAGGGGCGCGCTGATAAAGGCCTCTTCATCACTACTGGTCATTTCACGAGCCAAGCATCCGATGAAGCAACGCGGGATGGAGCAATCGCGATTGACCTGATAGATGGTGATCGTCTCTGCGACTTGCTTAAGGAAAACTCTCTCGGAGTTGAAACCGAGATGATAGAAAGGGTGACGATTCACTCTGATTGGTTCGGCAACATTTAGCCAATGAACCGTGCGGCCATCTTTGAGTTCTTCCGCCGCCTTGCAGAGGCCAACCCCTCGCCCGAGACCGAGCTGGAATATGGCAACATCTATCAGCTGCTTGTCGCGGTGGTGCTGTCGGCGCAGGCGACCGATGTCGGCGTCAACAAGGCGACGCGTGCGCTGTTCCGAGCCGTGAAATCGCCGGCGCAGATGGTCGCGCTGGGCGAAGAGGCGCTGCGCCAGCACATCCGCACTATTGGCCTGTTCAACACCAAGGCGAAGAATGTCATCGCGCTGTCCGAACTCCTTGTCCGCGATCACGGCGGCGAGGTTCCGGCAGACCGCGACCTCCTTACCGCGCTGCCCGGCGTCGGACGAAAGACCGCCAACGTAGTTCTGAACTGCGCCTTCGGGGCGGAGACCTTTGCCGTCGACACGCACATCTTCCGCGTGTGCAACCGCACCGGCCTTGCCAAGGGAAAGACGCCGCTGGCAGTCGAGAAGGGGCTGGAAAAGAAGGTGCCGCAGCCGTTCCGCACCGGCGCGCACCACTGGCTGATCCTGCATGGCCGCTATGTGTGCAAGGCCCGCACGCCCGAGTGCTGGCGCTGCCCTGTCGTCGATCTGTGCGGCTATAAACACAAGGTTCAGGAACGCGGGCGCACCCCGTCCGTTATTCCCGGCAAGGCGGGAGAAGCAATTGAACCTTGAAGGAAGTTGCCATGAAAACGACTTCGCTGATCCTGATTGGGCTCGCGGCGAGCACCCTCGCCGGCTGTGCCCAGCAATATCGCACTGCTGACAATGGGCCGGCAGCTCCGGCCGTGCGCGTCACTGGCCCGGCGCAGAGCTGCATTCCGATTCGCTCGATCAGGTCGAGCCCGGTGCGCGACAACCGGACGATCGATTTCGAGACCACGGGACGGCGCGGCTTCCGAAATACCCTGCCGTACGATTGCCCGGGCCTGCGCAGCAGCAGCAATGGCTTCACATATGAAACCTCGCTCACCCAGCTGTGCAGCACCGACATCATCTATCCGCTGCAAAACTATGGCGGCAGCCTGCAACGCGGTGCCGGCTGTGGTCTGGGTCAGTTCGTGCCGGTCGAGTTCGAACGCTAATCCGTATCGCCGCGGCTCAGCGCCGAAATGACAGTCGCGGCAACAAGGTCTCCCACCACGTTGAGCGTGGTGCGGCACATGTCCAGGAAACGGTCGACGCCCAGGATCAGGCCCACGCCTTCGGGCGGCACGCCCACCCCGGCAAGGATGAGCGCGATCACCGGCAGCGAGCCGGCCGGCACACCAGCCGTACCGATTCCGGCCAGGATGCACACCACCATCACGAACAGCTGATCGGGAAGCGACAGGTCGACGCCGAAGAATTGCGCCAGGAACAGCACCGTCACCCCTTCGAACATCGCGGTGCCGTTCTGGTTGGCGGTCGCCCCGATGGTCAGCACGAATCGCGCAATCTGGGGCGGCAGGCGCAACTGCTGGTCGGCAACTCGCAGCGCGGTGGGCAGTGTGGCGTTAGAGCTAGCGGTGGAGAACGCCATGACGCTCGCCTCGCGGGTCTCGCGGAAGAAGGCGAGAGGGTTCTTTCGCGCGAGCGTCGCGAGCAGGAGCGGAAACACCCCGAACATCTGCAAGGCCAGCGCCAGCAGAACCACGGCGACATAGACCGCGAGCTTAGCGAGCAGGTCCCACCCGAACTGGGCCGCCAGATTGAACATGAAACAGAAGATAGCAATTGGTGCGAGCTGGATGACCAGTCCGATCAGCCGCATCGCCACTTCGAAAATGCCCTCGATCGCCTGCTTGAGCGTCTGCGTACGCGGCGTCTGCACCATGAGCAGACCGATGCCGAAGAACAGGGCGAAAAACATCACGGCCAGAATGTCGTTGTCTGACATCGCGGTGACGACATTGGACGGCACCAGACCGATCACCGCATCGACCCCAGACTTGGCCGTTTGCGATTTCTCGACGATGCCGCGCGCGCCTTCGCCGCCCTGTGCCAGAAGCTCGCGCGCCGCCGCGGGATCGACCCCGCCGCCCGGCTGGAGCAGGTTGACGAGAACCAGGCTGAGCGTGACTGCAATGGCCGAGACTAGCACGGTATAGACCAGCGTGCGCAGCCCGACCCGGCGCAGGGCGCGAATTTCTCCCATTTCCGCAATGCCGACCACCAGTGCGGAGAACAGCAGCGGCAGCACCAGCATGAACAGAAGACGCAGGAAGATCTGTCCGACCGGCCCAGTGACGTAAGTGACGACGACATCCAGCCAGGCGCTGTCCGGGGCAAACGCATGCACGATCAGCCCCGCCGTCAACCCCAGCAGGAAGCCTGCGAGAATCCGCCATTGCAGCCGTCCGTGGCCGGATTCAGCAGCCTCGTCCGCACTCTGTACCGCATCGTTCATGGCCGCCCCTCCCCGGTCTTGCCGTGCCTAGCCCGTCAGTGCCGCAAGCGTGATGCGGCGATAGATCGCGGCCAGCGCGTCAAGGTCGGCCAGCGCCACTGCCTCGTCGCGCTTGTGCATCGTCGCGTTGCACAGCCCGAACTCGATGACCGGGCAGAGGCTCTTTATGAAGCGCGCGTCAGAGGTGCCGCCGCTGGTGGACAGTTCGGGCGCGAGGCCCGTTTCCGCGAGAATCGCGGCGGCAACCATGTCCGAGAAAGCGCCCGGCGGCGTCAGGAATGCCTCGCCCGAGATGACCGGCCGCGCGGTCGCGCCGTGGCGCGCGGCGACGCCTGCAATCCGCTCGCCCAGCCCTGCCCCGCTGTGCAGGTCGTTGAAGCGGATCGAAATGCGGGCGCTGGCGCGGGGCGGGATGACATTGTGCGCCGGATTGCCGACGTTGATGTCGGTGATCTCGAGGTTCGAGGCCTGAAACCAGTCCGTCCCCTCGTCCAGCACCAGCGCGTCAAGCTCGGCCAGCAGGGCGACAAGGCGCGGCAGCGGATTGTCCGCGAGATGCGGATAGGCGACGTGTCCTTCGCGCCCCTCGACCTCGAGGAAGATGTTGACCGATCCGCGCCGGCCGATTTTCATCGTATCGCCAAGCCGGTTGACGCTGGTCGGTTCGCCGACAAGGCACAGGTCGGGGATCGCGCCGATGCTCCGCACATGATCGAGCAGGGCCAGCGTGCCGAAACGCGCGGGGCCTTCCTCGTCGCCGGTGATCAGGAAACTGATCGTCCCCGCTTCGGCCGGGACGGCGGCCGAAGCGCCAACCATCGCCGCGATCGCGCCCTTCATGTCCACCGCGCCCCGCCCGTAGAGCAGATCGCCCCCGGGAGCAGGGCGTATTTCGGGTGCAAAAGGCGCGCTGGTCCAGCCCTCGCCCGGCGGCACGACGTCGACGTGGCCCGCAAAGGCAAAGTGGCGGCTGCCGGGCGGCCCCTGACGGATGGCAAATAGGTTCTCGACCGGGCCATCGGGCGGCGATCCGCTGACTGCCCGGTGAACGGCAAATCCCGCGCAAACGAGCTGCTGCTCAAGGCAATCGAACACGAGGCCCGCCGCAGGCGTGACACTGGGGCACGCGATCAGCGCTTCGGCAAGGCTGGTTACGGAGAGGACTTCCTGCATCGGTGCCTCATCGCATAAGAACGAGGTTCAAGCCAAGCCGGAGCGCGCGACCATGCCCAGAGTCGATCTAGCAGCCTTGCCCCAGTCAAACGCCTCCCGCTATCCGGAGCCTTATGCAAGGGTGGTCGAAGGCCGCTGGTATCGCCGGCTGGCACTGGTCTCGGGGCTTTCCCAGATGGGTGCGAGCCATGTCGTGCTCAAACCCGGCGGCTGGTCATCGCAGCGCCATTGGCACACGGCCGTGGACGAACTGCTCATCATGCTGAGCGGCGAGGCCGTGCTGGTTGAGAATGGGGCAGAGACCGTGCTGCAAGCCGGCGACATCTGCGCCTGGCCAAGGGGCGCGGAAAACGGCCATCACTTGCAGAACCGGTCGGACAGCGATTGCAGCTTCGTGGCGATCAGTGCCGGCGATGCAGAAGGCGACTGCGGCGCCTATCCCGATATCGACATGGCGTACCGCGGCGGCAGCTATTTCCGCAAGGACGGGACGCCCTATTAAAATCAGAACCCGTTCAGGCCGGCACCTCGAACTGCTCGATCACCCAGTCCTCCCCCTCGGCCGCGGCGACCCATTGCTGCATCCACTCATGCTCCCAAACCGCCTGCATGTAGGCGACGGCGAAGCCGGGGACGGCGATTCCATAAGTCAGGAACCGGCTGACGACGGGGGCATAGATGATGTCGGCGGCGCAGAACGTGCCGAACAGGAACGGCCCGCCCTTGCCAAAACGCGCCCGCGCCTCGGCCCAGAGGGTCAGGATGCGGACGATGTCGGCGCGCGCGTCGTCGCTCGGCTCCGCGCCTTCCACGCGGCGGCGGATGTTCATCGGGCATTCGCGGCGCAGCGGATAATAGCCCGAATGCATTTCCGCCACCATCGAGCGTGCCATCGCCCGAGCATCATCGGCCTTGGGCCAGAACCGGTCGCGCCCGACCTTGTCGGCAAGGTAGTCGATGATGGCAAGGCTGTCCCACGCCACGGCGTCGCCGTCCCACAGGATCGGCACCTTGCCCGATGACGGGGCGATCTCGTCGCGGCTGCGCCGGGTCTGGTCCCAGTCCTCGCCGTAGAGCGGGACGGTCATTTCCTCGAAGGCGAGGCCGGATTGCTTGCAGGCTAGCCAGCCACGCAGGGACCAGCTCGAATAGTTCTTGTTGCCGATGATGAGCTTCATTGCGCCGGGTTAGCCGTTCATCCCCGGCGTGTCGACAATGAACGAACCGTCACAGCGCTGCATCAGCGACCACGGCCGCGCGCAGTTCCGCGATGCCCATGCCCTTTTCGGACGACGTGACATGAATCACTGGATAAGCGGCTGGATGCTTTCGAGCTTCGGCCTCGGTCGCGGCGCGGACGGCTTCCAGTTCCTCGGCTTTGATCTTGTCCGCTTTGGTGAGGACGACGCGGTAGCCGACTGCCGCTTCGTCGAGCATGGTCAGCATCTCGCGGTCAACCGGCTTGACGCCGTGGCGCGCGTCAATCAGCACCAGCGTTCGCTTGAGCACCTGCCGCCCGCGAAGGAAATCGCGCACCAGCCGGCGCCAATTCTCCACCACCTTGGGCGGCGCCTTGGCATAGCCATAGCCCGGCATGTCGACGAGGCGGAACAGCGGCGGTTCGCCGACATCGAAGAAATTGAGTTCCTGCGTCCGCCCCGGCGTGACCGAGGCGCGCGCGATGGCCTTGCGGCCGGTTACTGCGTTGAGCAACGAGCTCTTGCCGACGTTGGAGCGGCCGCAGAACGCCACCTCGGGGAAGTCCGGATCGGGCAGGAACTTGAGCGCGGGCGCGCTCTTGAGGAACGTTACCGGCCCGGAGAACAGGCGCGCAGCCGCAGCGAGATCAGGCTCGTCGTTCATGGCCGCTCCCGGTCAACGCCCTGCCCCGGTCACACCTTGCCCCGTTCCGCCGCGCGCTGGGCATCTGCCGTATCCTTTTCGGCCTGAGCGGCAAGTTGCGGATGCCGGCTGTAGAGGAATTTCTGCTGCGCGATGGTGAGGATGTTGGAGGTGATCCAGTAGATCAGAAGGCCCGCCGCGAAGGGTGCCATCACGAACATCATGATCCACGGCATGAAGGCAAAGATCTGCTGCTGGATCGGGTCCATCTGCGCCGGGTTGAGCTTGAACTGATAGTACATCGTTACGCCCAGCAGGAGCGCGAGCACGCCGATCGCGAGGAACGAGGGCGGCGTGAAATCGAGCAGGCCGAACAGGTTGAGGAAGTGCAGCGGATCGGGCGCCGACAAGTCCTTGATCCACAGCACGAACGGCTGGTGGCGCATTTCAATGGCGAGGATCAACGTCTTGTAAAGTGCGAAGAACACAGGGATCTGCAGGAAAATCGGCAGGCAGCCGGCCAGCGGATTGACGCCTTCGTTCTTGTAGAGCGCCATGATCTCGCGCTGCTGGGTCTCGCGGTCATCCTTGTAGCGTTCCTGCAATGCCTTCAGCTTGGGCTGGATCGCCTTCATCGCGGCCATGCTGGCGAACTGCCGCTGGGCGATGGGGAACATCACGCCGCGCACGATGACTGTCAGCAGGATGATGGCGACGCCGAAATTTCCGGCCAGTTCGAACAGCTTGATCAACAACATGAAAATCGGCTTTTCGAACCAGCGGAACCAGCCCCAGTCGATGGCGAGGCCGAAGTTGGCGATCCCGCCGTCCTGGTAGCGATCGAGCACCGCGCTTTCCTTGGCGCCGGCGAATAGGCGGGTGGCAAGCGCAGTCTGTCCGCCTGCGGGAACAGGCGTGTCCTTGTAGATGAGGTCGGCGCGGTACACCCCGTTACCCAACGCGCGGAAGTGGCTCGTCGTGCCAGGTGCCTTTTGCGGCACAAGCGCGGACATCCAGTAGATGTCTGTAAAGCCCAACCAGTCGGTGCTGCCCTCGCTGGTTACGGTGCCGGCCTCGAGCACGTCGTCATAGTCAGGGCCGAACTTCACGGCCTCGTCGAAGGCGCCGATCGGGCCGGAATGGACATTGAAGCTGTCGAGGCTCGCGGTCTTGTCGGTCCGGTTGATCAGCGCGAAAGGCCTCACCGTGACAGGCGCGGCGCCCCGGTTCACAACCGCCTGGGTCGCGCTGATCATGTAGTCCGCATCGATGGCATAACGGATCAGGAAGGTCTGGCCGGTGGTATTGGTCCAGCTCAGCGTCACGGGCGTTGTCGGTGTCAGCTTCGCGCCGGCCGGTGCCTGCCAGACGGTTTCAGCGGTCGGAAGTCCGATAGCGCCTGCTTGCTGCGTGCCGGGGATGACCCAACCGAACTGCGCGAAGTGCTGTGCCGGCGTGCCCGGCGGGGAGAAGATGCGCGCGTTGCCGCTGTCCTTCTCAAGCGTTGCCGTGTGGCGGCGTGTGGTCAAGTCGTCGATCAGGGCGCCGGTGGTGTCGATCGAGCCTTGGAGTCCCGGCGCTTGGACCGGAATGCGGCCGCCGGCAGCCAGCTCGACCTTCAGGTCGCGGTTTTCCAGCGCAATGTCGGCGGCATTGGTCAGCCCGCCCTCACGAGTCGGCTTGGCGGTTGTATCGGGGTCGGCTGGAACAGCAGCGGTGCTCGCCGCCGTGCTCGCGGGCGCTGGCCTGGCCGCCTGCGGATAGAAATACCGCATGCCGGCATCCCATCCGAACAGGATCACGGCAGTCAGCACGACCGCGAGGATGATATTGCGCTGGTTCTGCACGAAAGGGGTTTCCGGTCCTGTATCAGTCGAAAAGGGAAGTGGGCCCAAACCGGCGCTCAGGGCACCGGATCATGCCCATGGCCGCCCCACGGGTGGCAGCGCAATAGACGCTTGAGCGCAAGCCAGCCACCCTTAATCGCACCGTGCCGCTCGATGGCCTCGATAGCATATTGCGAGCAGCTTGGCGCAAAGCGGCAACTGGGCGGCAGGATACGCGAAGGGCCCAGCTGCCAGCCGCGGGCCACGAGAATCATCAGCCGCTTCATTTGCGCGGTGGCCTTCCCCGGCCCCGCCTCGGCGCATCCGACTTGCCTTCGGCGGCCCGCCCGAGCGCGGCGACGAGTTCATCGCGCAGCTTGGCGAAATCCCGTTCGATTCCGCCCTCGCGGCCGATCATGACATGGTCAGCGTCAGCCATGCCGTGCACGGGCAGGACATCGCGCAGCAAGGCGCGGAAGCGGCGCTTCATGCGGTTGCGAACCACCGCATTGCCGATGCGCTTGGTAACGGTGATGCCGAATCGCCGTCCATGACCGCCATTGGGGCCGACTAGCAACACGAAACCGGGCCGCGCGACGCGCAGCCCGTTGTTGGCGGCAAGAAAATCTGATCGCCGCGTCAGAACCGCAGGAGGCGGTTCCGGCGGCGGGAGCGAATCGCTCAGGCCGAAAGCCGCTTGCGGCCCCGGGCGCGGCGGGCGCGCAGCACGTTGCGGCCACCGACAGTCGCCTTGCGGGCGCGGAAGCCGTGGCGGCGCTTGCGGACGAGGTTGCTGGGCTGAAAGGTGCGCTTCATCGGAAACTCTCGAAACAGGAGTGCGGGACGCCGCCTTGCGCGACCCCGGAAATCAGGATTGGGCCGTTAGGCGAGAGCCGCGCGATAGTCAAGCCGGACCAGCCTGGGGCCGGGCGTTAGCCGCGAAACGGGCCGGAGGAGACCGCTGGGGGATTGTGTCTGCCTCCGGCCCGAAGCGCGTGCCCCGTTCCGCGCGCCCCGATCCGCGAAGACGGGACGGCGCGCGAGACATTCGAAGCGTCAGGCTCGCCAGCAGGATTACTGCTACGCATCTTACCGCAATACCCAACGGCCACGGTTATCAGGCACCTGCCGCGCAAGGTTAAGGTACGCCTAACAGGCCTCAAGCGAAGCGCACGCTCGACAGGGCGCCGCCCCTTCGCCAAGAGGATCGGCGCGGGAAGCCATGAGGGGAGCGGGCAGTTTGGTCGCACTTGTTTCGACAGTTGCCTATCTGGGGCTCGAGGCGCGCAGCGTCGAAGTGCAGTGCCAGATCGCGCCCGGCATGCCCGGCTTCCACCTCGTCGGCCTGCCCGACAAGGCAGTGGGCGAAAGCCGCCAGCGGGTGCAGGCGGCCCTTGCCGCGATGGGTCTTGCGCTGCCGCCCAAGCGGATCACCATCAACCTCTCGCCCGCCGACCTGCCCAAGGAAGGCTCGCACTATGACCTGCCGATCGCGCTGGCGCTGCTGACCGCGATGGGTGTTACCGATGCGGAACTACTGGCCGATTACGTCGCGGTGGGTGAACTTGCCGTCCGCAGTGAAGCGCAGGTCGACGTCCGAATAGCCGCCCTCGCTGCGCTCGCCGGCGCTCAAAGCAACGAACTCGCAGGGCTCGTCTGACCGATTGATTAGATGGTGGCCGTTGGTGCTTCCCATGGGCCAGGCGGCGATGTCGCCGGCCCTGAGCAACGTCTCGCTCTCGTCCTCGAC
>JBEIPK010000052.1:0-13435 GCA_040377095.1 Novosphingobium sp.
CCGTGAGGTTGTTGTAGGGGATGGCGGCCGCGACACCGTCGAGCCAGGGGTAGTCGCCCTCGGCAAGATCAGTGAATTCGCGCACGATCATCTCGCGTTCACTGCCAAGGCTGTAAGGCCCTGAATTGTTGAGCGTACAGCGGCTCTCGCAGGATACCAGGAATCCATACTGGGAAACGGTGGCGAGGAAGGTCTGCGCCGCAGCATTCAGGCGGTCACCCGGCTGGCAGGCGTGGAGTTCGCTGTGAAACCGCTGGATGCGGCGTTCAGGGAGGGGCTGCGCGCGCTGGCCGAACTCGCGGGCGTTGAGGTGGCCATCCTCGCGCTGATGGGAAAGCTTGAAGCGCCGCCAGAAGTCCATCACATAGACCACGTCCTCGGCCGCGTCCGCAGGATCGAGCAGGCCGAAATTGATCAGCATCTCGCGACCGATGAGATAGAATGTCGGCAGTCCCCAGCCGGTCAGGTTGCCCAGCTTGCCGCCCATCCCGCGGGCCCGGTCGCCAATCTCCTCGGCCTTCATCCGCGATTCGACTTTGCGGAGAAGGTCAGGATACCGGTAAAAACAGTTGAGGTACGAGAGCAGCATGTACGACGGAACGGGGAACAGTTTCGATTCCTGCACCGTACGCGTGACACACAGCCAGTAAGTGTCGTCGCCGACCGTCTGGATCGCGTTGTTGGCCTCCAGCAGTCGGACATAATCGAGCATCGTGGACAGCCTCTCGCGTAAGCCTTGGCACTTGGACCACGCGTGTCCGGTCTGTCAAGATCGTCGGACGATTTTTAGGCCGCGCGGTCTAATCCGTTACGCCGTGAACGGAGGGTCTGGACGCGGTATGCGCGCCCAGACCCGCCGTCACTTGCCCCGCTTGTACGCCTCGGCCATCGCGGCCTGAGCGGCTGCGGTGACCTCGGCACCTTCATAGCCGGTGCCCATGACCGCATCGAAGCTCTTGCGCAGGGGCGCGCGCATGCCGTTGAAATGAGGGATCACTTCCTCGGCAAACAGACGCAGGCTGTTGAGCTGTGCGGGGTGCTGGGCCCAGTCGACGCCCATGAGCATGTAGGTGCCGAAGCCGCCCGATTTCTCGATCAGCCGCTCGATCTGGGCACGCGCCATTTCCGGCGTGCCGATTACGGCCGCGCCGCTTTCGTTGAGGATGTCGACCGCGCGGTCCGAATCGGACCAGTCCATCGGATCAGCCGGGTTGATGTGGGCGCGGTAATCCTCGAGCATGCACATGCCGTAACGCACTTCGTCGCGTGCCTTCTCGAACGTTTCGGCAATGTGCATCGGCCCCATCAGGCGCCAGTCGCGACGATCGGCGACATGGCCTGCCTTTTTCGATTCGACTTCGACGATTTCCCAGTGGCTGAGCAGCTGCTCGATGCCGACGGGGTGAGTCGCGGCCACGGAAATCATGCCCATGCCGTACTTGCCGGCAATCAGCGGTCCGGACGGCGAGATCACCGAAACCGTTGCCATGTCGAAATCGGTGTAGGGCAGCAGTTGGAGCGAGGCATCGACCAGCTCGAACCAGTCAGTCTTACGGGTAACAGTCTCGCCCTTGAACAGCGGGATCATCACGTCGAGCGCTTCCTGCAGGCGGCGGCGGTTGTCGGCAGGATCCTGGCCGATCATCCTTGCGTCCTGCACCAGCTGGCCCGGCGCGACGCCGAACATCATGCGCCCGCGCGTCATGTAATCGAGCTGGACGATGCGTTCCGCGACCTGGAACGGATGGTGATAGGGCACGGTAACGGCGCCGGTGCCGAGCTTGATGTTGCGCGTGCGCTGCGCGGCAGCGGCGATGAACAGTTCGGGCGAAGCAATCGTTTCTACGCCGCCCGAGTGATGCTCCCCGATCCAGGCCTCGTCATAGCCCAATCGGTCCATCGCGATGACGGTCTGCAGGTCCTGCTCGAAAGCCACCAGGGGGTTGAGGTCCGGCTTGTGGTACGGACCCATGAACAGTCCGAATTTCATCGGGTTGTTCGTAAATTTCATCTCTCTCTCCACAATGGAAAATTCGAAGCATTTTCGGTTTCCAGCCTGATGAGATGAGGTGATCGCTTTGTCAAGGAAGCGAAGGCCAACCATTTCCGACGGTTGTTCACCTTCCAGTTGACATTGGATGCGGGATTTCTAGCGTGCCCGTCCGGCCGAGGAGTTTCACGAGATGCCAGCTTTGACCACCGCCTACCTTCTTGAGAATGCGGAGCGTTACATCTCCAATCCGGACATCCGAAAATGGAACCAGAGCTACTACTTCAATTTCTATGACCGCAAGACCCGCACCGGCGGTTTCATTCGCATCGGAATTCTCGAAAATCTGAATGAAACCAATGGCTTCACTGTTTTTTTCCGCGACGGAAAGCCGCTGTTCACGCGGATCAACATGAACCTGCCGGCCACGAAGGATCGGCCCGATCCGGGGATGACCGTGGCCGGTACGACCATGCAGGTCATCGAACCGCTCCAAAAATGCCGGGTGAGCGTCGATACCGCCGAGTTCAAAGCGGACCTGATCTACGATCTGCGCCACGAAATGGGTGACAGCATCGGCCTCTCCAAGACCGGTCCGGACGATGCCATCGCGAACGAACTGGCTTTCATCCACCCCGAAGGTGTCTGCAACGTCACGGGCACGATCACGCTGCACACCGGCGAAGTGATCGAGATCGAGACCTCAGGCATTCGCGATTTATCCGCCGGCCCCCGCAACTGGAGCGCCCTCAAGTACTACAGGCTGGCGTGGCCGATCTTCGACAACGGCGTCGTTTGCACTCCGGTCCACGGCGTCACTGATCACGGCGACGCCTACCAGCGAATTCTCCACGATGGCACGCGCTGGCACACGATCCAGTCGATGGAAGAAACCGTGACGTTCGAATCCGATGACATCACAGTCGCATCGGCGCACTGGAAAGTCACCGACGAGGACGGCCGCCTCTACGATTTCACCGGCAAGCCGCTGTTCCGCTGGATGTTCCCGTTCGATACTTTCGTCTTCACCGAACAGATGATGGAGTGGACGCTTGCCGATGGCACCCTCGGCTATGGCATGGTCGAATGCGGGTTCAATTTCCCGTGGCGCGGAAACGGCAATTGAGCGGCCAGCAGGTGTGTGAACCAGGCGCAGAAAGGAACGACCATGCCGGATAACGCCGCCCGCGTCTCGGCAATGCTGGCCAGCTGGCAGGGCCGCGACGTGGACGCAATCCTCTCGTTCTTCGCCGAGGATGCGATCTACACCAACGTCCCGATCGACCCGCCCAATCGCGGAAAGGCCGAGATCCGCGCCTTTCTCGAATGGTTTTTCGGTGCAGTGCAAGCGCTTGAATTCAACACGCTTCACCAGTCCCAGGGCGCGGATGGCACAGTGATGAACGAACGGATCGACCGGCTGGACTTCGCCGGCAAGATCGTGGAGCTGCCGGTGATGGGCGTTTTCGAATTTCGCGGGGATCTGATCTGTGCCTGGCGCGATTATTTTGACATGGCGCTGCTCGATGCGCTCGGCACCGATGTCTCCGTGCCGCGATGAACGGAAGTGGACTGATGATTCAAGGAATGACAGCAGGTGCGCGGTGGGACCGCGACAACATGGAACCGCGGGTGCGCGAGATTCTTGACCGCACCGTCGTCGATCGGGCCAGGGGGCCGTACCGGGCCAAGACGGCCGATCAGGTCGCGGCAATCCTGGAGGGCTATTTCGCCAAGGCGGAGGGTCTGTCCGGCATCACCATTTCGGATGTGCGGCGCATGGCGGGCGGCGCCTCGAAAGAGCAGTTCGCCTTCGTGCTGCGCCACGTCGGTGACAGCGAGGGCACCCGGCTGATCCTGCGGATGGACCCGCTCGAGTGCATCAGCCAGAGCTGCCGGGGCCGCGAAGCGCAGCTCCACATGGCGATGAAGGGCGTCGTTCCCGTCGCCGGCATCCGGGGCTACGATGCCGACGGTGACATTCTCGGCCAGCCGGGCATGATCATGGACTTCGTGGACGGCGTCACCCAGCCGACCGATGTCAAGACCGTGGGTGTCACTGGTATCGGCTCGCGCTTCGATGACTGGGTGCCAAAGCTCGCGCCGCAGTTCGTCGATTCCTACATCAAGGTTCACGGCTTCGATTTTTCGAAGGCGAACCTGTCATATTTCGAAGTGCCGCGCGCCGGGACGACCGATGCGGCAATCTGGCAGGTCAACTGGTGGTCACGGCTCGGCTGGAACGCGCTGGTCGAGCCTGTGCCGATCATCACGCTCACCGAGCGCTGGCTGCGCGAGAATGCCCCCGTTTGCGACAAGCCCGTCATTGTTCACGGCGACCTGCGCATCGGCAACTTCATGTTCGAGGAGCCGAGTGGCAAGTTCACGGCCGTCCTCGACTGGGAGCTGGGCCATATCGGCGACTTCCACGAGGACATTGCGTGGGTCATCCAGACACTGTTCGGCGTGAGGCGCGAGGACGGCGTGTTCCTCGTTTGCGGGCTGATGCCGCGCGAAGAATTCCTCGATGCCTATCAGGAGCAGTCGGGCAACCGGATCGACCCCGTGAAGCTGCGCTATTACGAGGTCCTCAATGCCTACAAGTGCGCCGTAATGGACCTGTCCCAGGCTATCCGCGCCGCCAAGGAGAGTACCAACCATCAGGATCTGGTGCTGAGCATGCTCGCCTCGGCCGGGGCTGTGTTCCTTGACCGGATCGTCCAATTGCTGCGGGAGGCTTGAACCATGCTGCCAAACATCGACATCCGCCTTGCCAACTGCATCAAGGCGCTAGAAGAAATCGTGATCCCCTCGCTTGGCGAAGGCGAGCGGATGGCCCGCGAGCAGGCTTTGCTGGTGATCGGCCACGTGCGCATGATTGGCGCACAGTGGAAGCATGCCGCCCGTTTCGAGGCGAAATCGTTCGAGGCCATGGCCGCGCTGGCGGGCGAGATCGCGGCCAACGAGCCGGACTTTCGCGGTGAACTTTCCGATGCGCTGGCCGCCACCGAAACTGTGGATCGCGGCGACATTGACGCAGTCGAAGCCGCCATCTGCCGCGTCGGCCAAGCCATCGACAAGGCGATCCTGGGCGATGAGGGCACGATGGCGCTATCGGCCGCCTCGGTCGCCGCGATCCTCGACTATGGCCAGAAACAGGCTGTGCGCGAGCGCGTGTGGTTCAAGGGCAGCGGGCTCGATCCCGACGCAGCGATCCTTCCCGATTTCAAACCGGGGCTTTAATCGCATCGAGCCGGCCGGGCCCGGGGCTGGCCCCGCCCATTCATCGCCGGCGCCGCAATGGCGCGCGGCTGTCACTCAAGGAGGACGATCGGAATCGCGCGCGTGGTGCGGGCCCGATATTCAAGCTGGACCGGCCGCGCAATTCATGAATTCGAGGCTCTGCCGCTCACGAAAAATCGGTTGAGCAAGACAACGACCGCCAGGCTTCCAGATCGGCGCGCCACTCGGCAAGCCGGGCTTCGGTGCCGGCAACCGCGTCCGCGCCGACCGCGAAGAACAGCGGCGGCGAATCCGATGCCGCAAGCGTGCGCAGGGCCGCCGCAAGCTTTGCCGGATCGCCCTGCTGCTGCCCGCTGACGTCCGGAATGAACTGGCGCAACGCGCCGACCGTGTCGGCATAGTCGCCGATCTCGTTGGCCGTGAACTTCACCGATGTGGGTGACAGGAAGTCCGTCCGGAAATAGCCAGGCTGCACGATGGTGACAGCGATGCCCATGCCTTTCACTTCGTCGGCAAGCGACGCGGACAGGCCCTCGACGGCGGCCTTGCTGGCGCTGTAGTGTCCGCTTCCGGCCTGCGGGGCAATTGCTGCCATCGACGAGAGATTGAAGATGTGGCCGCGCCTTTGCTCGCGCATCACGGGCAGGACCGCGCCGGTGACGTTCACCAGACCGAAGACATTGGTCCTGAACTGGTCTTCAAGTTCCGCTCCGCTCGCCTCTTCCACCGCGCCAAGCAGCGCGTAGCCCGCATTGTTGACGAGGACATCGATCGTGCCGAAGTGGGCGGCGGCGGCGGCAACGGCCGCTTCAGCCTCGGCGCGCCTGGTGACGTCGAGCGCAAGGGTCAGAACCCTGTCGGAATCCTCGCCAAAAAGCTCGACGAGCGCGCCGCGGCTGCGGCCGGTCGCCACGACCCGGTCTCCACCAGCGAGCGCGGCGAGGACGAATTCCTTGCCGAAACCGCGCGTTGCACCGGTTATCATCCAGACTTTGCTCATGCCCCTGGCTCCCTTTACGTGTAGATCACGCCAGGCGGCTGGTCCCAGCGACGGCCGCGAAGCCGGGCCATCATGTCGAGCGGGTGGTTTTCCATGTTGAGGCCGTACCCGATCCGCCCGCTGTCGGTGATCCAGCGGCTCATCGCAACGTAGAGCATGGTGCCGGTATAGCACGACCATGGTGCGCCCACCAAAGGCGCGCCATAGAGCACATGCTGCTTGCCGCGAACGTCGGTGGCAATGGCGTCGATCGACACGGCGATGGAGCCGAGCCGGTTGGTCTTGAGCTCCAGCCCGGTCAGTCCGAACAGTTCGCCCGATTCGAAGACATAACCGTGTGCGAGCGATTCCTGCTGGCCTGCCGGCTTCGTAAAATCGAGATTGTTGATCCAGTGCAGGCCATAGTCAGGGCCGAAGTTGGCATTCGTCCACGCCATGGAGCGCAAACCCACTTCGCAGCGCTCGCCCCAAGAGTGATCCATGGTCGAGACGCAATCGACGTTGTAGGTCTTGCCGCGCACTTTCAGCGTGCCGGTGACGCGGCAGGCGAGATCGAAGTGGTTGCTGTACGCCTTGCCCAGGCCTGACGCGGCGGCGCGCTCCTCCGCGCCGTGCCTGGCGTGCGGGCTGTGCCGGGGATCGTTGATGTCAAATGGTTCGGTCAGTCCGGTAATGTCGAGGTGCGCCTCGGTATCGTCGAACCCGACATAGTCGAGCCGGTATTCGCGTGGGCTGAAGGCCTGCACCGAAAGCCCGTTGGGCGTCTCAAAGCGCGACAGACGTTCGGGCGCAGGGAGCTGCTGCTGGCTGTCGAGATAGAGCATCTCACCGCGATTGTCGCTCAGGCAGCCGAAGATCGCCACGTCCACAAGACACACGCCGACGCTCTTGCGCGTCACGGTGTAGAACGTCGCGAGGATGCGCTCCTCCGGGATCATCGCGATAAAATAATTAGTCTCGGCAAAGGTATAGGAAATGTCCGCCGGGATGTGGAACTCGATATCGGCCTGCTCGATCATGTCTATCTTTCCAGTAAGTTACGTCAGCCGGCCAGCAGATCGGCAAGTGGAGGGACGGCGGCTGGATCGGGCTCGAAGCCCATGCCCGACGCCCACGAGCGCCAGCGCAGGATCGGGGCTTGCGCCGCCTCCATGACAGCCCGCGCGACCCGCGCCTCATCCGCCGTGCCGCGCACCGCGTCGATGCGTGCGGTAATCGCTTCCTTGAGTGCGCGCACTTCGCTTTCAAGCCGCTGCGCGCTGCTTTCGGGTGAGGTGAGCACGGCCTCGGCGGCGCCGGTCCCTGCGCCGATCCGGCCGGCAAGCGCGATTGCCTCGGCCAGATCGCAGCGCAAGTTGGCGTGCAGATCGGGCAGGCGCTGGCGAACGATGGCGAGCGTCGCCATGGCGAGGTGCAATTGCTCAGCGGCCATCGGATTTGCGGGGTCGAGGGCGGGCGCGACATTATCGCCGAGCGCCTTGATGACAGCGGCGAGCTGGACGTCGATTTCCGGTATCATGGCCTGCCTCCCGCCAGCGCATCGGCCATGGCCTCACCCAGGGCATGATGCAACTGCGTCAACAGCAGTCCACCAATGCCGTTGAGCCAGGTCAGCACCACGTCCTGATGCGACTTGCCGCCCCTGGCCGCGCGGTAGGCGGTGGCGATGCAGACGATGGTCGCCGCCCAGGCATTATAGACGCGGTAATAGCGGATGCGCGCCTGATCAATGGCGAGGCCGGTCGCATCTTCGTAAGCAGCGTAGAATTGATCAAGCGGCAACATGCCATTAACCAGCAGCGTCTCGCCGTCCTCTGCCATATGGCTGTAGGCCAGGCCAGTCGCCCATGTAATGTCCTGGTGCCGGTCGCCCAGCACGGCCAGTTCCCAGTCGAGCCAGGCGGTGATCCGCCCATCGCTCTCGTCGATCAGGAAATTGCCGCTGCGGCAATCGCCGTGAATGACCGAGACGTGGTCGAGCACCGGCGCATTGTCTTCGAGCCAGTTGGCGGCAAGGCGCATCAGCGGTTCGTCCTCGCCGCGATCCTCGTCCCAGATGCGGCGCCACATTGCGACCTGCCGCAGAATGCCTTCGTTGGTGCCGGTGCGCGGGACTTCGAACGAGGGCAAGTCAAGCGCTGCGACATTGGCCGTGTGAAGCCGCGCCAAGCCGCCCATGAATTGCTGTGTCACCGCCGGCCGCAACCGCAAGCCATAGTTGATGCCAAGCCCGGTAACCTGCCCCGAGGTATCGGTCGAGGGCTTGGCGACACCGGGGACCAGTTCCGAGATCATCGCAGGGTACGGGAAGACTTCAGCGTCCTCGTCTTCCCAGAACACCTGGGGCACCGGGATCAGGCCGGAAAGGGCACGGATCACCTCGAACTCTCGGCGGCGCGATGTCTCGACGATCGATTCCGCCGGGCTCATCCGCAGCACCATCGGCGTGGAGTGCGGCGCGGCGGTGCCATCGAGCCCGCGCCAGTCGAGCGCAAAAGCAACTTGGAGCTTGGATGAGCCGCCCGTCATCCAGCGCAAGTCGCGCACCTCGAAGGGCTGGTCCAGCCGCCCCGCCAAAAAGCGGCTCAGCGCCTGTGCAAGCTCATCGAGCGTGACTGGGCGATAAGGCGCGCCGCCGCGCTGCGCCATCTTGCGCGTGAGCACCCGGTCAATCTCGGGTTCGACCCGGAACCGGGTCCGCAGTTCGGCTATGAACGCAGCGTCCGGGTTCTGGCGGGGGTCGGCGGCCGACAGGCCCATTTCAGCGCCGGAGATCTGGAAACTGCTTCATAAATTCGAGATAGCGGCTGTCCCAGTAGAACTCGCACCAGCCGACGCCGGGCTTGCCGTCGATCACTGTCGTCAACGCCACTTCGTTGAGGATGTTGAGTTCGTCGATCGGATAGATCTGGTGCGCGAAGTGCTTGCCTGTGATGTGAGTCTCGCGGCCTGCAAGATCGGTGATGCGCACTTCGATGGACTTGTGCATCATCTCGGCGTCGAGCTCGAAATCGACGACGTTGACATCCGTGATCTGCGACATGTGCCCGTCCTTGGCGACATAGCCGCGGATCAGGTGGCGGCCGAGGTATTCCATCTTGAAGAAATGGATGGCCGCATCGTGCGAGGTCGCATGGAACCACTTGTAATGGTAGTTCACGCCCCAGTTGCGCGTGCCCCAGCTGTGATCGCGCTGGCCCAGCGCATCGAACGCAATCGACTTGCCTTCGATGACGATCTCGCCCTTGATCCGGCCGCTCTGCTCGAAGCGGTTGTCGGCAAAATACTGCGGGCAGCCGTCGGGGTGCGAGGCATAGCTGTAGGCCGGGTGCAGCGCATCGAAGGTGAAGTCCATCGCCACGCGCGCGCCTTCATAGACGATGTGCGCCTTGCGCAGCGGATCGCTCAGCGTGAGCTTGACGCCGCCTACGTCCCAGTTGGTGAAGTTGGCGCTGTCCGGAACCGGCACGTTGCGGAAGCTCTCGAAGATCGAGCCATCGGGAACACCGGGGCCGAAGGCGCAGATCGTGCCGCCGGCAAGGCCATCGCCAGTGACGCGCGGATAGACCCAGCCGCCGATCCCGTGCTCGGGCAGCTGGATGCAGAAAACCAGCGATTCGCGCGCCATCGGCGCATTTCGGAGCGGGTGGCGTCCATCGTCCTCGGGAGCGAGCGGCGCGCAGTCGCTCGTCATCGTTTCGAAAGTCATTTTATCGTTTCCTGGTTTACGGGGATCAGACGGCGGTGCGGCCGCCATCGACGGCATGCACCGCGCCGTTGACATATCGGGCATCGTCCGACGCAAGGAAGGCGACCATCGTCGCCACTTCCTCGGTGAGACCATAGCGGCCGGCCGGGATATTTGCGGCAATCTTGCCGGCAACATCGACATTGGCCCCGGGCTGAAGTCCGTCCTCGATCGACTTCATCATGCGGCCCTGGATCGGGCCGGGATTGACGCAGTTGATCCGCACTCCGCGTGAAGCCCACTCGTCGGCCGCCGAACGGGTGAGGCCGATGACGGCGTGCTTGCTGGCGACATAGGCTGCCATGCCGCCGGTGCCGCGCAGGCCCGCCACGCTCGACGTGTTGATGATGCTGCCGCCGCCCTGCTCGACCATGACCGGAATGACGTGCTTCATGCCGAGGAAGACGCCGACCACGTTGACCTGCAGGACGCGCTGGAAATCCTCAAGCGGACAGTCCGGAATGCGAAGCGTCGGGCCTTCGACGCCGGCATTGTTGAAGAACACGTCGATCCGGCCGCCGAACTCCTGCGCCCGGGCTACATAGCTCTCGACCGAAGCCTCGTCTGCCACGTCGGCGACTTGCGTCGCCGCGACAGCACCGCCCAGTTCGGCCTTGAGCGCATCGAGTCCGGCCGCGTCACGGTCGACCGCGACGATGCGCGCCCCGCGTGCCGCCATCAGCCGCGCCGTGGCCCGGCCGATTTCGCCGCCCGCCCCGGTGATGAGAGCCAGTTTTCCTTCAAGCCGGTTGCTGTCGAGCATGGTCGTTCCATTTCATCGTTGTGCGTGTCTGCAGGGTGCCCGCGCGATGCGCGTGCTCCGGCTTCATTTGCGGTGACGGTCGTGCAGCTTGAACACCCAGAGCCGGACGCTGCCGTTCGCGGATTCAATCTCGGGCGTGAGCGACGAGACAAGGATGTCGAGCGAATTTCCACCGCCAGTCGTTACTGCGACGTACTGCTCGCCATTGGCCGTGAAGGTCACTGGCGTGGAGCTTGGCATCTGATCGAGCCGGACCTGCCACAGCAGGGCGCCGGTCCGGGCGTCATATGCCTTGAACCACCGGTCCCGTGAGCCGCCGAACACGACGTCGCCAGCTGTCGCCAGCGCAGCCGCGGAATTCGACGCACGTTGACGCATGTTCCAATGCTGCGACTTTCCGGTAATGTCGATCGCCATCATGCCGCCGATCATGCCGGGGTTCTTGCTCGGCAAGTCCACGCCGTAGCGAATGTCAAAGGCCTCGCCTTTGGCCCATGTGTAGTTCTGGCAGCTGTTTATATACGGCATGAACAGCGTGCCGGTACGGGCATCGAAGCTCGTCGCCGCCCAGTTGCGCGCGCCCGTGACATAAGGGCAGAACTTCTTGATGACGTTCGGTTCCGGCTCAAGCGCGGGATCGGTGGTCTTGCGCCCGGTCGCCGGATCGATCCCCGTCACGAGGGTCTGAAGCCCCGCGTCATAGGACGAGATGTACTTGCCGGTCCTTGCGTCGAGAACGTCGAGAATGCCGAGCTTGCCCATGGTCATCACGACACGGCGCGGACCTTTCCTGCCGGGCAGGTTCACGATCTGGCGTTCGTAAACCCAGTCCATGTCCCAAACGTCGCGCTGCATGTGCTGATAGTGCCAGACCAGCTTGCCGGTATCCGGGTTCAGCGCCAGCGTGCTGTTAGTATAAAGGGCGTCGCGGTTACCCTTGCCCGGCTTCATCAGCGGGGCGATGTGATAAGTCTGGCCGGCGCCGAACAGCACAGTGTTGTTGACTGCGTCATACGTGCCGGCAACCCAGACAGAACCGCCGTTGCGCTGATTGGCAGGCGCATTGTTCCAGGTGTCGTAACCCGGCTCTCCGGCGCGGGGGATCGTATAGAACCGCCAGGCTTCCTTGCCGGTCACGGCATCGAGTCCGACAATGAAGCAGTTACCAGGCTCGTCCGCTCCCGCGCAGCCGGAGATGCCTTGGATGACCTTGCCGCGCACCACGATCGGGCCGCCGTTGATCCGCAGCGTTGCCTTCGGCTTCTCGATCAGCGTGTCCCACACCATCTTGCCGGTGCGCATGTCGAGCGCCAGCATGTGATTGTCGATCGTGGGGACATAGAGGTTGTTGCCATGGATCGCCATCGCGCGCGCCTGGGTCGCCGGCGGACCGAACAGGGGCACCGTTACCGTGCGATCGAACGTCCAGAGCAGATCTCCCGACGCGACATCGAAGGCCTGCACCGTGCCGCTCGAATTGGCGAACAGCACGCCGTCGTGAACCAGCGGCGTGATGCCGTTCGAGCCATTGGCCAGCGCAGCCGACCAGGCCAGTGTTAGATCGCCGACATTGCCGGCATTGATCTGCGCCAGCGGGCTGAAGCCATAGCCGTCGTCGGTGCGGCGCCATTGCAGCCAGTCGCCCTCCGGCGGGTTGCGCAACATCGCCTCGGTTACGGTCGTCAGGCTGGCGAGGCGGGCGGCACGGGCGTCCATTGCCGCCTTCCAGATCGCGTCATGATTGACGACCTGGTCGAGTAAGCCGTCCTCCTTCTGTGCATCCGCCTCGCTCCGCAGGGCCGACGCTTGGACGGGAGCAGCGCCGACCGCAATTCCGCTGGCGGCGGCAACGTGTGCCGTGATGGCATGGGCGACATCCGGAGCGAGGCTCCCCGGCGCGGAAGGCGGCATGGTCTTGCTGATCTTGCGCAGCAGTGCATCGAACCCTTCGGCCCGCCAGCGGCCGGCAAAGGACTCGCCCGAGACCGCCGGTCCCATCGCGCCCTTGAGGTCAGGTCCGTGACAGCCGGCACAGTTGGCGCGGTACAGCGCCTGCCCATCGAGCGCGGGCTCGCCCGACAGCGGGCTTGCCAAGGCCGCGGCGAGCCCAAGCGTAACGGTTGCCGCGGCCAGACCCAATGACCTCTTCATGATTCCAATCATCCTCACCCTGCGCCGCCTTTGGCTGACGCTGCATTCGAACCGCCCCACCCTGCCGGACACCCGTTCCGGCGTGGCAGGGTTCTGAAACGAAAAAGGGGTCGGGTTGCCCCGGCCCCTTTTCCATTAGATCATTCCGTCATCGCAGGCGAAATCACATTCCCGAGCCGGGTCCGTAGGTGATCTCGACACGGCGGTTCTGGAGTTCGCGGACGCCGTCTTCGGTCGGTACGCGGTTGTTGGTTTCGCCGAAGCCCTGCGTGGTGATCGACGAGTCGGCAATGCCGCGACCCGACAGATATCCGCGGACGGAGCCGGCGCGACGCTCCGACAGGCCCTGGTTGTAAGTGGGCTTGCCCGAACGGTCGGCATAGCCGGCGATCATGACCGGGACCCGGTCGCAATTGCCGTAGGCCGTGACCGCGCTGTCGAGGATGGCCGAAGCCTCAGGCGTGATGTCCGACTTGTCCCAATCGAAGAACACGATGTACGGGCCCTTCTCGCAGACCGCAGCAACCGGCGGCGGAGGCG
>JBEIPK010000043.1:0-21064 GCA_040377095.1 Novosphingobium sp.
GAACATCTTGTAGGTCTCGAGCACCTCCTCGTGCTCGCCGCCCACGCCGAACTCGGCTTGGTTGGCCATGCGGTCGATCTGGTCGCGCATCCGGTCGAAGGCAAGATAGACGCGCTGGCGCTCGGCCTCAGTATCCTCGGCCATGACATGTTCGATGTCGACGCGCGGCTGGTGGTAGACCGCGATGCCGCTGGCAAGCCCCTTGACGAGGGTCAACCCCGACAGCATCTCCGGCCCGGTCTGCGCGGATGTCAGTCCCCAGGTGCCGTCATCATCGACGAGCCCGGCGTTGTTGATCAGTTCCGACAGCACCATGGCCACGGTCTGCAGCGCCTCAATCTCAAGATCGTCGTAGCGGCGCGGATCGGCATGCTGGACGCAGAGCACGCCCACCGCGCGTTCGCGCCGAACGATCGGCACGCCGGCGAACGAGTGATACTTTTCCTCGCCCGTTTCGGGGCGATACGAAAAGTCGGGGTGCGAGGCGGCTTCGGCAAGATTGAGCGTATCGGTCTTCTCGGCGATCACGCCGACAAGGCCCTCTCCGATTGCCATGCGCGTGACGTGCACAGCCTCCTGTGCAAGGCCGCGCGTGGCGAACAGTTCGAGCATGCCTTCGCGCAGGAGGTAGACAGAGCAGACCTCGCTATCGAGGCCGCCGCCGATGACGTCGACCACGGCATTCAGCTTGGCCTGCGCAGTGCTTCGCGAGGCCATGACTTCGTGCAGGCGGGTCAGGATCGTGCGAGCGGCTGCCGCAGCAGAGCGTTCCGGGCTGGTCATTCCGCCCAGTTAACCCAGATCCGAAGATTTTGAAATGTGCGAGCGCATCCGATCCGGAAACTTGCGCCGGCACCTCTCGGGATCAGATGTGTTCAAGCTGCTCCTTGATGCGCAGCTTCTGCTTCTTGAGCGACTGGATCACGACATCGTCAGGCAAGGGTCGGTTCAGCTCGCGCTCGATCTTGCGTTCCAGACCTGCGTGCTTGAGCTGAAGTGCGCTGACATGCGAAGTGTCCATTTACGGTCCTCCTTCTGGTTGGGCCGCCCGATCTATGCCAGACCTTCAAGGCCGACTCGGGATCGATCGATCAGCGGCGCAATTGTCATGCAACCATATTCGCAGTATCTTGCGAAGCGCCTAATTTGACACTTTCGGTGAAATGCGGCGCGTTCGAGGTGGGCGGATCGGATCATTCGGCCCGTCCCGCGCCGCAGGCAATTGATCTGACAGGAATATCCGGTTCGTGAGCGAGGAAGAAATGCGCAAGCGCCTCGAGGCGCTGAGGATCGAGCATCGCGATCTCGATGCGGCCATCGAGGCACTGAGCGCAGCGGGCTCGACCGACCAGCTCCAGATCGCGCGACTCAAAAAGCGCAGGCTCAAGCTCAAGGACCAGATCGCGCTGCTCCAGGACTATTTGATCCCCGACATCATCGCCTGACAGGGGCCGGGTCGCTCCGTTCGCCGCAAAAACAGTGCCATTCGGGGACAGTCCCGAATTGACCTGTGAATAGCTCGCACCGCGAGTTGCGAGGTGCGCACTACGGCGCATATCGGGTGGTCATGCCGCAGCTTGCCAGCCTCAATTCCCGGATCGTCGAGGGCCTCTATTGCGAAGCGCTCGTCCTGTCCGACGAAGTGCGCGCGGCGTTCGACATGTCGGGTCCGATCGAGGACGCGGGCGATGACGAGGATCTGGTGCGGATCGCCCTGTCGTGCGAGGCCTTGCGCACCACGACGCGGATGATGCATGCCATTGCCTGGCTGCTCAACCATCGCGCGTTCTTCATGGGCGAGCTCAGCGAATTTCAACTGCGCCGCCACGGCCGGCTGGCCCCCGACTACCCGCTGTCCGAGCCGGGCCGGGTGGACATGCTGCCGCCGCGCGTCCGCGATCTGATCCGCGCGACCGAACGGTTCTATGCGCGGCTGATGCGGCTTGACCGCGAATGGCGCCAGCGCGACCCATTGGCGCCCAGCGCGATCCTGGCGCTGCGCCACCGGATCGAGCGGCGCGTCGGGCAATAGGGTCTATTTCAGCCGGGCGACGGCATCCTGCCATGCCCTCACCCGCTCGTCACGGTTAGCGGAAGGGGCCGGTTCAAAGCGCGTGAGCGGGCTGCCCATCGCTGCCGCCGCCTGATCCAGCGATCCATGGAGGCCGCGCCCCACGCTTGCCAGCATCGCCGCGCCAAGCGCGGTGGCCTCGACCATCGCGGGCCGCTCGACCGGGATCGCCAGCAGATCGGCAATGTCCTGCACCATCCAGTCGTTCGCGCTCATCCCGCCGTCAACATGGAGCCGCGCCCATTCGGCACCGTCGGCGGAAAAGGCCGTTGCAAGGTCATGCGTCTGGAACGCCATTGCCTCGAGTGCGGCGCGGGCAAGATGTGCGCGGGTGGTGGAGAACGAAAGGCCGGTCATGCTGGCCCTCGCATCGGGCAGCCAGTGCGGCGCACCGAGCCCCGACAGCGCCGGCACGATCATCACCCCGCCGCTGTCGGGCACCGATCGGGCAAGTGCTTCCGTCTCAGCGGCCGAGCCGAGCAGGCCCAGCCCGTCGCGCAGCCACTCAATCAGGCTGCCCGCAACGAAGACCGCGCCTTCAAGCGCAAAGCTTCGCTTGCCTGCGATCTGGCACAGCACCGTGCCGAGCAGGCGATTGCGCGAGCGGGGCACGGCTTCGCCCCTGTTGGTCAGCACGAAGGCGCCCGTGCCAAAAGTCGCCTTGGTCTCGCCCGGTGACAGGCAGCCGTGGCCGATGGTGGCGGACTGCTGGTCCCCGGCAAGCCCCGTCAACGGAATAGCCATGCCGAAGAGGTCCGGCAGGCTCGCCCCGAAATCGCCGGCGTTGTCCGTCACTTCGGCCAGCGCGCCCACCGGCACGCCGAACAGGTCGCACAGTCCCGCATCCCATCGCGGGGCCGTGAGGCCCAGCAGCGAGGTGCGGCTGGCGTTGCTGGCATCGCTGATGAACGCTCCGCCGGTCAACTTCCACACCAGCCATGTCTCGATCGTGCCCAGCGCCAGCCGCCCTGATGACGCCGCCGCGCCTACCCCAGGGACATTCTCGATCAGCCAGCGCATCTTTGTGGCCGAAAAATAGGGGTCGAGCACGAGGCCGGTGGCGTCCTGCACCGCCGGCTCATGCGCCGCCTCGCGCAGTGCCGCGCAGGCCTGCGCCGTCCGGCGGTCCTGCCAGACGAGGGCGCGGTGCAGCGGTTCGCCGGTCACGCGGTCCCAGGCAACGACAGTCTCGCGCTGGTTGGTCACCCCGATGGCCGCGATGTTCGCGGCTCCGCAAGTCGCCACGACCTTGCGCGCGCAGGCCAGCGTCCTTCGCCAGATTTCCTCCGCGTCATGCTCGACCCAGCCGGGGCGCGGATAGTGTTGCGCGATGTCTTGCTGGGCACTGGCGCGGACCGAGCCGGCCGCATCGAAGGCAAGGGCCCGCGTCGAGGTCGTGCCAGCATCCAGCACAAGGACAAGATCGGCGGCAAGGGTCATGCCGGCAATCTTGCCGCGCCGGGCTTGCGAAGTCGAGGCTGCTCGACATGCCCCTGCTCGACACGGGCCCGGCCAGCGACCATATAGACGTGATGGATACTCTTGTCGCTCAGGCGCCCTACGGGACTGCCGAAAAGGTCGAGCCGCTGGTACGCCGCGTGCTGTCGCGCAATCCGTCCAATTTCACTTATACCGGCACGCAGACCTACCTTGTCGGCGCGGGTGAGGATGTCGCGGTGATCGATCCCGGCCCGGCAGGCGATGCGCACATCGAAGCGGTCATCGCGGCCATTGGCGAGGCCCGCGTCACCGCGATCTGCCGCACCCACACGCATAACGACCACTCGCCGGCCGCCCTGCCGCTGGCCGCGCGCACCCGAGCGCCGGTAATCGGCTGCGCTCCGCTTGTGCTCAGCGACACCGGCCCGCGCAGCGATGCAAGCTTCGATGCCGCCTACCGACCCGACCGGGTGCTGGCGGACGGCGAGAGCCTCTCGGGCGACGGCTGGACGCTCACCGCCGTCGCGACGCCCGGCCACACCTCGAACCACCTGTGCTTTGCGCTGGAGGAAAGCGGGGCGCTCTTCACCGGCGACCATGTCATGGGCTGGTCCACGACCGTGATCGTGCCGCCCGACGGCGACATGGCGGACTACATGAAGAGCCTGCAAAAGCTCCACGACCGCGAGGACCGCGTGTATTATCCCGCGCATGGCGCCGAAATCACGAAAACCCGGCAGTTCGTGCGTGGGATGATCGGGCACCGCCGCCAGCGGGAGCGCCAGATCCTCCAGCACCTCGAAGCTGGCATCGGCCGGATCGAGGACATGGTGCCGCGCATGTACGCCGGCGTCGACAAGGCGCTTCACCCGGCTGCGGGACGCTCGGTCTTGGCGCATCTCATCGACTTGGAACGGCGCGGCCTTATCGCGCGTTGCGGTGACGAGACATGGAAAATCCTGAACTGAAGCCCGCCCCGCGCGTTCGCAGCCCCGCCCGCGCGGCGGCGCTGCCATGGCTACTGTTCGTGGCGGCGCTGGCAATCGCGGCCTGGGCCCTGTGGCGCGCCGGCGGTGGTCCGGCAGGCGATCCGCTATCCACCTCACTGACCGCTTTCGAGAAGCAGAACCGGCTGACGGTATTCAGCGCGCAGCTCTCTCCCGTAGTGGCCGCCAGCGACGAGCGGCTGTTCGGCCTGATCAAGTCACGACAAGTGGCGGTGATCCCGGCGCGCGTCGATTATACGCTCGACCTGTCGGCCATGGGCCGCGACCGACTTTCGTGGAACGAGCAAAGCGGCCGGCTCGACGTGCGGCTGCCACCGCTCACCATCGGCAAGCCGAACCTTGATGAGGCACGCGCCCAGTACCTGCGCGAGGGCGTGTGGATCACGCGCACCGCGCAGGACGATCTCACCCGCGACAACACCCGCCTTGCCGAGAAGATGGCGGCCGATCAGGCAGCCAATCCGGTCCTGCTCGGCCTCGCGCGCGGTGCGGCGAAGGACGCCATCCGCCAGAACCTCGCCATTCCACTCGACGTGGCGGGCTTTCGCGGCGTGACGGTTGCCGTGCGCTTTGACGGCGAACCCGTCCCGCGTTAGGTTCTCCCCGGAAGACGGGAGGAGAGGCTCGTCCTTGAACCGGGGATAATGGAGATGGCCACGGTGACCGGGCATGCCGATCCGCTGCCCAACCGAGAAGCGCGGTTTTTTTTCGTGATGGCCTGCCTGATGTCGGCCGTCATCGTCGGCGGCTTCTCCATGAACCTGGCAATGGGACGGTCGACTTTTGCGGTTCCTGCCGTCTATCATGTCCACGCCTTCGTGTTCTTTGGCTGGACGGCGCTCTACCTGGCGCAGAACTGGCTGGTGGCGAGCGGCAACACGGCGATCCACAGGCGGTTGGGATGGCTTGCGGCGGTCTTGGCGCCGATGATGATCGGCCTGGGCCTGACGCTGATCGTCACGTCGCTGCGCAGGACAGGGGCGCCCTTCTTTTTCGACCAGAACGAGTTTCTGTTCAGCAATTCGCTCATGCTCCTCCTGTTCGGGGTACTGGTGGCTGCGGCCATCGCCTATCGCCGGAGAACCGACTGGCACCGGCGGCTGATGCTTGTCAGCATGGCCCTCCTGACCGGTCCAGGCCTTGGCCGATTGCTGCCGATGCCGCTCTTCATGCCCCATGCCTGGCGGATCAACATTGCTGTCTCGATGCTTTGGCCCGTCATCGGCATGATTGCCGACAAGCGTCGGACCGGCTCGGTCCACCCCGCATGGTTCTTCGGTGTGGGCGCGGTCATCGCGTTACAGATCGTCGCGGAAATCGTTGCCTATTCCGCCTGGGGCACAAGCTTCACCCGCGATATCGTGGCCGGCACCCCCGGCGCGCAGCGGCCGATGCAGGCCTTTCTGCCGCGATAGCAACATTCTGCTTGGGCGAGCGCTCGGGCATACCTAGATAGGCTCCACCTTAACGGGAAAAGGCCTCAATGACCGTACAGACCGAAAACCTTGCCGGCATCGACATCCGCGCCGAGATCGAGCGTCTGCGCAAGGAACGCAATGCCGTCATCCTCGCGCACTATTACCAGAAGCCCGAGCTTCAGGACCTCGCCGACTTTGTCGGCGACAGCCTCGAATTGTCGCGCAAGGCCGCCGACACCGATGCAGACGTCATCGCCTTCTGCGGCGTCAAGTTCATGGCCGATACGGCGAAGATCCTCAGCCCGGACAAGATCGTCGTGCTGCCCGATCTCGACGCCGGGTGCAGCCTCGAGGATTCGTGCCCGCCCGACAAGTTCCGCGCCTTCCGCGAAGCGCACCCCGATCATATCGCGCTGACCTACATCAACTGCTCGACCGAGGTTAAGGCGCTGTCGGACGTGATCGTCACCTCGTCGAGCGCGGAAACGATCCTGTCGCAGATCCCGGCCGACCAGAAGATCATCTTTGGACCCGACCGGCACCTTGGCGGTTATCTTTCCCGCAAGTTCAACCGCGAGATGCTGCTGTGGCCGGGCGTGTGCATCGTGCACGAGGCATTTTCCGAAACCGAGCTGCTCAAGCTCAAGGCGCAGCATCCCGCCGCCCCCATCGCCGCGCATCCCGAATGCCCGCCGCACATCATCGACCATGCTGATTATGTCGGTTCGACCAGCGGCATCCTGCAATTCGCCAAGACTTTTCCTGGCGACACCCTCATCGTGGCGACCGAGCCGCACATCATCCACCAGATGGAACTGGCGCTGCCGGACAAGACTTTCATCGGCGCGCCCGGCGCGGACGGTAACTGCAATTGCAACATCTGCCCCTACATGGCGCTCAATACGCTCGAGAAACTCTACATCGCGCTGCGCGACCTTCAGCCCCGGATCGAGATCGAGGAAGGCCTGCGCCTTGCCGCGAAGAAGAGCCTCGACCGGATGCTCGAGATGGCAAGCGGTACGGTCGGCAAGGGGGACTTGGGAGGTCGCTAGCTATTCCGGCCGCGACCGCGCCATCGCAAGCGCTGCCCCCACCAGCACCATGCCCGAAATGTCCCAGCCTGCCAGAACTTCGCCGAATGCCAGCCAGCCATAGACCGAGCCGACCAGCGGCTGGATCAGCAGCGCCATGCCGATGAACAGCGGCGGGAAGTGCCTCAGGGCATAGACTAGCAGCCCCTGCCCGATGACCTGACTGCTCAGCGCAAGGCCGACGAGCGGCGTCCAGTCGTCTGGCCAGACCGGCTCGCCCAGCAGCAGCGCGATGCAAAGCAGCACCGGGGCGGCGGCGGCGCTTGCCCAGATGAGCAGGCTCCAGTTGCCGATGCTGGCCCGTGCGCCCTGCAGCAGCAGGATGTAGCCGACATACAGCACACCGGCGAGAAGGCACAGCATGTCCCCCGCCAGCGTCAGGGGGCCGATCTCGATCGAGCGGCCGAACAGGATCGCTGCCCCGACGAAAGCCGAGACCAGTGCTGCCCATTCCAGCCGCCCGGGCCATCGCCGCAGCGCCACGGCACCCCAGATCATCAGGATCAGGCTTCCCGAATTGCCGAAAAGGGCAGCATTGCCGAGCCGGGTCATGCCGATGCCGATATGCCACGTTGCAAGGTCAAGCGCGAAGACCGTCCCTGCGGCAGCGGCGATCAGGATGACGCGCCTCTCAAGTCTGAACACCGGCTGGCGGCTGGTCCGCGCGAAGATGTAAAGCAGCGGCAGCGGCAGCAGCACGCGCCAGAAGCCAGCCGAGACCGGGCCGCTGTCTGCAAGCCTGACAAACCATGGACCCAGCGCCAGCACCACGTTGGCAACGACCAGCGCGGCGAGGTGACGGCCGGTCCAGTCATAGCGCGCAGGAGCATGGTCTGTCGGGTTGGCCAGGTCGGTGGGATTAGGCATTCAGGCTCGCTGGAAATTGCGGCGCAGGCGCGCCCCGGAAGGTTCAGATACCCGCGTACCACTGATAGCCGGCAACATCCTCCCAGTAACCACCCTTGCCGCGATAAAGCTCCCGAAGATTGTCGCGCGCCTCGATCCTCATGACGAACTTGGCATGCTTGTAGCCAAGCTGGCGTTCCACTCGCAGTCGCACCGGCGCACCGTGCTCCACCGGCAGCGGACGTCCGTTCATTCGCCAGGCGAGGATGGTCTGCGGGTGCATCGCGTCCGCCAGGTCGATGCTTTCGTAATAAGGCACCGTCCCGAAACTGTCGGCGCAGTGCAGCACGATGTAGCGCGCTTCGGGCAGCAGTCCCGCGATAGCCAGCACCCGCGAAAGCTGCGGCCCCTGCCACTGGCCGATGGCGCTCCACCCCTCGACACAGTCGTGCCGCGTGATCTGCGAACGCTGTTCGAGCGCCCGGAGCGCGCTGAGCGGCAGCGCCAGCGGGCGGCGGACAAGGCCGTCGACGACCAACGCCCAATTGGCAAAGCCCTGTTCCAGATGGCGCAGATAGGCCGCGTCGGAGACTTGACGGTTCCCATTGGCGCGGAACAGCGGCGACATGTCCGACGGCGCATACTCGCGGGCCAGCGCACCGCCCCCCAGCGCCTGCTGGCTCTCCATATGGAGCCCTTCCGCCGCGCCCAGCACCGAACGGAAGGCGGGCGAACGGTTCAGCGCGTCGCAGCCCGAAAGCATAGCACCGCCGATGCCGAGGCTCCCGGCTGCGAGCAGGCGCCGCCGCGTCAGTCCGTTGTCGCCTTTCATGGTCCATCCTCCCGTTCGCGCGGCAGGCGGTAGCGCCCCGTTATCATCGAACGCACTTCGTTGAACGGGCCGGCCAGCACGACCATGACGATGTGCACCACGAAGAAGATGACCAGCCCCGCCGCCATCAGGAAATGGATCGAGCGCGCGCTCTGCCGTCCGCCGAACATCTGCGACAGGAACGGGAACGCCGCATCGGCTCCCGGCGACATGGCAAGACCGGTGAGGATTACGAGCGGCAGAGCCACGAACAGCACGCCCGCATAGGCCAGCTTCTGCATGACGTTGTAACGCAGCGCCGCCGCGCCCACCGGAAACCGCAGCCGCGCGTGTGCCTTCACGTCGAGCCAAATATGCGAGGGGCGCCATTCCTGCGCCGTGATGTGGAGGTCGCGCCGCAGGTGGCCATTGACCAGCGACCACGAGAGATAGGCCAGCAAGCCGGCGGCGATAACCCAGGCGAATGCGAGGTGCCAGAGCCGGGCATCGGCCAGGTTGTAGTCAGAAGGGATCGTCGTCCACCACGGGAAGGCATGATGCCGCACGATCCCGGCATGGTCGACATAACGGCCGAGCACGCCGGTCGTCTCGATCACGAGACCGCCGATCCGCAGCAGCCCGCGCCCGCCGCTCTGCCCGATCTCCAGCCAGGCGGCGTCGAAATTGGCGCCGTATTCGCCCCAGTAGAGCCGGGGGTGGGCGTTGAAGATCATCAGCCCGCTCATCAGCAGGACCGTGACCGCGATGAAATTGACCCAGTGCCACAGGCGCGTTGAAATCCGGTGGCGGCGCACAAGATCGCCGCCGCGCGGCTCCGGACCGGGCTTGTGTCCTGCTTCCATCGGCCGAACCTAGGCCCGCTGTCCGGGCTTGGCCAGCGCGTTCCAGCTGGGGCGGTCAGTCCGGAGGGGGCTGGATAACCGGCGGGATCGGCGGCGGCGGCGCGCCCGTGTCGTTACCGGCATCGTCGTCTTCATCGGGCTGCGCGTCCTCGGGCGAGACCGGGCCAGGCGATCCATCGGCGCGCGGTACGCGGCCAGCCTCATTGGTCCAGCGCTTGTCCGGCGTCGCAGCGGTGCCGGTGACGTTGCGCGAATCGCGCGGCTCGTACTCGCCGCCGTGGCCGGGCTTTCCCTTGTCGCCGCTGAAATGGCCGTCGGGCGTCGATGCCTCGCCGGTCACATTGCGCGAATCGCGCGGTTCATATTCGCTGTCGCCGCCCATGGGGTGCTCCCGTCCTGCTGCGCGAAGTTGCGCGCTGTCAGGATTGGCAACGGGCGGGAGGTGGAGAGAGTTCCCGCGACCGGCGAGGCATCAGGCCGCGCGAGGAATGATGCGATCAAGCTCGCCATTGAGTGCACGCTTGGCTGCGCGGATTTCGTAGTCATCCTGAAGCCCAAGAAAGAAGCCTTCGGACATGCGGAAATAGCGGCCTAGCCGCAAGTCGAGTTCACCGTCTATCGCGACCCGCCCAGAAATCACGGATTGCAGGCGCGCGACGTCCACCGCGATCGCATCGGCCAATGCGGCGGCATCGGGCCCCAACGGCTCCATGAATTCCGACACCAGCAACTCCCCCGCGTGGGGATTATGCAGCCATTCGGGGTCAGTGGTAATCGACGATTTCGACATCGTGCGCGTTTCCGTTCTTCCAGACGAAACATATACGCCACTGCCGATTAATGGAAAAAGGGAATGCTGCCCCGTCCGGTCACGATCCAGCGCGTGGAGGCGGTTGCTGGGCGGGTTGCGCAGCTCATCCAGTGACTTGACGCGGTTGAGGATGGCCAACTTCGCCAGTGCGCGCGACTGGATGTCAGCCGGCAGCCTTCGACTGCGTCGGCCGTTCCAGATGAGCTCGGTTTCAGGGTCTGCGAAGGAGAGGATCATTGCTGCTTTCCTAGGTGCAGCAACCAGATAGTGCATCACCAACAGGTAGAACAGCATGAAGGCCGGCCATTTCCACCCATTCGTTTCAGAGTGAACAGCTACCGCCCCCACTTCCCCTTCCGCGTCTCCCGGCCAAACCGCCCCTTCCTTGTCCCCGGCTTTCCTTCGTTGCTCCGCCCGACGATCGGCGCCTTCGATCCCTCTCCCGGCAGGCCGAGTTCGTCTGCTTCCAGCCGCCGGATCTCGTCGCGCAGCCGGCCGGCTTCCTCGAATTCGAGGTCGGCGGCGGCGGCGCGCATCTTCTTTTCCAGTTCCTCGATATAACCGCGCAAGTTATGGCCGACGAGGTTGTTGGCTCCTTCGGCCTCAATGTCTACCAGCACGCCGTCGCGGCTGGCGGTATCGGCGACGATGTTGTGGATGTCGCGCTTGATGCTTTCGGGCGTGATGCCGTGTTCGATGTTGTAGGCGCGCTGCTTTTCACGGCGGCGGTCGGTCTCGGCAATCGCGCGCTCCATGGAGCCGGTCATGCGGTCGGCATAAAGGATCACGCGGCCATCCACGTTGCGCGCGGCGCGGCCGATGGTCTGGATCAGCGATGTTTCTGACCGCAGGAAGCCTTCCTTGTCGGCATCGAGGATGCAGACGAGGCCGCATTCGGGAATATCGAGCCCCTCGCGCAGCAGGTTGATGCCCACGAGCACGTCATAGACCCCGAGGCGCAGGTCGCGGATCAGCTCGATGCGCTCCAGCGTTTCGACATCGGAGTGCATGTAGCGCACCTTCAGCCCCGCCTCGTGCATGAACTCGGTAAGGTCCTCGGCCATGCGCTTGGTCAAGGTGGTGACAAGCGTGCGGTAGCCGGCCTTGGCCGTTTCGCGGCACTGGACGATGCAGTCCTGCACCTGGTCCTCGACCGGGCGGATTTCCACCGGCGGATCGATCAGGCCGGTGGGACGGATGACCTGTTCGGCAAAGACCCCGCCCGATTGCTCTAGCTCCCAGCCGCCCGGCGTCGCGGAAACAGCCACGGTCTGCGGGCGCATCGCGTCCCACTCGTTGAAGCGGAGCGGCCGGTTGTCGATGCAGCTCGGCAGACGGAAGCCATACTCGGCAAGCGTGATCTTGCGGCGGTGGTCGCCTTTGCTCATTGCGCCGATCTGCGGGATCGTCTGGTGACTCTCGTCGACGAAGAGCAGCGCGTTGTCGGGCAGGTATTCGAACAGCGTCGGCGGCGGCTCGCCCGGCAGGCGGCCGGTGAGGAAGCGGGAATAGTTCTCGATCCCAGCGCAGCTGCCCGTCGCCGCAATCATCTCGAGGTCGAAGTTGGTGCGCTGCTCCAGCCGCTGGTGCTCAAGCAGCTTGCCCTCGGCCTCCAGTTCCTTCAGCCGCTCGGTCAGTTCGAAACGGATTGCCTCGGTGGCCTGCTTCATCGTCGGACCCGGTGTGACGTAGTGCGAATTGGCATAGACACGCACCTTGTCGAGGCTTGCGCCTTTCTTGCCGGTGAGCGGATCGAATTCGCTGATCGCCTCGATCTCGTCGCCGAAGAAGCTGATCCGCCAGGCCATGTCCTCATAGTGTGAAGGGAACACCTCAAGGCTGTCGCCGCGCACGCGGAAAGACCCGCGCGCGAAGGCCGTATCGTTGCGCTTGTACTGGAGCGCGACAAGCTTCCTGATGATCTCGCGCTGGTCAGCGCTTTCGCCCCTCTTAAGGTCGAAGATCATTGCCGAATACGTCTCGACCGAGCCGATACCATAGAGGCACGAGACCGAGGCGACGATGATGACGTCGTCGCGCTCAAGCAGGGCGCGGGTGGCCGAATGGCGCATCCGGTCGATCGCCTCGTTTACCGAGCTTTCCTTCTCGATGTACGTATCCGAGCGGGGAACATAGGCCTCAGGCTGGTAATAATCGTAGTACGAAACGAAATACTCGACCGCATTGTCCGGAAAGAAGCTGCGGAACTCGCCGTAGAGCTGGGCGGCGAGGATCTTGTTAGGAGCCAGCACCAGCGCGGGGCGCTGCAACTGTTCGATCACCTTGGCCATGGTGAAGGTCTTGCCCGAGCCGGTAACACCAAGCAGAACCTGCGTCTGATCTCCTTCATGCGCGGCAGCCACCAGATCGGCAATCGCGGTGGGCTGGTCCCCTGCCGGCTCGTAGTCCGACTGGATCCGGAAGGGTCGCCCCCCGTCGGACTTTTCGGGCCGCGCGGGTTTGTGCGGCACGAAGGTTCCCGAGGTATCGGGTTCGGCGAGGCCGCGGCGGATGACGAGTTCGGACATGGGCGTGAATATGGGGCGGCGCGGCCGGGCACGCAAACCCCGAATGGCACACGCCTAGTCGCTTAAGTCTGCCTGCGCGTTCCCGTTCTTCCAGCCATGGAAACCAGCTCGACCACAAGCGCGACAAGCTCGATCGTGACCGCCCTCGGCGGCGGCAGCGGCATCGACATGACTGCGCTGGCGACCAACCTTGCCAATGCGCAGTTCGCGGGCCGGATCGACCGGCTGAGCGCGCGGTCGGAAACGCTCGACCGCCAGATTTCGGCTGCCTCCGGTCTCAAGTCGATGCTGCTCAGTCTCTCGACATCGCTTGGCGAACGGCTGCGCACCGGCGATCTTTCGCCCCAGCCCCAGATCGTCAATGCCTCGATCGCGCAAGGTACGTTGACCGGCGTGCCCGTGCAGGGCGGCACGTATGCACTTGAAGTGACGGCGCTTGCCAAGGGGCAGACGCTGGCCAGCCCGGCCTATGCCGCTGCCACCACGCCGACCGGCTCCGGCACGCTCACGCTACGCTTCGGCACAGTCGCAGGCGCGGCCTTTACCGAGGATACGGCGCATGCGGTCGTCGACATCACGATTGCGCCGGGATCGACGCTCGCCAGCGTTGCCTCGTCCATCAATGCCGCGCGTGCCGGGGTGACGGCCTACGTCGCCAACACCACCGAAGGCGCAAAGCTCGTACTCAAGGGCTCAGAAGGGGCGGCCAACGGGTTCGTTCTGGAGGCGGCGGAAGATCCGGTCGAACCGGGGCTCTCCGCGCTGGCCTGGACTCCCGCCGCAGCGCCAGGTCAGTTGCTCGGGCAGGCATCGGACGCGGCCTACAAGATCGATGGCCTGCCGATGACATCTGCCAGCAACAGGGCTTCGAATGCGATCCCCGGCGTCTCGCTCAGACTGACCGGCACCAATACGGGCGCGCCGACCAGTATCACGTTTTCCGATCCGGCTTCGGCAATCAGCACGGCCATGCAGGACCTCACCGCCGCGCTCAACGAAGTGGCGGGCGAACTGCGCACGCAGACCAACCCCTCGACCGGCGATCTTGCGCGCGATAGGGGCGCGCAAAGCCTGCGCCGCGTGCTGTCGCAGCTTGCGGGCAACGTGGTCATGCCAAATGCCGCCAGCAACGCGCCGCGCACCATGGCCGACCTTGGCCTCTCCACCCAGCGCGATGGCAGCTTCGCGCTTGACGGGCAGCGTCTTGCCGCGTCGCTTGCCTCCGATCCGCAGGGCGCAGCCGCGATGTTCACCACGGGCCTCCACGGCATCTATGCCACGATCGACAAGTTGTCGCGCAGCGCCGGCTCGATCAGTGATCCCGGCGCGCTCGGCGGCTCGATCACGCGCTACACCGCGCGCAAGGCTGAAATCAGCAAGGACCAGGCGAAGCTGACCGAGCAGCAGGAAGCCATGCGCGCGCAGATGGTAGCACGCTTCGCGGCCACCGACACCCGAGTTGGCGCATCGCGCGCGACGCTGAGCTTCCTGCAGAACCAGATCGCGGCGTGGAACGCCCAGAACAGCAATTGACCGGAACAATGACCATGCTCGCTTCCCGATCGCCGCAGGAAACCTATCGCCGCATCGACCTCGACGCGCGGGTGACGGGCGGCGACCCGCGCGAGCTGGTCGCACTCAGTTTCGAACAGCTGATCGGCGCGCTTGGCACGTCGGTGACCGCCAACGAGCGCGGCGACAACGCGCTCAAGAGCCGGTCGTTGACGCAAGCTCTCTCGGCCATTGTTGCGCTCGAGATGGGCATTGCCGGCGACCACGCCGTGACTGGCGCGCTCCGCCATTTCTACGAGGCAGCGCGCCGCACCGTGCTCGACAGCGCGATCCGCTTCGACCGGGACGCCTTAGCGGGCTTGCGGCAGGATTTCATCGATATCGCACGCGCCATGCAGGCCGCGCCGCGAAAAGTGGATTGAGATCGGACCTATTCCTGAGCGCGGATTTCTGCGCTCCCCGCCCCGGATCGCGCCGCTAAAGCTCGAAAGCGGCAGTACCTGACCGCGCCTGCGAGGCGCCGCCTTGGCATATCTCCCTAGGGCCAATTTGCTAGGGGGAAGCCGCTGATGGAAGCCGCGCAATCAGTCATTCTAATCGATCACGATTCGCGCCGAAGGGCCGGGATCAGCCATGCACTTGCGGCAAGCGCGCTCCACGTCGAGCCATTCGAAGCGCCGGCCGAGCTTGGCGACCGCTGGCCCCGGTCGGGCATGGTCCTCATCCATGACGAGGGCGAGGCGATCGCCGTCATCATGCAGGCCATGGTCAAGGCGGGGCGCTGGCTGCCCGTCGTCGCCTTTGCCGAAGATCCCGCGCCGGGCCGCATCGTCGAGGCCATACTTAAAGGCACGGTCGATTACATTGTCTGGCCGTTCGAGCCTGGCGCGCTAATCGCGACGCTCCAGCGGGCCGACGAACGCGCCGCTGCCATCGGAAGCGCGCGGATGCGGCAGGCCGCGGCACGTACCCGGATAGAGCGGCTCACCCGGCGCGAACGCGAAGTCCTGACGGGCGTGGCAGGCGGCCTGTCGAACCGCATGATCGGCGAGAAACTCTCGATCAGCCCGCGCACGGTCGAGATTCACCGCTCGAACATGCTCAACAAGATGGGCGCACATCATACATCGGAAGCCATTCGCATCGCGATTGAGGCGTCGCTGGTGGACGAGAGCTGAGGCGCGGACCGTTTCTCTCCAGTTTGCCTCGTTCAGTGCAACCGCGACGCATCTGGCGCGCGCACCAGAACTGGCGCCTCGGAGGCGATCGAGGAGCGCTGAGACATTTCGACCAGGCAGGCAAGCTGTGCGCAAAGCAGGGCAAGCGCCGGCGTTGCAGCCTCGACCGTCGATTCAGCCCCGTAACCCTGAAGCTTGACGGTGGCCATCGAGGTTCCGGCGGCTGAACGCGAAAGCAGCCAGCCCGACTGCGGGCCAAGCAGCGACAGCGCCGCGCTTTCATGCGCCCCCGATGCGAGGGAATGACCAAAATTCCAGGGATCGGGCACCGAAACCCCGGCAGGCGCGGGGCGCATCTCGGCGTAGAGGCAGAACGCCTCCTGCAGCCGGTCGGCCTGCTGAGCAGGCGCGCTGGCCACAGCGTCGTGCAGCAGATCAAGCAGTCTTTGAACCTGACGCGCATGCACAGGTCCGGATGCGTCTTCAGTCTGCATTGCCATCGTCACACCCACCCCGCCATTCGGCTGGAAAACTTGCGAGCCATTCGCGCCGATGCCAGCCGCGCGATACCGTGGAAACCACCTAATCGACGGGCGCGTGCCAATATGCGACAGACAGAGCGCCAAGTCTTTCGGACGGACGGATCAGGCAGAGAACCCGGCCGTGAACACCGGGCGTCTCGGGGCTGGAGTGACCTTTGGACTGTGCTATGGAGCGAGCGGGCGAACAGACCCTGTCTGGCGGAGCAGGTTTGCACGATGTCACTTCTCAAAGCGCTGATCCCGGGCATCCTCCTGACGTTCATCATCGCGATCGTCATCGGATCGAACGGATCACACGGCGGTTTTCTCGATATCTTTCACATCACGATCGAGGGCCAGAAGGTCTACTGGTCATGGCCCATGTTCATCGGATCGACCGGCGTTTCGTGGGGCATCATCTCCATGATGAAATAGCGGAACGGCGCTGACAGGCGTCCCGGTCAAAGACTGGCGTCCCGGTCAAAGACTGGCGTCCCGGTCAAAACCAGCGGCGGCGGCGCGCCTCTGGTACCCCGTCCCCGTCAATGTCTGTCAATACAGTGCCCCGCGAGCTTGCCGTGCCCGCGGTGCCAGTGTGCGTACCTGCTGCCAGCCCTTCCGCCTTTGCCGCTCGGAGTTCAGCCGCATGCAGCCGTTCTTCGGCATGGCGTGCCGCCAGTTCTCCGCGCCGTTCGCGCCGCATCGCATCCCAGCCGTACCACATCTGGCTGTGCGCGAAGACCAGGAACAGCCCGCCGATGATCGACAGGTTCTTGAGCGCCATGGCCGACTGCACGGGATCAGTGAAGTTGTTGTGGAAGAACAGGGTCGCCAGCGCCGTGAACGCGATCGGCGCCAGTGAGGCCAGCCGCGTCATGAGGCCGAGTGCGAGGCACAGCCCGGCAATGACCTCGAAAAGCGCGACC
The DNA here is from genome assembly GCA_040377095.1 of Novosphingobium sp. GTDB lineage: Bacteria > Pseudomonadota > Alphaproteobacteria > Sphingomonadales > Sphingomonadaceae > Novosphingobium. The sequence continues at coordinate 17,024 of JBEIPK010000043.1, forward strand.
GCGAGCGCCATTCCGCCCATGCTGATGCCAATGAGCGCCGCGTTGGTGGCTGGCAGGTCGAACAGCTTGCCGATGCCCGAGACGATGAAAAGGATGGCGAGGAGGATCCGTCCGATGACGGCAGCGATGGTGGACATGGCGAAACTTCCCTCGTCGGCTTCGGTGACTTATCGGTCCCCAATGCCCTAACGGGCGAGGGGCACCGGCGTTCCAGAGTCTTGAATTTTTTGCACTTGCTGCATTCGAATTCGCAATTGCGAACAATTCCTCCGGAGGATAACTGGCATTTGGAATTCCACTTTAAGGACAAAGATCGTGAGAACAGCTTCTGCCGAGGCCATCGCCATTGTGAAGTCCACCGCGCCCGCCCTCGACCGGTACGGAGTCGAGATCACGACTGCGATGTACGCGCGGCTGTTCCTCAACCACGAGGTCAAGGCCATGTTCGACGAGGCCGCGCAATCGAGCGGAGAGCAGCCCCGCCGCCTCGCCGCGGCAATTCTCGCCTACGCAAGGAACATCGACAAGCTCCAGAATCTCGGCCCGGCCGTGCAGAGGATGGTCGCTCGCCATGTCGAGACTGGCGTGAAGGCGCAGCACTATCCCATTGTCGCGGAGGCATTGCTTCCCGCGATCCGAGATGTGCTGGGCGCCGAAGTTGCCACGGACGATGTGCTTGCCGCTTGGGGCGAGGCTTACTGGATGCTGGCCGACCTTCTCATTGCGGCCGAAGCGCAGGCCTATGAGGATGCTGAGGCCGCCTGACGACGGTTTCGCAGGCCGCAAGGCTCGCGCACGCGGCCGCCCTCCCCCCGCCCCCGGGGAGGGCGGCCGCGTCTCATGCTGACCAATCTAGAGCCGGGGCAATGTGACGCCGCGCTGCCCCATGTACTTGCCCATGCGGTCCGCATAGCTGACCTCGCACGGTTCGTTCCCCTTGAGGAACAGGAACTGGCAGGCGCCCTCGTTGGCATAGACCTTGGCCGGCAGCGGCGTCGTGTTCGAGAATTCGAGCGTGACGTGCCCTTCCCAGCCCGGCTCCAGCGGCGTGACGTTCACGATGATGCCGCAGCGCGCGTAAGTCGACTTGCCGAGGCAGATCACCAGCACGTCGCGCGGTACCCGGAAGTACTCGACCGTGCGGGCCAGTGCGAACGAGTTTGGCGGGATCACGCAGACGTCGGTCTTGCGGTCGACGAAGCTGTTGGCGGCGAAGTCCTTGGGATCGACGATCGCATTGTCGACATTTGTGAAGATCTTGAACTCGTCGGCCACTCGCGCATCGTAGCCATACGACGACAGACCGTATGAAATGCAGCCGTCGCGGCGCTGCGCTTCCACGAACGGCTCGATCATGCCGCTGTGGCGCACTTCGTTCCGGATCCAACGGTCACTGAGAATCGACATGCGGCGTTATTGGCCGATGGCCGGCGCGCGGGCAAGGGCGCTGCGCCAGGGGCGACACGAAACCTGGCCCGGCCGCCCTCCGCAGAGCTCTTCTTAATCAGTATGATTACTGGACGAATAGGGGTCAATTTGGAAGTATTGATTCTTTACTCAAGCGCCGAAATCATCCAACTGAGGGATATAACTGCTGTTGAAGCGATTCATGAACAATACGTTTTTAGTATTATTGCATACGTATTATCACTTGCTTTTTGGGGGACAAGATGGCTATTCACAAAATTACGACTGCCAAGGATGATTTATACATCGGCTCCGCGGGCTTGAGTGAGGACCAGCTCCGGGCATCGTTCGCGGTCCTGTCGAATGACCCGTTCGGCGCACGGCTCTGGTCAGTCTGGCCTTCGGCGCCGCACGCACTGGGTGCCAGCAGTTCGAACCAACCGAAGTCCATCTCCATCGTCGACGGCGGCATCACCTATTCCGGCCTGATCTCGATCGCGAGCGGCCGGGTTGTTGTCGATTTCAGCCAGTCCAGCACGGCAATCCATGCCCTGAACGCAGGCGACGTGCTGACCGGCTCGTTCTATTATGTTGATCGCCTGACGACCGGGCGCTTCAGTTCCGCCAAGGTGACGTTCACCATCCGTGGCCTCAACGATTCGGCGAACATCACCGGTACGACGACCGGGGCCGTCACTGAGGACGGCGGACAAACCGCTGGTGCAACGCTCACCGCAAATGATCCCGACGTTGGCGAAAACCTGTTTCAGAACCCGGCTTCGCTTGTCGGGGTCTACGGTACATTCACGTTAGACGTCGCGACAGGCGCCTGGGGCTATACGCTCAACAACGCCGCAGCCAACGTGCAGGGCCTGATCACCGGCCAGCAAGTCTCGGATAGCCTGATCGTCACTTCGTTCGACGGTTCGGACAGCGAGACGATCACTGTCACGATCAACGGTGCGAACGACGCTGCGACGATCTCGGGGACGGCTACCGGCACGGTCACCGAAGACGGCACCGCAACCGCCGGCGGCACGCTGACCGTGGCCGACGTCGATGCCAGCCAGAACACCTTCCAGGCCGTCGCCCCGGCCTCGCTCACCGGCACCTATGGCACCTTCACGTTCGACGAGACGACCGGCGCCTGGGGCTATACGCTCAACAACGCCGCCTCCGTCGTGCAATCGCTGGATAGCACCGATTCGGTCACCGACACGCTGACGGTTACGTCCTTTGATAGCTCGGACACGCAGGTCATCACCGTCACCATCAACGGAGCGAGTGACAGCGCGTCGATCAGCGGCATCGCCACCGGTTCGGTCGCCGAGGATGGCGTCGCAACCGCTGGCAGTACGCTGACCGTGAACGATCCCGATGCTGGCGAGAACCAGTTCCAGGTCCCCGCCCCCGCTTCGCTGACGGGCACCTATGGTACTTTCACATTCACCGCCATGACCGGTCTGTGGGGCTATACGCTGAACAACGCCGCAGCCAACGTGCAGGGCCTGATCACTGGCCAGCAGGTCACGGATAGCCTGGCCGTAACGTCGCTTGATGGTTCGGACTCCGAGACGATCACTGTTACCATCGACGGCGAGGACGACGCTGCGACCATCTCGGGCGACACCACCGGCGCGGTTGCCGAAGACGGGACCGGGACTGCCACAGGCATCCTCACTGTCACCGACGCCGACACCGACGAGGACGCGTTCGAGGTTCCGGCGCCAGCTTCGCTGGCCGGCACCTACGGTGATTTCACCTTCGATGCGACGACCGGCGCGTGGGATTACACTCTGGATAACGCCAGCGCCGCCGTCCAGGGCCTTACCGCGCTCGACGAGGTTACGGAGACCCTCACCGTCAACTCGTTCGACGGTTCGGACACTGAAACGATCACCGTCACGATCACCGGAGAGGACGATCCGGCCGTGATCGGCGGCACTGATACCGGGGATGTCACCGAAAACGAAGGAATCCCCGCCAGCGGCGCGCTCACCATCACCGACCCGGACAGCGGCGAGGACGCTTTCGAGGTTCCGCTCTTACTTGACGGCGCCTACTGCACCTTCACGTTCGATGTGGACGGCAACTGGACCTACACGCTCGACGACGCCAATCTGGAAGTCGATGCGCTCAACGATACCGAAACGCTGAGCGATTCGCTGTCGGTCATGTCAGTCGATGGCACACCGTGGATGATCAACATCACGATCCACGGTTTCACCGATATCTTGCCCACCTGATCCCTGCCCAAGCAAAACAAGAAGGGGGCGCGGAGTTAGGTGCCCGCGCCCCTCTTGGGGCAGGCGGCCGCCCGGAGCGGCCTATACGCACCCCCCCGAGGGCGCGCGGTGCCCCGATCCCGCCGACCTGCCCGAGGGGGCCCAGGGGTTCTGCTACCGTGATCGGGCCTAGCGACGCGGCGCCCCGGGAACATTCGCTGCCCCGCGCGATGCAAGACGACGTGCCGACCCCGCTCGCCTCCGACGCGCTCGCGGAACGCCTCGAGATCGCGCGGGCACAGACCGGCGATCGCGTCGCCTGCCACGCGCTGATTCGACGGCACCAGCGTGCGGTCGGCTCGCTGCTGCGGCGGATCCTCGCCGGGTCGGGCCTCGACGCCCTGACCGA
>JBEIPK010000047.1:0-17485 GCA_040377095.1 Novosphingobium sp.
AGACAAAGCGGCGGCCGAGTCGGGAATCGATAGTTTTGGCCTGATGGAACAGGCGGGCAGGGCAGTTGCCGCCGCCGTCCTGCGGCTTTTTCCGGCAGCAAACCGCGTCGCGGTGCTCTGCGGCCCCGGCAACAATGGCGGCGACGGCTATGTGATTGCCGAAGCAATCCGCGAGCGCGGCGGCAAGGTGACCGTAGTCGCGGCGCTCGATCCGGCCACCGACGCGGCGAAGAATGCCCGCACGCTCTATCACGGCGAGGTACTGCGGCCGGATGCCGAGGTGCACGGCGACTGCCTTGTCGATTGCCTGTTCGGCAGCGGATTGACCCGTCCGCTCGAGGCGGCGCATGTCGCGCTGCTGGTTCGGCTGGCAGCAGCGCATCGCCACCGCATCGCCATCGACGTCCCAAGCGGCGTACAGTCCGACAACGGCATGCTCCTCAACGAGGACCTGCCCCGCTTTGACCTCACCGTGGCACTTGGCGCGTGGAAATTCGCGCATGTGCTGATGCCGGCCTGCGCGGTGATGGGGCGCCAGCGGCTGGTACCCATTGGCGTGGCCGAAGTGCCTGGCGCGGCGCGGCGCATTGCGCCGCCCCGGATCGCGGCGCCGGGCGCAGACTCGCACAAGTATCTGCGCGGGCTTTTGGCAGTTGTCGCCGGCGCCATGCCGGGGGCAGCGCTGCTGGCGGCACGCGGCGCGCAAGGCGCGGGCGCGGGCTACGTCAAGCTGTTCGCCCATGAAATCCCGGTTGGCACGCCCGCCGATCTCGTCGTCTCCACCGGCCCGCTGGCCGACGTGCTGACCGACGACCGCAACAGCGCCGTGCTCGTCGGGCCGGGGCTGGGCCGCGATGCGACGGCACGCGAGCGGCTTGCGATTGCCCTTGCCGACCCGGTTCCGGCCGTTGCCGATGCCGATGCGCTGGTGCTCCTGGGGCCGCGCCTTTTGGCCGAGCGGGCAGCCCCCGTGATCGCCACGCCGCACGAGGGCGAACTTGCCGGGCTTGAGAGGACATTCGAGTGCGACGGCGCCGGCAGCAAGGTCGAACGCGCAGTGGCACTTGCACAGGCAAGCGGCATGATTGTCGTGGCAAAAGGACCGGACACGGTGATCGCCGCGCCCGACGGCCGGGTTGCCTGCGCCACGTCAGCCTCCAGCTGGCTGTCAACTGCGGGAACCGGCGATGTGCTGGCGGGCCTGATCGCCAGCCGTCTGGCAACCGGCATCGAGGCGTTTAACGCGGCCAGCGAGGGCGTCTGGCTCCACGGCGAGGCGGCAAGGGCCTGTCCTCCCGGCTTCACCGCCGGCACGCTGGCAGACCATGCCGCGACGGCGCTACAAGCCGCATTGTGAACGAGGGCGAGACTATCCTGCGCGTCGCCGCGAAAGGCGACGGCGTCACCGCGAGCGGGCGCTATGCCTGGGGCGCGGCGCCGGGCGATCTGCTCATGCCGGACGGCACTCTCCAGCCCGGACCACACCACGTGGCTCCGGTCTGCCGCCATTTCGGGCGCTGCGGGGGCTGCCAGCTCCAGCAACTCGACGAGCAATCGCTTGCGCAGTTTGTCGAAGCGCGGGTCGCCAATGCCTCCGCCGCGCAGGCGCTTGGGGCCGAAGTGATCGCGCCGCCATATCTTTCGCCGCCCGCCAGCCGTCGCCGCGCCTCGCTGCGCGCGGAAAGTTCCGCCGGGCGGGTGGTGATCGGATACCGCGAGGCGGGCTCGCACCGGCTGGTCGAGCTGGCCGAATGTCCGGTGCTGGTCCCCGAATTCACTGCGCTGCTGCCCCATCTGCGCAAGTTGCTCATCCGTTTGGGGCAGGCGGCCGGGGCGGGCAAGGGACGCGGCGCCGGCAAGGGCAGGCGCGCGCCCACCCACGCACACGCTCGGCTCGCCGCCGATGTCGAACTGGCGCTCACCGAGCAGGGCGTTGATCTGGCGATCAAGGGGCTGACCGTGGAAGGACTGGGGGCAACCGAGGCCATGCTCGATTTCGCGCGTGACCACGCTCTGGCTCGGCTGGTACTCGATCAGGGATATGGCCCCGAAGCCTTGTGGGAGCCTGTGCCGGCGACCGTGTCGCTTGGCGGCGTCAGCGTGCCCTTTCCGCCGGGGGCTTTCCTTCAGGCGACTCGCGACGGCGAGGAAGCACTGTCCGCAGCCGCCTGCGCGTGGCTGGCTGATGCCGCCAGGGTGGCGGATCTGTTTGCCGGGTTGGGCACCTTTTCCTTCGCGCTCGCCCGGCAGGGCGCGAAAGTGCTGGCGGTGGAGGCCGCGCGCGAAACGCATCTGGCGTGCAAGCAGACGGCGGAGCGCTTGCAGCTGCCGCTCCATGCCCTGCATCGCGATCTGTTCCGCAACCCGCTGCTTGCCGAAGAACTTGACCGCTTCGATGCCGTCCTGCTCGATCCGCCGCGCGCAGGCGCCCGCGAGCAGGTGGAGCGCATCGCGCAGAGCAGCGTCGGCCGCGTGGTCTATATCAGCTGCAATCCCTCAAGCTGGGCGCGCGACGGGGCAAAGCTCGTCGAAGCGGGCTACCGTCTCGTCGAAGTGCGGCCCGTCGGCCAGTTCCGTTGGTCGACGCATGTGGAACTGGCCAGCCTCTTCGTGAGGGTCTGAGGAGCACCAACGGAGACTGACGGATCGGGGGACAACCCCGCAATCGGCGCTTGCCATGGCGCGGCGCGGCGCTAGCTTCCCTTCACGAAAAATCGAGGTGGGGAAACTGCATGTTCGGCCGGATCAAGCCTCTCGACGCCATTCTGGCAACTGCCGAGAAAAAGTCGCTGCATCGCTCGCTCGGGGCCTTCCAGCTGACCATGCTGGGTGTCGGCGCGATCATCGGCACGGGCATCTTCGTGCTGACGGCGGAAGCGGCGCAAAAGGCCGGGCCGGGCATGATGATCAGCTTCATCATCGCCGGGGCCGTCTGCGCGGTGGCGGCGCTGTGCTATGCGGAAATGGCCGCAATGGTGCCGGTCTCGGGCTCTGCCTATACCTATAGCTATGCCGTGATGGGCGAATTGCTGGCCTGGATGGTCGGCTGGGCGCTGGTGCTGGAATATGCGGTAGCGGCAGGCGCTGTCGCGGTCGGCTGGTCAGGCTATTTCGTAGGCTTGCTGCGGGAATTCGCCGGGATCGATCTCGGCACCCAGTTCACGCTGGGGCCGATTGACGGCGGGCTGTTCAACGTCCCGGCCTTCGTCGTTGCGCTGCTCGTCACCTGGCTGCTGGTCATCGGCACGCGCGAGAGCGCAATGGTCAACGCGGTGCTGGTGCTGGTCAAGGTGGCGGCGCTTACGTTGTTCGTGTTCTTGGCCTTGCCGGTAATGAATTCCCAGAATTTCGAGCCGTTTGCCCCGCTCGGCTTCCTCGGCATCTCGGGTGCGGCCGCCTCGATCTTCTTTGCGTATGTCGGCTTTGATGCGGTGTCGACCGCGGCCGAGGAGACCAAGAACCCGCAGCGCAACATGCCCATCGGCCTGATTGGCAGCCTTGCGATCTGCACCGTGTTCTACATTCTCGTCGCTGCCGGCGTGGTCGGCACGGTGGGCGCGCAGCCTCTGCTCGACGCGGCGGGCAAGGGCATTCCGCCGGGCAGCAAGGAACTGGCGGCGGCCTGCGCTGCACAGGCGAGCGAAGTGGTGGTCTGTTCGAAGGAGGCGCTGGCCTGGACGCTGCGCGAGATCGGGTGGCAGCAGGTCGGCAATCTGGTTGGCCTTGCCGCTGGCCTTGCTCTGCCGTCGGTCGTGCTGATGATGATGTTCGGCCAGACCCGCATCTTCTTCGTGATGAGCCGCGACGGCCTTCTGCCCGAGTTTCTAAGCAAGGTGCACCCGAAGTATCACACGCCGCATGTGGTGACGATGATTACCGGGGTGTTCGTGGCCTTCTTCGCGGCTTTGTTCCCGGTGGGCGCGCTGGCCGACATTTCCAATTCCGGCACGCTGTTCGCCTTTGCCATGGTCGCGATCGCGGTCCTCGTCCTGCGCCGCACCGATCCCGCGCGTCACCGCCCGTTCCGCACGCCCGCCGTGATGATCGTCGCGCCGCTGGCGGTGCTGGGCTGCATCTATCTGTTCTTCAGCCTGTCGGGCTATACGCTGGCGCTGTTTGCCGGGTGGGCGGTGTTCGGGCTCCTGATCTATTTCCTCTACAGCCGCAGCCGCAGCCATGTCGGGCGCGGTCTGGTCGAGGTTCACGAGGACGATCCCGACGTGCCGCCGCAGCCGGTCGCGCCCTTGCCGGGAGACATCAAGCTCGACTGATTTGTTCGTGTTGGGGAGGGGGGAAGGCCGTCCTTCAGGGGCGGCCTTTTCTTGTGGGCAAGGCGACGTGGGTTTGCACCCGGCGGCACGGGTTGCGAATCGCTCCCGAATGGAACATAAAGTGAACATGATAACCCCGCGTTCCCCTTCCTCTCCTTGTTCCTGGCAGCCCGCCCAGCCTGAGGATGGCCCCTGTCACGGCGAGATTTTCGCCTCCGCACAGGATGGGGCGGGCGCGGCGCTGGCCCTTGCACTGGCGCAGGACCGGCGTCGGCAGTGCCGCGATCCCTTGGCCGATATGCCGGACGAGCGGCCCTGGCTCTGGGTGCAGGACCGCGAGGCCATGCGCCTTACCGGGCTGCCCTGCCGCGCCGGGCTGCCGCTTGGGTTGCGCCATCGGCTCATCCATGTCGCGGCCCGCACCCCGGCCGATGCGCTGTTCGCGCTGGAAGAAGGGCTGCGCTGCCGCGACCTGGCCTTCGTGCTGGGAGAGATGGCGGGTAATCCGCGCGCGCTCGATCTCACCGCGTCGCGGCGGCTGGGGCTTGCCGCAGAACGCCACGACGTGCCGCTGTGGCTGGTCCGGCTGGATGCCCGGCGCGATCTGGGATCGGCCCGCATGCGCTGGCAGGTCGATTCTGCACCGTCGTCACGCGATGATGGTCCGGCCCGGTGGAACCCGCAGGCCCCCGGCGCGCCGGCTTGGCAGGCGGAACTGTTTCGCGCGCGCCGTCATCCGCCCGGCGAATGGCGGCTGACAGAGGCGGACGGGGCGCTGGTGGCGCGGCCCTGGGGCGCCCATGGCGATGTGGCGCCTGTCGCACCCCCCGCGCATGCCCCCCGCGCGCATGCCCCCCGCGCGCATGCCCATGTCTGACCCGCAATGGATCGCCGCATCCTCTCGATCTGGTTCAGGACGCTGGCCATCGATCGCTGGCGTCTGGACGAGCGGCTTAAGGCGGGCGAGGGGGCGGACGCGGCGCCGCTGGCACTGATAACGGAAACCGCCCACGGCCCGCGCATTGCCGCCCTCAACACGGCCGGGCTCGCGGCGGGGGCAAGGCCGGGCATGATGCTCGCCGACGCCCGCGCGCTTTGCCCCTCGATTGCCGTCCGGCCCTCCGAGCCGGCAGCAGACCTTGCGTTTCTTGAAAGCCTTGCGTTGTGGGCGCAGCGCTGGGGTCCGTGGAGCGCGCTCGATCCGCCCGATGGACTCATCGTCGATGTGACCGGCGCCTCGCATCTGTTCGGTGGAGAGCATGGCCTTCTGGCTGATGCAGCCGCCGCGCTGGCCAGCCGGCGGCTTGCCGCAAGGCTGGGAATTGCGCCAACGGCCGGGGCGGCCTGGGCGCTTTCGCATTACGGGCCGGACGCCGCGATCCTGCCTGCCGATGCGGATACGACGGAGGTGCTCTCTGTCTTGCCGGTCGCGGCGTTGCGGCTGGACGAGGATGCGGTGCTGTTGCTCCGCCGTCTGGGTCTCAAGCGGTTGGGCGACCTGTCGGGTGTCGGGCGCGAGAGCCTCGCACGGCGCTTCCGCAATCGCCGCGCGCCGGCCGCCAATCCGCTAATTCGCATGGACCAGTTGCTCGGCCGGGTGCCCGAACCCCTGCTGCCGGTGCGCATGGTGGAAACGCCGCTGGTCCAGCGCCGGCTGATGGAGCCGATCCGCCACCGCAGCCTGCTTGACCGGGTGGTCGCCGATCTCGCCTTCGATCTCGCCCGCGTGCTCGAAGGACAGGGGCTGGGGGCGCGGCGCCTCGAGCTGGGCTTGTGGAAAGTGGACGGCGAGGTGGCGGTGCGACGGTTGGAGCTGGCCGCCGTCAGCCGCGACGCAGGCCATATCGCGGCGCTGCTGGGGCGCAAGCTCGACGATGTCGACGCGGGCTTCGGGATCGAAGTGGCGCGGCTGTGCAGTCCGTGGACCGAACCGCTGGCGCTGGCGCAGGAGGACTTGGAAACGGCGAGGGAGGCCAGCGGCACCAGCCTTGCCGCTTGCATTGATCGGCTGACGGTACGGCTAGGCAAAAAGGCCGTGCGCCGCCCGGTAGCCCACGCCAGCCATGTGCCCGAACGTGCGCAGCGCTGGCAGCCGCCACTTGACCCCGAACCATCCTGGCAACATGCTTTCGAATTTCATTCCAGGCCGTTGAAACTACTGGAAAGTCCGGAATCGATCGACGTCCTTTATGCAACGCCGGACGGGCTGCCCCGCCGCTTTCGCTGGCGCGGCCGGGTTCACGAAATCGCCCGCGCCGCCGGGCCGGAACGCATCGCACCCGAATGGTGGCGCGAACGCGCGCAGGTGCGGCTGCGCGACTACTACCGCATCGAGGACGGGGAAGGGCGGCGCTACTGGATCTATCGCGACGGGCTGGCCGGCGACGGGCGGGGCGGCGACCGGCATGGCCTGCCGCCGCAGTGGTTCCAGCAGGGGCTCTGCGCGTAAGAGGCCTCAGAGGCCCGGCGAGACCACGCTGCTCCGCGTGATTTCGTCAAGGAGATCCTGCCTGTCTTCCATTGGTGCCTCGCGAGCGACTTCGACCGGTCCGCCTTGCAGAAAAGTAAGCAGATCGGTGATCAGCCGGTCTGTCTGGGTGGCGAAAAGCCCGTGCGGCTCGCCCGAATACTCGATGAGCCGGGTATGGGGCACCTGCCGGGCCACTTCCCGCGCCGTCGCCTCGATCGGCACGGTCCTGTCCGAGGTGCCGTGGATCACAAGCGTCGGCACAGTGAAGCTGGCTAGATCGGGTCGAAAATCAGTGGTGGCGAAGGCCTGTGCCGCGGCGAGCGTCGGCCTGAGGCCAGCCTGCATCGCGGTCATCCACGCAAGATCGAGGACGTCCTGGCTGACCGGGCGATCCAGGAAGCCCACGCCGAAAAAGTCCTTGAAGAAGCCCCTGAAGAAGTGCGCCCGGTCTTCCAGCATGCCTTCGGTCATCTGGTCGAAGGTTGCCTGCGGCACCCCGTCGGGGTTGGATTCGCCGCGCAGCATGCAAGGGACGACCGAACTGATCAGGGCGACACGGCTGATGCCCTGCGAACCGTGGCGCGAGAGATAGCGCGCGATCTCGCCGCCCCCCATCGAAAAGCCGACGAGGGCTGTCTCGCGCCCGCCCGTGCACCGTTCGATAACGGCGGAAAGATCGTCAGCGAAAGTATTATAATCATAGCCGCCAGAGGGCTGGTCCGAACGCCCGAACCCGCGCCGGTCATAAGCGATGGCATTAAACCCCGCTTCGGCGAGAGCATGGCTGATCGGGTCCCAACTGTCACCCGAAAGCGGCCATCCATGGATGAGGACGACGGGCGGGCCTTCGCCCCAGCTCTTGACGTAAAGCTGGGTGCCATCGCGGGTTTCGATCATCGTCATGGAAATTCTCCTTGGGACAGCTTGGCAGAAAGTCCCGCTATTTCGGTCCCTGATGGCTGGCAAACGCCTGGCCGCAAGCGTTGGTTGCGTCGATGCGGAGAGCTGGGGGGCTGGTGACCGGATTAAACGGAACATATATAGAACAAAAATATCCTCCGACTCGCGAGCATGCATGCCTGAAGGACCACTCACGCCGGACAGGCGCCGGATCGCGCTGGACCCGGACAGCCTCGTCGCGCCGCCGCGCGCGCCATTCGTCGAGCTTGGCGTAGCGAGCTGCTTCTCGTTCCTGCGCGGCGCTTCTGACGCGGTCGATCTGGTGATGACGGCGCGCGCGCTGGGTTATGACGCGCTTGGCATTGCCGATGCCAACTCGATGGCGGGTGTGGTGCGGCTACACACCGAGGCGAAGACCCTTAAGCTCCGGCCCGTCATCGGCTGCCGGATCGAGACTGTGGAGGGCCTGAGCTTTTTTGCCTATCCTGCTGATCGACAAGGATATGGTCGCCTGTGCCGCTTGATTTCGGCAGGCCGCATGGGCCGGCTCGACGGAAGCTGGCAGGACAAGGGTGTCTGCGAGATCAGCCTCCCCATGCTCGCCGGCCATAGCGAGGGCGTGCAACTCATCCTCGTGCCGCCAAGGGATTTGCAGGAAAGGCTGGAGATCGCGGTGGCCAGCAACGTCCGGCCGCTTGGCCCGGACGGGGCGGGCGGAGACGATGCCTTGCTGGCCGCGCCGCTGGAGACGCTGCTTCCCCACCTCACGGCCCTGCTCCCCTCGCTGCGCCACATTGCGGCAAGCTTTCTCCATGCGGGGGACGACGTGGCCCGGATCGAGGCGCTCGACGCCATGGCGCGCGCCCATGGCCTGTCGATCCTCGGGACCAATGACGTGCTTTATCACGCGGCCGAGCGCCGCCCGCTGCACGATGTGATGACTGCGATCCGCCACCGCACCACTGTGGCGCAGGCCGGGCTGTTGCTTGAACCCCATGCCGAGCGGCACCTGAAGACCCCGGACGAGATGGTGCGGCTGTTCGCCCGGTGGCCTCATGCCATCGCGGCGGCGCGCGAAGTGGCCGATGCCTGCCGTTTCAGCCTGACCGAACTGCAGTACGAGTACCCGGAAGAGATATGCCCCGGCGGGTCCGCGCCGCAGGAACACCTTGAAGCGCTGACCTGGCAGGGAGCTGAGGAGCGCTATCCCGCCGGCGTGCCTGAAGCTGTGCGCGAGACGTTGCATCGCGAACTCACTCTGATCGACAAGCTGAACCTCGCACGCTACTTTCTGACCATCAAGGATATCGTTGATTTTGCTCGTAGTCAGAGTCCGCCTATCCTGTGCCAGGGGCGCGGCTCGGCGGCCAATTCGGCAGTGTGCTATTGCCTCGAGATCACTGCCGTCGATCCCGCCAAACATGCCCTGCTGTTCGACCGCTTCATTTCGGAGGAACGCAAGGAGCCGCCTGACATCGATGTCGATTTCGAGCATGAGCGGCGCGAGGAGGTCATCCAGTACATCTATCGCCGCTATGGCCGGGCGCGAGCTGGCCTGTGCGCCACGGTGATCCATTACCGCCCGCGCATGGCGATCCGCGAAGTCGGCAAGGCGATGGGCCTGTCGCAGGATGTCACGGCCGCGCTCGCGCGCACGGTCTGGGGGGGCTGGGGCACTGAGATCGGCGAGAAGCATGTCGCCGAAACCGGCATGGACGTCACTGATCCTCATCTCAGGCGTGTTCTCAAGTTGACAGAGCAAATGATTGGCATGCCGCGCCATCTTGGCCAGCATGTCGGCGGTTTCATCCTGACCCATGGCCCGCTGATCGAGACCGTGCCGATCGGCAATGGCGCCATGCCGGATCGCAGCTTCATCGAGTGGGACAAGGACGATATCCACGCGTTGGGCATCCTCAAGGTCGACGTTCTGGCGCTCGGCATGCTGACCTGCATCAGGAAGTGCCTCGATCTGCTTGAAAATCATCACGAAAGGTCGCTGTCTCTGGCGACTGTCCCGCGCGAGGACCCAGAGGTCTACGCCATGCTGCGCAAGGGGGATTCGCTGGGGGTGTTCCAGGTCGAAAGCCGCGCGCAGATGAACATGCTGCCCCGCCTGCGCCCGCGAGAGTTTTACGATCTGGTGATCCAGGTCGCCATCGTGCGGCCCGGCCCGATCCAGGGCGACATGGTGCATCCCTATCTCAAGCGCCGGCGCGGCGAGGAGCGCGTGGAAATCCCCGCGCCCGGCCCGGCGCACGGCCCGCCGGACGAGCTGTCCTCGATTCTCGAACGCACGCTCGGCGTGCCGATCTTCCAGGAACAAGCGATGAAGATCGCGCTCGACGCCGCGAAATTTTCCGGTGGAGAGGCCAACCGCCTGCGTAAGGCCATGGCCACGTTCCGTTCGCGCGGGATGGTCGATGAATTGCAGGACATGATGGTCGAGCGCATGGTTGCGCGCGGCTATGACCGCGATTTCGCGCAGCGCTGCTTCAACCAGATCCGCGGCTTCGGCGAATACGGCTTTCCCGAAAGCCACGCCGCCAGTTTCGCGCATCTCGTTTACGTCTCAAGCTGGCTGAAATGCCACTTTCCTGCAGCCTTTGCCTGCGCCCTGCTCAATTCGCAGCCGATGGGGTTCTATGCTCCGGCCCAGATCGTGCGCGATGCGCGCGAGCATGGCGTCGCGGTGCTGCCGGCGGATGTGAACCACTCGCAGTGGGACTGCACGCTGGAGGACGGCGACACGAGGGGGCCGGCCCTGCGCCTCGGCCTGCGCCAGATCGACGGGTTTCCCGAAAGCATGGCGGCCAAGCTGGTCGCCGCGCGCGAGGAAGGCGGGGCCTTTGCAGATGTTGAGGCGCTGAAGGAGCGCGCCGGTCTCTCGCCCGCCTTTGCCGAGCGGCTGGCCGCGGCGGACGCGATGGGGTCGCTTGGCCTGTCGCGGCGGCAGGCGCTGTGGGACGCGCGCAGCCTGATCGGCGCGCCGGACCTGCCGCTTTTCGCTGCGGCGGAGGCGCGTGACCAGGGCGCCGAGCGCGAGATTGCCCAGCTCCCCCTCATGCTCCTGTCCGAAGAAGTGGTGGTCGATTACCAGACCCAGCGCCTCAGCCTCAAGGCGCATCCGCTCGCCTTCCTGCGCCCCGGCCTTGCCGAGCGCGGCTTCCTGCCGGCGGCGGCGCTCAGGGACCGTAAGCAGCGTTCGGTGGTGCAGGTCTCGGGCGTCGTGCTGATCCGCCAGCGCCCCGGTTCGGCCAAGGGGGTGTGCTTCATCACGCTGGAGGACGAGACGGGGGTCATCAACCTCGTTGTCTGGCCGCACCTCAAGGATAGATTCCGCAAGGTGGTGATGGGCGCGCGGCTGATGGAAGTGCGTGGCCGGGTCGAATACGACGACGAAGTGATCCACGTCATCGCCGATCACCTGCACGATGCGACGGCGCAGCTTCTGCGGCTCTCGGACGATCTTCTGGCCTCGCCCATGGCCCGCGTCGATCACTGCAACAATCCGCGGCCCAGCCGTTCGGGCGGGCAAGCGGCCGATTCCTGGCAGCCGCCGGGGGCGGGCAACCGCGAGTGCGGCTTTGCCCGGGGACACCCGCGCAACGTGCGGATCATCCCGCCTTCGCGCGATTTCCATTAGCGCGCCGCAGCACACCCCGGACCGCCCAGTTCGCCATTGCGGCGGCCCTCATCCCCAGCCATAGATCGCATCAAGTTCCGGCCGGAAAGCACGCCTGCGGCAATATGGAACAATGGGAGACTATCATGAGAGCCGTCGTCTGCAGGGAACTGGGAAAGATCGAGGACCTGCGCCTCGATGAATTGCCGAAGCCCGATCCCCGCCCTGACGAAGTACTCATCAAGGTCGCGATTGCCGGCGTGAATTTCCCCGACCAGCTGATCGTCAAGGGACAATACCAGGCATCGCCGGCCCTGCCCTTCGCGCCGGGATACGAAGTTGCCGGAACGATCGAGGCGGTCGGCTCCGCAGTGCAGGGTCTTGCGCCCGGCCAGCGCGTTGCCGCGCTGACCACAGGGCAGAATGGCGGCTATGCCGAATATGCCGTCGCACGGACCGGAGGCGTCATCACCATTCCCGATGACATGTCGTTCGAGGCAGGAGCCGCGTTCTATTCCGCGTATGGCACCGCCTACCATGCGCTTGTCCAGAGGGGCCACCTTGCCGCAGGCGAAACCTTGGTCGTCTTGGGCGCGGCCGGCGGGGTCGGCCTCGCGACGATCGAACTTGGCAAAGCTATGGGCGCGAATGTGATTGCCGTCGCCAGTTCGGACGAAAAGCTGGAAACGGCGCGCCAGCACGGCGCCGACCACCTCGTCAACTACAGCACCGAGGATCTCAAGACCCGGATCGAGGCGCTGACCGGCGGAAAGGGCGCCGATGTCTGCATGGACCCTGTCGGCGGCAAGCTGTTCGACGTCATGTCGCGCAGGATGGCATGGAACGGGCGGCTGCTGGTGGTCGGCTTCGCCAGCGGCACGATCCCCAGCCTTCCCGTCAATCTGACACTTTTGAAAAGCTATCAGGTGGCGGGCGTCTTCTACGGCGCCTTCAGCGAACGCTTTCCCGACGAGAACCGCCGGAACTTTGAGCAGATGTTCGCATGGTATTCACAGGGCCTGATCCATCCCGAGATCGAGGAGACATTCCCGCTCGATCAGTTCGGCCTTGCCCTTGCCCGGCTGACGAGCGGCGATGCCAAGGGCCGGCTGCTGCTCAAAGTCTGAAGCGCTTCCATCGCGGCGGAACCGGCCTGCGGCGTCCGCGTTGGCAGGGAATGGCGAAAGGCAGGAAACCGGCCGGGCCGACGGCACCGCACAGGGACCAGCAACGCGGCGGCGTTGCCCTTCTGATCATCGACATGATCAACGCCTTCGATTTTGCGGGAGCAGAGGCTCTGATCCCGCATGCCGAGGCGGCGAGCAACGCCATCGCCAAATTGAGGGCGCAGGCGCTCGAGCACGGCGTACCGGTCATCTACGTGAACGACAATTTCGGCGAATGGCACTCGGAGAAGTCATTGCTGGTGGAACGGGCGCTTGAGGGCGGTAACCAGGTCACCGCAAGGCTGAGGCCGGCGGACGACGACTATTTCATCCTCAAGCCGCAGTTTTCCGGCTTTTACGCGACCAACCTGCCTGTCCTCCTGCCAAAGCTCGGGGTCAGCCGCTTGATCCTGACAGGCGTTGCCACGGAGATCTGCGTGTTGTTTACAGCAGCCGATGCCCACATGCGCGACTATGCGCTGTGGATTCCGCAAGACGCCGTTGGCTCCGAGGGGGAGCAGGGGAACTGGGCGCTCTCGATCATGCGGCACAGCATGGGGGCTGAGACTGCAACCACGTCAGACCTGACGCTGGACGGCTGGATCGCCCGCCTTGACAAGGCGCGCATGGACAAGGACGATGGCGGCGCGGATTGACCCGAGTGGCCGCGCCTGCCGCAATCCGACCGGCGTGCGAAATCCTCCCCGCCGCGAATTCGGCCTGACCGGGGTCAGGTCTGCGCCTAATCCAGGCGGACCTGTCCGCCATGCAGCGCCTCGCGAAGCGGATCGGGCAGGGGAGCGGGCGTGCCGTTCCTGGTGAAGACGACAATGGCACGCATGAAGGCGCCGATCCGTTCCTCCTGCGCAAGAATTCCGCCCTCGGTCCAGCTGGTGCGCCCCACGGACAGCACGCCGATATGGGCCACGACTGGCGCCGGATAGTGCATCTCGGCAAGGTAATCGACCGTCACGGAGGCGTTCATCGTCCGCTCATCAGCGCGCATCATTTCGCGCAGGCCAATCTTGGTCCAGTGGTATCGTGCGCGCGCATCCTCGAACAGAGCCGCTATGGCGACGTTGTTGAGGTGGAGGTTCCAGTCAAGGTCCTGATAGCGCGTGGTCAGTTCAAGGCGTGTGGGATAGCGGGCGGGATCGAGCAGCAACGGGTCGGGCTTCGCCATGTCAGGCCCCCCGGGCTTTAGAAGACACCGTCATAACGATCCGATCGCAAGGAACCGTTCGGCGCGGCGTTCCCGGATGCTCGACGGATCGAGTTCGGCAAGTGCGTCCAGTTCTTCCGCCAGCGCGGCGCCTAATGCATCGGTTGCCGCAGGCGGATCGCGGTGCGCGCCGCCGACTGGCTCCGGCACGATCCTGTCGATGACCTTGAGCGCCAGCAGATGCTGCGCCGTGATGCGCATCGCTTCTGCCGCGAGCGGGGCCTTGTCGGCAGTGCGCCACAGGATCGAGGCGCAGCCTTCGGGGCTGATCACCGAATAGACGGCGTGCTCGAACATGAGGACGCGCTCGGCGCTGGCCAGCGCCACGGCACCGCCGGACCCGCCTTCGCCGACAATCGCCGCGACCATTGGCACGGGCAGGGCAAGGCAGGCCTCGGTTGCGCGGGCGATGGCCTCGGCCTGTCCGCGCTCCTCGGCCTCGATGCCCGGAAACGCGCCCGATGTGTCGACCAGCGTCACCACCGGCAGTCCGAAGCGCCCGGCAAGCTCCATCAGTCGCACCGCCTTGCGGTAGCCTTCGGGCTTGCCCATGCCGAAATTGTGCTTCACCCGGCTTTGGGTATCGTGGCCCTTCTCGTGGCCGATGACCATCACGCGCCGCGTCCCCAGCCGGGCAAGCCCGCCTACGATGGCCGCGTCCTCGCCATAAAGGCGGTCGCCGCTCAGCGGAATGAAATCGCTGAAAATCGCTGAAACATAGTCGCGGAAATGGGGTCGCTGCGGATGGCGCGCGATTTGCGTCTTCTGCCACGGCGTAAGCGAAGCGTATGCTTTTGCGAGCGCCCGCGCGCTCTTTTCCTCGAGCCGTGCAATTTCGGCTGCGATATCGACGGAACCGTCTGCTGCCGTCAGCCGCAGTTCCGCGATCCGCGCGTCAAGCGCCGCGATGGGTTTTTCGAATTCGAGGTAGCTGATCATCGTCAGGCCCCGGTCTCGCCAGTGCGGCTTGCCAGCCAGTCTTCAAGCCATTTGATGCTGTAGTCGCCGGCCAGAACATCGGGTTCGTTCAGGAGCGCCTTGTGAAGCGGGACGGAGGTCTTGACGCCCTCGATCACCATCTCCTCGAGCGCGCGCTTCAGCCGCATGATGCAGCCCTCGCGCGTGCGGCCGTAAACGATGAGCTTGGCGATCATCGAGTCGTAGTAAGGCGGAACGCGGTAACCGGCATAGAGGCCGCTATCGACGCGGACATGCATGCCGCCCGCCGCGTGGTAGGCCTGAACGAGGCCGGGCGAGGGCGCGAACGTCCAAGGGTCCTCCGCGTTGATCCGGCACTCGATGGCGTGGCCCTTGAACTCGATCTCGTCCTGACTGACCGAGAGCGGGCGCCCTTCGGCGACGCGGATCTGTTCGCGCACTAGGTCGACGCCGGTGATCGCCTCGGTCACCGGGTGTTCCACCTGGAGCCGGGTGTTCATCTCGATGAAGTAGAACTTGCCGTCTTCCCACAGGAATTCGATGGTGCCTGCGCCGCGATAACCCATGTCGGCCATCGCCTTTGCCACAATTCCGCCCACGCGCGCACGTTCGGCGGCGTCGATGACGGGCGAGGGGGCCTCTTCGAGCACTTTCTGGTGGCGGCGCTGGAGCGAGCAGTCGCGCTCGCCGAGGTGGATGGCATTGCCGTTGCCGTCGCCGAACACCTGGAATTCGATATGGCGCGGATTGCCGAGATATTTCTCGATATAGACGGTGTCGTCGCCGAAGGCTGCCTTCGCCTCGCTGCCGGCCTGTGCCATCAGGCTGGCGAGGTCCTCGGCGCGCTCGCACACCTTCATGCCGCGCCCGCCGCCGCCCGATGCGGCCTTGATGATCACTGGATAGCCGATCTCGTCCGCGATGCGCGCGCCCTCGACGGGATCGGAGACAGCTCCGTCCGAACCCGGCACCAGCGGCAGGCCGAGAGCGCCTGCGGTGCGCTTGGCCTCGACCTTGTCGCCCATCGTGCGGATATGTTCCGGCTTCGGGCCGATCCACACGATGTTGTGCGCCTCAACGATTTCGGCGAAGCGGGCGTTTTCAGACAGGAACCCGTAGCCTGGGTGGATCGCATCGGCATGCGTGATTTCGGCGGCCGAGATGATGGCGGCGACGTTGAGATAGCTATCGCGCGCGGCCGGCGGTCCGATGCAGACCGCGTGGTCGGCGAGGCGCACGTGCATGGCGTCGGCATCGGCAGTGGAATGGACCGCCACCGTCTCGATGCCCAACTCGTGCGCGGCGCGGTGGATGCGCAGCGCGATCTCGCCGCGGTTGGCAATCAGGATGCGGCTGATGGTCATGCGGTCAGGCGATCACCACCAGCGGCTGGTCGAACTCGACCGGCTGGGCGTTGTCGACGAGGATCGCTTTGACCGTGCCTGCGGCCGGCGCTGTGATCGGGTTCATCACTTTCATCGCCTCGATGATGAGCAGCGTCTCGCCTGCCTTCACTGACTGGCCAACCGCGATGAACGCCCCTGCGCCGGGTTCGGGGTACAGATAGGCCGTGCCGACCATCGGTGAGCGCAGGGCGTTGCTATCGACGGGAGCGGGCGCCGCCACCGGCGCCGCTGCCGGTTCTGCCGCGGGCGACGCATGGGCGGACGGCGCGTGCTGCGCATAGGTAACCATGGTTTGGCGGGCGACACGGATCCGCCGGTCGCCATCGGCCACCTCGATCTCGGTCAGATCGCTGCTCGCCAGCAGGTCGGCGATCTCGCGCAGCAGCGCCGCGTCGACGTTCATGCCACCGGAGCGGCTGGCGCCCTCATTCTCGTTCATAGGGTTCCCTTGCTGACGACGACTGGAATTCGGTCAGGATGCGCGTCCATATCGCCGGTGCGAGGGGCGGGCAAGCGTTGAACCCACAGGTCAGCGAGGGTTCAGGCTGCGGCAACGCGCGGCTGGAGGTAGCCAAGCAACCCCGCCAGCGTGTCGCGCAGGTCGCGCCGGTGGACCACCATGTCGACCATGCCGTGCGCGTGGAGGTATTCGGCGCGCTGGAAGCCCTCCGGCAGCTCCTCGCGGATCGTGTCCTTGATCACGCGCTGACCGGCAAAGCCGATGAGCGCGCCGGGCTCTGCAATCTGCACGTCGCCCAGCATGGCATAGCTGGCCGTGACGCCCCCGGTCGTCGGATCGGTGAGGACGACGATATAGGGCAGGCCGGCGGCTCGCAGGCGCGCGATGGCCACGGTCGTCTTCGGCATCTGCATCAGACTGAGGATGCCTTCCTGCATCCGCGCGCCGCCCGCTGCCGTGCAGATCACATAGCCGCAGCGCTCGCGGATCGCGGCCTCGACCCCGGCGACAAACGCCGCGCCGACCGCCATGCCCATGGAACCGCCCATAAAGCCGAAGTCCTGGACGCCAAGCACGGCCCGCTCGCCGCCGATCGCGCCAAGCCCGTTGACGAGTGCATCAGGAAAAGGGCTGGCGCCGCGCGCCGCTTTCAGCCGGTCCGCATACTTTTTGCTGTCACGGAAACGCAAAGGGTCTTCGAGCACTTTCGGCGTGGGCAGCACTGTGAAGCCGGGGTCGAAGAGCTGCGTCAGCCGCTCCGCCGCGCCGACGCGGCCGTGATGGTCGCAGCGTGCGCAAACCGAGAGGTTGTCAGCATATTCTTGCGTGAAAAGCATCTCGCCGCAGGACGGACACTTGGTCCACAGGTTGTCGGGCGTGTCGCGCTTCGACACGCGAGACAAGGAATTGCGGACGCGGGACAGCCAGTTCATCCGCGCCCTATCGCCTCATTTGGCGCACCTTGCAACATTCTGCTGAGAACGTGCCGGAACTGGTGACCCCTACGGGAATCGAACCCGTGTTTCA
>JBEIPK010000059.1:0-8472 GCA_040377095.1 Novosphingobium sp.
GCCGGACCAATGCGGTGACCAACCAGGATTCCGATTTCTCGAGCGCGGACCTGCTCGGCCGCAATTCCCAGGACTTGCGGATCAAGACCTTCACACAGGAACTTCGCGCGAATGCGGAGATCGGCGAGAAGATCAACGTCCTGCTCGGCGGTTTCTACTTCAACGAAAAGATCGCGCAGGAGAACGAGCTTCTGCTCGGCACTCAGTTCCGCCCTTATGCGGACCTGCTGATCCGGGGCCAGTCGGCCAATGCGTTCAATGTCGGTCTGGTCGAGCAGCTGCTCGGCGCGGCGACCGGCAATCCGGCGCGTTATATCGGCAAGTTCTTCGCTTCGGGAACCGGTTTCACCGAGGGATACCGCCTCAAGAACGAAAGCTATTCGCTGTTCGGGCAGGCGGATTTCGAAGTGACCGACCGGCTGACCCTGACGGGCGGTATCGCCTATACGCATGACAAGAAGCGTTTTGCCACCAACTCCGCATCGACCGAAGCATTCTCCGCGGTGCCGCTCGCGGCCCTGATCCCCAATGCCACCAACGTTCTGGTGGCGCAGAACGTGGCCGCCGCGCTGCAGATCCCGGTGACCCAGATCACGCCCGCGATTATTCAGGGCTTTGCCACCAACCCGCAGACGGCGGCGATCTTCCAGCAGATACAGGCAGGGTCTGCGGCAGCGGCGGGCCAGCTTCCGGCACTGCGCGCGCTGCAGTTCCTGCCGCCTTTCCTCAACGTACCTAATGCAGTTGAAAGCGGCCGGGTCAGCGACGGCGACCTGTCTTACACCGCCCGCCTTTCCTACGACGTGACCGACACGGTCAACGTCTACCTCGGCTATGCAACAGGCTACAAGGCGGCCTCGATCAACCTGTCGCGCGATAGCCGGCCGACGCCTGCCGACCTGCCGGCCGTCAACGCCGCTGGTCTGGGGCTGCCCAATCTCTCGTCCGGCAGCCGCTTCGCCGGACCGGAAAACTCGACGCTTTATGAGGTGGGGATCAAGGCGAACTGGGACCTTGCGTCTGCCAACCTCGCGGTGTTCAAGCAGAGCATCAAGGGCTTCCAGTCGAACATCTTCACTGGCACGGGCTTTTTCCTTGCCAACGCGGGCAAGCAGTCGGTCCAGGGCGTCGAATTCGAAGGCATGGTCCGCCCGGCCAAGCCGCTTACGCTCAGCGTTGCGATGACCTACCTCGACGGCAAGTACGACAAGTTCCTGCTTTCTGCGTTCGGAGACCTGTCGGGCACGGTTCCCGCCGGATTCTCCCCGCTCTCGGCCACGTTCGCGGCGGAGTGGAACCAGCCGATCGGCGCCAGCAACCTCATCGCGCGGATCGACTATCACTATGAAGCGCCGTTCAAGTTGGTGGAGGGGCTTCCCAACCTCGTCGTCAAGAACCCGATCACCGATCAGGTGCTGTCGGTGAACGCCGCACTGGAGGCCGCGCGCGAATTCAAGCAGGAGATCAACGATCTCAATGCCTCGCTTACTTATGCCATGGAAAACGGTCTGGAGCTGACGGTCTGGGGCAGAAACCTGCTCGACGACAGGACCATCCTGCAGATCTTCGACAGCCCGGCGCAATCCGGTTCGATTTCCGGATATCCCAACCAGCCGCGCACCTACGGGATTACCGCAAGGTTCCGCTGGTAAGTGATTCCAGACACTTGCGAATAGGGGGCCGCCGCGCCCCCTTTTTTTGTTTGCCCGCAGCCGGTTTTTATGATGCCTTTCGCGGTCTCGGTCCCCGACGGACGCGAGGAGAGGGGGAATCATGTTGGAATGGATGTTGATGCCGTTCAAGCGCTACGCCGAGTTTTCCGGCCGGTCGCGGCGCAAGGAATACTGGTCTTTCGTTCTGCTCACCGTGATCGTCTATGCCGTATTCGGCGGTCTGATGGTTGCCGGCGGCTTCTCGCTTGCCGCCATGTCCGATCCTTCGCTGGCCGGAGAGGGCCCTGGCCCTGTTTTCTACATCGGAGCGGGCCTGCTTGGTATTTACGCGCTGGCAGCTTTCATTCCGAACCTCGCCGTCATCGTGCGCCGCCTGCATGATCGCGAAATGTCGGGGTGGTGGCTTCTGGGATATTTCGTGGCGGCGATGATCCCGTTCGTCAACATCATCGCTGGCATCGCCATGCTGGTTCTGATGTGCCTGCCGGGAACGGTCGGCCCTAACAAGTACGGTCCCGATCCGAAGGACCCGTCCTCGGCGGAAGTGTTCGCCTGAGGCGTCACAGTTCCCGAAGCGCCTGCGCCGGTTTCGCTCGCAACAAAGGCAGCGAACCGGCCAGCGCGACAGTCAGGATGAATGCCACCGCGCCGGCCAGCACGGCAATGACGCGCGGCCAGTCGGGCAGCCAGTCGAAGTCGAACAACTGGACGACGACGGTCCAGCCGACCGCGCCGCCCAGTGCCAGCGCGACAAGCGACAGCACGGCGGAAAGCACGGCATATTCCGCCATCTGCATAAGCAGGATCTGACGCCGGCTTGCGCCCAGCACGCGCAGGATCACCGTATCGTAAGTGCGGCTTGCGCGCGCGGCGGCTATCGCGCCCACCAGCACCGCAAGGCCGGCGAGTCCAGCGACAGAGGCTGCCGCGAGGATCGCCAGCGACATCTGGGATAGCAGACCGCGCGCTTCCTTGAGTACCGCGCCGATCTCGATCACCGAACTCGACGGGAACGCGCGCACCAGGGTGCGCAGCAAGGCGGGCGGGCTGGCGCCTGCGGGAAGCTCGATGGTTGCGGCGAGGTTGTGCGGCGCATCGGAAAGGGCGTCTGGCGAGAACACCAGCACATAGTTGAAGCCAAGGCTGTCCCAGTCGATCCGGCGCAGCGAAGCGACCGTGACCGTGCGTTCAACGCCGAGCAGGCCGACAGTCAGCCTGTCGCCGATTTTCAGGCCAATCGCCTCGGCCAGTTCCTCGTCGACCGAGACTTGCGGCGGGCCGGCGTGGCTGCGCGGCCACCAACGGCCCTGCGTCACCACATTCCCTTCCGGAACGGTCGCGGAATAGGTCAGCCCGCGCTCGCCGCGCAGCTGCCATGCGCCGTCGGGCAGCGTCTCCATGTCTGCCACACGGGTCATTGCGCCTTCGGGGCCAAAGGCGAGGATCGCACCGCGCAGCGCCGGCACCAGCCGCACGCGCGCATCGGGGGCCTGCGCCAGCACGGTCTGGCGGAATCGGGCGGCGCTGTCCCTCGGTACGTCGAGCACGAAGTAATCGGGCGCCCGGGCCGGCACGCGGCGCGCAATATTGGCGTCGAGGCTCGATTGCACGGCTGCGAGCAGCACGAACGTCGAGAGACCGAAGCCCAGGGCGGTCACCAGCGCCGGTGTCTGCGCGCCGGGGCGGTGCAGGTTGGCAAGCGCGGTGCGCAGGAGAGGTTGCCTCGGTCGGGGGAGGCGCGCCGCGGCGTGCGCGATTCCGGCGCCAAGCAAGCCGAGCAGCAGCAGGGCACCGAGCGCCCCTGCAAGGAACCACGCGGTCACGATGGGCTGGCGCGCTCCGGCAAAAGCCAGCGCGGCGATCCCTGCCAGGCCGCCGCCGATGGGAAGCACCAGCTGTCGCAGCGGCACAACAAGCGGCGCGACGCGGACCCGCATCAGGGCCATTGCCGGAAAGGCGCGGGCGCGCAGAAGGGCGGGAGCCGCGCTCACAAGCGCCACCAGCAGCCCGAACGCGGCCGCTCGGGCAAGGGCAAGCGGATCAAGCACGAAGCCCGGCGTGACCGGCAGCAGATCGCCCAGCACGCGCGCCAGCAGCGGCGTGACCAGAACCCCGATGGCCAGGCCCCCCGCCGCGCCGGCCAGCGAGGCGGCCGCAATCTGCAACAGATAGATGCGCGCCGCATCCCCGCTCGCCGCGCCCAAAACCTTGAGCGTTGCGATGCCCGTTCCCCGCGCCTCAAGGTAAGAGCTCACACCGCCGGTAATACCGATCCCGGCGATCGCCAGCGCCGCCAGCCCCACCAGCGTCAGGAACTCGCCCATCCGGCTGACGAAGCGTTCGGTTCCGGGCGAGGCCTTGTCGCGCGTGCGATAATCGAAGCCGGCGTCGGGGAACCGGGCCTTGAGCGCCTCGACGACAGCTTGCGGATCGCGACCGCCGTCCAGCACCAGCCGCGCCTTGGTGCGATACATCGCGCCCGGCGCGGTAAGGCCAGCGCGCTGCGGCATCGCGGACTCGACGATTGCGGTGCTGCCAAGGCTGAAGCCTTCGCTCAGCCGGTCGGGCTCGTCGGCAATGATCCCGCCGACCTTCAGCGTCTCGCCGCCGATGACCACGCTGTCCCCTTTGCGCAGTGCCAGCCGTTCCGCCGTTCCGGGGGCCAGCCAGGTGACGCCCGGCGGAGGTGCGCCGACCATGCGGCCATCCCGCAGCGTCAGGCGCCCGATCATCGGCCAGCGGGCGTCCACTGCCTTGAGCGCGACGGGCGCCGATTCGCCGCGGGCGCTGGCCATGGCCTGCATCCGCGTCCCTTCTGATAGCGTGCCGAGCCTTGTGAGCGCTGAGCGTTCGCTTTCGGCCAGCCCGCGCTGCCATACCTCGACTTCGACGTCGCCGCCAAGGATTGCCGTCCCGCGCGACGCCAGCTCGCGCTCGATCGAGCCGGTGAGCGTGCCGATGGCGGCAATCGCGCCGACGCCCAGCATCAGGCAAACCAGCAGCAGCCGCAGCCCCCTGAACCGCGCCGACAAGTCACGCCTCGCGATGCGCCATGCGGTACGCCAGGGCAAAGCTCGGAGTTGGGCCGGGTTCACGCTGCCGCGCTGTCCGACACGATGCGCCCGTCGGCAAGGCTGATCACCCGCTCGCAGCGCGCCGCCAGCGCCGCATCGTGCGTGATGATGACCAGCGTGGCGCCGGTTTCCTTGCGGCGGGCGAACAGCAGGTCCGCGATGGTGCTGCCGGTCGCTGCGTCGAGGTTGCCGGTCGGCTCATCCGCGAAGATCAGCGTCGGGCGGGGCGCAGTGGCGCGGGCAATGGCCACGCGCTGCTGCTCGCCGCCGGAAAGCTGCGCCGGATAGTGTGAGAGCCGGTGGCCGAGACCAACGGCCTGAAGTTCGGTTTCAGCGCGGGAGGCCGCATCCTCAAGCCCCGCCAGTTCGAGCGGGGTCATCACGTTTTCCAGCGCCGTCATCGTTGGCAGCAAGTGGAAAGCCTGGAGCACGATGCCGATGCGGCCGCGCCGGGCGCGGGCGAGGCCGTCCTCGTCGAGCGCGGCAAAATCCTCGCCCGCAACTGTCAGCGAGCCCCCGCTCGCCCGCTCCAGCCCGGAGAGGACGGCCATCAGCGAGCTCTTGCCAGAACCCGACGGGCCGAGCAGCGCCAGTGTCTGGCCGTGCGGCACGTCAAGGTCGATCCCGCGCAGGATGCTGACCGCACTGCTGCCGGATCCGAGCGAAAGGGAGAGGTTGCGGGCGCGTATCGCCTGATCGGGGCTTGTCACGGGGCCGCGATGGCATAGCTAGGCAAGGTCCGGCAAGGAGCGAGATGTATGAAAGTGTATGGAGCGGCTCTCGCTGGACTGGCGCTGGCGCTGGCGGGATGCGGCAGCGACAAGGCCGCGTCGCCCGCCGTTACGGCAAGCGAGGCCGGACCACAGAGTGAGGCCCTGCCCGTCGTCGGGCCGGAGCGAAGCATCCTCGCGTTCGGCGACAGCCTCCTGACAGGCTACGGCCTCAAGGATGGCGAGAGCTATCCGGCCCGGCTTGAGGCGGCCCTGCGCGCGCGCGGCGTCAATGCCAGGATCCGCAACGCCGGGGTATCTGGCAACACCACCGCGGACGGCTTGCAGCGGCTGGCCTTCACGCTGGGTAGCCAGCCTGCGCCGCCCGAACTGGTGCTCATCAGCCTTGGCGGCAACGACATGCTGCGCGGCCTTGCGCCGCAGCAGACGCGCGACAATTTGGACGCGATCCTGACCGAACTTGGAAGGCGCAAGATCCCCGTGATCCTCATGGGCATGCTGGCGCCGCCCAATCTGGGCGCGGTGTATCGCAGGTCCTTCGACGGAATCTATCCTGCGCTGGCGGCAAAGCACCGTGCGGCGCTGGTGCCGTTCTTCCTGCAAGGCGTCGTCGGCAAGGCGGACCTCATCCAGCCAGACCGCGTCCACCCCACGGGGCCGGGGATCGAAGCCATGGTTGCCGATACGGTGGACGATGTCGCCACGGCGTTGCCGCCGGTCAGCCCTGAAGACGCGAAACCGACCCGCCGCTGACCTGCCAGATTGCCGCTTCGCCAAGGATGTCGGCGAAGGGCGCCAACTCGGTTCCGGTCAGCCAGACTTGCGCCGTACCGGCGCGCAGCCGGCCGAACAGCGCGGCGCGGCGCACGGGATCGAGATGTGCGGCCACTTCGTCGAGCAGGAGCAGGCGCGGCCGGTCGGGATCGAGCAATCCTGCATGCGCCAGCGTAACCGCGATCAGCATCGCTTTCTGTTCACCAGTCGAGCATTCCGCGGCGGGTTGACCCTTGTCGGCCAGTGTCACGGCCAGCTCGTCGCGGTGTGGGCCGCTGAGTGTGCGCTGGGCGGCCCGGTCGCGGGTGCGGCCATCGGCCAGGGCCTGCGCGAGTGCCTCGGCCTCCAGAGGGCCGCCGGGACAATAGCGCAGCGAAGGCCGGGCGAACGGCCCATCCGGCAGGGCGGCCAGCGTGCCTTCGAGCCGCTCGACAAGCGCAGCGCGCGCCTGCGCCACGGCGCTTCCGGCCGCGGCGAGTTGCGCCTCGACCGCATCGAACCACGCCGCATCGGGCGGCCCGTCAAGCGCGAGCAGGCGGCTCCGTTCGCGCAGCGCGGTCTCCAGCGCGGCGGCATGGCGGGCGTGGGCCGGCTCGAGCGCCATGACCATGCGGTCCAGAAAGCGGCGCCGCGAGCCTGCGCCTTCCGCAAACAGCCGGTCCATCGCCGGGGTCAGCCAGCCAATGCTAAGCCACTCGGCGAGGCGCAGGGCGGGCGCCTCGGCGCCATTGACGCGCACGACGCGGCGACCCGGCCGGTCGGGCAGGGTGCCGGTGCCCAGCGCCACCTCGCCGGTCGCCGAGGCGAGCCTCGCGCTCACCGCGAAGCCGCCCCTGCCGTGCTGCGCCGCCATGTCGGCGAGCGCGGCGCGGCGAAGCCCCCGGCCCGGCGATAGCAGCGAGAGCGCCTCCAGAACGTTGGTCTTTCCCGCGCCATTTTCGCCGACGAGCAGGTTGAAGCGGGCCGTTCCGGACAGCTCCGTTTCGTGGTGATTGCGAAAATCGCCGAGAATCACGCGGTCGATCATGATTTGCCCTGCGCGCGCCCCGGCTGCCCGCGCCTCAGGTGCTCTCCGCCTTGGCAAATGGTGAGAATTCGGTGCGGCGGTCAAACACGTCGACGCCCTCGCGCGCCTTGAGCCAGCCGACTACGCCATACGTCACGGGCGTGAGCAGCGCCTCCCACAGCGTCTTGATCGCCCACTGCGACAGTGCAACCTGGATCAGCGTCTCGGGTGGCCATCCCGCCAGCCCGTAGAACGCAAGCGGATAGAAAATGAGGCTGTCGATGCCCTGCCCGAAAAAGGTCGAGCCGATGGTCCGCATCCACAAGTGCCGCCCCTCGGTCAGCACTTTCATGCGTGCGAGGACGAAGCTGTTGACGAACTCGCCCGCCCAGAATGCCAGCATCGAAGCCGCGACGATGCGCCAACTGTTGCCGAACACCATCTCGTAGGCCGGCTGGCCGGGCCACCCTTCGGCCGCGGGGAGCGAAACCACGACCCAGGCCATGAAGGCCATGAACAGCAGCGCGGCAAAGCCCGTCCAGATCACGCGGCGGGCATTGGCATAGCCGTAGACCTCGGTAAGGACGTCGCCAATGATGTAGCTGAGCGGAAAGAACAGCACGCCCGCGCCAAATTTCCACTCACCAATTCCTGGCAGATCGACCACGCTCGGCTTCGATGCGCCGATCAGGTTCGACAGCAGCAGGATCGCGACGAAAGCCGTCATCACATAGTCGAAATAGCGAAAGTGGCGGCGCGCGCCGGTCGAGCCGTCGATCGGGGTGAGGGGCTGGTCCATGCCGCCCGTGCTAACGCATGTTTGCGCGGGCGGCAAAGCTTGCTTATGGCGGTGCCCGCGCGCGCCCGTAGCTCAGTTGGATAGAGCACGAGCCTTCTAAGCTTGGGGCCGCAGGTTCGAATCCTGCCGGGCGCGCCAGTTGATTGCGGCTATCCGTCGGTGGAAGCCGCCTTACCAGACCATCTCCAGCGATGGGTTCGAGGCCTCAGCGGATGCTGGCTGCTCGAAATTCTGATCAAGGCCGGATGCAGGTTGCACGACACTCGCATCTTCGCCGCCGCTGTCCGTGGGCACGGTCACACTTGGCCAGGGCTGATCGAAAGGATCGTCCACGAAGGTCGAAGGGATTGCGCGGAGCTCGGACTGCGGCCGTGACGGGCGCCGCTTCCAGGTCGGCAGGCGGTCGATGTATGCA
>JBEIPK010000009.1:0-63916 GCA_040377095.1 Novosphingobium sp.
ATGATCGGCTATCACGGCGAATTCCTGTCCGACACGCGCGGCACCGGCATCATGAACCGCCTGTTCGAGAAGTATGGCCCGCACAAGGGCAGGATCGAAGGCCGCAAGAACGGCGTGCTGATCTCCAACGGGACAGGCGAGGCGGTCGCCTACGCGCTCGGCCCGCTTGAAGAACGCGGCATCCTGTTCGTGGGCGTCGGCACGCCGCTCTACGAAGGCATGGTCATCGGCGAGAATGCCAAACCCGAAGACCTCGAAGTCAATCCGATGAAGTCGAAGCAGCTCACCAACTTCCGCTCGACCGGCAAGGATGACGCCATCCGCCTGACCCCGCCTAGGATCATGACGCTGGAACAGGCCATTGCCTATATCGACGACGACGAGATGGTGGAGGTCACCCCCAAGTCGATCCGGCTGCGCAAGGCACTGCTCGATCCGCACGAGCGCAAGAAGGCCGGGCGCAAGAAGGAGGCGGCCTGACGCAGGGGCACCCGCATCGTTCAGAAATTTATCCTGAAACCTGAACGATTGCTTTCATCCTCGTCCCGTGACCGTTCAGCGAATCGGGTGTAGCCAGACTCCATTGAGAGCGACATGCGGGCGGGCAATCGGGTACCGCCGCCGAGGTCGCTTCTCGCGGAGTTAATCAGGCCATGAACGTCTTCAGGAAGGCGACTCTCGCCACAGTCCTTGCCGCAACCGCACTGTCCAGCGCAACGCCCGCCATGGCGCGCGACTCTTGGGGCCATCGCAATCACCGGGGCGGCGGCGACGATGCCGCGATTGCTGTCGGCGCGGGCATCGTCGGCCTGGCCATCGGCGCGATCTTAGTCTCCAACAGCAACAAGAAGCGCGATCGGTACGACGACCGTCATTATCAGGGTCGCCGCTACGACGACCGGTACTATCGCGATGGCTGGCAGTACCGCGACGGCGCCTACTATGACCGCAACGGCCGCCGCTACAACCGCGACGCCTGGCGCCGCGACTACGGCGATCGCTACAGCGACCGGAACAGCGACGGTTATGATAACCGCTACGACAACGACGACCGCCGTCGCGGCTATGATCGCGGCGACGACTACGAGCGCCGCGGCTACTGATGCCGGCTCTGCGGCGCTCCGCACCGGGAGCGTCGCAGATTAAGTCAGGGTTCAGCCGTCGGGTGGTCAAATCAGTGTTCCGGGCACCGACTCGCCGCACGTGTCGCCCAGTTCGGACAAACGGAGACGACCATGTTCAAACAACTGAAACGTGCGGCACTGGGATTGGCCCTTGCCGTTACAACACTCGGCGCGGCGACAACTGCCGAGGCGCGTGACCGCTATGGGCGGCACGGCGACGGTGATGATGCCGCAATTGCCATCGGGGCCGGGATCGTCGGCCTTGCCATCGGCGCGGCCATCGCCGACCGCGATGACGACCGGTATTACGATGACGGCTATTATCGCCACCGCCGCTATGTGCGGGTGAGCGGCTATCCCGATTATTACTACTACTACGACGGATATCCCAACCGCTATTACCGCGACCGGTATTACTCGCGTAATCATTACCCGCGGTACCGTTCAAGCTACCGTTATCGCAATTATGACCGCTGGGATCGCGGCTATCGGTATAACAACCGCAGGTATAACAACTACTACGGCAATCGTGGCCATCGTTACGGCCATTCGCGTGGCGATTGGGGACGGCAGCGCGGCCATCGCGGCCCCGGCCGGTAATCCTCAGGCGCGGGTCAGGCGTCCTCTCGCCATTCGGCTCACATGTGTCTAAGGGGCGGCGCGATGCCTTCCGCGCCGCCTCCTTTCATTTCGGATCCTGTCGTTTCCGAACCCGCCGCAACCGCAGTGGCGGACGGGACGCAGCCCGCCGCCGATGCACTGGCGGGGCTGCGCGTGGCGCTGTTCAATGGCAACTACAACATGACGGTCGATGGCGCGAACCGGGCGCTCAACCGTCTTGTCGGCTACCTCCTCCGTCACGGCGCCAAAGTGCGCGTCTATTCAGCGACCGTCGACAATCCCGCTTTCGAGCCGACCGGCGATCTCGTCAGCGTGCCCTCGCTGCCGATCCCCGGCCGCAGCGAGTACCGCGCGCCCGTGGCCCTCTCCCCTCGCGTGCGCCGCGACCTTCTCGCCTTTTCGCCAAACGTGGTGCACTTGTCCTCGCCCGATTTCGTGTCGCACCGCGTGCTGAGCTGGGCGAGGAAGCACGGATTGCCGGTGCTCGCATCGGTCCACACCCGCTTCGAGACTTACCTGCGCTATTACCGGCTTGCGTGGATGGAGCCGCTTATGGTCGCCATGCTTCGGCGTTACTATCGCCGCTGCGATGCGCTGGTCGCCCCCTCCGAAAGTTTTGCCGATGTCCTGCGCGAGCAGCGCATGAACGATGATATCTCGCTGTGGACACGCGGCGTCGACCGGACCGTGTTCAGCCCCGACCGCCGCAGCCTCGAATGGCGGCGCGGCCTTGGCATCGCCGACGATGATTTCGTCGTCGGCTTCGTCGGGCGGCTGGTGCTGGAAAAGGGGCTCGACGTCTTTGCCGACACCATCGACGAGCTGGTGAGCGCCGGCGTTCCCCACAAGGTGCTGGTCATCGGCGACGGCCCGGCCCGCACCTGGTTCGAGGCGCGGCTCCCGGGCGCCATTTTCGCGGGCTTCCAGTTCGGTGACGACCTCGGCCGCGCGACGGCGAGCATGGACGTCCTGCTCAACCCGTCGGTCACCGAGGCTTTCGGCAATGTCACGCTGGAGGCGATGGCCTGCCGCCTGCCCGTCGTCGCCGCCCGCGCCACGGGAAGCGAAAGCCTCGTCCGCGATGGCATCTCCGGCCGCCTGTGCGCCGCGGGCGACATCGGACAGTTTGCAAGCGGCGTGCGGGGCTATGCCGAGGACCCGGCACTTGCCGCCGAGCATGGCGCGGCGGGAGAGCAGTTCGCCAGCGAATGCTCGTGGGACCGGATCAACCAGGCCGTGGCCGACACCTACCTGCGGCTACTGCGCCAGAAAGCGGCTACGGGTTAACGCAGGACGCCCGAACTCCGCATCCGGCGCGCGTACCAGATGAAAAACAGCAGCGCGCCCCAGATGACGGCGGTCATTATCCACATTCCGGGCGTTCGCATCTCTGCGGGCATGATTGTCGTCCACTGATAGACCTGGCTCACCGCCAACCCTGCCAGCGAGGCTGCGAAGGCCGTTACGGCATGGCGCGAGCGAAGCAGCAGCAGCATCGATCCGGCCAGCGAGCCCCAGACGCCCAGTGCCCAGAACGCCGTGAGCCACGAAGGCAGCGACTCCATGTAGGCGACGGATTCGGCCGAAAGCCCCACGGTCTTGAAATAGGCGGCCGGATCGAACTTCGACATCGCGTAATCGTAACAGCCGAAGGCATTCCACAGCAGGCTGATCGCGGCAACAGCCCAAAACGAGCGGGGTGCAGGCGCAGACGCGGCAAGGGTATCGTTCATCGCCCCCTCCTTTTTGCGGCCCTCTTGCAGGATAACCCATCACGCCGCAGATGCAAAACGCTTCCGCCGCGCCTAGATGGCATGCATGGCAGACCTCTTCGCTGACGACGTTCCTCCCCCGCCGCAAGCCTCTGCGGAGCCTGCGGCCGACGCGCCGCTGGCCGACCGGCTGCGGCCGCGCACGCTGGCAGACATCGTCGGGCAGGAACACGTCACTGGCCCGCAAGGCTCGATCGGCCGGATGGTAGCGGCCGGCCGGCTGTCGTCGCTCATCTTATGGGGGCCGCCCGGCACTGGAAAGACCAGCATCGCACGGCTGCTTGCGGACGCGGTCGGCATTCGTTTTGCCGCCGTCAGCGCGGTGTTTTCCGGGGTGGCGGATCTCAAGAAAGTCTTCGCCGAAGCGGATGTGGCAGCGAAAGCGGGGCAGCGCACGCTGCTGTTCGTGGACGAGATCCACCGCTTCAACCGCGCCCAGAAGGACAGCTTCCTGCCCTTCGTGGAGAAAGGCACCGTCACGCTGGTGGGCGCGACGACCGAGAATCCCAGTTTCGAGCTTAACGCCGCGCTGCTCAGCCGGGCGCAGGTGGTCATCCTGCACCGACTCGATGCAGGTGCCCTCGGCGCCCTTCTGGCCCGCGCCGAGGGGACCGAAGGACGCTCCCTGCCCTTGACGGCCGATGCGCGCGAGGCGCTGGTGGCGTCGGCGGACGGCGACGGGCGTTTCCTGCTCAACCAGGCCGAAACAATCTACGCTGCAAAGCTTGAGGCGCCGCTTGGCCCGGCCGAACTGGGCGCGTTTCTGCACCGACGCGTCGCGATCTACGACAAGGACCGCGAAGGGCACTACAACCTAATTTCAGCGCTTCACAAAAGCTTGCGTGGATCAGACCCGCAGGCCGCGCTCTATTACATGGCGCGGATGCTGACGGCCGGCGAACAGCCCCTTTACGTGCTGCGCCGGCTGGTGCGATTTGCAAGCGAAGACGTGGGCCTGGCCGATCCGCAGGCGTTGGTGCAGTGCCTTGCCGCCAAGGATGCCTATGACTTCCTCGGAAGCCCGGAAGGCGAGCTCGCCATCGTTCAGGCCTGCCTCTACCTTGCCACCGCGCCGAAGTCGAACGCAGCCTATGTCGCCCAGAAAGCCGCATGGAAAAGCGCGCGCGAAACCGGATCGCTGATGCCGCCGCCGCATATCCTCAACGCACCGACCAAGCTGATGAAGGAGATCGGCTATGGCAAGGGCTATGCCTACGACCACGAGGCGGAGGACGGCTTTTCAGGCGCGGACTACTGGCCCGAGGAGATGCAGCCGCAGACATTCTACCGCCCGGTAGAGCGCGGCTTCGAGCGTGAAGTGGCCAAGCGGCTGGAGTGGTGGGCGAAGAAGCGCAGCGAGACGAGCGGCGACGCAGACTGATGAGCAGACCCGCGCGCTTCACGAAATTCGCCGCAATCGACTGGTCCGGGCAGGCCGTGGCGCGGCCAAGGGGCCTTGCGCTCGCCGTCGCCAACTCAGGTGAGGAAGCACCGGAACTGATCTCGCAGCCAGGCGGCTGGTCGCGGGCAGAGATTGCCGGCTGGATCGCGGACCAAACGGGGGAGGACATGTTGATCGGGCTCGACCTGTCGCCCGCTTTCCCCTTCTGGGATGCTGGCGCGTATTTTCCCGGCTGGGACCGCAGCCCGGCCGACATGCGCGGGCTTTGGGCGCTTGTCGAGGAATTGGCACAGGACGATCCGCATCTTGGCTCTGCGTCGTTCGTCAGCCATGCCGATGCCCGGCGCCACTTCCGCCAACGCGGCGATCTGGGCGATCTCCACCCGCCAGGGCGCGGGCGGCTGCGCGTTGTTGAGCACGGGCAGCGCGCCATGGGGCTTTCGCCCTACAGCTGCTTCAATCTGGTCGGCGCGGCGCAAGTCGGCAAATCTAGCCTTACGGGAATGCGCGTGCTTCACAGGCTGACGGAGCGCGTGCCGTTCTGGCCGCTCGATCCGATCGGAGAGCGCGGCGCTGTCGTTGTCGAAATCTATACCACCATTGCCGCGCGCGAGGCCGGTCTTCGCGCCGGGATCAGCAAGATGCGCGACGCTGCTTCGCTCGACCGCGCGCTGGCAGCGCTCTGTTCGGAACCGCACAGACCACTCGGCCGTTATGACGACCATGCAACCGACGCCATCCTCGCCGCAGCGTGGCTGCGCCGTGCCGCCGGCAGGCAAAGCCTGTGGCAGCCGCCCGCACTGACTCCGATCCTCGCGCGAACAGAGGGCTGGACGTTCGGCGTCTGATTGCTTACAAAGATGTCAATAGCGCCGCGCCCCAAGTGCCCGACCAGACGATTCCGGAGATGATTTCATGAAAGCCTATCTGCTCGGCGGACTCTGTGCGCTGTCGCTCTCCGCCTGCGCCACAGTGCCTCCCGGGACGGCGGAGGCGCCGCCCGCGGCTGTCCCTGCCCCGGCCCCGCCCACCCGCGCCGTTTGGCCGGATTTTGCCAAGGCGACGGTCCAGCGCTGGTTCGAGATCGATCCAGCCTTCGCCGTCTATCAGGGCGATCACCGGTTCGACGGGCGCCTCCCCGATTGGAGCGCGCAGGGCCTGAAAACCCGCGCCGATTTCATGCGATCGGTCATCGCTGATGCGCACGGCTACACCGGGCTGACTAGGGCCGAGGCCTTCGAGCGCGACTATCTGGTGCACGAAGCCGGCAAGGAGCTGTTCTGGCTGACAGAAGCCGAGAAGCCGTATCGCAACCCCGCCTTCTACGTCGGCGGCGGACTCGATCCCAATGTCTATGTCAGCCGCGAATATGCCGACAAGGCGGTGCGGATGCGGGCGATGATCGCGTTCTTCCGCAATGTGCCGCAGGCCGCCGCGAATATCCGCGCCAACTTGCGAAACCCGATGCCCGCCAGCTACATCAAGTACGGCGTCGCGGGCTTCGGCGGCCTCGCCAGCTATTACCGGGGCGATGCGCGCGCTGCCTTTGCCGATGTTGCGGACCCGGCGCTTCAAGCCGATTTCCGCGAAAGTTCGGAAGCGGCGGGAGCCGCCATGCAGGGCCTCGCTGACTGGCTGAAAGCGCAGGAAGCCTCCGCGACACAGGACTATGCCCTGGGGGCGGACAAATTCGCCCGCATGCTCAAGGCGACCGAGATGGTCGATATTCCGCTCGGTGAGCTGGAAACCGTCGCCCGCGCCGATCTTGCCCGCAACCAATCAGCCGTGAAGGCCGCTTGTGCCCGTTTCGCGCCGCGCCAGTCGATCGCTCGCTGCTTTGCCAGGATGAACGCCAACAAGCCACGCGGCGGCCCGGTGGCCGAAGCGACGCGGCAGATCCCGATGCTCACCCAGTTCGTGCGCGAGAAGGATCTCGTCACGATCCCCGGCACCGAACAGGCTCTGGTGCGCGAAAGTCCGCCCTACAACCGGCAGAACAGTGCCTATATCGATCCGCCAGGGCCGTTCGAGACCGGCATTCCGTCAATCTACTACATCTCTCCGCCGGACCCGGCGTGGGACAAGGCCAAGCAGGATGCCTATGTTCCCGGCGTCGAGGACCTGCTGTTCACCAGTGTCCACGAGATCATGCCGGGCCATTTCCTCCAGTTCCTGCACTCGAACCGCTCACCCTCGCTGATCGGGCGGCTGTTCGTCGGCTATGCCTTCGCCGAAGGCTGGGCGCACTATACCGAGGAAATGATGGTGGAAGCCGGTCTTGGCGGCGGCGACGCGGAAACGCACGTCGGGCAGCTGTCAAACGCGCTCCTGCGCAATTGCCGCATGGTCTCGGCCATCGGCCTGCACGCGCGCGGCATGACGCAGGCGCAGTCAAAGCGCCTGTTCATGGACGAGTGCTATCAGGACGAAGGCAATGCCGATCAGCAGGCGGCGCGCGGCACCTATGACCCGGCCTACCTCAACTACACACTGGGCAAGCTGATGATCATGAAGCTGCGCGAGGACTGGACCGCATCGCGCGGTGGGCGCGCCGCATGGAAGGCTTTCCACGACCAGATGCTGAGCTATGGCGGCCCGCCGATCCCGATGGTCCGGCAGGCGATGATGAACGAGGAAACGCCGCGCTCGGCCTTCTGATCCGGCGAGCGCCGGGTTCGGGCACAACGCACTGGACCTCGGGCACGGCCCGGGGCTATGGGCGGCGTGCTCATCACGTGCCGGCTTAGCTCAGTTGGTAGAGCACCTGATTTGTAATCAGGGGGCCACGGGTTCGAATCCTGTAGCCGGCACCACCCCTCCTGGTCCTTGCTCTTTCCGCTATCTTGCAGGAATTGAGCGCAGCGACGTGATGACAGGTGATCAGATGACTGGTAAGGCCCTGTTCCGGCACGGCAATCATCCGCGCCCCGGAGCAAAAATCATCGCGTCCATGGATCCCCTGAACGAACCCGACGAACCGGACGAACCGGAGCAACATCCGATCCCGCACCCTGCCGGCGCTGGCGGCGTAATCGCCTCGTTCCGCGTGCTGGTGGTCGAGGATGAACCGTTGGTGGCGATGGAACTTGCCGCCGTAGTCGAAGATGCGGGCCATGTCGTGATCGGCCCGGCATCGACGTGCGCGCAGGCGCTGGAGCTGGCGGCAAGCCACGCCCCTCACATCGCACTGCTTGACGGCAATCTCAACGGAGAGCGGATCGACGAGGTCGCCGACATCCTCTCGGCACAGGGCATAGCCTTTGGCTTCGTCAGCGGTTATGGCAAGGAGCACCTCCCCGCATCGCACGGTCACAGACCCATGGCCGCCAAGCCCTTCCTGCCCTTCGAGATTGAAAACCTGTTGCGCGTGCTGGTTTCCGAAAGCCGGGGATGACCCGTTGGGCGAATGAAGCGCCCTTACCCGCTCAAGATTGCATTTCGCGCCGCCCGGCGATATGGGCATGAGCGAATGCCCCGGCCAGCCGCGCTGCCGCTTTCACGCGGCGGTGCGCCTTCGCCGGGGTCTGTCTTTGGGGCAGCATGCTGTCCGCCGCACCATCCGTGCCGTCAAGGAACCGTCTCATGTCCCGTCGCCGCCAGATCTACGAAGGCAAGGCCAAGATTCTCTACGAAGGGCCCGAGCCCGGCACCCTGATCCAGTATTTCAAGGACGATGCCACTGCGTTCAATGCCCAGAAGAAGGGCACGATCCAGGGCAAGGGCGTGATCAACAACCGCATCAGCGAGTTCGTCTTCACGCGGCTCAACCACATCGGCGTTCCAAACCACTTCATCCGGCGTCTCAACATGCGCGAGCAGCTGGTGCGTCAGGTGGAGATCATTCCAATCGAGGTCGTGGTGCGCAACGTCGCGGCCGGTTCGATCAGCAAGCGGCTCGGCATTCCGGAAGGCGAGCCCCTGCCCCACACGCTCATCGAGTATTACTACAAGGACGATGCGCTGGGCGATCCCCTGATCGCCGAAGAGCACATCGCCTGCTTCGGCTGGGCCAGTAACGAGGAAATGCAGGACATTTCCTCGATGGCGATCAGGGTCAACGATTTCCTGTGCGGCATGTTCGCGGCGATCAACATCCGCCTGGTCGATTTCAAGCTTGAGTTCGGCCGCATCTGGGAGGGCGACTACGCCCGCGTGATCCTTGCAGACGAGATCAGCCCTGATGGCTGCCGCCTGTGGGACATGACCACCGGCGAAAAGCTCGACAAGGACCGGTTCCGCCGGGACATGGGCGGGGAATCCGAAGCCTATCAGGAAGTCGCGCGGCGCCTTGGCCTGCTCCAGGACGACAGCAACCCGAGCGAAGTGCTCGACCTGTCGAAACATCGGAAACTCCGGGGCAAGTAACGTGCGCCTGAGGGTCGCCGCGACAGCGCTGGCCTGCGCCGTCCTTGCGGCCTGCGCGCCGATCACCCCGCGCGTTTCGGGAACCCTGCGCGGACCCGCTCCGGTGTGGGCCTTTGAGCGCAGCGACCTGCCTGTCGAGCCGGAATACCGCTTCGGCCGGCTGGACAATGGCCTGCGCTATGTGATCCGTCGCAATGCGACGCCGCGTGGCACCGCGCTGGTGCGGCTCGACATCGCGGCAGGCTCGCTTGACGAAGCGGAGAGCGAACGGGGCTACGCCCACTTCGTCGAGCACATGGCCTTCAACGGCAGCACCCGCGTGCCCGAGGGCGAGATGGTGCGTGTCCTGGAGCGCAGCGGCCTTGCCTTCGGCGCCGATACCAATGCATCGACTTCATTCCAGGCGACGACCTACAAGCTCGACTTGCCGACAGCCGATCCGGCGCTGCTCGATACCGCGCTGATGCTGATGCGGGAAACGGCGGGCGAGCTGACTTTTGCGCCCGCCGCGGTGGAGCGGGAGCGCGGCGTGGTCCTGTCCGAAATGCGCGACCGCAACACTTATGCGCTGAAAAATGCACTCGATCAGGCGCGGTTTGCCCATCCCCGCGCGCTTTATCCCGAGCGCTTTCCTATCGGTTCGGCCGAGACGGTCTCCGCAGCGTCGGCTGACGCGCTGAAAGCCTTCTGGAGCCGCGAATACGTGCCTTCCGCAAGCACGGTCATCGTCATTGGCGATTTTGACCCGGACGTGGTCGAAACCGCGATCCGCACCCGCTTCGCAGACTGGCAGCCAGGACCGGTGGAGAATCAGCCCGGCGGCGGTCCGGTGGAAACGCGGGGCGATCCGCGTACTGGCATCCACATCGATCCCGCCTTGTCCGAACGTGTGTCGGTCTCGCGGCACGGTCGCTGGCTCGACGAACCCGACACCGCCGCCAATCGCCGCGAGGACGTGCTGCGCCAGATCGGTTATTCGATCGTCAACCGCAGGCTGGAGCGCCTGTCCCGCCTGCCCGAACCGCCGTTCCGCGACGCCGGCTTCGGCACCGGCGCGGTTTTCAAGGCAGGCCGCACCACGAGCCTTGTCGTCGACAGCGTCGACCGCAAATGGCGCGCCGGACTTGTCGCCGCCGCCATTGAGCTTCGCCGCGCGCTCAAGCACGGCTTCACGCGGGCCGAAGTGGCGGAGCAGGTCGCAGTAATCTGCACGTCGGTTACCAATGCCGCTGCATCGGCCGGCACGCGCGGCAACGGCATGCTGGCGGGTGCAGTCATGGCGCTGCTGCGCGACGATGTGGTGCCAACCGCCCCTGCAGGCGCGATGGCGCGATTCGAGGCGATGATCCCGCAAATCACGCCCGCCGCCGTGCTCGCCGCCCTGAAGCGCGAAGCCGTGCCGCTGCGCAACCCGCTGATCCGCTTCCAGGGCCGCCACCCCCCGCAGGGCGGCAGCGCAGCACTGCGGCAGGCATGGAACGAGGCGATGGCCAAACCGGTCGGCAAGGCATCGATGCAAACCGCGCCGGGCTTTGCATATGCCGCGTTCGGAGAGCCGGGAAGCGTGGTGGCCGATGTGCGCGAACCGCAACTCGGCATCCGCACGCTGCGCTTTGCCAATGGCGTCCGGCTCAACCTAAAGCACACCGAGCTTGAGACGGGCAGTGCGCTGGTCCAAGTCAACATTGACGGCGGCGACATGCTCGCAACCCCCGACAACCCGCTGGCAACGCAGATGGTGCGCATGCTGTCATCAGGCGGTCTGGGCAAACACAGTGAGGACGAGCTCCAGACCATCCTTGCGGGCCGCACGGTCGCCTTCGCGCTCGGCAGCGCGCCCGATACGTTCTTTGCCAGTGCGCGGACCACCCCTGCTGACCTTGAACTGCAGATGCAGGTCCTCGCAGCGCTGGTGACCGATCCCGGCTATCGGCCCGAGGGAGAGCTGCGCTACCGGCTCGACGTCAACAACTTCTTCCTGCGCAAGGACGCGACGCCCGGCTCGGCGCTTTCGAGCGAAGGCGGCCGCATTCTCTCCGGCGGCGATCCGCGCTTTTCGCTGCAGGATGTCGACGCCTATCGCAAGCTTACGTTCGCCAGGCTCAAGGCCGACATTTCGGACAGGTTGGCACGAGGAGCGATCGAAGTGGCAGTGGTCGGCGATATCGACGAGGACGAAGTCATCGCGCAAGTCTCGCGTACCTTCGGAGCGCTCCCCGCGCGCGAGGTGGATTTCCGTGCTTATGTAGAACAGCGCCGCCGCCCGTTCACCAGTCAGCGCACACGCCACATCGTGCGCCACAAGGGGCCTGCCGATCAGGCGATCATCCAGCTGGTCTGGCCGACGCGTGACGATGCCGATCCGCATGAGACGGCAGGGCTCGACCTTCTGGAGCGGGTGGTTCGCATCGAGCTGACCGAAGCGCTGCGCGAAAATCTCGGCAAGGCCTATT
Organism: Novosphingobium sp.; assembly: GCA_040377095.1. Classification (GTDB taxonomy): domain Bacteria; phylum Pseudomonadota; class Alphaproteobacteria; order Sphingomonadales; family Sphingomonadaceae; genus Novosphingobium. Next base: position 11,738 of record JBEIPK010000009.1, read on the forward strand.
CTCCCGCCGCATCGAGCGCCCCATCGCGCAGCTGGACCGGATACGGCACATTCGCCATCGCCGCCTCGATCGACGTGCGCGATCTCGCCGCGACGCGCGCCGCGATCCTCGAAACGGTCGCAGCCCTTCGCACAAGCCTTGTCAGCGACGACATGATCCAGCGCGCGCGCCAGCCGCTGCTCGAAGGATTCGAAAACGCCCTCAAGTCAAACAGCAGCTGGATGTCGCTGGTCGATCGCGCGCAGAGCGAGCCCGACCGGATCGGGCGTTACCTCACCGGCAAGGCGCGCCTCTCGGCACTCACGGCAAATGACATCAAGGCGCTGGCGGTGCGCTGGCTGGACCCGGCAGCGGCCGTGGAAATCTATGTCCTCCCGGAAAGCGTCGTCAGCCCAGCCCTTCCAGAACCGGCACCAGCTCGTCGTAGTGATCGATGACGGCATCTGCCCCAAGTTCATGGGGCGGGGCGTCGTTGAACCCGAAGCTCACTGCCACGCTGGGCATGCCTGCCGCGCGAGCCGCGCCCGTATCGAAGGTGGTGTCGCCCACGAAAGCAGCGCGCGCTGCGCCCGACGCGCGGGCCAGCATCTCGATCAGCAGGTCGGGCGCGGGCTTGGCCCTCCCCGGCCCCAGCGTGTCGCCGCCAAGCACGGTGTAGAACCGGCTGGACAGGCCCACCTCATCCAGCAGGCGGACAGCAAGCGATTCCAGTTTGTTGGTCACCACGGCAAGCTTCACGCCGCGCGCCGCCAAAGCGTCCAGCATTTCCATCCCGCCCGGATAGGGCCGCGAATGGACGCAGATGTTGGCCTCGTAGTGCCGCAACAGCGCGCGGTGCAGCGCCGAGACGGATCCCTTGTCCGGCAAGCCGCCATCGCGCTCCAATGCGCGTTCGAGCATGCGCCGACCGCCACCGCCAATCAGCGAGCGAACCTCTGAAACCGGCACCGGCGCGCGCCCGGCCTCGGCGAGCGCGACGTTGAGCGCGGCGCCAAGGTCGGCTCCGGTATCGAGCAGGGTGCCGTCAAGATCGAAGCCGACGACGTCGAAGGGAAATCTGGTCATTGCGCCCGCGCGATGGCGCGACATTCTTTAATCCGCAAGCTTTTGGTGGCATGGGGCGTGAAGCATGACCGATCACGATAAGCCGTCCGCCGTCCCTCTGGCCATTATCGTCCTTGCCGCGGGCAAGGGCACGCGCATGAAAAGCGCGCTCCTCAAGGTGCTCCATCCGGTCGCCGGGCGGCCGATGATCGAACACCTGCTGGCGAGCGCGGGCGAGCTTGCGCCGCAGCGGCAGGTTGTCGTCACGGGCAGCGGGCGCGAGCAGCTTGAGGCCGCGCTGGCCGGCCGTGCGGACTTCGCGCTTCAGGATCCGCAGCACGGCACCGGCCACGCCGTGATGCAGGCGCGCGAGGCGCTGGCGGACTTCAGCGGCGACGTGCTGATCCTCTACGGCGACGTCCCCTTTGTCCGCGCCGAAACCATGCGCACCATGATCGAGCGTCTCCACGGCCCCGACGAGCCTGCCGTCGTGGTGCTCGGCTTCCAACCGGCGGACCCGCTGCAGTACGGCCGCGTCATCGCCGAGGGTGGCCGGATCAAGCGCATGATCGAGCACAAGGACGCCAGCGAGGCCGAACGCGCCTGTCCTTTGTGCAATTCGGGCCTTATGGCGGTCCGCTCCGCCGATCTGTTCACGCTGCTGGACGAGGTCGGCAACGACAACGCGCAGGGCGAATATTACCTGACCGACATCGTCAACATCGCCAATGCCACCGGGCGCAGCTGCGCCGTGGTCGTGACGGACGATCCGGACGAAGTGGCGGGCATCAACAGCCGCTCTGAACTGGCGCAGGCCGAGGCGCGCTGGCAGGCCCGGCGGCGCGAGGCGGCCATGGCCGATGGCGCAACGCTGATCGCACCGGACACCGTCTGGTTCTCGTGGGACACGCAGCTTGGCCGTGACGTGACGGTGGAGCCCAACGTCTGGTTCGGCCCCGGCGTCACGATCGCCGACAATGTCACCATCCATGCCTTCAGCCACATCGCTGGCGCCACGCTCGATGCCGGGGCCGAAGTCGGCCCCTTCGTGCGGCTGCGCCCCGGCGCGGTGCTGCGCGAGAAGGTCAAGGTCGGCAATTTCGTCGAGATCAAGCAGGCCGTGCTCGGCCCGGGCGCCAAGGCGAGCCACCTCACTTATCTGGGCGATGCCGAGATCGGCGCCGAGGCAAACATCGGCGCGGGAACGATCACCTGCAACTATGACGGCTATTTCAAGCACAGGACGGTGATCGGGGAACGGGCCTTCATCGGCTCCAACTCCGCGCTCGTCGCGCCGGTCCGCATCGGGGCAGACGCCATAGTTGCGGCGGGAAGCACAGTTTCGCGCGATGTCGCGGATGGAGAGCTGCGGCTGGTCCGCGCCGAACAGCTGGTCAAACCCGGCTGGGCCGACCGCTTCCACGACGCCATGAAAAAGAAGAAGGCGTCCGAGGCGAAACGTTGAGCCTTTTGCCTCGTTAGGCGAAAAGTCAGCATTGCCGCGCTAACGAGTTTCGCGCAGGGTTAACCATCAGCAGACCGGGACATCCCAGAATATGTGCGGCATTATCGGCATCGTCGGCAAGGATCACGTCGCACAGCGGCTCGTCGATGGGCTGCGCCGCATGGAATACCGGGGTTACGATTCCGCCGGGGTCTGCACCGTCGATGGCGGGGCGCTGATCCGCCGACGCGCGCCGGGCAAGCTGATCAACCTCGTCGCCGAGCTGGAAAGCCAGCCTGCGCCCGGCCACACCGGCATCGCGCACACCCGCTGGGCGACCCACGGCGCGCCGACGGCCGCCAATGCCCATCCCCATGCCACGGCCGAACTGGCGCTGGTCCATAACGGCATCATCGAGAATTTCCGCCCCCTTCGCGAGGAGCTTGCCGCGCGCGGCCGTGTGTTCGAGAGCGAGACAGACAGCGAAGTCGTCGCGCATCTCATATCGGAGCGTGTCGAGGCCGGCGACACGCCGGAAGACGCAGTGAGCGCCGTCCTGCCGCGCCTGCGCGGTGCCTTTGCGCTGGCAATCGCCTTCCGCGCCCATCCCGACATGCTGATCGGCGCGCGGCTCGGCTCGCCGCTGGTCGTCGGCTACGGGGAGGATGAGACTTATCTTGGCTCCGACGCGCTGGCGCTTGCCCCGCTGACCCAGAAGATCACCTATCTGGAAGAAGGCGACTGGGTGGTCATAACCCGCGACGGCGCCCGCATTTTCGACAGCGAGAACCGGGCCGTTGAGCGTGAGGTCGTCAGCTCTGGCGCATCGGCCGTCGCCATTGAGAAGGGCAACTACCGCCACTTCATGCAGAAGGAAATCTTCGAGCAGCCAACCGTCGTCGCGCAGACCCTTCGCAGCTATATTCGCCAGATCGATCAATCGGTTGCGCTGCCACAGTTTGATTTTGACCTTTCGGCAATCAACCGCGTCACTATCGTCGCCTGCGGCACCAGCTTCTATGCCGGGATGGTCGCGAAATACTGGTTCGAACAGTTCGCCCGCCTGCCCGTCGACATCGATGTGGCGAGCGAGTTCCGTTATCGCGACCCGGTGCTTGAGCCGGGCGGGCTCGCGCTGTTCATCTCGCAATCGGGCGAGACGGCCGATACCCTCGCCGCACTGCGCCACTGCCGGGCGAACGGACAGACCATCGCAGTTGTCGTCAACGTGCCAACCAGTTCGATGGCGCGCGAGGCCGACCTTCTGCTCCCCACCCATGCCGGGCCGGAGATCGGCGTCGCTTCGACCAAGGCGTTCACCTGCCAGCTTGCGGTCCTTGCCGCGCTGGCCACGCATCTTGCGGTCAAGCGAGGGCGCATGGACCGCGCCGAGGAATGCGAGATCGTGCGCCATCTGGTGGAGATCCCGGCCTGCCTCAACGCCGCGCTCGCGCATGACGAGGAGATTGCCTCCATGGCTCACTTCATCGCTCCGGCGCGCGACGTGCTCTATCTGGGGCGCGGGCCGGACTATCCGCTGGCGCTTGAAGGCGCGCTGAAGCTCAAGGAAATCAGCTATATTCATGCCGAGGGCTATGCCTCGGGCGAAATGAAGCATGGCCCCATCGCGCTCATCGACGACGCCGTCCCGGTGATCGTCCTTGCCCCTTCCGGTCCGCTGTTCGAGAAGACCGTGTCGAACATGCAGGAAGTGAGAGCGCGCGGCGGCAAGATCGTGCTGATCTCGGATGCCGAGGGACTGGCGGAAGCGGCCGAAGGCTGCGTCGCCACGATCGAGATGCCCAAGGTTCATCCGCTGATCGCGCCGCTGGTCTATGCCGTGCCGGTCCAGCTGCTCGCCTATCACGTCGCCTGCGCCAAGGGCACCGACGTCGATCAGCCGCGTAACCTCGCCAAAAGCGTGACGGTGGAATAATCCGGGGAGTTGCTCTTGGGCGGCGGATTTACGCTCGCCTGCAAGGCCGGAGAATTATAAAAAAGCCTCGAAATTCGAGCGATCTGGCTCCGGGACTTTACGCCCCGCTAACCACTTGCTCCGTATAGCGAGGGGGTGAGACACCACCAGTCCGGCCTTGGCGACATGCAAGCGGAACTCCCGGTCATGGCCGTGCTTGGCCTGAGCGACCGCGGGGACGAGGACTGGGCGCGCCTGCGCGGCCTGCAATATGCCAATCTGGCCCATACGGTTCGCGCGCGATTCGTCGCCCAGGCAGTCGCTGCCCTGGTCGTTGCGGCGATCTTCTTCGAACGCGTCGGCTTTGTTCCGCTGGCCGCATGGCTCGCGGCCCTGACCGGCACGTTGCTCTACGGCGCGCGGATCGACAGCTCGCTGATCGACGCCGACCGACGCCGCATGGCGCGCAGCGAAGTCAACGCCCAGACGACGAGCGCGATCATCAACGCGCTGATTTGGGTCGTGCCGTTGGCGATCTTCAACATACATTCAGGCGCGATCCCCCACCTTGAACTGTGGACCGTGCTGGCCATGGTCATGGCCATTTCCGCGATTGTCCTGCCTTCGGTCCCGCTCAGCACGATCATGTTCACCGGGATCGTCGGCGGCGCAGCGGTGAGCAGCTTCGCCTTTGCGGGCAACTGGCTGATGACCTTCGTTTCCTTGGCTTTCGTCGGCACGGTCTGCATCGGCGCGGTGGCCGACGGGCGGCGCTATCTGACAAGCAAGTTTATCGAGGCCGCAATGATCGAGAAGGACGAGGTCGTCTCGCTCCTCCTGCGCGAGTTCGAGGAAGGCGAGGCCGACTGGCTGTGGGAAGTCGACACCTCACGCCGGGTCAAGGGCGTCTCGCCGCGCTTTGCCTATGCGCTGGGACAGGACCCGCGCAACATCGAGGGCCAGCCGCTGATCCAGTTGATCGCGGGGCCGGCTTGGGAGACAGGTCAGTTCCCTTCAAGCCTGCACGACCTTGCCGAACGGCTGAAACGGCGCGAAAGCTTCTCGAACCTGCTGGTGCGCGTCACGATCGGCGGGCGCCATCGCTGGTGGGAGCTGTCCGGCACCCCGCGCCTCGATGAGAAGGGCGCCTTCGAGGGCTTTCGCGGCGTCGGCTCGGACGTGACCGAACAGCGCGAAAGCTCCGACAAGATCGCTTACATGGCGCGCTATGACACGCTGACCGGCCTGCCCAACCGCATGATGCTGAACGAGGCTCTGGGCGCCGCGCTTGCTTATGCCGAACAGTGGCGCACGCGCTGCGCCTTCCTGATGATCGACCTCGACCGCTTCAAGGCGGTCAACGATACGCTGGGCCATCTTGTCGGTGACCAGTTGCTAGCCCGGGTGTCGGAACGGCTCAAGGAGCAGATGTCCGAAAACGAGCTGTGCGGCCGGCTCGGCGGTGACGAGTTCGCCATCGTGGTGCGCGACGCCTCCGACATGGAGCGCGTCGAGCGGGTGGCCCAACGCGTCATAGACCGGCTGTCGCAGCCCTATGAGATCGACCACCACACGCTCTATGTCGGCGCCAGTATCGGTTCCGCCATCGGCCCGCGCGACGGCCAGACGGTCGAGACGCTGATGCGCAACGCCGACCTCGCGCTCTATCGCTCCAAGGACGGCGGCGGCGGCTGCCACTTCATCTACGAGCCCGCGCTCCATGCCCATGCCGAGGAACGCCGCAAGCTGGAATTTTCGCTGCGCCGCGCGCTGGAACGCAATGAATTCACCCTCAACTACCAACCGGTGGTCGATTCCCTCAACGAAAGCATCGTCAGCTTCGAGGCGTTGCTGCGCTGGAACAACGACGAGCACGGCTCGGTCAGCCCGGCCAAGTTCATTCCGCTGGCCGAAGACACCCGCCTGATCGTGCCCATCGGCGAATGGGTGCTGCGCGAGGCCTGCAAGGAGGCGATGCGCTGGCCCAGCTACGTCAAGGTAGCCGTTAATGTCTCTGGCGAACAACTGCTCGATTCGAACTTTGCCGCGACCGTGGTGGGCGCGCTGTCGATCAGCGGCCTGCCGGCTCAGCGGCTCGAGATCGAAGTGACCGAAAGCATCTTCGTGCGCGATGACAATCTTGCGCGCGCCACGCTGGAAAAGGTCATGGCGCTGGGCTGCGGCGTGTCGCTCGACGATTTCGGCACCGGCTATTCCTCGCTTGGCTACCTTCGCCGAATGCGCTTCTCGAACATCAAGGTAGACCGCAGCTTCGTTCAGGGTGCCGCCGCCGGCAATATCGAGAGCGTCGCCATCATCCGCGCTGTTGTCGCCATGGCAGACAGCCTCGAAATGTCGACGACGGCGGAAGGCGTCGAGACGCAGGCCGAACTGGCAATGGTGCAGAAATTGGGCTGCCGCAAGATCCAGGGCTATTATTTCGGGCGGCCGATGTCAGCCACCGACGCGCTGGCCCTGTTCCAGCAGCGAGTCTTCCAGCGCAGCGGCCCCAGCGCGGCCTAGCGCGTCAGGCGGAGGCGAGCGCGCGCACCGCGCTTTCAAACAGGGCGCGGCCATCGCTGCCGCCCTGCGCCGGCTCGATCATCCGTTCGGGATGCGGCATCATGCCCAGCACGTTTCCTGCCTCGTTGAGGACGCCGGCGATGTTCCGCGCGGAACCGTTGACGGGCGCGGCATAACGGAACGCGACACGGCCCTCGCCCTCCAGCCGGTCAAGCGTCGAATCGTCGGCAAAGAAATTGCCGTCGTGGTGCGCCACCGGAATGACGATTTCCTGTCCGGCCTCGTACAGGCCAGTAAACAGGGATTGCGTGTTCTCCACGCGGAGCCGCGCATCGCGGCACACGAAGCGGATGCCCGCGTTGCGCATCAGAACACCGGGGAGAAGGCCGGTCTCGGTCAGCACCTGGAAGCCGTTGCACACGCCCAGCACCGGCACGCCGCGCCGCGCAGCGCCGACCACCGCGCGCATGATCGGCGAGCGTGCAGCCATAGCGCCCGAGCGCAAGTAATCGCCATAGGAGAACCCGCCCGGCAGCGCGATGAAATCGAGGCCCTGCGGCAGGTCGGCATCGCCGTGCCAGACGCGGTGCGGTGCCTGGCCCGAGACCTGTTCCAACGCCACGGCCATGTCGCGGTCGCAGTTCGATCCGGGAAAGGTGATGACGGCGGAGCGGAAGCCAGCCATGGTCAGGCCCCGACCCGCTCGACCCGGAAGTTCTCGATCACCAGGTTGGCGAGAAGCGTTCGGCACATCTCGTCGAGCGCCGCGTCGGTCACCCCTTCATCAACATCGAGTTCGATCATCTTGCCCGCGCGCACATCGTTGACGCCCTTAAAGCCCAGTCCTTCGAGCGAATGCTGGATGGCGCGGCCCTGCGGATCGAGCACGCCGGGCTTGAGGCTGACGTAGACGCGAACTTTCATGGCCGACCTTTCACGTGCGCCGCGCAGGTAAACGCACGCAGCGGGGATTCGGCTGGCAGCCTATGACCGCGCGCGCGCCAAGACGCAAACCAGAAGTCGCTTGGCACGGCCCTCCGGACCTAATCGAGGCTAGAGGCGCTTTCGCCGGCCCAACTGCCCGGAGGTTGTTTCCGCGTGCCCCGCGTGCCATCTTCGCACCAGCAGACACGACCGCGCTGGAGCCCATGATGTCCATTTCCTTCACCGACAAAGTTGCCATCGTCACCGGGGCGGGCAACGGCCTTGGCAAGTCCTATGCAATCGAACTCGCGCGGCGGGGCGCGAAGGTTGTGGTCAACGATCTCGGCGGCGCGCGCGACGGCACCGGACATTCCGACGCCGCGCTGGCCGTGGTCGAGGAGATCAGGGCCGCCGGGGGCGAGGCGATGTCCAACGGCGGTAACGTAGCTGAATTCGAGCAGATGACCGAAATGGTCGCCCGCGCGAAAGAGGCTTACGGCACCGTCCACATCCTCATCAACAACGCCGGCATCCTGCGCGACAAAAGCTTCAGCAAGATGGAACCCGCTGATTTCGAGGCTGTCGTGCGCGTTCACCTGATGGGTTCCGCCTTCGCCACGAAGGCAGTTTGGGAGACGATGCGCGAGCAGAACTATGGCCGGGTGATGATGACCACGTCTTCCGCCGGACTGGGCGGAAATTTCGGCCAGTCGAACTACAGCGCCGCCAAGCTGGGGCTGGTCGGGCTTGCAAAATCTCTCCATCTGGAAGGCGCCAAGACCAACATCCGCGTCAATGTCCTTGCGCCCACGGCGGGGACGCGGATGACCGAGGATCTCATGCCCGAACAGGCGTTCAAGGCGTTCGACCCGAAGGACGTCGTGCCTGCGGCGCTGTTTCTGGTGAGCGAGGACGCGCCGAGCAACGCCATCGTTGGCGCGGGCGCAGGCGTTTTCCAGTCGGCTTGGGTGACGATGAACAAGGGTGTGTTGCTGCCGGACAATCAATGCACGGTCGAAGGCGTGGCGGCAGCCTGGGACCGGATCAGCGACCGGACAGGCGATGCTCCGGTCCAGAACGGGCTGGAGCAGGCATTCAACGCGATGTCGATCCTGCAAGCCGCAGCGGCCGGGAAGTAGGCTGGCTTTACCCCTCCACAACCTTGAGCAACCGCCGTTCCAGCGGGAACAGAACGCCGGCCAGTTCGTGTCCGCGCTTGAGGACCTGGCCCGCTTCTCCATAAAGGGTCCACATGCCCTGCCGTGTGCGGAGCGAAGGGCGTTTTTCGATGCGCGCCTGCGGGCGTTCGGCGGCGCGGCGGAACGCGCAGAAGCTGGCCGCGTCGCTTGCGAAGTCCATGGCGTAATCGCGCCATTCGCCGGCCGCGACCATCCGGCCGTAGAGATCAAGGATGCGCTGCAGCTCAAGCCGGTCAAAACCCACCTGCACCTGACGGGCGGCGGGAAAGGCTATGACAGTGGCGCCCCCTGATCCGGTCGCGCCGCCTGCCCGCACCGCGGCTTAGCTCCGTGTCCGCTTGCGGGGCGCAGGGGCGGGCGTTTTACCGCCATGCTCGCCGATCAGCGCCGATAGCTGGCTGCGCAGCGCCGCAACCTCCCTTTCAAGGTCCTCGAGTCGCTGGGTGCCCGGCTCGCACGGTTCCTTGCAGGGGGTGCCATAGGGAATGAAGTCCTTCGCCCATGTCTCGGCCGCGACGAGCGTCGAGCGGGCCTTGACACCGACCATCGTCGCGCCTTCGGGCACGTCGTCAGTCACCACGGCATTGGCGCCGACACGCGCGCGCTGGCCAACGGTGATGGGCCCGAGGATCTGCGCGCCCGATCCGACGATTACGTTGTCCTCCAGCGTCGGGTGGCGCTTGCCGCCAACCCCGCTTGTCGGGTTCGTTCCTCCGAGCGTGACGCACTGGTAGATCGTCACATTATCGCCGATCATGGCGGTTTCCCCGATCACGGTGAAGCCGTGGTCGATGAACAGGTGCCGCCCGATGGTTGCGCCGGGATGAATGTCGATCCCGGTCAGGAAACGTGAGAGGTGATTGACAACGCGGGCGAGGAAATAGAGCCGGGCGTTGAAGAGCCAATGCGCGATTCGGTGCCATACGACGGCCCAGAGCCCGGGATAGAGCAGGACTTCCCACCTTGAGCGCGGCGCAGGATCGCGCGCCACAATGGAATCCAGATAAGCGGTCAGCCGCGTAAACATGCCCTGTTTTTCCCACCTTTCGCCAGTCAAAGCAAGCGAGGCTGATGACCGGCCCCGCCTGTGCCGGCCATTTCTTCCAGCGCATCGCGCATCAATCCAAGCGTCGGCGGCTGCTTTCGTTCCAGGCTGAGCCGGTCGATCGTTGCCACCAGACGTTCGATGCCCACATGGCTACGTTCGCAGCGGGGGACAAGGTAGGAAATCGCTGCGGGGTCAAGCGGTAGCCCGCGCATCTCGGCGTGGAGCGCTGCCAAGTCGCCCAGCATCGCGTCATCAGGCGTGCCGACCGAGAGATGAAGTGCCGCCCCGATGCGCGATGCGAGATCGGGCAGCGCGATGGTCCAGCCATCTACGGCGCGGTTGCTGACGAGGAGGAGTGGTCGCCCGCTTTCCTGCGCGCGGTTCCAGCGATGGAACAGGTCGGCCTCCGGCAAGGCCTCGGCGTTGTCGACGGCTTCGCCCATACCGCTGTCGCCGAACCAGCGGGCCAGCAGCGACTTGCCCGAACGGGGCGGGCCGAAAAGCACAGCCGTCCGGAAGGGCCATGTCTCGGCCGCCCGCAGCGCGTCGAGGACGCGGGCATTGGCAGAGCCGATGACAATACGCGGGCAGCCGCGCGCGTCTGCGGCGGACAGGGGCAAGGCGATCTGCCTCATTGGCTGGCTCGCTGCGCCAAGGCTCGCAGCACCGCTCAGCGCCGGATCATCAGGACCGAGCCGCCGCCGCTCACCTGGAAGCCGCGCGATCGCAAGGCGCTGGCCAGCGCCTCGATATCACCCGAGAACGTGACCCGCATCACCGACGTGCCGCCAATGGCAATGCTCGTCGTCGCCGCACCCTGCACGCCCGAGGCGCCCCGCACGGCCGAAAGAGCGGCATCGACGGCGGCCGCATCGGGCGAGGCGAACTGGACGGTATAGCTCGCCACTGTTGCAGTTGGTGTCGCAGGCGACGCCGTCGTCGCAGCGCTGGTTTCAGAGGTGGCGGTATCGGCGTCGACCAGCGGACCTGCCGCCGCCCTGATTCGCGCCAGCGCTGCCGCGAAGGCTGACTGGTCGAGGTTGAGCGTCGGGTCCGGGCGAAGCAGCCCGCGGGCGAGAGCACCGGCATAGAGCCGGTCCATCTGCCGCACCGCTTGATCCAGCATCCGGGGCACGCCTGCCTCATCGTTGGCAGAGAGCGCAAACTCGCCGACCCAGGTGTTGTCGGGGCCGTACCGCCCGGTAAAGTGCCCCCGAACCGGGCCGCCGGGCCACTGGCGCTCAAGTCTCGCCTCTGCAATCAGGACGTCACTCGCGTTGAACTGGTCGAGCACGGTACGCCACCACAGGCGGCTGCGCCGGCCAGGCTGGCCAGCCGTGATAATCAGCGAATCGCCGCCAGCGCCGGAGGGACGGACATAGTCGATCGGGCTCGCCGCAGTCTGGAAGCTGGCCCAGGCCTGCTGCCATGGCCCGCGCACTTCGTAGACCTGCGCCGTTCCGCCCGAACGCAGGACCGGTATGATCAGCATCGGCGCCGAGCGCGATGTCGCGAGGTTGCCGTCCGCCCAACCGATGAACTGCCCGGCCTTGGCCCGGTCGAAAATCACGCCCAGCTTGGCGATATAGCGGCGCGGGCCGATCTGTTCGTGTTCGATGACGACGGCGGAGACCATCGAATCGATCTGCTCGTCGCCCATCTTCGCGCCGCCGATCTGTTCCCACGCCTTGCGCTGGGCGAGCTTCCAGCCCTGCAGCCGCGCGTCTTCTGCGTCCTTGCCAGTGACGTTGACCTCGATGCCGCCGACTTGGATGTCGGTCGTCGTCGCGATGGGGGCAATCCCGCGCTCGCCCTCGATCTGCGCGATCAGCCGAGCCGGGCCGATTGCGAACAGCGCCAGCGTCAGCCCGCCCGCCAGCAGCGCAAGCAGCTGGGTGGCGGGGCCGGGACGCCATTCGCGCAGCGACCGCAAAGCCGGCGTAAAGGAGTGGGTTGCATGAACCATCGGGGAAAATCGCGTGCCTTTTGCCCAAACGGTCATGGAAATCCAAGCCGTAAAAGGATAGGCGGCTGACGATGTCTGATGATCGCACCCAAAAATCGTACAGCTACGAAGAGGCGGGAGTCTCGATTGCGGCGGGAAATGCGCTTGTCCGCGCCATTGGCCCGCTCGCCCGGTCGACCGCGCGGCCCGGCGCCGATGCGGAACTTGGCGGCTTTGGCGGCTTCTTTGATCCGCGCGCGGCGGGCTATGTCGATCCGCTTCTGGTCGCCGCGAACGACGGCGTCGGCACAAAGGTCAAGCTGGCCATCGACCATGACAGGCACGACGCGATCGGCATCGACCTTGTCGCCATGTGCGTCAACGACCTCATCGTCCAGGGCGCCGAACCGCTGTTCTTCCTTGATTATTTCGCAACCGGCAAGCTCGATACGGGCGTCGCGGAGCGGGTCGTCGCCGGCATCGCCGATGGCTGCCGCATCGCCGGCTGCGCGCTGATCGGGGGCGAGACGGCGGAAATGCCGGGCATGTACGCGGCCGGAGACTATGACCTTGCCGGTTTTTGCGTCGGCGCGGTGGAGCGCGGCGAACAGCTGACCGGGGACCGGGTTGCGGAAGGCGACGTGCTCGTCGCCCTTGCCTCCTCGGGCGTTCATTCCAACGGCTATTCGCTCGTGCGCCGCCTTGCCGCAGACAAGGGCTGGAAGCTCAATCGCCCTGCCCTGTTCGATCCCGACGTGCTGCTCATCGACGCGCTGATCGCGCCGACGCGGATTTACGTCAGAAGCCTGCTGCCCCTGGTCCGGGGCGGTAAGGTCCACGCACTGGCCCACATTACGGGCGGCGGGCTGCTTGAAAACGTCCCCCGCGTCCTTCCCAAGGGACTGCACGCCCGGATCGACGCCGGAGCCTGGGCGCAACCGCGCCTCATGGCCTTCCTCCAGGCGCAGGGCCACATCGAGCCTGCCGAGATGGCGCGCACATTCAACTGCGGCGTCGGCATGGTGCTGGCCGTGGCAGCGGATGATGTGGCAGGCGTGATTTCCGATCTGGAAGCGGCGGGCGAGACGGCGTTCGTCGTCGGCGCTGTCGAGGCCGGGCCGCGCGGCTGCACGGTGCAGGGATCTGGCGAAGTGTGGAGTGCGCGCGAGAACTGGGAAGCCGTGCATCTTGCCTGAGCCTGCGTCAGGCCCGGCGTTGCGGCCGCCGCGCGCGCGCGTGGCCGTCCTTATTTCCGGGGGCGGCTCGAACATGGCGGCGCTGCTCTATGCCAGCCGGGCCGAGACTTGTCCCTATGAGATCGTGCTGGTCGCCAGCAACAACCCCGGTTCGGCGGGCCTCACGCTGGCGGCGGCCGAAGGGGTCGCCACCTACGCGCTGCCGCACAAGGGCCTGGCAAGGGCCGACCATGATGCGGCAATGGACAAGGCGCTGCGCGCCGCCGGGACGGAGTTTGTCGCGCTGGCGGGCTACATGCGGATCCTGACGCCGGAGTTCGTGGCGCGCTGGGAGGGGCGGATGCTCAACATCCATCCCTCGCTGCTGCCCAAGTACACGGGCCTTCACACCCATCAGCGCGCGCTCGAAGCGGGCGACAGCCACGGCGGGGCGACCGTCCACCTCGTCACGGCGGAACTCGATGACGGCCCGATGCTGGGCCAAACGGCCGTCGCGATCCTGCCCGGCGACACGGTCGAGACGCTCGCCGCTCGCGTTCTGATTGCCGAGCACCAGCTCTATTCTCGCTGCCTCGAGGCGCTGGTTACGCGCGACATGTCTCCAGAGTGGTTGCTAGGGCAGGTACGCCGCGCCGCGTTGGCGCTGCCCGAAACGGAGGAACGCGAATCGCATGGATCGCTCGGCTGGCGCGTCGGCGGCAAGTATTTCGCCCATTTCGCCGACCAGCTACACGGCACGCCGCACATCGCGCTTCTGGTCAAGACCGACGGACCGGACGAAATGGCCGCTCTCGTCGAGAACAGCCCCGAGACCTATTTCCGCCCCGCCTATTACGGCGCGATGGGCTGGGTCGGGCTCATCCTCAACCGCCCGGACGTCGACTGGGACCATGTGGGGAAGTGGCTGGACCTGAGCTGGCGCAGCATCGCGCCGAAGAAGCTTACGCGGCTGATGGATATTGCCGACCAGTTTTGAGGTGCAGGCGCGCCCTCAAATCTGCGATTCATCCACAACCGGCCGGCTCTCGCGCGTGCCGCGATAGCGAACCGTTTCGTCCTGTGCATCGGCAAGAATGATGACGTGATCGTCATGCACTTCGGCGAGCGTGCCGACGAAGGGAAACCCTTCGAGGCTGCCGGTGACGCGGTAGCTCACCATGTCGCCGGGCTTGAATGTCTTTTCATCGAAGTTGAATTCGAACGGACAGTTTTCGCCCGATTGTCCCATGCCGAGCATGTGCAGTCTCCTCTGCCGCGAGGATAGAGGGCCGCGCCGCCGCTTTCAAACGCAAAAAGGCCGCCCGGAGGCGGCCTCTCGCACATCGACAAAGCCTTGAGGACTCAGCCGACGATTTCTTCGGGCTTGAAGAAATATGCGATCTCGATCGCCGCGTTTTCATCGCTGTCGCTGCCGTGGACCGTGTTTTCGCCGATCGAGAGGGCGTGAACCTTGCGGATCGTGCCATCGGCCGCTTCGGCCGGGTTGGTCGCGCCCATGACGTCGCGGTTGCGCTTCACGGCGTCCTCGCCCTCAAGCACCTGGACCACGACCGGCTCGCTCATCATGAATTCGACCAGCTCGCCGAAGAAGGGGCGTTCCTTGTGGACCGCGTAGAAACCTTCGGCCTGCTCGCGGCTCATGTGGATGCGCTTGCTGGCGACGACGCGCAGGCCGGCTTCCTCAAGCATCCGGGTGACGGCGCCGGTCAGGTTGCGGCGAGTGGCGTCGGGCTTGATGATCGAGAAGGTGCGGGTAACCGCCATGACGTGTTCCTTGCGATAAAGCGTGATGATTTCGAAGTGGCGCGCCCCTAGCGGGGATTGTGCTGCACCGCAAGTTCAGGCAGCGGCGGCGCGATCAGGGCCCCTCGACCCAGCGACCGCCGTCCTGCTTCCAGAACTTGCGCTCCACCCCCTCGCGCTGGCCGAGCATGACCCAGCACTGGCGCGCGGCGGCAATGGTCGCATCATCGAACAGGAACAGGGTTCGGGCAAATTCGCCTTCACGCCACACCCCGTCGGTTATCGCGCAGAAACGGGCGCCGTTCACAGGTTCGGCTGCTTCGGACAACAGGATCGGCTGCACCGTATCATGTTCGCTCCCCGCAAACCCATGCGCGAGGAAGCTTTCCGGCTCCTCCTCCCACAGCGCGCGGTCAATCCGGGCCAGTTGGTCCGCATCCTGCGACACGACCAGCAACCGCTCGCCCGCGCCGAGAGTCTTGCGCGCGAGCAGGACCATCGCCTTTTCCGCCGGATCGCGGCTCAACTGGTAGAAATCGACGCGCATCTACTTGCCCACGAGATTGTCCCTGACATACCGATCGATCAGCCGCACGCCAAAGCCGCTGGCGCCCTTGTCCCAGGTCGTGCCGGGCTTGTCGGTCCACACCGTCCCGGCAATGTCGAGATGCGCCCAGGGCGTGTCCTTGTCGACATAGCGCTGGATGAACTGCGCTGCGGTGATCGAACCGCCATAGCGCGGGCCGACGTTCTTCATGTCGGCAATCGGGCTGTCGAGCATCTTGTCGTAGGCCGGGCCAAGCGGGAAGCGCCACAGCCGGTCGCCGCTTGCCGTGCCCGCCGCGTCGAGCCGGGCGGCCAGCCCATCGTCGTTGCAGAACAACCCCGCATATTCGTGCCCCAGCGAAATGATGATCGCGCCCGTCAGCGTGGCAAGATCAACGATGGCCGCGGGCTTGAACTCCTTCTGTGCCCAGGTGATCGCATCGCACAGCACCAGCCGGCCCTCGGCGTCGGTGTTGATGACTTCGACCGTCTGGCCCGACATCGTTGTAACGACGTCGCCGGGACGCTGCGCCTTGCCATCGGGCATGTTCTCGACAAGGCCGCAGACGCCGACCACGTTGGCAGCGAGCTTGCCAAGCGCAATTGCGAGCATCGCACCGGCGACCGCGCCGGCGCCGCCCATGTCCCATTTCATGTCTTCCATGCCGGCGGCGGGCTTGATCGAGATGCCGCCGGTATCGAAAGTCACGCCCTTGCCGACGAAAGCCGTGGGCCGCTCGCCCCGCGTACCGCCGTTCCACACCATCGCCACGATTCGCGGCGGGCGGGCCGAGCCTTGCGCGACGCCGATCAGCGCCCCCATACCCAGCGCCTGCATCTCGCCTTCATCGAGCACGCGCAGTTCGAGGCCGGTGCCCTCCATCCGGGCGCGGCAACGCTCCACGAAGCTTTCGGGATAAATGATGTTGGCGGGTTCGGTGACCAGTTCGCGGGTGAATTCGACGCCCTGCGCCACGGCTTCCTGCCGCGCCCAGGCAGTTTCGGTACCTTCGGGTGCGCCTGTCACGTCGAAGGTGGTGAGCGACTTCTTCTGCTCGTCGCTCAGCTTGGTGCGGTAAGTATCGTGCCGCCAGCCGCGCAGCCGCGCCGCGAGCAGGAGCGAGGCGGCCTCATCTGCCGACAGGCCCGAACCCGAAAGATCGATCCGCAGCGCGCTTTCGCCGGCCGTGAGGTACTTCGCGGTAATCGCCGCGCCGGCGCGTTCGACGGCAATGGCCCGGTCCGCCGCCGACGGCTGGCCCAGTCCCGCCAGCACCACGCGCACGAGGCTGTCGCCGCGCTGGGCAAATCCTTCGAACAGCGAGCCTGCCTTTCCCGTGAAGCGCGAGGCGCGCGCCGCCTCGGCCAGAACGGGTTCAAGATCTGGCGGCGTCACGTCCTGATTGACGACACGGACGAGAATGCGCGGGGACGGTCCGGCCGGCACGTCAACAAACTGGATTTTCATCAAAACTCCCGCTGGCAAGATGATTTCGGACCGGATCGAGGACAGGCCCGTTCAAGCTGGATTGCAGTTAAGGCGCTGCGGTGCGATAGGCAAGGGATGGTCCCCGTCTCCCGGATCCCGCGCGCCCCGTTGCCGTGCCTGCGCTCCCGGAGCGGGTTTGCCATGGCGGCGCTGTTTGTGCTGTGCCCTCTGGCAGGCGGGCCTGCGCGCGCGCAGGCGGCCGCGCCGGACGCACCCGCCGCGACGCAGCCACAGGACGAATCGCAAGTCGGCTTCGAAGCCGATCAGGTCAGCTACGACAACAATGCAGACACGGTGACGGCGAGCGGCAATGTCGTTCTGCGGCGCGGCGATCAGGCGGCGCGCGCCGAGAGCGTGACGTGGAACCGGGCAAGCGGCCAGATCGTGGCCATCGGCAACGTGCGGATCGTCGACGAGGACGGCAACCAGATCTACACCGACCGCGTCGAGCTGACGCAGGAACTGCGCGCGGGCGCAATGGAGAACCTGCTGCTGGTTATGCGCGAAGGCGGCCG
Organism: Novosphingobium sp.; assembly: GCA_040377095.1. Classification (GTDB taxonomy): domain Bacteria; phylum Pseudomonadota; class Alphaproteobacteria; order Sphingomonadales; family Sphingomonadaceae; genus Novosphingobium. The sequence continues at coordinate 29,269 of JBEIPK010000009.1, forward strand.
GCTCGCAGCCATGAGCGGCCAGCGCGCGGAGGACGGGACCGTGGTGCTGGACCGCGCGGCCTATACCGGCTGCGACGTCGTCGATTCGAAAGGCTGCCCGAAGAAGCCGAGCTGGCGGGTGACGGCAGCGCGCGTCGTCTATGATGCGAAAGGCAAGCAGGTCAGCTTCAAGGGCGCGCGGCTCGAACTGTTCGGCATTCCGCTGCTGCCGCTTCCCGGCCTGCGCGTGCGCACCGATGGCAGCGCGGTGTCCGGCGTGCTCGTGCCCGACCTTTCGTCCACACCATCGAACGGGCTGGAAATCGGCGCGAGCTATTACTTCCACCTCGCCGACAACCGCGATCTGACCACGTCTCTCCATGCCTATACCGACGCGCCGCCGATGCTCTCCGCGCAATATCGCGCACTCATCGGCAAGGGCGCCTACCAGATCACGGGATACGCGACGGAAAGCCGCCGCATCGGCGTGACAGGAACGACGCCAGGTCCCGATTCGAAGCGCGACTTCCGCGGCTATGTCGATGCCAACGGCCGCTTCCAGCTCTCTCCCGAATGGAGCGTCACGTTCGCGCTGCGCCGTGCGACCGATGCCACGTTCCTGCGGCGCTACGACATCAGCCGTGATGATCGCCTGCGCTCGACCATCAATGTCGAGCGGATCACGCCCAACAGCTATTTCTCGATCGCCGGCTGGGAAACGCAGACGCTGCGCGTCGGAGACCGGCCGGGCCTCGTGCCGCTTGCGCTGCCCGAGATCGATTATCGCCGCCGTATCGACGAGCCTCTGCTGGGCGGCCGGGTGGAGCTTCAGGCCAACAGCCTCGCGATTTCCCGCACCAGCGGGCAGGATACCCAGCGCGCCTTTGCGGGCGCGCGCTGGGATCTGCGGCGCATTACCCGGATGGGCCAGGAAATGACGCTGACCGCGCTGGTGCGCGGCGATGTCTATCATTCGGACGAGAACGCCCTGACCTCGACGGCAATCTATCGCGGCCGGCCCGGCTGGCAGTCGCGCGGCGTGGGCCTCGCCGCGCTCGACGTGAAATGGCCGCTGGTCGGCCGGCTCATCGGCGGTACGCAAGTGCTGACCCCTCGTTTCCAGATCGTCGCCGGGCCATCGATCCGCAACCTTGCCATTCCCAACGAGGATGCGCGCGCCATCGATCTGGAGGACAGCAACCTCTTCGCGCTCAACCGTTTTCCGGGCTATGACCGGATCGAGGGCGGCACCCGGTTCACTTATGGCTTCGACTGGCAGTTCGAGCGGCCGCGCTGGCGGGTGCTGGCGACGCTGGGCCAATCGTACCGCCTGTCTCGCGAGCCGACGCTGCTGCCCGACGGTACCGGCCTGTCGAGCCGAACCTCCGACATCGTCGGCCGCACCGAAGTGCGCTACCGCGATTTCGTCAAGTTCACCCATCGCTTCCGCCTCGACAAGGACAGCCTTGCCATCCGCCGCAACGAGCTGGACGCCGCGGTCGGATCGAAGCGCACATATGTCGAGGTTGGCTACTTGCGGCTCAATCGCAACATCTCCGCACTTGAGGACTTGCAGGACCGCGAGGAACTGCGCGGCGCGGCGCGCATCGGATTTGCCCGTTACTGGTCCGTGTTCGGCTCGGGTGTCGTCAACCTGACGGACCGCAAGGAAGACCCGCGCAACAATTCGGACGGCTTCCAGCCGCTGCGCTCCCGCCTCGGCGTCGCCTACGAGGACGACTGCCTCGAAGTGGCGGTGACATGGCGGCGAGACTATGTCCGCACCGGCGACGCGCGCAAGGGCGACACCTTCCAGATCCGTTTTGCGCTGCGCAATCTGGGGTTCCGCTAATCCGTGACGCGCCGCAGCCGTTGGCAGGCGGCCGCAAAGGCGCTATCGGCGCTCAGCAGTGGTTCAGCCGGACAGCGGCAAAGCGGCGCACGATTGCGGCGAGTGACACGTCAGGCCGGTTTCCCGGCATGATGGAAGCGCAGCCGGGCTGAGTGAAGTTTGGCGCGATTGCTTGGAAGTGGAGACGACTATTCGCAAGTTCTTGTCCAGGCCGGCCCTTGCCGCAGCGCTTGCCGCGGGGGCACTGTCCATGCCGGCTCCGGCCCAGCAGATCGAGGCCGAGCCTGCATCAGGGGCTCCGCCCGCGCCTGTCGCCGATGCGCAGGGAACGCTCAACATTCCGCAGGACGTCACGCTGTTTGGCAAGAACGATCCGAACAACCGCCGCGCGACGGCCGTGGTCAACGGGGACATCATCACGGGCACCGACGTCGATCAGCGACTCGCGTTGATCCTTGCCGCGAATGACAACAAGCCGACGGCGGAAGAATTGCAGCGGCTGCGGCTTCAGGTGCTGCGCAACCTGATCGACGAGACGCTCCAGATCCAGGAAGCGAAGGCCTCCGATATCACCGTCTCCGACGAGGAAGTCGAGCAAAGCTATGCCCGCGTCGCGCAGCAGAGCTTCAACCAGAACGTCGCCGCGATGGATGCCTACCTCAAGCGGATTGGCTCGGCGCCGGGATCGCTCAAGCGCCAGATTCGCGGCGAGCTGACCTGGCAGCGGCTGCTCGGCCGCAACGTCCAGCCCTTCGTCAATGTCTCGAACGACGAAGTCACCGAAATGATCGACCGCCTGAAGGCGGCGAAAGGCACCGACGAGTACCGGCTGGGCGAGATCTATCTCGCCGCACCGGCCGAGGCGCGGCAGGCAGTGTCCGAAAACGCGCGCCAGATCGTCGAGCAGCTGCGGAAGGGCGGCAGCTTCGTCGCCTATGCGCGGCAGTATTCGCAGGCCTCGACTGCCGCGGTCGGCGGCGATCTCGGCTGGATCAGGCTGGCGCAGCTTCCGGCTGAACTGGCTGTCGCCGCACGCGAACTGCAACCCGGCCAACTCGTCGGCCCGATCGAGATTCCCGGCGGCTTCTCGATCCTTTACCTGATCGACAAGCGGCAGGTGCTGACCGCCGATCCGCGCGATGCAGTGCTGGCGCTCAAGCAGGTTGCCATAAACTTCGCCCCCGGCACCACCGAGGCGCAGGCCAGCAAGCGTGCGGGCGAATTTGCCGCCGCGATGAAGGGCGTGAAGGGCTGCGGCGCGGTTGACGAGGCCGCTGCCCGGATCGACGCGCAAGTCGTCGCGAACGATCAGGTCCGTGCCCGCGATCTGCCCGGGCCCTTGCAGGACGTGGTGCTCAGCCTCTCGATCGGAGAGACCTCCCCGCCGTTTGGCTCGATCAAGGACGGCGTGCGCGTGCTCATGCTGTGCGGCCGCGACGATCCGCAGTCAAACAGTGGGCCAAGCTTCGAGCAGGTCATGAACCAGCTTGAGGAAGACCGCGTCAACAAACGGGCACAGACCTACCTGCGCGATCTTCGCCGCGACGCCATCATCGAATATAACTGAGGCCAGGCGCTTGACCGGCGCGCTTGCGATTTCGCCGGGAGACCCGGCCGGCATCGGGCCGGAACTGGTCGCTGAGGCGTGGATCAGGCGAAAGGCCGAAGGCCTGCCGGCGTTCTTCGCCGTGGGCGGAGCGAGGCTGCTGGCAGAGGCGGCGCGGACGCGCGGCCTCGATGTCCCGGTCGAAACCATTGCCAGCCCGGATGACGCTGCGGGGGCGTTTCGTCGCGCTCTGCCCGTGCTCGGCGAGTGGGATACGCCCTATCGTCCGGGCGAGCCGAGCGAAGCAGGCGCGCGGCTTGCACTCGTCGCACTCGAGGAAGCGGCTCGACTTGCCGTAAAGGGCCACGCCGCCGCGCTCGTCACTGGTCCCGTCGCCAAGGCGCGACTGGCCGAAGTGGGCTTCATTTATCCGGGCCAGACCGAGTTCGTCGCGGCCGTCTGCGGCGTTGCTGCAGACGACGCGGTGATGATGCTTGCCGGACCGAGCGTGCGGACCGTGCCGCTCACCATCCATGTCGCGCTGGCAGCGGTCCCGGCGCTCATCACAACCGACCTGATCGTGCGCAAAGGCCGCATCGTCGCGGCCGCACTGGCGCGCGATTTCGGCATTGCGAACCCGCGCCTCGCTATCGCCGGCCTCAACCCCCACGCCGGCGAGGAAGGCCGCATGGGCAATGAGGATATGCGCGTGATTGCTCCGGCGGTTGACGTCCTGCGCGCCGAGGGCATCGACGTGAGCGGGCCGCATCCCGCCGACGCGCTGTTCTCCGGACGCGGGCGGGAGACATTCGACGCGGCGCTGTGCATGTATCACGATCAGGCGCTGATCCCCGTCAAGGCACTCGACTTCGATACCGGGGTCAATGTCACGCTGGGCTTGCCGATCGTGCGTACTTCGCCCGATCATGGCACGGCCTTTTCCATTGCCGGCAAGGGCCTCGCGGACGTGGGCGCGACGATCGCCGCAATCCGCATGGCAGGCGAGTGCGCAGCGCGGCGGGCGGGCGCGTGACCCTTCCCCCCTTGCGCGAGGTGATCGCCCGGCATGGTCTTTCCGCGACCAAGGCGCTGGGCCAGAACTTCCTGCTCGACGAACAGCTGCTCAGCCGGATCGCGGCAATTCCCGGCAACTTGAAAGACGCGACCGTGCTGGAAGTCGGGCCCGGCCCCGGCGGACTGACGCGGGCGCTTCTGCGCGCCGGCGCGCGGGTCACGGCCATCGAGATGGACCGGCGCTGTCTCCCCGCGCTCGCCGAGCTGGGCGAGGCATTTCCAGGCCAGCTGCGGGTGATCGAGGGGGACGCGATGAAAGTCGCACACGGCATAGAGGGGCCGTATCACATCGTCTCCAACCTGCCCTACAATGTCGGCACGGCGCTGTTCACTGGCTGGCTGTCAGGCGAGGAGTGGCCGCCCGTCTGGCAGTCGCTGACGCTGATGTTCCAGCAGGAGGTGGCCCAGCGCATCGTCGCGGCGCCAGGTACCGACGCCTATGGCCGACTCGCCGTTCTGGCGCAGTGGCGCTCTGCGGCGCGCATTGCGATCAAAGTCCACCGTAGCGCCTTCACGCCGCCGCCCAAGGTGATGTCGGCGATGGTCCATGTCCTGCCTGCCGCCATGCCGCCGGGCGTTTCGGCGCGCATGCTGGAGCGGGTGACCGAAGCGGCGTTCGGCCAGCGCCGCAAAATGCTGCGCCAGAGCCTCAAGGGCCTGCCTGGCGCGCTCGATGCGCTGGATGTGCTCGGCATCGATCCGGCACGGCGCGCCGAGACGCTGACGATCGCCGAGTTCGTGGCAATCGGGCACGCTCTAACATCTTAACGCGCGTGCAGTGCCGCGCCGGCAAGACGCAGCGGTGCCAGCCCTTGGCTCGATACGCGCGATAGCATGAGCGCGCCTGCCCCCAGCGCCGCGATCAGCATGCCGAACTGGATCATCCGGGCGAGCGGTGCGGTGCCCTCCGCAATGCGGCGACGCTGCTTGCCGAGCTTTCGGCGCGGCGCGAGCTTGATGGCGTCCTGGCCGCCCGAAAGCAGGCCGACTACGCTGATCCGTTCTCGCAGGATGAGCCCGAAGCGGCGCTGGCTCGACCACTTGACCTGGCCGATCAGCGAATGGCGTCCGACGATGAGTTCAACAAAGGCACCGCGCGGCGGCGGCGTGGCGGCGGACAGCAGCAACCCGCGCGACGAAACGTCGAGGATGCAGGCCTCCCGCTCAATCCCGTCGCCGCGCAGGACGCAGCGGACAATCGCCTTGGTGCGATCTTCTCCCCTGTGCTCCGCGCCCTGCACCCAGCATGCCCCTTGCCAGTGATTTCCTCCGCAAGCCTTAGGAACGAAGCCTTGAAAAACCTGTTAAGTCTTTGGGCCCGGCATGGTTTTCCTGTCGGAACCATTTACACTGGGCTGCAGATTAACCACCGCGAGGCACGCATAGCGCCGTCTGGCACGATGGTTGCGGTGAGTAGCCGTAAAGGAATTCGCTCGATGCTCGCCAGACTCGCCCGCCTGTTTGTTATCAAGACCCGGCTCGAGGCGTTCCTGATCATCTATGCCCTCGCGCTTGGCGCGGTCGAGCGGGGCAGCGTCTATCTGCACCAGTTCCCCGGTCTCGGCGGCAAGGTCCTGTTCCTCGCCTGCACTTGCGCCGTGTTCATGGCAGGGGCGCGCATCCTCGACTGCCTGAAGTACGAGCGAGCGGCCGAAGCAGCCAGGCCATCTTGATCTGAAGAGAGTGGGGGATTCTGTTGCTAGGCTCCCCCGGGCCCCCGGTTTCCGATTCTGTTACCCGGTTCGGTCCGAACCGTGCTCTAACCTTGTAACTTCAGGGCGTTAGCCCCTAGAATTACGCAGCGAGAGCAAGTGCTTCGTTGTCGTTGGCACTTGTGAGTTTTGAGCCTTGAACGGGTTACTCAGCCCGGGCAAAAACAGCGCTTTTGAACACACGTCGATCCTGGTTCGGCCCCGTCATTATCCCTGCCGGAACAGGACCCCTCCCGCGAAGGGAAGGAGATAATGGTGGAGCCGCCGGGTACTGCCCCCGGGTCCGCTATGCCTATTGCACGCCGCAATTTATCACCATAGCCGGCCGAAACCGGCAGGACCTATATAGGCGAGCCTTGCTGAATGTGAAGTGAGCGACTGTCCGCGCGTCTACTTCTTACGCAATTCGTCGCGAATCTCAGCCAGCAGGTCCACTTCGCTCGGCCCGGCGGCTGCTGGCGGCGGCATCATCTTGTTGGCCTGACGCACGATCAGGAAAATGACGAATGCCAGAATCACGAAGTTGATCAGCGCCGTCACGAAACTGCCCCAGGCGAGCACAGTCGCACCGGCCTCCTTCGCGGCGGCGAGCGGCGCACCGTCGGGAACGGAACCGGCGAGCACGGTGTATTTGTTCGAAAAGTCGGTATCGCCCGTCACCAGGCTGATCACCGGCATGATGACGTCGTCGGTCAGCGATGAGACGATCTTGCCGAAGGCCGCGCCGATGATGACACCGACCGCAAGGTCGAGCACGTTGCCGCGCGCGATGAACGTCTTGAATTCCTGCAACATTCCCATGAATCTATCCCTCAACCTCGCGACCCGGGCCGGACCTTGCCAGCGAAGCTGCGGCGTCACAAGTGCGAGGCGAGCCCGCTCTCCGCTTGAACGCGGCCTCATGTGCGCTATCTTCGGCCATGGAGGAGCGCCGGATGGCCCCGGTCCGCTTTCGCTAGGAGCCTTGCCGCATGACAAAATTCAATACCAAGCGTGCAGGACGCCTGCTGTTTGCCGGCGGCGCCGCTGCCAGCCTGTCCGCCTGCGGCATCAATTCGGTCCCCACGGCCGAGGAAAACGCCAAGGCCAAGTGGGGCGACGTCCAGGCCGCCTTCCAGGAACGCGCCAATCTCGTCCCGAACCTCGCCGCCGTCGCCAAGGGCGCGGCCGAGCAGGAAAAGGCGATCCTGACCGGCGTGATCGAAGCGCGGTCAAAGGCGACCAGCGTCCAGCTTTCCACCGAAGACCTCAGCGATCCTGCCAAGATGGCCCAGTTCCAGGCGGCGCAGAACCAGTTGTCAGGCTCACTTGCGGGACTCGGCAGGCTGCTCGTCAATGTGGAGCGCTATCCCGAGCTCAAGAGCATCACCAACTACCAAATGCTGCAAAGCCAGTTGGAAGGGCAGGAAAACCGCATCCGCGTCGCAATTCGCGACTACAACGGCGCCGTCCAGCGATACAACACCACCATCCGCACCTTCCCGGACGCTATCGGCGCCAAGTTGTTTTATGGCGCGAAGCCGATGGTCTCCTATCAGGCGACAACGCCGGGCGCCGAAGTCGCGCCCAGCCTTGAAGGGAAGATGTAAGGGCAAAGCCAATGCCCTTCGCGCTTGTGCGTCCCATTTTCGCGGCGATCGCTCTTCTGACCGCAGCGCCTGCTGTGGCCGAACCTGCGTTCCCGCCGCTGACGGGCCGCGTGGTCGATGCCGCCAACGTCAGTCCGCCCGATGTCGAGCAGCGGATCGAGAGCAAGCTTGCCAGACTTGAGGCCCAATCGAAGCGCCAGCTTGTCGTCGCCACCATCCCCGGTCTGAACGGCTACGACATTGCCGACTACGGCTACCAGCTGGGCCGGGCATGGGGCATCGGCAGCAAGGAGCGAAACGACGGCGCGCTGCTGATCGTCGCCCCGGCCGAGCGCAAGCTGCGGATCGAAGTGGGCTACGGGCTGGAAAGCGTGCTGACCGATGGTCTCAGCTCGCTGATCATCAACCAGACCATTGTTCCGGCCTTCAAGGCCGGGAACCTGCCCGCCGGGATCGAGGCCGGTACCGACGCGCTGATACGCCAGCTTTCCCTGCCGGAGGATCAGGCGAGGCTGGCTGCACAGCAGGCGGAGGCCGCGCCCGAGGGTGATCCGATGTTCGGCGTGTTCTTTGCCTTCATTTTCTTCCTAGTGTTCGTGGTCCCCCTGCTGCGCGCCGTCATGTTTCGCCGCCGCAAGCGCTATGGTCCGGGCGGGCTCGGCTCGGTGATCCTTTGGAACACGCTCGATACGCTGGGCAATGCGCGCAGTTCGTCGGGCGGCGGATTTTCGGGCGGCGGGTTTTCCGGCGGCGGCGGCAGCTTCGGCGGCGGCGGTTCGAGCGGCAGCTGGTAGGAGGAGTGATGAACGCGCGACATTCACTCAGCGAAGCAGGCCGCCAGCAGGTCAGCGCGGCGGTGCGAGAGGCGGAAGGGGCAACCGCAGGCGAGATCGTCACCATCCTTGCCGAACAATCGGACGACTATGCCGATGTCGCTCTCGCTTGGAGCGCACTGGCCGGCGTGCTGGCGCTTCTGGCGCTGAGCATCGCGCCTGACTTCTATCTCGGCCTCTACGAACGCCTGAGCGGCGGCTGGGTGCACGAATGGACGCCGCGCAATGTGCTGGCGCTGGCCCTCGCCGTCTTCGTCCTCAAGTTCGGCGCGATGTGGCTGCTGCAACTGTGGCAGCCGCTGCGCTTGTTCCTCGTGCCCTCGCCGGTCAAGAGCGAGAGGGTGCGCGCCCGCGCCGTGACCTGTTTCAAGGTCGGCGCCGAGCGGCGGACGCATGGCCGCACCGGGATCCTCATCTACCTCTCGATGCGCGAGCACCGGGCCGAAATCGTCGCTGACGAGGCCATTGCCGACAAGGTCGCGCCAGAGGTCTGGGGCGAAGCCATGGCCGAAATGATCGCGCTGATCCGCGAGGGCCGGCTTGCCGACGGGATGTGTGCGGCCGTGGAGCGAGTCGGCGCTGTGCTGGCAGCGCACTTCCCGCGTGCCGGCGACGACCGGAACGAGTTGCCCGACAGGCTCATCGAAGTATGAGCCGCGATGAGGACGCGCCAGACGAAGTCATGTGGCAGGGCCGTTTCATCACGGCGCGGCGCAAGGGACGCTGGGAATATGTCAGCCGCGCGCGCGGCATTCGCGCCGCTGTCATCCTCGCCATCGACGAGGACGGCCATGTCTTGCTGGTCGATCAGTACCGCGTGCCGCTTGGCCGCCGCTGCATCGAGCTTCCTGCCGGGCTTATTGGCGATTCTGACGAGGTGCAGGGTGAAAGCGCGCAGACGGTCGCCGCGCGCGAACTTGAAGAGGAGACCGGCTACCGCGCCGACCGCATGGAGATTATCGGCGAGTTTTTCTCCTCGCCCGGCATGGTCAGCGAAAGCTTCACCCTGCTGCGTGCCAGCGGCCTGACCCGCGTTGGCGAAGGAGGCGGGACCGAGGGCGAAGACATTACTGTTCTGCGCGTTCCCCTGACCGACCTGCCCCGCGCCATGGCCGACTGGCGTGCGCAGGGCTATGCGCTCGACGTCAAGCTGCTGACCCTTTTAGGGCCGCAGCTCGTCGGCGTCAGCGCAGGTTAGCGGAGTAGAGATCCAGCAAGGTGCGCCAGTGGCGCTCGGCTGCTGCTTCATCGTAGACGGGGAAGTCCGGCATGGTCCAGCCGTGGAGCGCCCCTTCGTACGTCTCGTGTCGATAGGCGGTCCCGGCCTCGTCGAAGGCCTCTTTGAACCGCACTTCCATGTCCGCAGGATACCAGGGATCGTCCACCGCTGCGCCAACATAGACCTCTGCCCTGATCGAACCGGCCAGAAGGTGCGGGCTTTCCTCGTCATCGCTAGCAAGGTTGCCGCCGTGGAAGCTCGCCGCGACGGCAATGCGGGCCGGGTACATGGCGGCGGATGTCAACGCGATGGCCCCACCCATGCAGTAGCCCGCTATGCCGACCTTCTTGCCGGCCACATTGCTGCGCGTATCGAGGTAGCCGAGGAGGGCGCCAACGTCGCGCGCACCATTGCGGTTGCCGAGTGCGGCCATCATGGGGCCGATCGTTGCCAGGGGGTCCGCCTGCGCAAAGACCTCCTTCGGGTCGAAGGGGCCATACGGTCCGGAACGATAGAAAAGGTCGGGCAGCAGGACGAGGTAGCCCGCATCGGCAAGGCGTTGCGCCATGCCGTCCAGCGCCGGGCGGATGCCCAGTCCGTCCATCGCGATGATCACGGCCGGCCACGGACCTGCGCCATCCGGCGTGACCACCCGCACCGGACAGGTGCCATCGGCGGTCTGGACATTCACAAGGTCTTGCACGCCCCGTTTCCCTAAAGCGTCGTGAAGATCGCGCCGAAGTCCATGCCGCCGTTACCAGCCTCGTTGAAGGCCTCGTAGATTTCGGTGGCATGCTTGCCGAGCGCCACGTTCGCGCCGGCACCCTGCGCCGCATCCATTGCAAGGCGAAGGTCCTTGAGCATCAGCGCCGAGGCAAAGCCCCCCTGATAGCCATTGTCAGCCGGGCTCGCCGCGCCGACGCCGGGGGCCGGTGTGTAATCGTTGAGCGACCAGTTGTAACCGGTCGACTTCGAGCTGATCTCGTAGAACTTCTGCATCGAGAGCCCCGCCCGCTCGGCCAGCTTCAGCGCCTCGCAAGTGCCGATCATGTGGATCGCCAGTAGCATGTTGTTGCACATTTTGGCGACTTGCCCGCTGCCCGAGGCACCAGCGTGGATCACGGCCTTGGCCATTGGTTCGAGCACTTCTTGCGCGCGCGCGAACGCGGCATCGCTGCCGCCCACCATGAAGGTCAGCGTGCCGCCGTTGGCCGCCGCGATCCCGCCCGAGACCGGCGCGTCAACCATCTCGTAGCCAGCCTCGGTCGCCAGCGCGGTAACCTCGCGCGCGGTTTCGACGTCGATGGTCGAGCAATCGAGGAACAGGGCGCCCCTGGAGGCCTTGCCGATCACGTCGGCGGTATAGACCGACCGCACGATCTTGCCGTTGGGCAGCATCGAGACCACTGCCTCGACGCCCTGCACCGCTTCAGCAACAGTGCCGAACGTGGCGCAGCCGTGTTCACGCGCGCGCTCGAGCGCAGGTTCGGCAAGGTCAAAGGCGCGGACTTCGTGGCCTGCCTTGACGAGGTTCGCGGCCATGCCGCCGCCCATGTTGCCCAGCCCGACAAATGCAATTTTCATTTCAACTCTCCCAAAACCGGCGCCTCAGCGGCCCGTCCAGACAGCGGCGCGCTTTTCCACGAAGGCCGACATGCCTTCGGTGCGATCCTCTGTCCCGACAAGAACCTGGAACATGCGACGTTCGGCCACGATTCCCTGCTCGAGCATTGTCTCGAATGCGGTGTTGACCATTTCCTTGTTCATCATCGCGGCGAGCGGCGGCATCGCGGCAATGGTCTCGGCTGTCTTGAGTGCATCGGCGAGCAAATCGGCAAGCGGCACGACCCGGCTGACAAGGCCCGAACGCTCAGCTTCGGCGGCGTCCATCATGCGGCCCGTGAGGCACATCTCCATCGACTTCGCCTTGCCGACCGCGCGGGTCAGGCGCTGCGAGCCGCCCATTCCCGGCGCCACGCCCAGCTTGATTTCCGGCTGGCCGAAGCGCGCGCTATCCGCCGCGATGATGAAATCCGCCATCATCGCCAGTTCGCATCCGCCGCCCAGCGCAAAGCCGTTCACTGCCGCGATCCACGGCTTGCGGGTGACTCGCACGAGTTGGCTGGTCCACTTGGCGAAAAAGTCGTCCGCGTAGAAATCGGGGCCGCTCTTATCGAGCATTTCCTTGATGTCAGCGCCTGCGGCGAAAGCCTTTTCGCCCGAGCCGGTCAGCACCGCGCAGCGCTGGGAGCTATCGGCTTCGTAGGCCGCAAAAGCCTCGATCAGCTCGGCCAGAACCCGCGAATTCAGCGCGTTGAGGGCCTGGGGCCGGTTGAGCGTGATCAGCGTAACCGCGCCCTTCTGTTCGACGAGAATGGTTTCGTAAGACATGGCGATCCTCTCGGTCATGCGTCCTTGGCGTAAGGTTGCCACGCACGGTTGCCCCGCAGTGGCTCGAAAATGCGGTTTATCATCTCATCGGTGACACCATCAGGCGTCGCGGGATGCCAAACAGGCTTGTTGTCGCGGTCGATGAGCAGCGCACGGACGCCCTCGTAAAAATCGTGGGTGCGAAACAGTCGGTGGACGATGCCGAACTCCAGCCGCATCTCGTCGGCGAAGTCCTGGATGTGCGGGCTGACCACGAGCAGCCGCAGCGTGACCTTGCAGGACAGCGGCGACTTGGCGCGCAGGATTTCCAGCTGCTTCTGCGCGAAGTCCGAGCTGTCGGCCTCGAGCGCGGCGAGCACATCCTCCAGCCGGTCGGACGCGAAGAGCCGGTTGATGTCGTCCAGCCTTTCGAGGATTTTTGCAGGTGGCGGAGCGATGGATGCGGCCGCAAGTATCTCGTCGACCTTGCCCGGCTCGGCACAGATGCGCTCCTTGACATCTTCCAGCGAGTCCGAGGGAAGAAAGTGCGTCGCGAGCCCCATAGCATGGCATTCCGCGCCGTCGAGCCGGCCGCCGGTCAGCCCCAGGTACTGCGGCATCCGCCCAGGAAGCCGCGACAGATAGCGCCCACCGCCAACATCGGGGAACAGGCCGATGCCGGTCTCGGGCATCGAAAAGACTGTCCGCTCGGTCGCGATACGGTACTTGCATGGGCAGGTGATGCCCACGCCGCCGCCCATCGTGATGCCGTCCATGAACACGACGCCGGGCTTGCCGTACGTGTACATCAGATGGTTCATCTGATATTCCTGATAGAAGAACGCGTCCCCTGCCGCGCCGTGCCCCTTGGCGCTTTTCGCGATCGACACAACGTCGCCGCCGGCACAGAACCCACGGCCCTCGGCGTGATCGATGAGAATGATCTCGACAGCAGGATTCGACTGCCATTCGGCCAGCGCAGCGGTCATTGCGCGCACCATATTAAGGTTGAGCGCGTGGATCGCCTTGGGCCGGTTGAGCCGGAGCCGCCCCGCCTTGCCGTCGATGCAGGTCAGTGCGTCCATGGGCGTTGCATCGGTCATTTGCTCTGCTCGCTGTTGGGTTGCTGTCGTCATGATGTGCGGGCTCAGACCTTGCCGGCCAGCACGTACGAGCCGGGAGCGGGTTCGAGAACCTCAAACTTGCCGCCGCCGACTTCGCGCGCGGGAACCGTGCCGTTGTCCTCGCGCTGCTGGAGGGATTCGACCCAGGTTGGCCACCAGCTGCCTTCGTGACGCTGAGCGCCCTTGAACCACGCATCGGCATCGGGCTCGATCGCGGGGTTGGTCCAGAACCCATGCTTGTTGGCGGTCGGCGGATTGATGACGCCCGCGTTATGGCCCGAACCGCCCAGCAGGAAGGTGACCGGCCCACCGAAATAGCGCGTTCCTTCGTAGACCATCGTCCAAGAGGAGACATGATCGTCCTTGAGGCCGATGATGGTAACCGGCGCTGTGATCTTCGATAGATCGAGCCGCTCCCCCAGCAGTTCGACCTGGCCCGGCACGGCGAGGTGATTTTCGAGAAGCAGCTTCTGGTTATACGACTTGAGGAACGCCTGCGGAATGTGCGAACCGTCTTCGAACCAGGTGAGCAGATCGGATGCCGGCGCTTCCTGGTCAAGCAGGTAATGCGTCACCCATGACGACCAGATCAGGTCATTGGCCCGCATCAGCGAGAACAACTGCTGCAACTCGTCCTTGTCGATGTAGCCCTTGGCCGAGACGTGCGTGTCGAGCGAATTGATGTGCGATTCGTTGATGAAGCCGGCCCAGTCACGCATGTCGCGGAAATCGACCAGCGCGCCGATTAGCGTGATCGAGCCGATACGGTCCGCCTCGCCGCGCGCCGCCAGAACCGCAGCTGCCATGGAAATCAGGGTGCCGCCCATGCAGAAGCCGAACAGGTCGATATCCTCTTCGCCCGTCGCCTCGCGCACTACGTCCATCGCCTGGATGATGCCGCGTCCGACGTAATCATCGACTTCGCAGTGCCGGTGGCTGTCATCGGGATCGACCCAGGACACCACGAACACGGTCTGTCCCTGTTCGACAAGCCAGCGGATCAGGCTACTGCGCGGTTGCAGGTCTATCATGTAGTACTTGTTCACCAGCGGCGCCACGTAGAGCATCGGCCGGCGATGCACGTTGGGCGTCGTCGGCGCGTACTGGATGATCTGCATGATGTCGTTCTGGAAGATCACCCCGCCCGGCGTGACCGCGATGTTCTCGCCCACCTTGAAGGTATCGGGCGCGCGGCGGCGCACGATGCCGCGCCCTTCCGACAGATCGGTCACAAGGTTGGCAAAGCCGGACACGAGGTTGGCGCCGCCGGTTTCCACCGTGCGACGCATGACGACAGGATTGCTGAAAGCAAAGTTCGTCGGCGCCAGGGCGTTGAGGTATTGCTCGACCAGGAAGCCGACGATCGCTCGTTTGGAGGGGTCTTCCTCTCCCGATTCGTCGACCAGCGTGCGCAACTGGCGAGAAACGAGGAAATAGTTGTCGCGAAATCCCCGGTAATAAGGATTTTCTTCCCATTCCTCGTCCTTGAACCGGCGGTCGTTCTTCGCCGGCGGCGGCGCGGCGGGCGATGCGTCGCCCGCCAGCATGGGCGCGGTCCATGCCTGCGCAAAGTCCTGCCACGCCTGCATCTGGAGCTCGACCAGCTTCGAAGGCTGCTTGACGAGGCCCAGCGTCATGTCGGTGACTGCCTCGAACACGACCATCGGATCGAACCGCTTGGGCGCCTCAAGCCGGGGCTGCAGCTGCATCAGGCGCGTCATGCCGGACGCGAGGCGTTCCCATGCCTCGCCCCACTGCGCGGCAGCGTCGCTCACGGTTGCGGCAGTGGCGGCATCAGGTGCGGGAGCAGTGCGAGACTGGGTCATTGTCAGGGCAGCCTTTCATGGCAGTCGCGAGGATTGCAATCACGCTAGCTGAATATTGTGCGCTGCACCATATCTTGATGCAACGGCCGCAAGTCCAACAGGATCACTGACGCAAAAGATCACGCCCAATGATCATCTGCATGATTTCATTGGTGCCTTCGAGGATGCGATGGACGCGCAGATCGCGCCAGAAACGCTCGATCGGATAGTCCATGAGATAGCCATATCCGCCGAAAAGCTGGAGCGCGCGGTCCACCACCGACGATCCGGTGTCGCTCGCCAGCTTCTTGGCCATAGCGGCAAAACGGGTCTTGTCGGGCGCACCCGCCGTTACCTTCGCGGCGGCGAGATAGAGCAGCGCGCGCGCCGCTTCCAGATCGGTCGCCATGTCCGCAAGCGTGAACTGGGTGTTCTGGAACTCGGCGATGCTCTGCCCGAATTGCTTGCGATCCTTTACATAGCCCACGGCCTCGTCGAGGCAGCGCTGAGCCCCGCCCAGCGAGCACGCCCCGATGTTGAGCCGCCCGCCGTCGAGCCCGGCCATCGCAATGCGGAAGCCCTCTCCCTCTGCGCCGACCCGGTTGGCGACCGGCACGCGCACATTGTCGAGAATGACCTGTGCGGTGGGCGAGGCGTTCCAGCCCAGCTTGCGCTCGGGCGCACCGAAGCTCAGCCCTTCGGTGCCCTTTTCGACGACAACGCAGGTGATGCCGCGCGCGCTGTCGTCCCCGGTGCGCACCATGATGACGTAGACGTCGTTGACCCCGGCGCCAGAAGTGAACTGCTTGGTGCCGTTGATAACGTAGTGGTCACCGTCGAGACGCGCCGTGGTATTCAGCGCGGCCGCGTCCGAACCCGATCCCGGCTCGGTGAGGCTGTAGCTGGCAATCCGGTTCATGCTGACCAGATCAGGCAGGAAACGCTGCTTCAGCTCGTCCGACCCGAACCGATCGATCATCCAGGTGCTCATGTTGTGGATCGAGATGAACGCGCTTGTCGCCGCGCAGCCATAGGACATGGCTTCCATGATCAGCGCCGATTCCAGCCGCCCGAGTCCGATGCCGCCGCTTTCTTCCGAGACATAGATCCCGCCAAAGCCCAGTTCGCCCGCCGCCTTGACCACGTCTACGGGAAAGTGATGATCCTCGTCCCATTTCGCGGCGAACGGCGTGATGCGATCGGCCGTGAACTTGCGCGCCATGTCCTGGATGGCGATCTGGTCTTCGGTAAGGCTGAACTGCTCTGTCATGAACGTCCCCGTTTGATCTGGCGGCAAGTCCCGCCGGGCAGGGGAACAGCCCCCGCCCGGCGTCAGTTTCAGGCTAGCACCTCGATGATATCCTTGCCGAACAGCGTCTCGTCGTCCGGGATGACCTTGGTCTGCGGCAGCGGCTTGGACACCCAGGTCTCATTGATGAGATCGCGCCAGGTGATGTTGTTGTTGGTCGAGTTGCCGCCCCACGAACCGCAGCCGAGCGAGAAGGTCTGGCGCATGCCGTTCCACAGGTTGCCTGAATTGGACGCCGATTGCGGCTGGTTGACCATCACGCGACTGGTCTTGGTGGCATTGGCCAGCTTCAGGATATTTTCGTCGCTGTTCGAATAGATGCCGCAGCTGTGCCCCTGACCCTGGTAGGCTTGGATGCCGTTGGTCAGCTCGATCGCATGATCGATGTCTCGCGCGCGGTACAGCGTCATCGTGACGGTCAGTTTCTCACCCGAGAAAGGATAATCGGGGCCATAGCCGGTTTCTGGCACGATGAAGAAGCGCCGGCCCTCCGGCAGTCCGAAGCCGGCCATCCCGGCGATCTTTTCCGGCGGCTGCGCCACGATCCCGGCGTTAAGTGCCCCATCCTTCCAAAGGACGGCCTGAAGCCTCGCCTTCTCGTCCTCGTTCAGGATGTGTCCGCCCTGATGGACCAGCTTTTCGAGCATCTCGTCGTAGATGGCATCGAGCAGGATGACCGAATTGTCCGACGAGCACGAGGCAGCAAGATCCAGCGTCTTGGAAATGCGGATCTTTTCGGCTGCGTCGTCAAGGTTGGCGGTATCGTCGACCGTGATAACCGCATTGCCTACGCCGACGCCAAGCGCGGGGGTGCCCGAGCTGTAGGCAGCCAGCACCATCGGACCGCCGCCGGTGGCCAGCACGCGGTCGCACTGCTTCATCAGTTCGTTGGTCTTCTCGACGCTCGGCGTTTCGATTGCCAGCACCAGATCGGCCGGCGCGCCGAGCTTGACCAGCGCATCGCGCATCAGGTCGCAGATCAGCTTGTTGGTCAGCTTTGCGCGCGGGTGGGGCGCGACGATGATCGAGTTGCGACCCTTGACGGCCGAGATCGCCTTGATCACGGGAGTCGCCTCGGGATTGGTCGAAGGCGACAGCGCCCCGATCACACCGACGGGCTTGGCGATCTTGACGATCTGGCGCTCGGGGTCTTCCTCGATGATGCCGACTGACTTGTCGTTGATGATGTCCATCAGCGTCGCGCGGGTTTTGCGGAAAATCTTGAGGTACTTGCCGTCATAGTTGCCGAGCTGGGTCTCGTCGACCGTGTGCTGGGCGATCTTCTCGGCAACGTCCTCGCGCGCGACGGCATAGACCATGCCGCGGATCAGGCGATCCACCTGTTCCTGCGTATAGTTTTCGATTTGCGCCTGGGCTGCGCGCGAACGGGCGACCAGTTCGGCAATGTCCCTGGCTTCGGGGGTATCGGCGATTTCTCTGGCAGCAGCCATGTTCGGGTCCTTCTTCTGCTTCGGTCCGGCCCGGGACGCGCGGCAGAAGAGGCTGCCCGGGGCCAGAAAGGTTTGCGTATCGCGCCCCTGCACTTTTGTATTTTGCGAGGCAAGATGAATTCGCCTGACGGCAATCCGATCACCGTCCTCCCCGATAACAGCTATTGCCCTGTGCGGCACAATTCGGCATCGCAGGGCGCCTGAACGCAAGAGAATGGAGCACGAAGCTTGACCGGTAGCATCATCGATTCGGGACAATTCCGGCAGGTTCTGGGGTCCTATCCCACGGGTGTCAGCGTCATCACGGCGCTCGATCCGGACGGTGAGCCGGTTGCCATGGTGGTCGGCACATTCACATCGGTTTCGCTCGACCCACCGCTGGTGGGCTTTCTGCCTGCGCTCAGCAGTACGAGCTGGCCCCGGATCGAGGCGGCCGGCCGGTTCTGTGTTAATGTACTTGCCAGCGATCAGCAGCAGCTCTGCCGCCAGATGGCGATGTCGGGGCCGGACAAGTTTTCGCAAATCCCCTATCGAACTTCCGAGCATCAGCTCCCGGTGCTGGCCGACACGATTGCCTGCATCGAATGCACGATCCATTCGGTCACCGAAGCCGGTGATCACGTGTTCGTGCTGGGCAACGTCCTCGCCATGGACGTGTTCCGCGACGGCGATCCTATGCTGTTTCATCGCGGCCGTTATGGCGGCTTTGCCGAACTTGCCTGACAAGTTTGGGTAAATTTTCGCGGCGATTGCTCCGTAGTGGAGGCATCTTGGCTTCCCCGCGATTCTCCGCTGCGCCATGGCGCGAGGATGGGCAAGCCGACCATTAATGATGTCGCCAGCGCGGCCGGGGTCTCCAAGAAAACGGTCAGCCGCGTCATCAATCGCTCGCCGATGCTGGCGGACGCCACGCGCGCCCGTGTCGAGGCAGTGATCTCGGAACTTGGCTTTGTCCCCGATCCACAGGCACGCGCGCTGGCACTCGGGCACAGCCTGCTTATTGCGCTTGTCCACGACGGATCGGATGCGGGGACGTTCGAACAGGCTCTCGATGGCGCGCTTGGCGCACTGGACGGCAGCGATTTCGCCCTTGCCACCTTGCGCCTTGGCACGTCGAAACAGGCCGAGCTTCGTGCCTTCCTTGCCCGGCACCGGCCGGCGGCGGCCATTGTCCTCCCACTTGTCGCGGACCGTTCGCGGTTGGTGAACGCATGCCGCGATGCGAAGGTGCGGGGCTATTGGCTAGGGCATTGCCGGGCGGCCGAGGGTGCGCACCCGGTCGACGACGACCAGACCTTCCTGCCCGTCGCCGAGCGCGCCGCCATGGCCGGGTTGGTGAACCGGCTTGTCGAGCTGGGCCATAGCCGAATTGGCCTTGTTGCTGGGCCAGAAGGCTCCTCCTGCGGACAGGCGCGCGAGCTTGGCTACCTCGACGCCATGGCCGACCACGGGCTCGATCGCGGCCCTGTCCTCATCGAAAACGGCGATTTCAGCGTCGAATCGGGACGCGCGGCGGGTAAGATGCTGCTCAGCATTAGCCCTTCACCCACCGCAATCATTGCCGCCAACGACGCCATGGCGGCAGGCGTGCTTCAGGCTGCGCGGGCACAAGGCCTTGCCGTGCCGGAGGACCTCAGCGTTGCCGGGTTCGGCGACAGTGTGCTTGCTACGCAGCTTTCGCCGCCGCTCGCCAGCGTGATTGTGCCGTGGCGCGAAATGGCGCGGATCGCGGCCTTGCGGGCGGTCGGCGGGCCTGAACCTGTAAGCCCGCTGGAAACCAGGCTGGAGCCAAGGGAAACCGTCGCGCCCAAGGCCTGACGCTCCGGCTGGACACTTTCCGGCCGGAAAGCACTCTAACGGCGGTCGTTTGCGATGATCGCCACGGTAAAGCGGGAGATGCACACCAGCCGGCCCGCCTCGTCCTCGATGCGGATCGACCAGACATGCGACGTGCGCCCCATCGCTTCGGGCCGCGCTGTCGCCGTGACCCAGCCTTCGCGCACCGGCCGGACATGGTTGGCGTTGATTTCCATGCCGACGCTCGCGAACCGGGCGGGATCGACACAGCGGCTCGCCGCGATCGAACCCACCGTCTCCGCCAGCGCAACCGAGGCGCCGCCATGCAGCCGGCCATAGGGCTGGCGCGTCCGGTCATCGACCGGCATGCGCAGCGCGAGCCAGTCGTCACCGGCACCGGCGAATTCCATGCCGAGCGCGCTCATCATTGTGCCCGCGCCGCCAGCGTTGATTTCATCGCGCGTGGGGGCGCGTCCTTCGAACCAGATCATGCCTTGTCCGATGCGGCCAATTGCGCCGGCTGACAAGGGCTTGGGCGTTGAAAACGCAAAGGGTCATCCTAGATTCTGCCCCGGGGACGCCTTTGTGGAAGGATGTGTCGTGAACGGAATGAAGACAGCCATGCTGCTTGCGGCGCTGACCGCGCTGTTCATGGGCATCGGCTATCTGTTCGGTGGCAGCGGCGGCGCGGTGATCGCGCTTGTCCTTGCGGCAGGCATGAACCTGTTTACCTACTGGAACGCCGACAAACTGGTGCTGCGCATGCACCACGCCCGTGAAGTCGATGAGCGCACCGCGCCAGAATTTCACGGCATTGTCGCCGATCTGGCCCGGCGCGCGAACATGCCGATGCCGAAAGTGTATCTGGTGGAAAGCGACAATCCGAACGCTTTCGCCACCGGCCGCAATCCGCAAAACGCCGCTGTTGCCGCCACAACTGGCCTGCTGCGGATGCTGAACCGCGATGAAGTGGCCGCCGTCATGGCACACGAGCTGGGCCACGTCCGCAACCGGGACACTCTGGTCATGACCATGGTGGCGACGATTGCCGGCGCCATCTCGATGGTTGCCAATTTCGGGCTGTTCTTCGGGCACGGCGACGACCGGCCAAACCCGCTGGTGGCGCTGCTAGCCGTGTTCATGGCGCCGTTCGCGGCAATGATCGTACAGATGGCGATCAGCCGGACGCGCGAGTTCGGGGCAGACCGGGCGGGCGCCGAGATCTCGGGCAACCCGCTGGCGCTCGCCTCCGCGCTGCGCAAGATCGCCGCGCCTGCACGCCAGATCCCGAGCTTTGCTTCGCAAAGCAATCCGGCGGCGGCACAGCTTTATATCGTGCCGACAGGGGTGAGCGAGCTGTTCTCCACTCACCCGGCGACCGAACGGCGGATCGCGGAACTGGAAAAGCTGGCAGGCGGGGTGCGGCCGGCAAGCAGCGTCCGCGCGCCGGGCCGCTCCGCGCTCGATCCGCTGGGGCGCGGCTGAAGCCGGTCAGCTGTCCGCAGTCAGCGCGGCGATGAGGTCGCGCACCTTGCGCTGGCGCCACTGCGGCAGCGGCGCGACCAGCCAGTACTGGCGGCGGCAGGGTTCTCTTGTACCGTTGAACTGACCGCCGCCGTTCTCGTTCCACGCCTGGGCGAGAAGAGCCGGCACGCGTGCACGCCCCATGCCGGCGAGTGCCGCGGCGAGCGCCTGCCCGGCGTCGACGACGCTGAATTGGGGCTTTGAGTCTTCGCCCTCGTTCTCGCTCTGCGGTTCGCCGTCCCACGCAATCCAGCCGCCTTCGCCAACGACGACGCGCTCTGCGGGGCCAACCGGCACGCCTTCGAGATCGCCCGGCCCGTCCGTCCATCGCATCGCGAGGTCGAGGTTGGCCTGCGTGAAATCGGCCATCTCGCCATCGACGATGACAAAGCGCGCCTGAGGATTCGCCGCGCCAAAGCGCGCCAGGCGCGGCGCCAGCCACGCGGAGAATATGTCGCGCGGCGCGGCGATGGTGAAGACATGGCTTGATTGCCCCGCCTGCATCGCCTGCACCGCGTCCTCGAACGAGAGGAAACCGCTGCGCAGCGAAGCAAGCCCAGCGCTGGCCTCGTCGGTCAGTTCGAGCCCCTTGCTCGTGCGGCGGAACAGCACGACGCCGAGCACGTCCTCAAGCGCCCTGATCTGCTGGCCGACGGCGGCAGGCGTCACGGCGAGTTCGTCCGCGGCGCGGGTAAACGACAGGTGGCGCGCGGCCGCGTCGAATACCCGAAGCGCGTTAAGGGGCAGATGGTTGCGCTTCATCGCACGGCAAGCCCGCCAGCGAGCCTCACGCTCAAGGCCGACTAACCGGCCGTGGCCGGCGCGGCGAGCGGGAAGAAGGGTATCGCCGCGTCGAGCGCCGAACCATCTTCGCGGCGAAACGTATAGTGCCCTGCCATGCTGCCCGTCGGCGTGGCGAGCGGACAGCCCGACACATAGTCATGGCTCTCGCCCGGTCGCAGCACCGGCTGTTCGCCGACGACTCCGTCACCATCGACGAAACTGACGTGGCCGCGTCCATCCGTGATCCGCCAGTGTCGCGTCATCAGCTGCACGGTCTCATCCGACCCGTTCTCGATCCGCACATGGTAGACCCAGAACCACTTCCCGGCCGAGATTCGCGACTGCTCGGGCAGGAAGTTAACCGCGACGCGCACGGTCAGGCCTTCGGTGATGGCGCTATGCTGAAAGAGTTCCTTCATGACAGAGCTACGCTAGACGGGAATTTCACACACGACAACACGCACGACAATAGCGGGGCAAGTCACCATCGGTCCCGCGCGGCAGCCTTACGCAAGTGTCTTCAGCACGCGGTCCGCCGGGCAATTCAGCCTCCAGGCAAAGCCTTCTGCGGCATAATCGAGTTCGACTTCGGCGCCCAGTTTGCCAACCGGCACTTCCCGCATGATCTGCGTGCCAAAGCCGCTGGTCTGCGGCGCCGCCACCGGCGGTCCGCCGCGCTCCGTCCAACTGATGTGGAACAGCTGCATGGGATCAGCGTCGCGCAGTTCCCATGCGAGCCTGACCGATCCTCCCTCGCGCGATAGCGCGCCATACTTGAGCGCATTGGTCGCCAGTTCGTGAACCGCCATGCTCATCGTCTCGGCCGCACCGGGCACCAGCGACAGCTCCGGTCCTTCGACCTTGACCAGCGCACGCCCGGCTTCGCCCAGTAAATGCAGCTGCGCCTCGACCAGATCGCGAATTGGCACGCTGGACCAGGCGCGGTGGACCAGCAGGTCCTGGTTTGCCGCCATTGCCCGGATGCGCTGGTCAAGCCGTGCCACATAATCACCGCCGCCCGCCGCCGTGCGCCGGGCCACCGATTGCAGGACGGCCAACATGTTCTTCGAGCGGTGATTGACTTCCATCAGCAGCAGTTCGATCCGCTGCTCCGCATCGCGCATTTCGGTGATGTCGGTATTCGTGCCGAACCAGTACACGATGTTGCCCGACTCATCGCGCATCGGCGTCGCCCGCGAGAGGAACCAGCGATAGCTGCCGTCTGCCGCGCGCAGCGGAAAAGTGTGATCCCATGGATCGCCGCTGGCAAGAGATGCGTTCCAGCTCTCTTCCACAGCCCTGATATGATCGGGGTGATGGACTTTTGTCCAACCCCAGCCCTGCATCTCCTCAAGCGTCGTGCCAGTGTAGTCGAACCAACGCTTGTTGTACCAGAACAGCCAGCCAGTTGGATCGGCGATCCAGGCGAGCTGCGAGATGTTGTCGGCCATGAGGCGAAAGCGCGTCTCGCTCTCGTCGAGCTGCGATTTAACCAATTTGTGGTCGGAAATGTCGCGGGCGATCGTGCTGGCGGCGACGATGGATCCCCCGCTGTCGCGAACCGGAGAGACCGTGATTTCCAGCTCGACTTCGCTGCCATCCTTGTGGAGGCGCGCGGTTTCGAAGGTCGGGACCGCCTGCCCCCTCGAAATCAGCGCAATGATGCGGTCTTCCTCGGCCTGACGATCGGCCGGGATGATCCCGCGAATTGACTGGCCGATCATCGCATCGGCCGGATAGCCGAAGATCCGTTCTGCCGCCCGGTTCCAGCTGAGGATCGTCCCATCGAGAGCCTTGCCGATAATGGCGTCCTGCGACGACGCGACAATGGCCGCGAGCAGCGCCGCCGGCTCGGTGATCGGCGGAAAGGTCAGAGGCCTGTCCTTGCCAGTGCCTGGTCAAGGTCCTCGATAAGGTCGTCCGGGTCCTCAAGCCCGACGCTGATCCGGAGCATCCCCTCACGCACGCCCATGTCCTCGCGCACCTGGGGCGTCAGACTGGAATGGGTGGTGGACGAAGGGTGAGTCATCAGTGACTTCGTATCGCCAATATTGTTCGAGATATCAATCAGCTCCAGCGCATCAAGCACGCCGTGCGCAGCCATGCGCCCGCCATCGACCTCAAACGCGAAGATCGAGCCTGCCGCCACCATCTGGCGCTTGACGAGATCGTGCTGCGGATGGCTCGGCAAGCCGGGATGAAGCACGCTCGGCACCCGGCCTTCAAGGAAACGGCCAACCTTGAGCGCGTTTTCCGCCTGCTTCAGCGCGCGCAGTTCCAGCGTCTCCAGCCCCTTGAGCACAACCCAAGCGTTGAATGGCGAGAGCGTCGGCCCGGTATTGCGCTGGAACGGCAGCAGCTTGTTGTTGATCCATTCCGCCGATCCGCAGACCGCGCCGGCCAACACGCGGCCCTGCCCGTCCATCAGCTTGGTCGCGGCATAAGCCACCACATCGGCGCCGTGTTCCATCGGCCTTTGCAAGGCACTCGAAGCAAAGGCATTATCGCAAACCGATACGATACCATGTTCCCGCGCCAGCGCGCAGACCGCCGCGATATCGACGATGTCCATCGTCGGGTTGGCGGGCGTTTCGAAGAAGAACACTTTGGTTTCAGGCCGGATCGCAGCCTTCCACGCACCGAGATCGCGGCCATCGACAGGCGTTACCGCAATGCCGAAGCGCGGTAGCAGGTTGTCCGTCACCCAGCGCGTCGGGCCAAATGCGGCGCGCGCGATGACCATGTGGTCCCCGGCAGAAAGCTGACAAAGCATCGAAGCCGTCATCGCCGCCATGCCCGATGCCTGGACGCGGCAGGCCTCTGCCCCCTCCATCATCGCGATGCGCTCTTCTAGCATCTGCACCGTCGGGTTCTGCGTGCGCGAATATGTCATGCCGGGCAGCTCGCCCGCAAAGCGCGCGGCGGGGATGGCAGCATCGTCGTAACAATACCCGGAGGTGACGTAGATCGCCTCGCTGGTTTCGCCCTGCTCGGAACGCCATGTCCCGGCGCGCACGGCGCGCGTGGCGGCGCGCCATTTCGAAGTGATCTTGCGGTCCTGTCCTGTCGAGCGTTTCATGGATGCGGCTTAGGATTGCTCGGCGGCCCGCGCAAGCGCGACGCGCGGGCCGGTTTCGCTTTTTGGCGCCGATTTCGAGCCCTTTGCGGATTGCCTGTCCGGCTGCGCGGCCCTATTCGCGGCAGCCATGCCGATGCCCGTTCCGCAGCGCGATCCGATCCTGTGGTGCGCCGGCGTCGCGTTCGCATTCCTTGCGCTGTGCTGGCACCGGCTCGGCATTCCGTCCGAAATCTACTTCGACGAAATCCATTACGTGAAGGCCGCGCGCAGCCTGCTTGAACTGATGCGCGCCAATCCCGAACACCCCATGCTGGGCAAGGAGATCATTGCCGCCGCCATCTGGCTGCTGGGCGACCGGCCGATCGTCTGGCGCGCGCCGTCGGCCATTCTCGGCGCGGCGGGCCTGTTCGCGTTCGGGCGGCTGGTCTGGCTGGCGAGTGGCCGCCGCGTCGCCACCCTTGCCGCCATGATCCTGCTCGCCACCAACTTCATCTGGTTCATCCAGAGCCGCATCGCGATGCTCGACATGGCGATGGCCGGTTTTGCCTTGCTGGCGCTGTGGCAGTTCGCCGCGGCCACCAGGGCGGCCAGGCGCCTCGCCCGGCTGCATCTGGCGCTGTGCGGGCTGTGCCTCGGACTGTCGATTTCCGCCAAGTGGAGCGTCGCGCCCGCCGCACTGCTGCCGGGTCTTGCGTTTCTCGTCCTGCGCCTACGGGATCACCGCCGCCACCTCCTGACAGCAAGCGAGACTAGCCCCGTGCCCGGCATATCGCTGATCGAGGCGGCATTGTGGCTCGGCATGCTGCCACTGGCGGTTTACTGGGCAAGCTTCACGCCGGCCTTCTTCCTGATCGATCACCCGGTCGACCCGCTGGGGATCATCGAACATCATCGCTACATGCTGCGCTTGCAGGACAGCGTGGTAAAGCCGCACCCCTATCGCAGCGTCTGGTATCAATGGATCATCGACTGGCGGGCGGTGTGGTACCTATACAAGCCGGTCGACGGCATCCAGCGCGGGATTGTGCTGATCGGCAATCCGGTGAGCATGATTGCCGGCCTCGCGGGACTGGGCTGGGCCGTCTGGGCCGCGATCTGCCGGCGGCGGGCCGACGCGGCCGCCTTCGCGCTCCTCTACGCCGCCTGCCTCGGCCTGTGGATCGTCACCGACAAGCCGATCCAGTTCTATTACCACTACCTGCTGCCATCGACGTTCCTGATGGCCTGCCTGGCGCTCGCGCTCGACTGGCTATGGTCGATGGGCGGCAAATGGCGATGGCTGCCGATGGGACTCCTCGCCGCGACATGCGGGGTCTTTATCCATTTCTATCCGATCATCTCGGCGGCCGCCCTGCACAACGGCAAGGCCTCGTATGTCGAGTGGATGTGGCTTAAAAGCTGGCGGTGACGCCTAAAGTTTGGCGACTGGCGCGCCTTCGCCCAGATCCTCGTACCACGCCTCGACCGGGCCATTGAGTTTGAGCAGCAGCGGCTGGCCCTTGCGGTCAAACGTCTTGCCGGCCTGCACTTTCACCCAGCCTTCGGAAATGCAGTATTCCTCGACATTGGTGCGCACCGCGCCCTTGAATCGGATGCCGATGCCGCGCCCAAGCTTTTCGCCGTCGAAGTGCGGGCTGCGCGGATTGATCGCCAGTCGGTCGGGCGGCACGTCACTCGCTCCCGAATGGGAAGCCGGGCCAGTAGCAGGGGCTTCGGCGGGAGCAGCGGGGCTGTCTTGTTCTTCGCTCATGTCGCGGCCCTTAAAGTGCCTGAAGCGCTTGTCAACGCGGGCACGATCCCCTAAGTGGCGCACCTTCCCTTCGGATGGGCGCGTAGCTCAGTGGTAGAGCACACCCTTCACACGGGTGGGGTCGCAGGTTCAATCCCTGCCGCGCCCACCATGTTTTTCAAGGCTTTAGCAGTCTTCTAGAACATGACCCCCATTCCCGCCCCCACTAGAAGCCACTCGCTTGCGAGATAATTCCCATGTCACCCCACTTGCGGAGGAGCGGGGAGCGGCCCTGTTTCCGTGCGACTTGCCCGAAGATTAGTCAGCACGAGGGAGAGCAGCCACTGGGGGAGTGGATAGAAGGGATTTTGCGGTGCATCGGGCCGACAAAAGGCGTCGCGTACAGGATCGGGTAGAAAGCTCCTTTATTATTCCACGTCGCTCATGTCACCACTGGAACGGACAACCAGAGACAGGCCTTCCTCAGCGGTGCGGAGGTCAAGGTATTCGCGCCAACGCCAGATCTTGCCGTTCTTCATTTCAAAGATACCCGCGACCGGAAGCGGCACGGTCGGCTTTGCCCCGTCGGTTCGCGTAAGATGATCGACCCGTTCAGTGAAGACGACCGAGCCGGACGAAGCAATCCGAAGGGTTTCGATCTCGCATCGGAATGCCGCGAAAACGCCCTCAATGTAGGCCCGGATTTCATCCAGCCCAATGCGAGGCGGCAAGGGCATGTCGATGTACTGGCCGTCTGGGGTAAAGTACTCTAGTATGCCATCGACATCCTGTTTTGCCCAGAGACTGCAAAATTGCAATACTGTACGCTCGTCGTCCGTTGTTCCATCTTCGGGACGTAGTGACATTTCAACTCTCCTCTTAGTTTTCGGGCTTGAAGTTCAGGGGGTAATGCGGTTGAAGACCGGCGCGAGTCGTCAGAAAAGCCGCTGTTCTTCTTTCGCGGAAGGTCCGCCCGTTTTCGCTTTGCGCGCGTATTGGCGTATCGACATGTAGATATCACGCACCTGCTGGTCTGACAGATCATCGAACATGGGCATCCCCTGCTGCGCCAGCGCGCCCTTCTGCACAATGTGGCGAAAGGTATCGTAATCGGTGGCCATTTGTGACGTCCGCAGATCTGGCCAGTTCGCATTGGCACCGCCCAACATGTGACAGACCGTGCAGTTGCGCAGCCAGAGATCACGCCCGCGCACGGCCGCTGTCTCGTCGATCACGAAGCTGGGATCATCGATCGCATCGACGCTGAACTCAGGGGGGGGCGTCGATGGCAGCTTGGCCTTGCCGCCCAGCTTGAAGGTTACGACGCGCGGCATGTGCTTGCCGAACCTCCAGCCCGGATCCTCCGGCGCGGCGGCGCCATACCCGACGAGCAGGGTGATGTACTGTTGGCCGTCCACGAGGTAGGTGATCGGCGGCGCAAGGATGCCGTTCTTCGCATCGAACTTCCAAAGTTCGCGCCCGTCGCGCGCATCATAGGCATGGAACCAACCGTCGGCTGTTCCCTGGAACACGAGGTTGGCGGCAGTCGTCATCGTTCCACCATTCCACCCGGTCTTGTGCTTCACGGTCCAGCGCGGCTTTTGCGTCACCGGATCCCATGCCACCAGCGCGCCAGTGCCATCTTCGGGATCGAGCTTGACCAGCCGGAACCGGGCTCCGAGGCCGAATTCGTAATGCTTGGCGCCCAGAACGAACTGCTCGGCCTGCTTGCCCATTTCTGGCGTGGTCCAGTACTCGGCCGGCTGCTGCAGCGTAGGGATGAACGCCAGCCCCAGTGCGGGATTGAACGACATCGCCTGCCAGTTATGGACGCCGAGCGTCGACGGGTACAGCGAAATGGGCCCGTTTTCATAGCGGGCATTGGGCACTTCGACCGGTCGGCCGGTCTTGAGATCGATCCGGTCGGCCCAAGTCGACTTGCCGAACTTCTCGGCCGAGAGCAGTTTGCCGTCGCGGCGATCCAGGATGTAGAAGAAGCCATTCATCGAGGCCTGCATCAGGACCGGGCGGCGTTCGCCGCCGATCTGCAGATCGGCCAGGATCATCTCGTTGGTGGCCTTGTAGTCCCAAGCTTCGCGCGGATTCTGCTGGTAATGCCAGATATACTTGCCGGTATCGGCATCGACCGCCACGATCGATGCCAGGAACAGGTTGTCACCGCCATCGGGCGAGCGCTGCGCGGGATTGTAGTTCGAGGAGTTTCCGGTTCCAATGTAGATCCGGTTCATCGTTTCATCGTAGGTGATCCCATTCCAGACGGTACCGCCACCGCCCCAGCGCCACCACTCGCCGGTCCAGCTCTTGGCGGCCATTGCCTGGGTTTCATCCTCGAAGCCGTTGGCCGGGTTGCCGGGGACTGTGTAGAAGCGCCACAGGAACTTGCCGGTGCGCGCATCATAGGTGGACACATAACCGCGCGTGCCGAAGTCGGCACCCGAGTTGCCCACGATGACCTTGCCGTTGAAGACGCGCGGAGCACCGGTGATGACGGCCCGGCCCTCCTTGTCCTCGATCGTGTTGGTTTCCCATCTCGGCTTGCCGGTGGTGGCATCAAGCGAGACCAGCCGCCCGTCGAGCGTGGCAACGATGATTGCCCCTTCGAAATAGCCGATTCCACGGCTTGCTTGGTGGCTGGTCCGCAGCACGCGAGGCCGGGCCAAGCCGGCCTCGGGATCATATTCCCACAGCAGCTTTCCTGTCTTGGCATTTACCGCATAGACTTTGGACAACGAGGTGGAGAAATAGAGGTTGCCGTCGATCGCAAGCGGCGTGCCCTGCATGGAGCGTGCTTGTGGCGGCAGCTCCATGCTCCAGGCTAGTCCGAGCTTGCTGATCGTGCTGGCGTTTATCTGCGTAAGCGGACTGAAACGCTGCTCATTGTTATCCAGGCCATAGATCGCCCAGTCGGCACCATCACTCTCGCCTGCATGAACATTCGTGCACGATGTGATGGTCAAGCCTGCCAGAAGCACCACAGCAGCCGAAACGAGAATACGCGGAAACATGCAGTTACTCCATTTCCAAGAGGTCAACACCGCGTGGCGGCCAGACTTGCGGCTTTTTGGACTATCTTTGGGACAGGTAAAATTCAGACCGGATGTTATGGGGCCGGAATACAAACTGGTTTACGCGCCCGTCAGGTTTTCGAGCAGAATGGGAGTACTTTTGTCAGCCCAGTCGCGCAGCCATTCTGCGCTCCGGCTTGCTGCTGGATGCGGGATCATCACGGGGCGATAGCTGGCGCAGCCCATGCGCGCCGCGATGCGGCTACACACGTCAATAAACGGGTCGGTGATGACAACACTTGCCGGGATGCCGCGCTGCTCCATCATCAGCGCGTCGATCAGACTGCAGGAACTGCAGGCACCGCAATCGCCCAGGCCGGTCAGTACGAGATCGGCTTCCGCCGCAAGCTGGTCGGCAATGTCGTTGTCCAGCGGAGAACCCGCCGACGGCTTGGAATGGACCGTCACCGACGCCACCGGGAAGTGACGGTTCAGCGCTTCGGTCATATAAGTCAGCAGTTCGGTAGTGCGGGGCTTGCCATTGTTGACCAACACGATACGCGCGCCGCTGGTGAGCGGACGGCGCTCGGCCAGCACGATTTGCTCTTCGGGCGCCGCTGCGGGAACCGGGCGATAGACCTGAATAGTCGCCATGAAACTGTCTCCTTCTGGCTATCGCCGTAGCGCAATGGTCGAGAGATCGATTTCGCAGGAATCTGGTCCGCAATCGGGCAGCGCCTCGCCAGCCGGACGGACCCGCCGGGTCACCGCCTTGCCGTGCTTGGCGGGAAAGACCGATGGAATGAATGCCGACCAGCCTGCACCATGGCCGCCGGCGGTTACGAGCAGCAGGTCCTCGGCCTTTTCGAAAGTGGGATATGTCCCGTCCGCCGCCACAGGTAGATAGTGGTGATCACCAGGCTTTTCGATGATGATCCCTGCGGCCTCGACTTCCGCCCCGCTAACGCGCGACTCGCGCACAAGGAAGTCAACGATCCGCTCCTGGCTCCAACCCGCGTCGCGCAGGATAAAACGATGTTCTGGTCCGAGGACAGCTATGCCCTGGCCGGCCTTACCGACGATGACGGAGCCGGGCGGTTTCATCACCGAAGCAAAGCTGCGCAGCAGTCCTTCGGGCTCACCGTTGGTAAAGTTCGCGATTTGCCGCGGCCCTTCGCTCGCCATGACGGTGACTGTGGTGTCTTGCGCCTCATACCCGAGCTGGACGCGCAGCGGCCGCCATGGCTGCGTCGGTTCGTCCTCGGCAAAGCAGAAGGTGTACTTGGCGGGCGTGGCCATACAGGATTCGTCCTGCACGCTGCGGCGCGCGCCGATCACGTTCATGGCGATCAGCCGCACTGCGCGGCCGATAGTCGCGTTGGCGCGGTTGCCGGGACCGAACAGGTTCGACGTGGCATTCATCCCGATCTGGGCCGCCATGGGTCCGCTGACGATGATACAAGCGGCCCCGCCGCTGGTGCTGGTCAGCACCCCGTTTGCGTTCCAGACCGGGTCAAGCATCGCCCGCAATGCGGCGAGCACCACCGGAAAATAGGTCGGCAAGCACCCCGCCATCACGGCGTTTACTGCCGCTAACCCGGCGGTTACCGTTCGATTTCGAGCAGGAACGCTACCCAGAATCTCGTCTTCGGATACGCCGCCACCAGCCAGCATGGCGGCCACGCGGTCCAGCGTCGGTGGTATGACGGGCAGGCCGTCGGTCCAATCCTGCTGAGCGAAGAAATCGAACGCCGACGCTTCATCTATTTCCAGAATTTCCATGGCCGTCCTATCACCAGTTGCGCCTGAGGTAACTGTGCTGCACTCAGGCAGGCGCGAAAGGGCGCATGTCGAAATAATCGCGCCATGCGGTGATACGATCGCCGTCAACTTCGAAGATTCCCATGACGCGGATTGTGGACAACACCTTGTGATCCCTGTCCCGCAGGTAATCGATCCGTTCGGTAAGGACCTTGTTGCCGGTCACGGCAATTGCCAGCATGTCGATGGTGATGTGATCAAGCCCGGGAAGGAAATTGTCGATCAACTTCAGGGCGTCGTCCCGGGTCGTGGTGTGGGTCAGGTCGACGTTTTCGTAATCGACATCGTCGGCAAGGTAATCGTGGAACGAGCCGCGCAACGTATCGACATTGGCCGCCCAGGCTCCCAGGAATTCGGTCACGATCTGCTCTGGCTTTTTGGTCATGGCATCTCTCTTAGATTATTGTTTTCTGATTGACGCAGGTGCGGGTTGCCCGCGAGTATCGAATTAGAAGGCCAAGGGCAGTGTGCAGTGGCTTTCCAGGACGTTGTCGCGATGCTCGATCAGGATCGGATCCACCGCATCGCCGAGATCGGCACCCATCGCTTGGCCCATTTCACGATACGCATCGGGCATTGGGCAATGTTCATGGCGAATGGGGGAAACCAGCGTCGAGAACGTGGTCCAGTAGATGTCGGCGGCGGTGAGTGAGTCTCCGACGAGGTAGCGGGATCCTCGTTGGCGACTGGCGCGGAGACGAGCCGACAGTAGATTCAGAATAGCCTCCATCCGGCCCTTCGCTTGGGCAGCGCTGCGGGACGGGTCGCCATAGCGGAACTGCATGACATCCACTTGTTCGCGACTTAGGAAAACCGGTTCGTCCGATTGCCCTTGCAGCGCGGCCTCCCACGCCGCCATCTTGTACAGGCGGAAGTTCCAGCCGAAGCCATCCTCTCCGCAAATGTCGTTGGCCAGACCGAACATGTCGGCTCGTGTCGCCTCATCTTGTGGAATCAGAGGGGGCTCGGGCTGAAGGCGTTCAGCCAGCAACAGAATTTCATCCCACCGGGCGCGGCCGCGTTCCTTGTCCAGCACCGCAACCGGCGCCGACTCCTGACCAGTCCAGTCACGCAGAACCTTATCCTCCTGACCGATGGCTTGCGCAACAGGCGTGAACGCAATGGACTTTATGTCGAGGATGATCTTGGCCGCAACGCTCCATGGACCCGGAAATCCGGGTGACAGCACCACTCTCAGTCCCGAAAGCGGGACCGCGTCCGCGACGGAAACATAATCTACCATTGTCACTTGGTCCTTTGGTTGAAGAGCAGTTCCCGTTCCTCATCGGAAAACGCCGTCCGAGGGGCTGGAATAACAGAATCCCGCATTGCACTCTCGACCGCAGGGCGCCCTTTGATTTCGAGGTACCAGCGGTTCAGATTGGGGAATTCGTTCAGTTCGATGCCATGATGCCGGTGAAACAGGATCCAGGGCCAGCTGATCATGTCGGCGATACTATAGTCGCCGGCGACGAATTCCCGATCGGCCAGGTGGTTGTCGAGCAACGCATACAAGCGGCGCGATTCCTTGCCGAACCGCTCGATCGCGTAAGGCAGTTTCTCGGGCGCATAGTTGCGGAAGTGCCCGAACTGGCCCAGATTCGGGCCTTGAGCGGACATCTGCCACATGACCCATTGCAGGACTGGCGCCCGCTTACGCGGCTCGGACGGCAGGAAAAGCCCTGTCTTTTCCGCGAGGTAAATCAGGATGGCGCCAGATTCGGCAACGCTGATCGGCGCGTCGCCGTCGCTTGGTTGGGTATCGACGATAGCGGGAATACGGTTGTTGGGACTGATGGCCAGAAAAGCCGGATCGAACTGTTCTCCGTTGAAGATATCCACCTTCACGCGTTCGCTGCCCAGTCCCATCTCCTCAACCGCTACGGTGACCTTGTAGACGTTTGGAGTTTCGCCGTAGTAAATGCGGATCATGCTTTGCATCGCCTTGTTTCGGCCGCGTCGACGCTGTCACGCCGCCGCCAGATTCGCCATTGCGTGTCATATCGCCTCCATTAGAGGGTCGTGTCATATTCTTTTTTCAGATTGCCTCTGCCTGAAACGAATATAGCAGGCGCAACAGTCCGGACGGGCAAGGTTAGACTCACTGCATTTGAATTATCCAAATAAATAAGAGTTAATATAATAAAAGGGCGTGTTAATGGAGATAAGGCACCTTCGATATTTCGTCACCATGGCCGAAAGTATTAGTATACTTCATGCCAGCGAGCGACTCCACGTCGCCCAATCTTCCCTGAGTGTGCATCTCGCCAATCTCGAAAGCGATCTCGGCGTGAAATTGATGGAGCGCAACCGCAAGGGGATAACCCTGACACCAGCGGGCCAGATGTTTTACGAACAGGCGCAAAACCTGCTGCGTCAATATCAGGAAATGCGCGAAAACGTCCGTGGGCTGGCCGACACCGTGCGTGGCCGGGTTTCAATCGGCATGCCTTCCACGACGTCAGCCGTCATCGCCGGCGACCTCTATCGAATGATCGCTGAGGAATACCCGGAAATAAGCGTTTACATAACGGACGCAGGAGCGGGAAATGTCTATGAGTGGCTCCTGGACGGACGCGTGGACCTGGCGATCATCTTCAGCGTACCCGACAGCACCGATATCGTGGTCACGCCACTGCATGACGAAGAATTCTGGTTGGTCAGCCACCCCCGGATGGCACCGCCCGGTGAGACAGTCGCCTTTGAAGACATTTTTGCTTTGCCGCTCGTAACCAGCAGTCGCGCAACGACTTGGCGGAAAGTCATTGACGACATTGCTGGGAGATTCGACAAAACGATCCGTCCGATTATCGAGACTGAGTCGGTAGCCGTACTGCAATCCATCCTGATGTCCGGCCAAGCCAGTGCGGTTCTTCCCAAGTCATTCACCGATCGGAATTTGCAAAATTCGGGCTTGGTCTGCCAGCGACTTGTAAATCCTCATCTCCGCGGGACCGTGTCACTTGTGCATTTATCTGCCGCTCCACTTGGCGCAGCGCAAAACGCTGTAAAGAAAATGCTGGTCG
>JBEIPK010000049.1:0-16798 GCA_040377095.1 Novosphingobium sp.
CGGCCGGCTGCCGCATGCTGGTGCTCTCGCCGACGCGCGAGCTTGCCGCACAGATCGCCGACAACATGCGCGGCTATGCCAAGTTCATCGGCCTCAATGTCCAGACCGTGTTCGGCGGCGTGCCCGTGGGCAAGCAGGCCCGCGCGCTCGTTCCGGGTTGCGACGTCCTCGTCGCGACGCCGGGCCGCCTGCTCGACCTTATCGACCAGCGCGCGCTCACACTCCGCAACGTCGAGATCTTTGTTCTCGACGAGGCCGACCAGATGATGGACCTCGGCTTCATCCATGCGCTCAAGCGCGTCGCAGCGCTACTGCCGGCCAAGCGGCAGAGCCTGTTCTTCTCGGCCACCATGCCGGCCTCGATCGCCGCGCTGGGGCGCCAGTTCATCTCCGATCCCGTACGGGTCGAAGTGACGCCGCAGGCATCCACGGCCGAACGCGTCGTGCAGATGGCGACCTTCGTCAACCAGGCCGAAAAGCAGGCGTTGCTCACGCTATCCTTGCGCGCCGGATTGGCTGATGGCTCGCTTGACCGCGCGCTGGTGTTCACCCGCACCAAGCACGGCGCCGACCGCGTGGTGCGCCATTTGGCGGGCGCGGGCATCCAGGTCGCCGCGATCCACGGCAACAAGAGCCAGCCGCAGCGCACCGCCGCGATCAACGGCTTCCGCAGCGGCCATATCCGCGTTCTCGTCGCGACCGACATCGCGGCGCGCGGGATCGACATCCCGGGCGTCAGCCACGTCTTCAACTACGAGATGCCGAATGTGCCCGAACAGTACGTCCACCGCATCGGCCGCACCGCGCGCGCCGGCGCGGACGGCCTCGCGATGAGCTATGTCGCGCCGGACGAAAAGCCTTATCTGCGCGATATCGAGAAGCTGACCGGCATCAAGCTTGCGGTGCAGCCGCTCCCCGCCGATTTCGCCAAGGCGGCGGCAGGCCTGCCCGCGCCCTCGCGCCGGTCCGGCGACGAGGACGCGGGCAACCGCCGCATGCCGGGTGGCCGGGGCGATGGGCACCGCGCCCGCGGTCCCGCCGCTCCTCGCGGCGATGACCGTTCACAGCCGCGCCGTTCGCGCGAGGATGGTGACCGTCGTCCCGCACGTCCTGCGGGCGACCGACCGGAACGTACTGCTGATCCGCGCAAGGCTGCGGTCGGCAATGGCCGCCGCGACTGGCACGGCGCGCCGCGTTCGGGTCAGGCGGGCGACGGTAACGCCCGTCCTGCACAAGACCGCTCAGGTCAGGACCGTTCGGGCCCGAACCGTTCAGCCCAGAACCGCACAGGTGACCGGCGCACGCATTCGCATAACGCGGCGCGCTGAGACCTGATTTTCGTCCGTGGGAATCAGTCCGATTCCCACGGATAGAACGGCGGCATGTCGGCTGATACTTTCGACGTGAAGCGGGGCGGACGCTTTTCGAGGAATGAGGCAACGCCCTCCTTTCCCTCGATCAGGCTCTGGTAGAAAATTCCCAACGATTCGATGTCATGCGCCTCGCGCGGGTGAGGCTTGGCGCTGTTTCGCATCATCATCTGCCGCATCATCGCGATGCTGACCGGCGAGCGGTCGGCGACGAGGCCGCGGGCGAAGGCGCATGCATCCTCGACCAGCGTTTCGGGCTTGTGGATGGAACGGACCAGCCGCACCTCCCGGGCCCGTTCGGCCGTGAGGATTTCGGCTGTATAGACCAGCTCCAGTGCGGTCTCGAGGCCAACGACGCGCGGCAGGAACCAAGTTGAGCAGGCTTCGGGCAGGATGCCGATCTTGCCGAAGACAAAGCCGATTCGCGCCTTGTCTGACGCGAGCCGGAAATCCATCGGCAGCGTCATCGTTGCGCCGATCCCCACCGCAGCCCCGTTGATGGCGCCGATGATCGGCTTGAGGCAATCGTACATTGCCAGCGACACCTTGCCGCCCGTATCGCGGATGCCGTCCTCAATCTCTGGCCGGACCGGCCGCTCGCGTATGTCGGCGAGCGTCGGAGTCTGGCTCTCGTCGAGGCCGAAGACGTTACCGCCGACCGACAAGTCCATTCCTGCACAGAAGGCCTTGCCTTCGCCGGTCACCACGATGGCGCGCACCGCGTCGTCCGAATTGGCGCGGGTATAGGCGTCGATCAACTCGTTGCACATCTCAACGGCAAAGGCGTTCATCGCCTCTGGCCGATTGAGGGTGAGCCGCAGCAGACCATCGTCGTGTTCATAGCGAATGGTATTATAGTCAGTCATGGGCCTTGGTGTGGGGCGCAGCGCGCTTTTGCGCAAGGCCGAGATTGACGCGGGACGCTCGCCGCCCGTATCTGCGCACGCCGGCCGCGAGCCGGCGTTCAAAGCAGGCGATGACCAGTTTCGACACCCGGATAGAGGCCGCGATGCAGGCCATAGCGGCGCGCGGCCAGTCCCGCACGCTGGCCGCCGTGCGTCTGCGCGGCGCTGGCAGACTGGAACGGGACGGCGCGACGCTTCTCGACTTCTCGAGCAACGATTATCTCGGGCTGGCGCTTCATCCGCTGCTGATCGAGCGGTCGGCGGCTTATGCCCGCGAACTGGGCGCGGGCGCTGGCGCGTCTCGGCTGGTGACGGGCACGAGCGATGCGCATCTGGCGCTTGAGGCGCGCATCGCCGCCTTCAAGGGGACCGAGGCGGCCCTGCTGTTCGCCTCCGGCTGGCAGGCCAACGCGGCCGTCCTGCCGGCGCTGATCGCGGCTGCGCCGGGTGCCTCCGTCTTTACCGACAAGCTCATTCACGCAAGCTTGCATCAGGGCTGCGCGGCGGCGCGGGTGCGCCAGACCCGGTTCCGCCACAACGATCTCGCGCATCTTGAGGACCTGCTCTCGCAGAACCGGGATGCGCCGGCCCGCCTGATCGTCACCGAAAGCGTGTTCAGCATGGACGGCGATGTTGTCGACATGGCCCGGCTGGTTGACCTCGCGCGGCGTTACGATGCGTTCCTGTTCGTGGACGAGGCGCATGCCACCGGCGTCCTCGGTCCGGGCGGCGCGGGACTTTCGGCCACCGTGCCGGGGGGCGTCGATCTGGTGATGGGCACCTTCAGCAAGGCGATGGGGAGCTTTGGCGCTTATGTCGCGGGTTCGCGGCGGCTGTGCGAGTACCTCGCCAACGCCTGCTCGGGATTCGTGTTTTCCACCGCGCCGCCTCCGGCCGTACTGGGCGCGATCGACGCTGCGCTTGATCTCGTGCCTGGCATGGACACTGAGCGGACACATCTTGCCGCCATGGCCGAGGCCATGCGCGAGGGGCTGCGCGCGATTGGCTTCGATACGCTCCAGTCCACCACCCAGATCGTTCCCGCCGTGATCGGCCCGGAGGACGAGACCATGACGCTGGGCGCAAGGCTCGCGGCGCAGGGCATCGCCGCCGCCGCGATCCGGCCGCCGACAGTGCCGCGAGGAGCGAGCCGGCTGCGCCTTGCGCTCCGCAGCGCCCATACCAGGGCCGACATAGACGCCGTGCTGGATGCGATCCGGCAATGCCGCTGACGCTTCTGTTCACGCATGGCTGGGCCTTCGACGCCTCGCTCTGGCGCGATGTGGCGCCGCGCCTTGCATCGTTGCGGTGCGTGACGGCAGATCGGGGGTATTTCGGCGAGCCGGTTGTTCCCGAAGCGGATGGTCCGGTGGTCGTGGTTGCGCACAGCCTTGGCGCCATGCTGGCGCTCTCCAACCTTCCGGGCGATTGCCGGGGTCTGGTCGCGATCAATGGTTTCGATCGCTTCGTTGCCGCGCCGGACAACCCCGGCGTGGCTGGCCGCATCGTCGACCGGATGCTCGACCGCCTTGAATCCGAACCCGATCAGGTGGTGCGCGACTTCCGGCGGCACTGCGGCGAGGACGAAGTATTTGGGCCGGTTAACGCTGAACGTCTGCAAGCTGATCTCCAATTCCTCCGCGAAGGCGATTGTCGCACCCGGTCTGCGGTCGCACCGTTCCCTATCCTCTCGCTGCACGGGGCAAGCGATCCGGTCCTGCCGCCCGCGCTGCGCAGCGCTGCCTTCGCGGGTTCCGCCCGGCTGGAAACCGGGACCTGCCGGGACGGAGGACATTTGCTCCCCCTCACGCATGCCGACTGGTGCGCGCGAATGATCGAACAGTTCGCGGGTGCGATGGCATGAGCGGGCCGGCCAGCAACCCTGTCGCGGCCGCCTTCGATGCGGCCCGCGATTACGAGCGCCACGCGCATGTCCAGCGCGAGATTGCCGCCAGACTGGCCGCCGAAATCGGAGAGGTGACCCTGCCGGCAAAGCCCCATGTCCTGGAACTTGGCTGTGGCACGGGCTTTCTCACGCGCTACGTTGCCGCCCGGCTGCCCGGCGCCCGCTTTCTGGTAACCGACATTGCGCCCGCGATGCTGGAGCGTTGCCGCGCCAACCTGAGCGGCCACCCCGGCCTCACATTCGCGCGGCTCGACGCGGACAGCGGCACGCCGCCGGATCCGGGCCGCTACGATCTCATCTGCTCCAGTCTTGCGCTGCAATGGTCGGGCGATCCCGCCGCGGCGATCCGCCGCATTCTCGGCTGGCTGGCGCCGGGCGGGCACCTTGTCTTGACCTCGCTCCTCTCGGGCACATTTGCCGAGTGGCGCGCCGCCCATGTTGCCGAAGGCCTGACGCCCGGCTTGCGGACGCTGCCCGGCCGCTCGATCTTTGACGCGGCGGAGCCGGCCGCGCAGGCCAGGCCGCACCGCGTCGATACCCACCATGAAGCGCACGCTTCGGGCCGGGCGTTCCTGCGCGCTTTGCGGGCCATTGGCGCCGATACGCCCGATCCGGGCCACCGCGCACTCGGCCCGGGAGAGATGCGCCGCGTCCTGCGCCGCTTTGATGCGTGCGGCGCAAGCGTTTCCTACGAGGTGATAACCTGCCATTACCGGCGCCAAGGTTGACCTGCACGCCATGACCCATCCACGTTTCATCGTTACCGGAACCGACACCGGCATCGGCAAGACCGTCTTCGCGGCGGGCCTCGTCGGTGCGCTGCGCGCCTATTACTGGAAGCCGGTGCAGGCGGGCGTGGACCCCGACGGGACCGATTCACAGCGCGTTGCCGCGCTTTCAGGCGCGGGGCCGACGCGCGTCCTGCCCGAACGCTATTGCCTGAGCCATCCGCTCTCACCGCACCGCGCGGCGGAGCTGGACGGTGTCGAGATCGATGCCAGTTCGCTCACCCTGCCGCAGGTGGATGGCCCGCTGGTGATCGAAGGGGCCGGCGGTGTTCTGGTTCCGCTGAACCGCCGGACGCTTTACGCCGATCTTTTCGTCCGGTGGCAGCTGCCGGTGATCCTCGTCGCCCGGACGGCGCTCGGCACGATCAATCACAGCCTGCTTTCGATCGAAGCCCTGCGCGCGCGCGGCGTGTCTCTGCTGGGCGCGGCGTTCGTCGGCGATCAGGTCGAGGATAGCGAGGCGACGATTTGCGAACTCGGACAGGTCAGGCGAATGGGGCGTCTGCCGGTTCTGGCCGAACTGACGCGCGACACCCTCTCCGCTGCGTTCGCGGAAAATTTTGATCTGCGGGACTTCGCGCTTTGAGTTCAAGCATCTGGCATCCTTTCACCCAGCACGGGCTGGAAGAACCGATCCCGCTGGTCGAACGGGCCGAGGGCGCGGCGCTTTATACTCGCGGTGGGCGCCGCGTGATCGATGCGATTTCGTCATGGTGGGTGACGACGCACGGACACTGTCATCCCCGCATCATGACCGCGATTGGACAGCAGGCCGGCCGGCTCGATCAGATGATCTTCGCGGGCTGGACCCACGAACCGGCGGAAGAGGTCGCTCGCGGGCTTCGCGCGATCATGCCTCACAATCTGACGCGCGTGTTCTTTTCCGATTCGGGTTCGACTGCTGTCGAAGTCGCGCTTAAGATGGCGCTTGGTTACTGGGCCGGGCGAGGGGAGAGTCGCCACCGCATCGTGGTGATGGAACACAGCTATCATGGCGATACGATCGGCGCGATGTCGGTTGGCGCGCGCGGCGTGTTCAACCGCGCCTACGAGCCGCTGCTGTTCGATGTGGCGCGCATCCCCTTTCCCCACGCCGGGCAGGAGCAGGCGACGCTGGATGCGCTCGAGCAGGCCTGCGCTGACCAGGCCGCCGCACTGATCGTCGAGCCGCTGATCCTCGGGGCGGGGGGCATGCTGACTTATCCTCCATCCGTGCTCGCCGCGATGAAAGGGATTTGCGCGCAGCACGGCGTGCTGTTCATTGCCGACGAAGTGATGACTGGCTGGGGTAGGACCGGGACGCTGCTCGCCTGCGAGCAGGCCGGGGTAGAGCCGGATATTCTCTGCCTGTCAAAAGGGCTGACAGGCGGCGCCGTGCCTCTGGCCGTGACCATGGCGAGCGAACCCATCTTTGAAGCGCATTACAGCACTGATCGCGCGCGGACATTCTTCCATTCTTCGAGCTATACCGCGAACCCGCTCGCCTGCGCCGCCGCTGCCGCCAACCTCGCCATCTGGCGCGAGGAGCAGGTGCTGGCGCGCGTTGCGGACCTTGGCGAACGACAGGATGCGCGGCTTCGCGCCTTGCAATCGAGCGCCGTGATCCGCAACGCGCGGCGTCTGGGCACGATCACGGCGTTCGAGATTGGCGAGAGTGCCGGCTATCTCGCCGATCTCGCGCCGCGTCTGATGCGCCATTTCCGGGAACACGACGTGCTGCTGCGGCCGCTGGGCAACACAGTTTATGTCATGCCGCCCTATTGCATCGACGATGCCGATCTCGACCGGATCTATGCCGTCATTACCAAGGCGCTGGCGGACCTGACTTAAGCGCATCCCCCGCGCGCCTCGACCTTGTCCTGCGTGTTCGTATCGAAGTCGCTGGCGGCGTGCCGTTCGTGAAGTTGTCCTGAAAGCTCGCCGCTCGTGCGGTTGACCATGCGCCCGCGCCGCACGGCCGGGCGCTCAAGCAAATGGTCGACCCAGCGCGAAACGTTGCGGTACTCGTCGAAGCCGAGAAAGGTTCGCGCTTCATAGGCATTGTCGCGCAAGGCAAGGCCGTACCACGGCAGGATGGCCATGTCGGCGATGGTATAGTCGTTCCCCGCCATATACTCGTTGTCTGCCAGATGCCTGTCGAGCACGTGGAGCTGGCGCTTCACTTCCATGGCATAACGATCGATCGCGTATTCGATCTTCATCGGCGCATAGGCATAAAAGTGGCCAAATCCGCCGCCGAGGAACGGGGCGCTACCCATCTGCCACATCAGCCAGCTCAACGTGGCGGCGCGGGCCGGGCCTTGCTCGGGCAGGAACTCGCCGAACCTTTCCGCAAGATGGAGCAGAATCGCGCCGCTTTCGAAAACGCGGACCGGGGGACCGGACGAAAAATCGAGCAGAGCCGGGATCTTGGAATTGGGATTGATCGAGACGAAACCGCTGCCGAACTGGTCGCCGCTGCCGATGTCGATCAGCCAGGCGTCGTATTCCGCACCGGCATGGCCGAGCTCCAGCAGCTCTTCCAGCATGATCGTGACCTTGACGCCGTTGGGCGTGCCAAGCGAATGGAGCTGAAGCGGATGGCGCCCGCGCGGCAGGTCCATCTCATGCGTCGCGCCCGAAACAGGCCGGTTGATGCTGGCAAAGCGGCCTCCACTGGGCTTGCTCGCGGTCCAGACCTCAGGCGGGACGTAGCCCGCTGGCAAGTTGTCGGCAGGGTCGTTGTCGGCCATCGCACTCTCCTTCAAGCGCATGTCCTGCCATGGCCCGCGCCGCAGGTAAACGCATGAGGAAGGCACTCGGCCATTGACCGGCGCGCCGGTTTGACCGAACAGCGCGCCCATTGCCAGGGGGAAATGCATGCCGCGCCGTACCGTCATCCTGACGCTGTCCTGTCCGGACAAGCCCGGTCTCGTCGCCGGGGTCGCCCGTTTGCTGGCTGACAATGGCGGCAACATCCTCGAGGCGGAGCAGTACAACGACACCGAGACGCAGCAGTTCTTCATGCGCGTGGTAGCTGAATTTCCGAACGAGGCGGGCCGCGCGGGATTCGCCGCGGCATTCGCGCCGTTCGCGGCGGGTCACCGGATGGACTGGCGGCTGCGAAACAACGCGGAGCGTCGCAAGGTGCTGATCCTTGTCAGCAAGTTCGATCACTGCCTTGGCGACCTTTTCTATCGCACCCGCATCGGGGAACTGCCGATGGACATCGCGGCTGTCGTCAGCAATCATCCCGAAGGTGCGCTGGCCCTGTCATTGAATGCAGAGGTGCCGTTTCACCACTTCCCCGTGGCCCCCGCGACCAAGCCGGCGCAGGAGGCCGCGATCAAGGCACTGGTCGAGGCGAGCGGCGCCGAACTCGTCATACTCGCGCGCTATATGCAGATCCTGTCCGACGACTTGGCAGCATGGCTGTCGGGCCGTTGCATCAACATCCACCACAGCTTCCTGCCCGGCTTCAAGGGGGCCAAGCCTTACCACCAGGCCCATGAGCGCGGCGTCAAGATGATCGGCGCCACCGCGCATTATGTCACGGCCGACCTCGACGAAGGCCCGATCATCCATCAGGACGTCGAGGCGATCAGCCATGCCGACAGCCCCGAGGACCTGGTGCGCAAGGGCCGCGATATCGAGCGGCGCGTCCTGGCGCAGGCGGTCCACTGGCACCTTGAGGACCGAGTGTTCCTCAACGGCAGGCGAACGGTGGTCTTCAGGCGCTGAAAAGGCTCGCGCCCGGCGCGTCAGGCAATCATGCCTGCACCGCCGGTGGTGAGATCGTCGATCAGCGGTGCGCCGTCCAGCAAGACGGAATGCAGCGCGGCGGCCGGCTCGACCGTGGCGCTCTGCGATCCGAAGACGATGACGCCGGGCTGGGTCACAGTGACAGACAGCGCCGCCGAACTGGGGCTGGCGTTGCCCGCCGCGTCAAAGGCCCGCGCGGTCAGCGAATGGACGCCGGCGGGCCGGTCGATGTCGATCGAGAACAAGCCGTTCGATCCGACGATGGCGGTGCCGACCTTGGTGGTTCCCGCGAAAAGATCGACGAAGACGCCCGGTTCGGCCTGCCCGGTGATCGTCAGGCCGGTGGTCTTGTCGGTCACGTTGTCGGTGCTCGAACTGCCGGTATCGTCG
Source organism: Novosphingobium sp. (assembly GCA_040377095.1). GTDB lineage: Bacteria > Pseudomonadota > Alphaproteobacteria > Sphingomonadales > Sphingomonadaceae > Novosphingobium. The sequence continues at coordinate 9,101 of JBEIPK010000049.1, forward strand.
TCGGCAGCCAGATCAAGCAGCGTCGGAGCAGCGGGAATGGTGGCGTCGACAACGATGTTGAGCGCCGTTGAATCGCCGCTGACATTGCCTGCTGCATCGATCGCCTTCGCGGTGATGGCATGGTTGCCTTCGGCCAGGGCGATGTCGAGCGTGAAGAGACCGGCGGCATTCGCCGTTGCCTTGCCAAGGCTGGTCGCACCGTCGAACAGTTCGACTTGGCCGGAGGCTTCGGTCGTGCCAGTGATGGTCAACGCGGTCCGTGTGCTGGTGATATTGTCGCTGGTGGAGGTGCCGCTGTCGTCGGCTGTCGCGAGGTCAAGTGCGGTTGGCACGCCAGGTGCGGTGGTGTCCACGACGACGCGGAGCGGCGTCGCATCGGCACTGACATTCTTCGCCTGATCCGTAGCTTTGGCGGTGATGAGGTGCACGCCCTCGGCCAGGCTGACGTCGATCGTGAACGTTCCGGTCGGGGTCGCGGTGGTCTTGCCGAGGCTTGTCGTGCCGTCGAAAACCTCCACCGACGAGCCTGCCTCGGCCGTGCCATTGATGGTCAGTTCGCTGGTCTTGGTCGTGATATTGTCTGTGGTCGACGTTCCGTTGTCATCGTCTGTCGCAAGATCGAGGGCCGCCGGGGCGGCCGGGGCGACCGTGTCCTTTGGCGAGCTTTTGTCGCTGGCGAGTACGACGCCTGCTGCAACCGCGGCGCCGACGCCTGCACCGATCAGCAGCGTGTCCTGATCGAAGCCCATGACTTCCGAGCCCTGCGATTCGGAGCCTGCCGCGAACCAGTCGCGCGTGGTGATGTCGCTGGAGAGGTTGGTGTCCATGTGGGCCAGCCAGGCCTCTGCCTCGGCCCAGTCCTGCGCGGTTTCGGTGGTGACGCGGTCCTGTGCCTGACCCGTGTTGTCGTCATCGTCGCGGTCGCGCTTGGTGGCATGGCGGTTGACGTAATGGCCCAGCGATTCGCGCGTGCCATTGGCCTTGTCGATAATCTCCACCCGGGCGTCCTTGGGAACCTTGAGGTGTGACGGCACGGCGGGAAGGACCCGCGAAATGACTTTCTTGCCATCGGCAGACACGATGCGAACGATCAACGCCACGATACTCAACCCCTCGATTCAATGCAGAACGCCGCCGATCCTGCCGGCAGCTTCCCTTTGCGCCCGCCTTTCTGGCTCCAAGATGAATGGAATGAAAGGTAAGCGGGTGCGGGGTGCCTAGCACCGCATGGTGGCGTGTGGCAGCGCCTTGATGGCAATCTGCACAGGTTTGCGCTGAACTGTGTGACTGTTTTTGGGCAGGCTGGAAGTCCACACAGCTGGCCGAGACGCCAAGGGGGAATCGCAAGGTCCCGTCAGGCGGTCAGCTTCGGTTCCCGAGGGAATCGTTGCATCCCGCCTGGCGGTTCCAGCGACCGCATGGACTTTGGCTGCTGCGGCATCACCCGAGGGTGACCCAACGCGCCTTGCTTGATGCCTGCCTTGCATTTCAGGGGTCCGATTGCTCGTTCCCTTGTCGTGCGGCTGGCCAAGCAGTACCATCGGCCAAACGGTGGATTTATCCAGCCTTGTCTTCATTTCGCGCCTGCATCCTCATGAAGAGAGTGCCATTGCGTCCTGTGACAGCTGCGGACAATTCCGCCGCATCTTCAGGTTTGAATTTCAGCGTTCTATCAAGCTGTTAGACTTGAGAGTTCACTTGCTTTCTTTCCCTCTGACAAATGGATGCTGCGCTCGCAAACTGAGTCGCGCAAGCAGAATCTGCACGAGTTATCCACAATTCAGCATTTTGGCTGTGGACAGGGGTGGAAAACCCAGTCATGCAGCGCGGTTTTGTTTCGGGCAGGGCTCAAAATCTCGCGCGCGCTCGTACTTTTATCCGTCGCGCTGGATTAGCATGCGTAAAACGCCCTACCGATCCCGCTGTGCCAGCAGGCGCAACCGGAGGGCATTGAGCTTGATGAAGCCCGCCGCATCCTTCTGATCATAGGCGCCGGCATCGTCCTCGAACGTCACGTGCCGCTCGGAATAAAGCGAATCGGGTGACTTGCGTCCAACCACCGAGGCCGATCCCTTATAGAGCTTGAGCCGCACGGTTCCGTTGACCCGCGCCTGGCTGTGATCGATCGCGGCCTGGAGCATCTCGCGTTCGGGTGCGAACCAGAAGCCGTTGTAGATCATCTCCGCATAGCGCGGCATCAGTTCGTCCTTGAGGTGCGCCGCGCCGCGATCGAGCGTGATCTGCTCGATGCCCCGGTGCGCGCGGGCGTAGATCTCGCCGCCCGGCGTCTCGTACATGCCGCGCGACTTCATGCCCACGAAGCGGTTCTCGACAAGGTCAAGCCGTCCGATCCCGTGCTTGCGGCCAAGGTCGTTGAGCGCGGTGAGCAGCGTGGCCGGGCTCAACGCCTTGCCGTTCAGCGCCACGCCGTCGCCTTTCTCGAAATCGATGGTGATGTATTCGGGCACGTCGGGCGCGTCTTCCGGATTGACGGTGCGCGAATAGACGTAGTCGGGCGTCTCTTCCCACGGGTCTTCCAGCACTTTGCCTTCGGAAGAGGTGTGCAGAAGGTTGGCGTCGGTGGAGAACGGGCTTTCGCCGCGCTTGTCCTTGGGCACGGGGATCTGGTGCTGTTCGGCCCATTCGATCAGCGCGGTCCGGCTGGTGAGGTCCCATTCGCGCCACGGGGCGATGACCTTGATCGAAGGGTCGAGCGCATAGGCGGAAAGTTCGAAGCGGACCTGATCGTTGCCCTTGCCGGTGGCGCCGTGGGCGACGGCATCCGCGCCGGTCTCGTGCGCGATCTCGACCAGGCGCTTGGAAATCAGCGGCCGCGCGATTGAGGTGCCGAGCAGATAATCGCCTTCGTAGCGAGCATTGGCGCGCATCATCGGGAAGACGAAATCGCGGACGAACTCCTCGCGCAGGTCTTCGATGAAGATGTTCTCGTCGGCCAAGCCCATCAGCTTGGCTTTGTGGCGCGCGGGTTCCAGCTCCTCGCCTTGGCCGAGATCGGCGGTGAAGGTCACGACCTCGCAATTGTAGGTCACCTGAAGCCATTTGAGGATCACCGACGTGTCGAGACCGCCCGAATAGGCCAGAACGACTTTCTTGATCTCGGACATGCTACTGGGGCTCCCTGTTCGCGCGCGCCGACGCGCGGCTGGCAGGGCGCGCGGCTAGCAGGGGGCGGGGCGGGGCGCAACCGGCATCGCCGGCAAACGGCCTCCTTATGCGAGCAGTTGTCTTTCCCTTTCCGCCATGTAGTCCCGCGTCAAGGGGAGGGCGCGGCGGTCGCGAGTGAACTGTATCTGGTAGTTGCACATGCCGCCATGCTCGAACACTGTGGCGGCTCCGGCGAGGTAAAAGCACCACATGCGGTAGAACCGCGCATCGAACATCGCCTCGATTTCGGCCTTGTTTGCGACGGTGCGCTTGTACCATTCGCGCAGCGTGAGCGCATAGTGCACCCGCAGCGTCTCGATATCGCTCGCGATCAGGCGAAAGCGCTCGCTGGCGGCGAGAGTTTCGCTGAGCGCGGGAATGTAGCCGCCCGGGAAAATGTATTTGCGGGTAAAGGCATCGGTTGATCCCGGCCCGCCGAGCCGCCCGATGGTATGGAGCAGCATCACCCCGTCATCGGCCAGCATCGAGCCGGCGGCGCGAAAGAACTGGCGAAACTGCGCCTGGCCGACATGCTCGAACATGCCGACCGAGACGATCCGGTCGTAGCGTTCGCCGCGGGCGGCGAGATCGCGGTAATCGACCAGCTCGAACGTGATCCGGTCCGCCACGCCTGCTGCTTGGGCGCGGGTCCGGGCGAGCGCGAGTTGCTCCTGGCTCAAGGTGATGCCGTGGACGGTCACGCCCGCGCGGCCCGCCAGATAGATTGCCATGCCGCCCCAGCCGCAGCCGATGTCCAGCACGCGCTGTCCCGGTGACAGTGCCAGCTTGGCGGCGATATGCGCCAGCTTGGCCTCCTGTGCCTGCTCCAGCGTCATGTTCGGGTCGGGCCAATAGGCGCAGGAATACTGCATGTGATCGGCATCGAGGAACAGGCGGTAGAGATCGTTTCCAATGTCGTAGTGGTGGGCGACGTTGGCCCTTGCGCGGCCGGCCTTGTTGATGCCATCAAGCAGCGTCAGCGCCCGGTTGCCCAGGCCCCTGAATCGTCCAGCTTCCTTCAAGCTGCCCGAACGCTCCCAACGGTTGTTGGCACGCAGCAGGCCGGCAAGCTCCATGACATCGCCGCGCTCGATCAGCAGGCGCCCGTCCATGAAGGCTTCGGCGGCTCCAAGCCGGGGATCGAGCACGATCTGACGCGCCGCCCGTTCATCAACAAGGCGGATTGCTACATCGGGAAAACCGGGCTTCGGCGCGCCGAAGCGGATCGTGCGGCCATCGGCGTAGGTGACCTCCAGCGTGCCATTTCTTATCGCCTGTTCTAGAAAACGATCCAGCAGCGCCATGACAATTCCCTTCCCGGGCCAATTCCCGTCACCACCAGTGCAGGGCCTGGCCAAGCTGCCACAATCCGAGAACGAGGAAAAGCAGGGCGGCCAGCGTTCGCGTCAGGCCGAGCGAGACACGCTTGACCAGTTCCTCTCCCAGAAACACAGCGGGGCCATTGGCGAGCATCATGCCGATCGTCGTGCCGGCTGCCACCGCCAACACTGAATGGTACTGCGCGCCCAGCGCGATAGTTGCGATCTGCGTCTTGTCGCCCATTTCGACGAGAAAGAACGAGACGAGCGTGGTCAGGAAAACGCCGCCGCGCCGCTTCAAGCTGTCCTCGTCGTCATCGAACGTGTCGGGCACCAACGTCCAGGCGGCCATCGCGATGAAACCGAGCGCCACGGCAATGCGGAACCACGGTGCGTCGACAAGCCCGGCTACCTCGCGCCCGACAAGCGCCGCCAGCGCGTGGTTGGCGATGGTCGCCGTAAAAATACCGGCGAGGATCGCCCAGTGCCGCCCCCGGAACCGGGCGGCAAGCACGATGGCGAGGAGCATGGTCTTGTCGCCGATTTCAGCGAGCGTGACGACAGCAATGGACGTGAGAAACGCTTCGGTCATTCGCGGGCGAGATAGAGAACGTCGCGCGGCTGGGAAAGGAGATGCTGTCCCGAATCGACAAAAAGCGTTTCGCCGCTGGCCAACCATCCCGCGGCGAGGAACAGCGCCGCGTCGGCCACTTCGTCCGCGCCTGTCATGCGCCCCAGCAGGTTCATGCGGTGCGAACGCTCGGTCTCGGTCTCGGACTGGTCGTGGCTGGCAAGGATGGCGCCGGGCGCAAGGCCATAGATCCGGTCGGCCGGATTGGCCTGCGCCATCGCCAGCATGCGTACGGTGGAGGCCAGCGCGTGCTTGCTCATGGTGTAGGAGAAGAAATCGGGGTTCGGATTGGCAATTTTCTGGTCGGTCACTTGAATAACGCGGCGGCCGCCCCTGGCGCGGGCGTGGCCAAGGAAGGCCTGGCTCATCCTTGCTGGAGCGGCAGCGTTGACGGCCACGGCTTCGTCGAAAACATCGGGATCGAGCGCGCTTGCCGTATCGAGACGAAACACGCCCGCGCAGTTGACCAGCACGCGCCAGTCCTCAAGTTTTTCAGCCAGCCGCGCGATCATTGCGGAGGGCGCGTCACCGTCTCGCAGATCGCATCCCACGGTCGATGCCGAAGGCAGAGAAGCTGCCAGCGCCCGGGCCTCGGCTTCCGAGTGGCCATGGTGGATGACAACGTGCCAGCCGGACCGTCCAAACGCGCGGCCAATGACGCTTCCGATCCGTCTCGCGCCGCCGGTAATGAGGACTGCGGGTCTTGTCATCGGACCAGCCAAGCACAGCCGGGCCGATCAGGGAAGGTGCAATCCGCCGGCGGCGAACCGATGGACGTTCAGCGGCAGCGCGCCCGGCCGCGGTCCACTTCGCGCCCAAGCAGTGCGCCGCCTGCCGCACCAAGGACGGTGCCGACCGCACGGTCGCCGCGCGTGTCGATCGAGCGGCCGATCAGCGCGCCCGCAACGCCGCCGATCAGAAGGCCCGTCGTGCCGTTCTTGCGCTTGCAATAATAGCGGCCGTTGTCGCCCCGCCAGTACCGGATGCCGTTATCGGTCTGATAGTAACGGGCCTGGTGGCTGTGGCCGCCATTGAAGTGGCGACCGTTGTGGGCCTCCGCCGGAACGCTGATCACCGGCATCGCGACAGCGGCAGCGGACAGTGCGAGCATCATCTTCTTCATTGGTTTCGCCTTGTTCTCAAGAGGTTCTTGCCTGTGGAATGGCAAGCTTCCACTTCGGCTCCCCAACGCTGCATGAACGCTGCGACGAGCCGTTTGAACGAAAGGCAGGTGGTTTTCCTGACGCGACGAAGCGTGCGGCGAGCTCAGCTCAGCGCGGCTTCCTTCTCGGCATAAAGCCGCTCGAGCTCGGCACGACTCTTCTTCTCGGCGGTTGTTTTCAGTTGGCCGCAGGCGGCATCGATGTCTCGCCCGCGCGGGGTGCGGACCGGAGCCGATATGCCGGCCTCGAACACGATGTTGGAAAACTTGCGGATGCGATCCGGCGAGGAGCATTCGTAAGGCGCACCAGGCCATGGGTTGAACGGAATGAGGTTCACCTTGGCTGGAAGGTCATGTTTGCGGATCAGGCGGACCAGTTCGTGCGCGTCCGCGTCGCTGTCGTTCTTGCCCGCGAGCATGACGTACTCGAACGTGATGCGCCGCGCGTTGGACGCACCGGGATAGGCCGCGCAGGCGGCCAGCAGTTCGTCGATGCCGTATTTCCTGTTGATCGGCACGATCTCGTCGCGCACCTCCTTGGTTACGGCATGGAGCGAGACGGCAAGATTGACGCCGATTTCCTCGCCGCAGCGCGCCATCAGCGGAACCACGCCCGAGGTCGAGAGCGTGATCCGGCGGCGCGACAGGGCAAGGCCCTCGCCGTCCATGACCAACTTGAGTGCATCGCGCACGTTGTCGAAATTGTAGAGCGGCTCCCCCATGCCCATCATGACGATGTTGGTCAGCAGCCGCCCGTCGGAGGAATAGCGGCCTGCCCCTTCCTCGCCATCGGCCTCTTCTTCGCCGTCCAGCCCGTCCATCCGCCCCTTTGGCCATTCGCCCAGCGCGTCGCGCGCCAGCATGACCTGGCCGACGATTTCGCCCGCCGTCAGGTTGCGCACCAGCCGCATGGTGCCGGTGTGGCAGAACCGGCAATTGAGCGTGCAGCCGACCTGGCTTGAAACGCAAAGCGTCCCCCGGTCCGCATCGGGAATGAACACCATCTCGAAATCATGGCCGTCCGCGGTGCGCAGCAGCCATTTGCGGGTGCCATCGGCGGAATGCTGCGCCTCGACCACTTGCGGCCGGCCAAGGACGAAGCGCTCCGCCAGCCACGGCCGCATTGTCTTGGCGATGTCGGTCATCTCGGTGAAATCGGTGACGCCGCGGTGGTAGAGCCAGTGGAAGACCTGCTTGGCGCGCAGCTTGGCTGCCTTTGCGTCGAGGCCGGCGTTTCCGAACAGCGCGGCAATGCGCGCACGCGGCAGGCCGATGAGGTCGACGCGCCCGTCCTCCCGCGGGGTGACGCCGTCGATCAAGCCGGGGCGCTGGACGGGAAGCGGATCGACGTGACCCGGAATCGGCATGAGAGCAGTATCGGCCATCGCTGCCATATAGGGCGGCGCGGCCGGATTGGCAAA
>JBEIPK010000039.1:0-26002 GCA_040377095.1 Novosphingobium sp.
ATCGCCATGAATGTCGACGCGACGCTGACCGGCTTTCTGGGCGAGCCGCGCGATGTCGCCAATGCCGTGGCCTGGCTTGCCTCGCCGGAGTCGCGCTATATTACCGGTCAGGTCGTCCGCGTCGATGGCGGCTCGACCGCGCACCTTGCCACCTACGACGCGGCCCGCCGGTTTTTCGACGGTGAGCCGGGCAAATAGGGCAAACGCCTAGATCGCGGTGTACCCGCCATCGACCGCATAGGACGCGCCGGTCACGAACGAGGCTTCGTCGGACAGCAGCCACCGCGCCGCCGAAGCGATTTCTCATGGCCTGCCGAGCCGGCCCATCGGATGCACGGCTTCAAGCGCGGTTTCAAGTCCGGGATCGTTCACGATTGCACCGGACAGCATCGGCCTGGCTGCGGCGCCGGGGAGGACCGCATTGATGCGAATACGTTTGGTCGCATAATCGATCGCCGCGCCCCGCCGCGCACAAGGCCGAGCGCCCCGGCGTTGCTCCGCGCAGTATTCGCCGCCACCGGCAAAGCCGACCTTCGCTGCGCACCACGGAAACCAGTGCGACACCAGGCCGGATGTTGTCGTCAGGCCTCCGGCGCAGCGGGCGCGGCCATCGTCGCCGGAGGATTGAAGGCCTATCCATTGTTCATCCTCCTTCTGACCCGCAAGTCGCCCCGTGAGAGCCGGGCATCTGGCCGGGCATCAGAACGTTTTGACAGAGGCTTAGAGATGACATATATGTCACTTTAAACACCAGCTCTTACCAGGCAAGTTGATTGACCATAAGGTAAGTTACTGGGATTAGAATCTGTTCCGGCAGGATGCTGACCGCGTTCGTCATGACAGGCGGCGCACCCGCCTTCGCGAAATCCGGTGGCAAGCCTGTTGAACCGGCGGCGGCGGCGCAGCGGACGGAAACCCGGCCCAACATTCTGGTGATCGTCGCTGACGACCTCGGTTATTCTGACATTGGCGCGTTCGGCGGGGAGATTGCCACGCCCAATCTTGATACACTGGCAACGGGCGGCGTGCGTGCCGCGAACTTCTATGTTGCGCAGGCATGTTCGCCAACCCGGTCCATGCTTCTCACCGGGCGGGACAACCACACGGCCGGGTTCGGGACGATGCAGGAAGTCGCCACGTCCGATCAGCGCGGGGCACCGGGCTACGAAGGCTATCTGCCGCGCAATGTCGATACCATCGCCGAACGTTTGCGCGATAGCGGCTATCAGACGATGATGGCGGGCAAGTGGCACCTTGGGTCCGGGCCGGGACAAGGGCCGTCGGACAGAGGCTTTTCGCAAAGTTTTGCGCTGCTTCAGGGTGCGCACAATCACTTCGGCGCGGATCAGTCGGAAGCCTTTCAATCGCGCGGGATTGCGGGAAAGTACCGTTTGAATGGTGCGCCTGCTGACTGGCCGGCTGGTCACTATTCCTCGGACGTCTTTGTCAATTACCTGTCCGACTTTCTCGACCGCACCGAGCGGAGCCAACCCTTTTTCGCCTATCTCGCCTTCACGGCGCCGCATTGGCCGTTGCAGGCCAGACCGGAGACAATTGCAAGATATCAAGGTGTATACGATGCGGGGCCGGATGCGATCGTTCGCGCCCGGATGCAGCGGATGGTTGCAAAAGGCCTGATCCGGGCGGACATGGCAACAAGGGCGCTGGGCCAGCAGGCGTGGTGGGACAGCCTCTCGCCCGCGCAGCGGGCCGTCGAGGCACGAAAGATAGAAGTCTTTGCGGCCATGGTCGATGACATGGACAGCCGGATCGGCAAGGTTCTTGCGAAGCTTCGGGCCGACGGCCGCCTCGACAACACCATCATCCTGTTCATGTCGGACAACGGACCGGAAGGTCTTGTCTTCGATCGGTTGCTCAACCCCTCCAATCTCGGCGAGGTTCTGGACCTTGGAGTTGATAATTCGCTTTCCAACATTGGAGCGCCGAATTCATACATCAGCTATGGGCCGCGGTGGGGGCAGGTCAGTGCCGCGCCCTATTGGGGTACGAAGGAACATACGAGCGAGGGGGGGATACGGGCACCCCTGATCGTCAATGGTCCGGGCATCGCAAAGGAAACGGTGGTCACGCAGCCGATCCATGTGATGGACCTCAAGCCTACGCTGCTGGCAGCGGCAGGATTGCGCGAGCAGAAGGTCGCATACGGCGGCCAAAGCCGACTGCCCGTGCTGCCCGCCCTTCCGGCAAACCGGCCCAGGCCACGACGGTCATGAACTGGGAGCTGTTCTACCGGTCCGCGTCCCGCATCGGCGACATGAAAGCGATCTATCAACCGACGCGCATTCCCCTTTTCGGGCAACAGACCAAACCGGGCGAAGTCTCCTGGCAATTGTACGATCTTGCGCGCGATCCCGGCGAAACAACCGATCTTGCTGCGGTCCGGCCGGGAACGCTGAAGCGCCTGAAGAAGCAGTGGCGAGATTACGCACGCAAGGTGGGGGTCGTGCTCCTGCCGGAGGATCGGTGAACTCAGGTACAGACGTTTTCACGCAGCGAATCCTGACCGATGCGGGTCACCAAGGCTGTTACAGTTCCGCCCGGCGGGAAGGGGACGAAGCCCCCGCCCAGCCGCTCCAACCTTGCCGCCCTTTGCCGAGGCGGCACCGCCCGCCCGGCGAGGGGCACACTGCCCTTTCCAGTCCGGCATTCGCGATGCCAGCTCAATCGAGCTTGCGAAAATCCAGTTCGGGAAATCCAGCGTCGGCAGACTTGTCGAGCTGGTCGTAATAGTTGTTCGCGCCGCCGAAGTAGATCAGCACGCGCGCAGGCTTGTCCTCGCGGTTGGCGCCCATCATCCACGAGTTGACCTTGTCGCCATTGGCCATCAGCGTCTGGGCATGGATGTCCGCGACGTGGGCTGACCATTCCTTTTCGGCCTCGATGCGCGGATAGAACACGTCGAAGCCCTCGCGCTCCATCTTGTCGATGCAGCGGCTAATCCAGATGGCGTTCTGTTCGATCGAGGTGGGCAGGTTCGCGAAGGGCGCCTGCGGCCCGGTGACAGTGAACATGTTCGGGTAGCCCGAGACGCAGACGCCCATGATGCCTTCCGATGCCTTGGCCCATTTTTCGTTGAGTGTCTCTCCGGTCTCGCCCCGGATCGGAAAGGCCTCGAGCGCGCCGGTATAGGCCTTGAAGCCGGTTGCCAGGACGATGATGTCGAAATCGTAGTGCTGGAGCGCCGTGCGCACGCCGTCTTCATCGATCTCGACGATCGGCTCGCGCTCCCTGATGTCGACGAGCGTGACGTTGTCGCGGTTGTAGGCCTCAAGATAGCCGTGATCGAGCGGCGGGCGCTTGGCGAAGAGGGGATAGTCATCGAAGCTGGGGGTGAGTAGGTCGGCAATCGCCGGGTCCTGCACTCGCTCCTTCATCTTCGACACAATGAAATCGCCGGCCGCGCGGTTTGCTTCCTCGCTTACCAGCAGGTCGTCAAACGTCTCGAACACCCACCGGAAGCTCCCTTTCCAGTGCTCCTCGAAAATACGCTGCCGCTCCCCAGGCGGGGTTCCGACGACGGTCCGGCCGACCGGCCCCTTGAAGGCCATGCCAAAGGAGTGGTTGCGGCAGTTCGCGACGATGGCGTCGTAGTTGTCCTTGATCTCCTTTTCCCACTCCGGGGTCATGGGCTGCTGCATGGCTGGCAGGATGTAATTGGGGGTCCGCTGGAACACCGTCACGCTCTTGGCCGTTTCGGCCATGACCGGAAGCATCTGAACGGTGGTCGCGCCTGCGCCGATGATGCCGACCCGCTTGCCGGCATAGTCCAGCCCTTCCTGCGGCCAGCGGGAGGAGTGGAACAGCGGGCCCTTGAAACGATCCATGCCCTTGATCTTCGGGATCACGGGCTCCGAAATCATGCCCATACCGCTGATGAAATACTTGGAGGTATAGGTCTCCCCGGTTCCGGCCGTGACCTGCCAGTGGCCGCTGTCGGCCATGTACCTCGCCTCGACGATTTCGGTATTGAGCTGAATGTGCGGCCACATGTCGCACTTGTCAGCGACAAAGCGCAGGTAGTTCTGCGTTTCCTCCCGTCCCGGATAGCGCTTGGTCCATTTCCATTCCTGGAGGAGCTCATTCGAAAAGGTCAGGCAGTAATAGTAGCTCTCGCTGTCGGTCGCGGCGCCGGGATAGCGGTTCCAGGTCCACGTGCCGCCGACGTCCGAGGCGCGGTCGAACACGCGGACGGAGAGCCCGATCTCGCGCAGATAATGGATCAGGGCCAGTCCAGCAAAGCCTGCGCCGATGCAGATGGCGTCGAAATCGACTCCTTCGGTCCTGGGCCGCTCGGCCACTGCAACGTCATTCCTCTCCGTCATCGTTCAACTCCTGCTTGTGTTGCCCGGCGCCTTTGCGGCGTCTGGTGATGTGTGGTTCCGCCTGTCAGCAGCTTCTGGTGTCGTTCGCGGCGCCGATCTCGCGCAGGATCGCCTCGCGGTCGGAATCCTGTCTCCACATGGCGGGCCTGACCGTCGCGGTCCTTCGGAAGGTTGGCGCAGGGCGCGGCTGAAGCAGGCCCGCGTCCTCGATATAGGTGCCGCGCGCCCGGCTGTGCGGGTGGGTGAGTGCTTCCTCCATCGACAGGACCTCGCTGTAGCAGCAGTCCAGGGGACCGAGCCGGCGGGTCCAGTCCGCGCGCGGGGCGGAGGCGAACACTTCGGCCAGCTTCGCCTTCATTGCCGGCCACTTCGACTGGTCGAGCTGGTCAGCGAACAGCGGATCATCGACCAGACCCAGTTCTCCCACAAGCCGGGCATAGAACTTCGCCTCGATCGCGCCGAGGGCAACTGCCGCTCCGTCGGCGCAGAGATAGCAGCCATAGAACGGCGCGCCGCCGTCAAGCAGGTTGCGGCCACGCGGGCCGTCCCACATGCCGTTGTGGCGGAGTGACCACATGCCGGCCATCAGCGTTGCGGCGCCTTCCGTCATGCTGCAATCGATCACGCGCCCGATGCCGTCCTGCCGTGCCGAGAGCAGCGCCGCGACCATGCCGAACGCCAGCATCATGCCGCCGCCACCATAATCGGCAATGAGGTTAAGCGGCGGAGGCGGGGGCGAACCCACCTGTCCAATCGCTGCGAGCGTGCCGCTCTGCGCGATATAGTTGATGTCATGCCCGGCCATGGCAGCAAGCGGCCCGTCCTGCCCGAAACCTGTCATACGGCCATAGACCAGTGCGGGATTGCGCTGCACCAGTGCGTCGGGGCCAAGGCCGAGGCGTTCGCAGACGCCCGGGCGGAACCCTTCGATGAACCCGTCCGCCGTCTCGGCCAGCCGGGTGACGATGTCGATCGACTCCGGGTCCTTGAGGTCGAGCGTGATCGACCGTCGCGACCGCAGCAGCACATCGCGTCCCTGGTCCTGCGAAAGTGGATCACTGCCGCCGGGACGGTCGATGCGGATGACCTCGGCGCCATGGTCGGCCAGCATCATTGCACAGAACGGCGCGGGGCCAATGCCGGCAAGCTCGATGATGCGGACGCCCTCAAGCGGCGGACGCAGCAGGCCGGTCTCGCCTGGTTCTGCCCGTGTCATCAGACAGGCGCACCGGGCAAGCAGGCGGCTTCAGACACCATGTTCCTGCGACAGTCCATCCGCATTTGCACTCTCCTCGGACCCGCAACCGTCGCGGGGCCGGCGACGGAAATCACAACAGGGAGATTAACTTAGTTGCTTACGTCTAGCAAGTATAACCAATTTGCTCCGCACGCTTTCGAAAGCGGCTCTACCTGACCGCAAGCGTGTCGAGCGCGTTGCGGCGATAGTGCTGGAAAACGGCATGCACATCGACGCTGTCGGGATCGACAAGCCACTGATAGATCAGGCCGAAGATCAGCGAGGCGAACTCTACCGCGAAGCAGTGCGGATCGATGTCGCTGCGTATGGTGCCCTGCTCGATGCCTTCGCGCACCCAGCGCTCGGAGTCGCGGCGGTAGGCGGTGTGATTGCGGGCGAGCCGCTGACGGACGACATCGTGGCTCGACATGGATTCGAACCACAGAATGTAGAGCGCCTTCATCTCGTCGGAACGGTTGAGCAGGAAGTATTCCACTGCGTCGAGCGCGGCGCCGAACGCTGGCAGGCCCGTGCTGGTCCCGACTGAGCGGCTAAGCTCCTCTGCCCAGCGCCGGTTAAAGTCCCGCACGAGCTGGCTGAACAATCCTTCCTTCGAACCGAAGCGATTACTGGCCAGTCCCCGGCTGTAGCCTGCTCGTTCTCCCACTTCGCGCAAGGTCGTGTTGTGCGTCCCGTGGTCGGCGATCAGTTCCTTTGCTGCCTCGAACATCCGGCTGTCGGACAGCGCAGTGCGCTCGGCCTGGGTTTTGCGGGCCGGTTTGGCGCGTTTGGTCGCTTTTTCTGTCATTGGAACCGTCTCTTGGCGCGTGCTGTCCATATCAGCTCCCGGACGCGCACCGGCTGATCCCGATGGTCCCGTCAGCCACGAGCGCACGCAAGGCTTTCTTGTCAGTCTTTCCCACGCTGGTGCGCGGCAACTGGCTGACGACGGCCCAATAGTCGGGCAGCCAGAATCGCGCAACATGGGCAGAAAGGTAGCTGCGCAGCGTCTCGGGATCGGGTGCGTCCCCCGCCGGGACGATCAGTGCGAGTGGCCGCTCCTCCCAGCGTGGGTCGGGTACGGCGATCACCGCGGCCTCTGCCACGGCGGGGTGGCCAATCAGAAGGTTTTCAAGTTCCACCGAGCTGATCCACTCGCCGCCGGATTTGATCACGTCCTTCACCCGGTCGGTGATGTGGACGTAGCCTCGCGCGTCGATCGTGCCGACATCGCCGGTGCGCAGCCAGCCATCGCCCGACAGCGGTGGCGGCTCAGTGTGGTTGTGATAGCCGCGCGCGATCCACGGCCCGCGCAGCTCCAGCGCGCCAACCGTGCTGCCATCCTCATCGAGGCGCGTCCCGGCATCATCGACGATGCGCACCTCCACACCCGGTACCGGCCTGCCACTCTTTGCCCGCCATGCGGTTTCCTCATGGGGCAGGGCATCAGCGGGCGGTGCGGACAGCGTGCACATCGGGCTTGTCTCGGTCATGCCCCAACCCTGGATCACCGGCAGGCCCCAAGTCGCGCGCACCTGATCGATCAGGACCGGGCGACTGCCGAGCCTCCGCAGACGATCGCGCGGAACGACGCCATGTCGAGCGGGCTGGCCGCATGGGCGCGCAGCAGGTCGTTCAGCAGGGTCGGGACCATCGCCGTGAACGTCGGCCTTTCGGCCTCGATCATTGCGCGTACGGCCGCCGGCCCCAGGTCCGCGCCGGGTAGGACGAAGCCGGCGCCCGCGAACCAGCCGGAGTAGGGAAGGCCCCATGCGTTGGCGTGGAACATCGGCGGCATCAGCAGGATGCGGTCGCGCTGCGAGACGGCGAACGTATCGGTGCCCATCGAGCCCAGGCTGTGCACGAAGATCGACTTGTGGCTGTAGACCACGCCTTTCGGGTTGCCGGTGGTTCCCGAGGTATAGCAGGCGACCGCGGCGCTCCCTTCGTCGAGTTCCGGCCAGTCCGTCACCGGGATGGCAGCGCCAATGAACGCCTCGTAGCCGATGACGCGGCCGGCGAACCCGGGGACGCTGTCCGGCGGACCGCCGATGACGACAACGAGTTCCACTTGCGGGCACTTTTCGAGGACTGGCGCAAGCTGGGGCAGCAGCGAGGCGTCCGCGATGATCGCGCGGTCCTCGGCGTGGTTCACGATATAGGCGAGCTGATCGGCGAAAAGACGGATATTGAGCGTGTGAAGGACCATGCCCATGGCGGGCACCGCAAGATAGGCCTCGAAGTGCTCCTGCCCGTTCCAGCAGAATGTGCCGACACGGTCGTTGGCGCCGAGACCCGCCGCTTGCAGGGCCGCCGCCAGCCGGGCCGCGCGCCCGGCGATTTCGCCATAGGTGGCGCTGCGTCGTCCGCCCGGCCCGTGACTGACGACTTGGACGTGCCCGTGCATGCGCGCACCGTGACGCAGGATCGCCTGCGTCGTCATCGGCGCCGCCATCATGGTGGCGTGCATCTGGCTCATCCCAGAACCTCCGCTGCCTCGCGCAGGAGTGCTGGCACATCGGTTTCGAGGCCCCGCGCATAGGCGCTGTCGACTTCGCCGCGCCGGTAGAGGACATAGGCTCCCTCGACGATCGCGGCCAGTCGCCAGAAGGCAAAGACGCGAAACCAGTCAAAACCGGCGAGGCCTATACCTGTTGCCGCCGACCAGCGCTCCGCCAGATCGTGCGCCGGGATCACGCCCTGCCGGTTCGAGACGCGCTGGACGAAGCGGAAGCCCGGCTCCTTCGCCTCGTCGCGGTTCCAGAACATCGTCACCAGACCCAGATCCACGCGCGGGTCGGCAATGGTCGCCATTTCCCAGTCGATGATCGCCCGCATTCGCGGTACTGTGCGGTCGAACAGTGTGTTGTCGAGGTGGTAGTCGCAGTGGACGATGGCCGGCGGTGCAGGGTCGGGCAGGTTCGCCGCCAGCCAGCAGCCAAGCTCGTCAAGCAAGGGCAGGTCGCGGACCCGGTCTCGGGCGCGGACCCTGAGCCAGCGATCGATTTGCCGCTCGGCGAATCCCTCAGGTCGTCCGAAGTCGGCGCCCGGCGCCTCGCGCCAGTCGGCTGTGTGGACGGCGGCAAGCGCATCGACCAGCGCTTCGCCGATCGCGCTTACGGTGCCCGGTTCGTCGGAATAGGCGTCAGGCAAGCGTTCGGTGATGGCCACCCCATCGATGAATTCGGACACCATGAACGGCGCGCCGATAACCTCCGGGTCCTCGCAAAACGCCACGGGCCCCGCCACTGGCGCGCGCCCGGCGAGGGCCGAGGCGACGCGGAATTCCCTCGATATGCCGCTGGCTGCGGTTTCGGAGACAAGCGCGGCCGGGGGATGGCGCAGGACGAAACGCCGATCCCCGCATTCAACCAGCCGCGTCACGTTTGCGTTGCCGCCGCCCAGCAGCGGGCCGAGGCGCGCGCCCGCAAGGCCGGCGTTGGCCGCCATCCAGTCGGCAAATGCGGCGTCCGTGCCCGCTACAGCGTGCACATGAGGCCTCCGTCGGTGGCGACCACGGAGCCCGTCATGTACGTGGAACCGGCCACCCAGAAGCAGACATCGGCGATTTCGTTCGCCTCGCCCATCCGGCCAAGCGGAACTTTGGCGACGATCGCGCCGCGCGCGCGTTCGCTGACGCCGCTGGTCATTTCGGTCATCACGAAGCCCGGGATCACAAGGTTCACGCGAATGCCGCGCGCCGCCAACTCGGCGGCAAGAACCTGCGTCAGGCCCGAGAGGCCGGCCTTTGAGGCACCGTAGCAACTGTCACCGGGAAAGCCCCGAAAGCCGACGACCGCGCCGACGTTCACGATGGACCCGCCAGGGCCCATGTGGGGGAGGGCCGCGCGAACGACGTGGAGGGGGCCGGACAGATTGGTGGCCAGCGTCGCGTCCCAGTCCTCGATGCTCAGGCTATCGACTTTGCCGCCGCGATGCAGCCCCGCCGAGTTGACAAGCACATCGATGCCGCCCCACCGGCGCTCGACCGCGGCGCAAGCGTCCTCGACCTGCGCCGGGTTGGTCACGTCGGCGGGGATACCCATTGCCTCCGGTCCGAGCGCGTTGGCGGCAGCCGCAATTTCGCCGCTGCGCGCCAGCAGGCAGACCCGGTCGCCCGCCGCCAGCGCCCGCTGGGCGATGGCCCTGCCGATCCCGCGAGAGGCGCCTGTCACCACCCACCGCCGGGGCGATGCCTCTTTTGCCGAACTGTCCACGCCTTGTCCCTAGAACGTCTGGGTTACCGCCACGCCCCAGTTCTTGCGCGGACGCGGTGCGGCGTAGCTCCACACTCCTTGCACGTCGTAGCCGATTGTCCAGCCTTTCTCGCCGGTCAGGTTCTTGCCGAAGACCGAGACGGTGGTGTTGTTCCATTGATAGTTGAGCGAACCATCGACGAGATATTGGCCCCGATTGCGCAAGTTCGGGTTGTTGAGGAAGGTGATCTCGTGCGGGCCGATATAGTGGACTTCGCCGGTTATCCAGAACTTGCCCGGGCCGACTTCGGCATCCCAGGTCGCGCCGAGATTCCAGGTCCACTTCGGTGCGCGGCGAATCTTCAGGAAGCTGGCGTCGATCGGCGTTCCGGTGCTGTAGATGTCGCCGAAGAAGTTCTTGTACTTGGCGTCAAGGTAACCAAGGTTGCCGTTGATCCGCAGACTTTCGGTGAGCCGGGCGTTCAGATCGAGTTCGAAGCCTTTCAGATCGGCTGCAGCGGCATTGATCGTGCGGTTTTCGCGCCCTGTTGAAGTGCCCGGCGCGGGAACGTCGAGATCCTGCTGCATGTCCTTGTACTTCATCAGGAACACTGCGCCGTTGAGGCGGACCCGGCCGTCCGCGAGTTCAGACTTGAAGCCCAGTTCATAGTTGTCGAGCGTTTCGGGATCGTAGGGGATCGTCGCGGCACCGATGGTCGAGGGACGGCCGTTGAACCCGCCGCCGCGATACCCGCGCGACCACAGCGCATAAGTCATCACGTCGGGGGACCAGTTGTAGCTCAGCGACACCTTCGGCGTGAACTTCGACCAGTTTTCCTTGACGGGCCGGGCCATGACGATGGTGCCGGGGAAGGTCGCCACCGGGTTGGCTTCCACCAGCGAACCATAGACGAACACCGGGAGGTCGTTGACCAGACTGGTCTTCTTGTCGTGGGTGTAGCGTCCGCCAACGGTCAGCTTGAGGGCATCGGTGAACTTGTAGTCGGCCTCTGCGTAGGCTGCATACGACTTGTTGGTCTGGCGCACGTCCTGCGCGCTCGTCAGCAGCGGCGCGCCGGCGAAGCCGATGTAGTTCTTGAGGTTGATGGTGTAACGCGAATCCCAAAGGTAGAGGCCGGTGACAAATGTCAGCGGTCCGGCCCCGCCTTTGGTCAGCCGCAGTTCGTGGGTGGTCTGCCGCCAGCGCGCCGGACGATCCGTGTGGTACAGCGTCAGCGGTGAGGAATCGAAGTCCTGGTGCGCGCCTTCGTCGGTCTTCAGATAGCCCAGGATGTAATCGGCCTGAAAGTCGCCGCCCAGGTCGTAAGTTGCCTTGGCGATGGCGAGATCAAGCTTGAAGAAGGCGTTTTTCTGCAGCCGGCCATCGGCAACGCTGACGTAGCGATCGCCCGAAGTCGGCGCGCGCGGCGTGGCCGAGCACTGTCCGTAGGCGGCGCAGAACAGGTCTGTGGGCTTGTTTACCGCCAGCAGCTGCGGGGGGTCCTGTTTCGTCTTCTGGTGATCGTAGCTCAATTGGATATCGAGGTTTTCGGTCGGTTGGAACAGGACCGCGCCGCCGAACGAATAGAATTCCGAGCGCTGGCCGGGCTGTTGGTAAAACCGGTTGTAGATGTAGCCGTCAGATTTCTCGTAGGCGCCGCTGACCTTTACCGCGACCTTGTCGGACAGGCCGCCGCTCACCACGGCCTCGGCCTTCAGGGTATCGAAGCGGCCGTAGGTAAGGCGGGCTTTGCCGGCCAGATCATAGCTCGGGCGGGACCGGGCGAGGTTGATGACGCCGCCGGTGGCATTGCGGCCAAACAGCGTGCCCTGCGGTCCGCGAAGAACCTCGACCCGCTCGATGTCGATGGCTTTCAGCAGGCTGCCCGAGCTCTGCCCGATATAGACGTCGTCATAGACCACGCCGACTGCGGGATCGACCGACTTCTCCACGTCAGCGACGCCGATGCCCCGGATGTACACCGCCGCAACGCCTCCGGGGCCTTGCTGGGTATCGTCGATAATGACGTTGGGCGAGGAATTCGCGAAATCGCGCACGTCGCTGTCAAACCGCCGGGCGAGTTCGCCGGCGGACAGCGCGCTGATTGAGGCGGACACGTCCTGCATCCGCTCTTCGCGCTTGCGGGCGGTGACCACGATCTCTTCGAGGCTGTAGCCTTCTGACGGCTGCTGCTCGGCAAACGCCGGCAGGCTCCATGCGAGGGCCGTGGCGGCAACTGAAAGCGAAAGGGCCGCGCGCTGGCAATTCAGGTTTCGTTGCATCGAGTTCTCCCTCAGTCCCGGGCATCGCCGGCGCTTCACCGGTCGCATTGCTCTGCCGCCGCATATGTGTCGTTATGCACGGCGACGCGACGACAATAACCATACTTGCTTACGACAAGCAAGTGTGATTATTTCGTCCCGCATCCAGTCGCGTTGGCGCGACGTGAACAGGGGTTTCGCCAGCAAGGCGGCCCCATCGGGAGAAGAACATGGCTGGCAGGATGGAAGGCAAGGTTGCACTGATTTCCGGGGGCGCGAGCGGTCTCGGCGCCGCGCAGGCGCGCCTTTTCGCCCGCGAAGGCGCGCAGGTCATGATCGGCGACGTGCAGGACGAACTTGGCGCCCAAACCGTTGCGGAGATCGCGGGCGAGGGCGGCACGGCGCGGTTCGTGCGACTCGACGTCACCAGCATGGAAAGCTGGCAGGCGGCCGTCGCGGCAACCGTCGCCGCTTTCGGCAAGCTGACGACTCTGGTGAACAACGCCGGAATCTTCCACCCCGGCGGAGTCGAGGCCGAGACCGAGGACGGCTGGGCAAGAATGATTGCCGTGAACCAGACCGGGCCGTTCCTTGGCATGAAGGCGGCCGCGCCCGAACTGCTCAAGACCGGCAACGCGGCGATCGTCAACATATCGTCGCTTTACGGCCTGATCGGCAGCCCCGATGCGATTAGCTATCATGCCTCGAAGGCTGCGGTGCGGGTGATGAGCAAGGGCGCTGCCCTTGAATTCGCGAAACGGGGCATCCGCGTGAACACAATATTTCCGGGTCAGATCCGCACGCCCATCCTTGGCGACATCACGCCCGAGCAGGACGAAGCTATCAAGGCCGCGATCCCGATGGGCGAGGTCGGTGATCCGATGGATATCGCGCACGGCTCGCTCTATCTTGCCTCTGACGAGGCACGCTACGTGAGCGGCGCCGAACTGTGGATCGACGGCGCCTGGTACGCGGCCTGCTGATTCGCTCCACTTCGCTTTCCCACTGACTGACAGGATTGCCAGATGCCTTTCGACTTTTCCGTCGAACCAGAGTTCCAGGCCCAGCTCGACTGGATGAACGAGTTCGTCCGCGAGGAAATCGAGCCGCTCGACCTCGTGTTTCGCGGACCCGCCGATCCGTTCGATCCCCGGGGGGCCGCAATGCAGGCGATGCGGCCACTCCAGAAGATCGTGCGCGAAAAGGGCCTATGGGCCTGTCACCTTGGTCCCGAACTGGGCGGCAAGGGCTTTGGTCAGATCAAGCTTGGTCTGATGAACGAGATCCTTGGCCGCAGCCGCTTTGCCTCGGTGGTGTTCGGCACGCAGGCGCCCGATACCGGAAATGCCGAGATCATCGCGCGTTTCGGCACGCCCGACCAAAAAGAGCGCTACCTTGCGCCGCTGCTTGAGGGCGAGATCGTGTCATGTTTCTCGATGACCGAGCCGCAGGCCGGATCGGACCCCGGCCAGTTCCTGTGCATGGCGTCGCGCGAGGGCGATGACTGGGTGATCGAGGGCGAGAAGTGGTTCGCCAGCCACGCCTGCATCGCCGCGTTCGTCATCGTCATGGCGATCACCGATCCGGATGTGCCGGTGCACGAGGGATCGACCATGTTCATCGTGCCTGCGGGCCAGTCGGGGATGGAGATCCTGCGCAACACTGCTGTCGGTCCGCGCGACGAGATCGGCTCGGGCGTTCACGGCTATCTGCGCTTTTCCGGCTGCCGCGTGCCCGACAGCGCGCGGCTCGGGCCGGTGGGCGCCGGCTTCAAGGTGGCCCAGTCGCGGCTTGGCGGCGGGCGCATCCACCACGCGATGCGCACGGTGGGCATGCTGAATAAGGCGCTCGACATGATGTGCGAGCGCGCCGTCAGCCGCGTCACCAAAGGCGAGCGCCTGGCCGACAAGCAGCTGGTCCAGGAAAAGATCGCCGATTCGTACACCCAGATTCTCCAGTTCCGGCTTCACGTGCTCTATGCTGCCTGGCTGCTTGACAGGGACAAGGCCTACACCCGTCCGGTCCGGCGCGAGATTTCGGCGATCAAGGCAGCGATGCCGGGCGTGCTGAAGGACGTGGTCTACCGGGCGCTGCACCTCCACGGCTCGCTCGGCATGTCGAACGAAACGCCGTTGATGGACATGTGGCAATACGTGCCCGAGATGGGCATCGTCGATGGTCCGACCGAAGTGCACAAGGTTTCGGTCGCGCGCGATGTCCTGCGCGATATTACGCCGTCGCCCGGCGTATTCCCCACCTACCACGTCCCCGCCCGCCGCGCCGAGGCGGAGCGGAAGTTCGCCGCCTATCTTGGCAAGGGAGCCGCATCATGACCGCAGACGCCGCCGCGCTCGACCACCTGCTCAGCCGATTTGCCTTGCAGGACCTTGTTTCCGACTACTGCCTCGGCTTCGACAAGCACGACTGGGACCGCTTCATCGCCATCTGGTGGGAGGATTGCGTCTGGGAAGTCGGCCCCCCGTTCGGGAACTTTGTCGGCCACGAGGGCGTGACCCGCGCAGTGAAGGAAATCCTCTGGCCTGCCTGGGATGTCTCGACGCACTATACCACCAACCTGCGCGTCGCGTTCAATGGCCCTGATGCGGCCGACGGGGTCTGCGACGTCTATTGCATCGGCAACACATCCGATGGCCAGTCGCAGACGGTTGCCGCGACTTACACCGACCGGTTCGAACGGCGCGGCAGCGTCTGGAAGATTGCGCGCCGCCATGTGAAGATGCACCACTTCAGCCCGCTTGTCGGCATTACGCTGACGCCTCCGGGCTGACAGGATCGCAAGGGAGATAGAAATGCCCCGACTCATGGTCGAAGACGAACGCTCGATCTATTTCGAGCACCACACCGGCAAGGCCCGCCCGGTCCTGAACATCCACAGCTGGGCGATGAACCTGCGGGTCTGGGATACGCTGCTCTATCCGCTCAGGGAACGCGGGCATGCAGTCGCTGCGTTTGACCAGCGTTGCTGCGGTCTGTCGGACAAGGATTTCGCCGTCACCTCGGTCGTGGCCTCGGCGCAGGATGCGGTGGCCCTGGTCGACCGGCTGGGTCTCGACGGCGTGGTCCTCAACGGCTGGTCGCTTGGCGGCCCGATCGCAACCCACACCGCGCATCTGCTTGGAGACCGCTGCGCCGGGCTGATCCTGACGTGCGGTGCAAGCCCGCGCTATACGCAGGGACCTGACTTCCCGTACGGCGGGACGGACGCGGACCTCAAGGCGACGCTGGCATCCATGCGGCCGAACCGGGCCGAGTTTTTCCACAACCTTGCCCCCGCTGTCTGTGCGAAGCCGGTGGGGCAGGGGACCATCGACTGGATGCGCGAGATCTTCTGGCAATCGACGCCGGGCGCAGACTTGCCGCTAGGCGATCTTGGCACGATCGATCAGCGCGAGATGCTCGCCGCGCTTGACGTGCCGGTGCTGGCGATCGTCGGCACGGAGGACACGTTCGTGCCGCCCGGTGCCGGCGAGGTTGCCGCAAGGATCGCGAAGAACGGCCGGCTGGAAGCCTTCGAAGGGGTGGGCCACGCCCCGCAGATCGAAGACTATGACCGCTATGTCGCTGTCGTGACAGGCTTTCTGGACGAGATCGGGTGATGGCGCGCAAGGTGAACTTTGGGCTGTGGTACGATTTCCGCAATCCCGCGCAGTGGCGCCAGCCATTCGGCCGGATGTACGGGGACTACCTCGACCAGATTGCGGGGGCGGAGGCGCTGGGTTTCGATTCGGTCTGGCTGACGGAGCACCACTTCTGCGATGACGGCTATACGCCGTCGCCGCTGGTGATCGCTGCGGCCATCGGCGCGCGAACAACGCGCATGCGCATCGGCACCAACCTGATGATCCTGCCGTTGCACGATCCCAAGCGCATTGCCGAAGACGCGGCGACCCTCTCGCTGCTGACCGGCGGTCGTTTCGACCTTGGCGTCGGGATCGGCTACAAGCAGTCCGAATTCGAGGCGTTCGGCCGCGAGCTGAAGCATCGGCCCAGCCTGATCGAGGAAGCCATCGCCATCATCCGCAAGGCATGGACCGGCGAGGACATCGACTTTGCCGGCAAGCGCTTCACGGTTGGGAAGCACCCGATCACGCCGGTGCCCGAAATCGCGCCGCGCATCCTCCTGGGCGGCATGGCGCAGCCCGCGATCGAGCGCGCTGCCCGCATTGCCGACGGCTTTTTGTCGACGGGCGGCATCGGCCAGGACATTTACGTCGCGGCGCTGGAAAAGGCCGGCAAGCTTCCGGAGCAAGGCTGCATTGTCGCCGGAAACTGGGCCATCATCACAGACGATCCCGAGGCGGAGGCGAGCCGCATCGGACCGCATGCGCTCTACCAGTCGAACGAGTACATCCGCTGGGGCGCCTTCGGGCCGCCCGAAACCACGCCGCCGTTCCCCGACGCCGCAGCGGCGCTGGAGCATGGTCTCTACGAAATCTGGACCCCGGACGTCGCGGTGGAAAAGCTTGGCGCCATGATCGCCGCCTATCCGCAGGTCGAGGACATCCATTTCTGGGCACAGTTGCCCGGTGAGCCCATCGAACAGGGCCAGCGGCGCATCGACCTAATTGCCCGAGAGGTCCTGCCCCGGCTGCGGTAAACTCGGCTCAGGCTTCGCGCAGCCTTGGCATCAGTTCGATGAAGTTGCAGGGCCGGTTCCGGCTGTCGAGCTGTTCGGCAAGGATGCCGTCCCAGCCGTCTTTCACTGCCCCATTCGACCCGGGCAGCGCGAAGACGTAAGTCCCGCGCGCCACGATGGCACAGGCGCGTGACTGCACCGTCGACGTGCCGATGCTGGCATAGCTGATCATGCGAAACAGTTCGCCGAAACCGGGGATGTCCTTGCCATCGCTCGATTGTCGCACCCGTTCCAGCGCTTCCGGCGTCACGTCGCGCCCGGTAAGGCCGGTGCCGCCGGTCGTGATGACGCAATCGATATCGCGGTCATCGATCCAGTTGTTGAGCCGGTTGGCGAGGCGAAGCGCATCGTCGACTTCCAGCGCGCGGGCGACGAGGTTATGTCCCGCATCCTTGACCCGCTGCGCCAGAAGATCGCCGGAGGTATCGTCGTCGGGGCCGCGCGTGTCGGAAACGGTCAGGACCGCGATGTTGATCGGCTTGAACGGGCGGGCCTGATCAATCGGCATGGTCAGCGGCCACGCATCAATGCTCCGTTCGCCGCCATGCGTACGGCGCTTGATCCAGTCAGGCCGGGGAAGGTCGGCCACAGACCCTGCGCCAGCGCCATCCGGCTTTCGGAAGGACCGCCCGCTTGCCGCTCGTACATCCAGTAGTTGCGCATGACGATGTTCACATAGCCGCGCGTTTCCCAATAGGGGATCGATTCGATCCAAAGAAGCGGGTCGCCGCCGTCGCGAATATCGGTGTTCCAGCGCGTGATGGGAGCAAGGCCCGCATTGTAGGCGGCCATGACCTTGGGCAGCAGGCCCTGCGTGCCGGGCGAGGCGCGCAGCATGCCGAGATGGCGCTGCCCGAAGGCGAGGTTGACTTCCGGCTTGTTGAGATCGGTGACCGAGCCGGTGTAGCCAAGGTCGGAGGCATGATCGCGTGCTGCAGCGGGCATGATCTGCATCAGGCCGCGCGCGCCGGCAGGGCTGACCACGCTGGCGCGGAAGACCGATTCCTGAAGCGCATGGGCATAGACCAGCGCCGGATCGACTTTCCATCCGCCCACCGGGGTCCACTTCGGCGTGGGAAAGCGGATGGCAGGTTCCGGCTTGCCCCCACGCGGCGCGTTGTAGGCCATCCATAGCTGGGTCGAGGGCAGGCCAAGATCGCGCGCCAGCCGGGTGAGCGGCTGGTACTGATCGGGCGAGCCGATCCGCGACTGGTGGCGCAGCACTTCGTCGGCGCGGCTGTCCTGCCCGATCTCGGTCAGCCCGACAGCGGCGCGGACGTTCGGGTTTTCACGAAGCCGCTGCCAGTCGGCCTGGGTGAAATCGGCCGCGCCGTGCTGGGCGGAAAGCCGGGTGCCGAGCTGTTCGGCCGCGAGCATGCCGTACAGCGTCTCGTCATTCGCGGCGGCGAGGCGGAGGCTGGCGGCGGCCTGCTCGGGCTTGCGGCATCGGACGAGGGCGCGGCTCTTCCAGAAATGGCCGGCAGAGCGCAGTTCGGGGTTCTCGGCGCGCTGGGCGGTGTTGCCGAAGGCCTGGACCGCGCCTTCGCAATCGTTCAGCCGCCACGCGGCAAGGCCAGCCGTCCACCATGCCTCGCCGATCCACGGCCCTTCGCCCTGTGTGGCAAGCTGGGCCACTTGATAGGCGTTGGCGTCGTCGTTCTC
The DNA here is from genome assembly GCA_040377095.1 of Novosphingobium sp. Taxonomy (GTDB): domain Bacteria; phylum Pseudomonadota; class Alphaproteobacteria; order Sphingomonadales; family Sphingomonadaceae; genus Novosphingobium. The sequence continues at coordinate 18,358 of JBEIPK010000039.1, forward strand.
GATATAAAAGCTCCACGCCACGCGCTGGCGCCACTCGGCCCGCGCCGCGTTGCTCAGCGACGCATCGATCCCGTCGAGCAGAAGCCGCGCGCCCATTGGATCGTCGTTCTTGATCCGCTCAAGAATGCCGCCGGCGATCTGCGCGGGCATGGTGCCGTCCATCGTGGCGGACGGGCGCGTTCGCCGCGACTGGCCCGGCAGGCTGACGAAAGACTGCGATCCGGGCAACTGCGGCAGCGCCTCGGCCCCCCGCTTCAGTGCCAGCCGGGCGACTTGCTCGGCCTGCGGCAAGTTGGTCCCGCGCGCCATCCAGGCGTTAAGCTGGGCGAGTTCGACCTTGGGCGAATCGGGCGCCAGATAGTATTCCGCCAGTGCCTGATCGTGGAGCGGGCCTTCGCTGCGCCTGGCGAACATCGCTTGCACCTGCGTCCAGTCCTTGCGATCGATCGCGGTGAAGAGGTCGCGGTAATAGGCGCGGTCGTCCTGGCTAAGAAGCGAAGGGGCGGCGCTGCGGTCGGCGCGGGCGCGGAAATAGTCGACGGCGGCGCTGTTGGCCTGCGCCGGCGCGGCGACGAGCAGCGACGCGGCCGCCGCCATCAGGCCGGAGGACACTGCCAAATTTCGGATACGCATACCTGCCACGATCGTCTTCAACCTTTCGTCAGCCGGCCGGAACAGCTTGATTCCAGTCCAACCAGTCACGCCACAACTGCGCCTTCCAGCGCGGTCGTTCCAGCAGTGCGGCAAGCCCCCTGCCTGCGAACAGCGGGATGCTGGTGCCCTCATGGTTAAATTCGCGTGAAATATCCTGTCTATTCGGCAGATTGTTGCCCGCAAGCGGCAGGATGTTGCCGCCGAGCGCGATAATCCGTCGCGGCGCGACCAGCGAGACATGGCGGGCGAGCACTGCGCCGAATCCGGCGGAGGCAATCTCCGCCCAGTCGGGGAGCGGCATGTGGCGTGGCAGGACGCTGGCGACATAGACCTCGCCAGCATTTAAACCCATAGCCGCAAGCATGGCATCGAGCAGTCGGCCCTGCGGTCCGGAAATGAGGCGATCGGTGTCGGACGCCTCCGGTTCCTCGACCAGGACCATCAGTGCGGCGCCCGGTTCGCCGCGTGGCGGCACCCGTCCTGACACGCGGCCTGCGTCAAGTTCGGGCGCGCTCATCCACCAGCCGCGGAAAGCATCGAGGTCGGTGGGCAGTGCCGCCGCATCGATGGCGTGGGCAGGGAGCGCATCGACCGAAGGTTTGGGCATGACTGCGGGCGAAGCGGCTTCTGCCGGCTTCGCTTCGGCAACGATCCAGCTCGCCGGGGCGTCGCGGAACACGCAGTCTACGCCTGCATCGCGCCACCACGCCACAACAGCCGCGATTTCCTCTGTCAAAGGCTGATTTTCGGGCCGCGCCATGCCTGCGGTCTTGACCTGCCGGGCAGCACCAATCAAGGCGCAAATGGAATATGCAGCGATGATGCGCGATCAACAGGACCGGAAAGAGCCATGAGCGAACGCGAAACAATGCCCTATGATGTCGTTGTCGTTGGCGGTGGGCCGGCCGGCCTTGCCTCGGCGATCCGGCTCAAGCAGGTCAATCCGGACCTTTCGGTTTGCATCCTTGAAAAAGGGTCCGAGGTCGGGGCGCATATCCTGTCCGGCGCGGTCGTAGATCCGAAAGCGCTCGACGAGCTTCTGCCTGACTGGCGGGAAGACGGGTGCCCTATGGCTGAAACGCCCGTGACGGACAACTGGCACTGGTACCTCACCAAAGGCGCCAAGGTTTCCATCCCGCACATCGTGATGCCTCCGTTCATGAGCAATCACGGCAACTACACCGGCTCGCTCGGCAGCCTGTGCCGCTGGTTGGCGGGCAAGGCAGAAGAACTGGGCGTCGAAATCTTCCCCGGCTTTCCCGCCGCCGAAATCCTCTATGACGAGAGCGGCGCGGTGCGGGGCGTCGCGACTGGCGACATGGGCGTTGCGCGCGATGGCAGCCACAAGGGCGATTATCAGCCCGGCATGGAGCTGACCGCAAAGTACACGCTGTTCTGCGAAGGCGCGCGCGGCCACCTCACCAAGCAGCTCAAGGCACAGTACGACCTTGAGGCCAATTGCGAGCCGCAGATCTACGGCCTTGGCATCAAGGAACTTTGGGACATCGAACCTGCAAAGCACGTGCCGGGCCGGGTTCTGCACACGCAGGGCTGGCCACTCTCGGAAAGCGATTCGTGGGGCGGCGGGTTTCTATACCACCAGGCCAACAACCAGGTGGCGCTGGGTTTCGTCACCGCGCTCGATTACGCCAATCCCTACGTTTATCCCTTCGAGGAATTCCAGCGCTGGAAGCAGCACCCCGCGATCCGCGAGCTGCTGGAAGGCGGCAAGCGCGTCTCCTATGGTGCGCGCGCCATCAATGAGGGCGGCTGGCAATCGGTGCCGCAGCTTGCCTTCCCGGGCGGCGTCCTTGCGGGCTGCTCGGCGGGCTTTGTCAATGTGCCGCGCATCAAGGGCAGCCATACCGCGATGAAGAGCGGGATGCTCGCGGCCGAGAGCATCGCGGCCGCCATCGCGGGCGGGCGCGAGGGCGACGCACTGATGGAATACGACGCCGCCGTTCGCGACAGCTGGATCGCCGACGAACTCAAGCTGGTCCAGAACGCCGAGCCGCTCACCGCCAAGTTCAGCGGCGACCTGTTCGGCTCCGCGCTCGCCAATTTCGACATGTGGCTGCGTTACCTGAAAATGCCGCTGTTCAAGCCCATGAAGCACCACACTGACGCCTCGGCTACGAAGCGCGCGGACCTGTTCAGGCCGATCGACTATCCCAAGCCCGACGGTGTCATCAGCTTTGACCGGCTGACCAGCGTGTCGTTCTCCTTCACGAACCATGAGGAAGACCAGCCCTGCCATCTGGTCCTCACCGATACCGAGGTGCCGACGCGGGTCAACCTGCCGGTTTATGCCGGACCGGAGGCGCGCTATTGCCCGGCGGGGGTCTATGAATACGTCGATCCCGACGGCGCGGGGCCGCGCCTCCAGATCAACGCGCAGAACTGCGTCCACTGCAAGACGTGCGACATCAAGGACCCAACGCAGAACATCACCTGGGTCTCGCCGGAAGGCGGCGGGGGGCCGAACTATCCGAACATGTAAGGCGTGCAGCCGGTGGTTTTGACCGAGACCGCCTACGCCAAGATCAACCTTGCGCTGCACGTCAGGGCGCGGCGCGAGGATGGCTATCATGAGCTGGAAACGCTGTTCGCTTTCGTCGATGCGGGCGACGTGCTGACCGCCGAGGACAGCCCGTGGGATCAGGCCAACCTTGGCGGCGAATTCGCGCGCGATATCGACAATCCGCTGGGCAATCTGGTGGTCAAGGCAATGAACGCGCTGCCCCATGCCGCCGGCCTTCGCATCGACCTTGAAAAGCGGCTGCCGGTCGCGGCGGGGCTGGGCGGCGGATCGGCGGATGCTGGTGCGGTGTTTCGCATCATGCGTCGCCTGAACGGCCTTCCCGACGACTGGCGGACCCGCGCGGCAAGGCTGGGCGCGGACGTTCCCGCCTGCGTCGACAGCGAGACGGTGATTGGGCGCGGCACCGGGACCGAGCTTGTCCCCGGTCCACAGGATCTGGCGGGAACGCCGGTGCTGCTCGTCAATCCGCGCGTTCCGCTGGCGACGGGCCCGGTATTCAGGGACTGGGACGGTGTGGACCGCGGCGCGATGCCTGAAGGAACAGCACGGGAGATCGCGATGCAGGGGCGCAACGACCTCGAAGCTCCAGCCATCGCACGGTGCCCGGTGATCGGGGACGTGGTCTCCGCCTTGCGTGCCACGCCTGCATGGTGCGTCCGCATGTCAGGTTCGGGCGCGAGCTGCTTTGCGCTCTACGATTCCGCGCGGGCCCGAGACGCGGCGCAAGCTGCCATGCCGAGCGCCTGGTGGACGATGGCAGGGTTCCTGCGATGAGCGCGGACCAGCCCTGGCGCCTTGTCGGCAAACCGCGCTTCGGCGGCATTCTCGTCGTCTCGGATCATGCCTCGAGCCGGGTGCCAGATGACATCGATCTCGGCATCGATCCCGCCTTGCTGGACGAGCACATCGCGCTCGACATTGGCGTTGCGCAAGTGGGCGAGGCGCTGGCACGGCGCCCCGGAATCGCGGCATTCATGGGCAACGTCAGCCGGCTGGTCTGCGATTTCAACCGCGACGAGCATGGGCCGGGCACGGTGCCGATTGCCAGCGACGGCCATGCCATTCCGGGCAACGCGCTGGATCATGCAGGGCACGAGGTGCGGCTGGACCGCTTCTTCCGCCCCTATCACGCCGCTCTCGCCGCCTTGCTGGATGACTGTCCGCCCGCGCTGATCCTCTCGGTCCACAGTTTTACGCCGCGCCTTGCCACCAGCGAGGAGCCGCGCCCGTGGCAGGTCGGCGTCCTGTATAACGAGGACGACCGCGCAGCGCGGCTTGCCATCCCCCTGTTTGAGGCCGAAGGGCTGACGGTCGGCGATCAGGAACCCTATTCGGGCCGCCTGCTCAACGCGACAATGAACCGCCATGCCGAGACGGACGGAAGGCCGTACCTTGGCGTGGAAATCCGGCAGGACGAGATCGGACACGCCGAGGGCCAGGCGCTCTGGGCCGAGCGGTTGGCAAGAATCGCCAATGAAGTCGCAGTGAAGATGGACCTGCTGCGATGAGCCAAACACCGCTGATGCTCATTGCACGGGCCGTGTTCTGGCTCGCTGCGGCCTTCACCCTGGCCATGGCGCTTTTGCCCACGCCGCCGCAGCTGCCCGCCGAAGCCGGCGACAAGATCCAGCACGTTCTGGCTTTCGCCGTGCTGACCGGACTGGCTTCGCTCGCCTACCCGAGGATCAGGGCCGCCGTGCTGTTCGCCGCGCTGGCGGGATTGGGCGCGCTGATCGAGGTTCTGCAATCGATCCCCTCGCTGGGCCGCGATGCGGAATGGGCAGACTGGCTGGCCGACTCGCTGGCGATTGCGGCAGTGCTGTGCATTGCAGCGCTGCTGAGGCGGTTGCGGGGCTGATACACTCCGACACACAAATTCACTGTTTTCGGTTTCGGCGGCTGCCTTGGTGGGGTAGGGGCTGGACAGTTCACACCGCTAACCAGCAACCGGAGCCAGATCATGCCCGCCTACCGCTCACGCACCACCACGCACGGCCGCAACATGGCCGGCGCGCGCGGCCTGTGGCGCGCCACAGGCATGAAAGACAGCGATTTCGGCAAGCCGATCATCGCGGTGGTCAACTCGTTCACGCAGTTCGTGCCCGGCCACGTCCACCTCAAGGACCTTGGCCAGATGGTCGCGCGCGAGATCGAGGCGTCGGGCGGCGTTGCCAAGGAATTCAATACCATCGCGGTGGATGACGGCATCGCCATGGGGCATGACGGGATGCTCTATTCCCTGCCCAGCCGCGACCTCATCGCCGACAGCGTCGAATACATGGTCAACGCGCACTGCGCCGATGCCATGGTTTGCATCTCCAACTGCGACAAGATCACGCCCGGCATGTTGATGGCCGCGCTGCGGATCAACATTCCGGTGGTGTTCGTCTCGGGCGGGCCGATGGAAGCGGGCAAGGTGATCCTCAAGGGCAAGGAAGTCGCGCTCGATCTGGTCGACGCCATGGTCGCAGCGGCTGACGAAAAGTACACCGACGAGGAAGTCACTGCGATCGAGCGGTCCGCCTGCCCGACATGCGGTTCGTGCTCGGGTATGTTCACTGCCAATTCGATGAACTGCCTGACCGAGGCGCTTGGGCTTTCGCTCCCCGGGAACGGCTCCACGCTTGCCACCCATGCCGACCGCAAGGCTTTGTTCCTGCGGGCGGGCAGCCTGATCGTCGAGCTGTGCACGCGCTATTACGAGCAGGACGACGCCAGCGTGCTGCCGCGCGCCATCGCTAGCTTCCAGGCGTTCGAGAACGCGATGAGCCTCGACATCGCGATGGGCGGATCGACCAACACCGTGCTCCACCTGCTCGCCGCCGCGCACGAAGGCGGCATCGATTTCACGATGGCCGACATCGATCGGCTGTCGCGCCGGGTGCCGTGCCTGTCCAAGGTCGCGCCGGCCAAGGCCGACGTTCATATGGAAGATGTTCACAGAGCGGGCGGCATCATGTCGATCCTGGGCGAGCTTGACCGGGCCGGACTGCTCCACACGGGCCTTCCCACGGTCCACGCTCCGACTATGGGCCACGCGCTCAACCAGTGGGACATCGTGCGCACTGACGATCCTGCCGTGCGCAAGTTCTTCATGGCCGCGCCCGGCGGCGTGCCGACGCAGACCGCGTTCAGCCAGGAACGACGTTGGGATGACCTCGATACCGACCGGCAGGGCGGCGTCATCCGCTCGGCCGAGCACGCTTTCAGTCAGGATGGCGGCCTCACCGTGCTGTTCGGCAACATCGCGCGCGATGGCTGCATCGTGAAGACGGCGGGCGTTGACGACAGCATCCTGAAATTCTCCGGCCCGGCGCGCGTTTACGAGAGTCAGGACGCGGCCGTTGCCGGAATCCTTGGGGGGCAGGTCACAGCGGGCGATGTTGTCGTCATCCGCTATGAAGGCCCGCGCGGCGGGCCGGGCATGCAGGAAATGCTCTATCCGACGAGCTATCTCAAGTCGAAGGGACTTGGCGCTGCCTGCGCGCTCGTCACCGATGGCCGTTTTTCGGGCGGCACCTCGGGCCTGTCGATCGGGCATGCCTCACCCGAGGCCGCGGAAGGCGGCGCGATCGGGCTCGTCGAAAACGGCGACGCGATCGAAATCGACATCCCGAACCGCACCATCAACGTGGCGCTGAGCGATGCCGAGCTTGATGCCCGCCGTGCAGCCATGGAGGCAAAGGGCGAGGCGGCGTGGGCGCCCGTCCATCCGCGCCCGCGGAAGGTATCGGTCGCGCTTCAGGCCTATGCCGCAATGACGACCAGCGCGGCGCGCGGCGCGGTGCGCGATGTGACGCAGCTCAAGCGGTGAACGCAGCCTTGCGCCTGATCTGCCTGTTCCCGCTGGCGCTTGCGGCCTGCAAGCCGGCGGCCGAGCCGGTGGCGGGCCGCGAAGAGCCAGAAGTCGCGAACAGCAAGGCTATCCCCTGCGCACTTGGCGGGGCAAAGGCGTTTGCCGATTGCACGGTCGAGGACACCGGTGCGAAGGACATGCCGCTGTGGATCGTGCGCCACCCTGACGGCGGCTTTCGGCGTTTCCGCATCATCGACGGCGGGACCCGCATCGCCACCGCCGACGGGGCGGACGAAGTCGAAACAGAGCGGATGGGCGCAGAACTTGAAGTGCGCGTCGGCAAGGACCGCTACCGCTTCCCTGCCGCACCGGAAACCACTGAGGCCGCTACCAATGCCGCACGCTCCTGAACTTTCTGGCCGTGACCCCCTTTCAGGCCAGATTCTCACCGTGGCGCAGATGCGCGCCGCGGAAGACGCGCTGATCGCGGGCGGCAGCAGCGTCGATGCGCTGATGCAGATTGCCGGGCGCGGCGCGGCCGACTGGGTCTGGCGGGTTGGCGGCCATCACGCGGTGACGGTGCTGTGTGGGCCGGGCAACAACGGCGGTGATGGTTATGTGATTGCCGAGGCGATCCGGACGCGCGGCGGGCG